>JBAPRH010000049.1:0-136480 GCA_049280995.1 Acidobacteriaceae bacterium
TATGGAGATGTGGAAAGCAAACTGCGCTTCCCACATCCCCACAGCCCCGACGGCGGCGGCGGGATATACTCGCCCATAACCCGAGAAACTCCAATTATGACTGGCTGAGAAAAACGGGGCACGTCACCGACAACTATGAAGCGATGATTCGTTTGGTCGTAAAAGAAAGGCTGCTTCTCTTAGCTCTAAACGATTTAATCGTTCCGATTTCGCACTTCAATCTGGCCACAATCAACTGTGCTCGCGCCATCGAGGCCCTCCGAACAGCAATATCGGTTCCAGGTCAGACACGCGAGCGAGGATGGGAGCTTATGCGCAAGCACCTTAATTTGACAAAAAACTATCTGGACTTCGTTATCGACCTTTCAAAAGAGCCTCGCCATGGCAATAGGAAGGCTCCCGAAGTAGGACAGCAGGCGGAGGTTCTTAAGCGAGCATGGACAATCATGAACCGTTTCTTGGAATTTAGGAAGAGAGGGAATATACCGCTCCCTCTTTCTAAATTCCGGCTTCTTTAGGCCGGTGATTTTCGTGCGCCACTATCATTGACTTCCATACCCCTGGTGCATCTTTTGCCAGCGCGTTGGCCGAGGCCGCCTCAAGCATTTCCTTTGTGGGTACACGAGGCACAAGGGCAAAATTTATTCCGCGTTGAGGACGGTTTCAAACAGCAGCAGGCTGAGGGCGGTGAAGATTACGTCGTAGCCGAGGAGCATTTTGATCCAGAGGGTTGGGCTGGAGTCTCCGCTGAGGATGGCTGAGATGGCCAGAACCATGGACAGCAGCGCGGGCATGAAAATGGGAAACAGGATGAGCGGAAGCAGCAGCTCGCGGTTGCGGGAGCGGATGGAGAGTGCGGCAAAGAAGGTTCCGTTGACCAGGATGGCCCAGGTCCCGAGCGGGACGGCGAGCAGCAGCATCCACGCGTTGCCGAGCGCGCTGAGGTTGTAGAAGATGATGAACAGCGGCGTGAGCAGCAGCTCAATGACGCTGACGAAGAGGAAATTGGCCAGCACCTTGCCGATGAACAGCGAAGCGGCGGGGGCGGGGCTCATGCGGTGAGCTTCGAGCACATTGTGCCGCAGCTCGCGCGCCCAAGCCTGATTGAGCGCGGTGACGGCGGCGAACAGGATGGCCACGCAGACGATCGGGCCGGAGATCTGGCGCGAGAGCATGCGGGTGGGGTCGAAGGCAAGCGAGAAGATGACGACCACCAGCAACGAGAAAAACAGCATGGAGTTGATGGCGTCGCGCGAGCGCCATTCGATGCGTAGGTCCTTCATAAAATGCAGCAGCGAGTAGGGGAGGGCTGGCCCTTTCGCTCTGCTCAGAGCGCCAAGAGCGGTGTTGTGTTCCCCACTCAAGCCAGAAGCGGGCTTGAGTGGGCCGCCCCCCGATTGCGGAGAATTTGTGGTTTTTGTGCTCACGCATGCACCTCGGGATGGGCATCTTTGGTCAGCGCGGCGACAACGGCGTTCGCGGCCCGGAGATAGTCGGCTGGAGCGAGCAGGAGCTGGGTGCCGCGCGCTCCGGCTGAAACGGAGATGACGTCGAACATCTCGATGGTCTCGTCTACGTAGGCCGGGAAAGGCTTGCGGGTGCCGAAGACGGTGACCCCGCCACGAACGTAGCCGGTCAGCGGCTCGACTTCTTTGAGCGATACCATTTCGGTCTTGCGCGCTCCACAGGCGCGGGCGAGCTTCTTGAAGTCGAGCTCGTCCGATCCGGGAATGACGGCGAAGACGTGCTGGCGGTCGCTGGTGACGCAAAGCAGCGTCTTGAAAACCTGTTCGGGTGGGAGGCCGATTTTTTCGGCGACTAGAATGGCCGAGAATTCTTCCGGATCGACAGTGTAATCGCGCAGCTCGTAGGCGATCCCGAGCGAGTCGAGGTGGCGGGCGGCGTTGGTCTTTTTCACGCGGGCACCGGCTTTGGGGTTCGGGGAACGAGAGACTCGACGGCTCCGGCCCGGAGCGTGAGGATGGTGTCGGCGATGGGCTCGGCCAGCTCTCTCTGGTGAGTGGTGACGAGGATGGTCCTGTTCTGGGCGCGCTGATGATCGATCAGCTCAAGCATTTGGTGCGCGCTGGCCGCGTCCATGTTGGAGAATGGCTCGTCGAGAAGCAGTAGCTCGGGCTGCGGCAGCAGGACGCGGGCAAGGGAGGCCCGCTGGAGCATGCCCTGCGAGTACTGTCCGGTGGGTCGAGTGAGCATTGGGTCGAGGCCCACGGCATCGAGGGCGGCTTCCGGAGAAAGGCAAGGGCGCTCACGGTAGAGTCCGGCGAAGTAGCGCAGGTTTTCTGCCGCGGAAAGCTCGTCGTAAAGCATCGGAGCGTGGCTCATGTAGCCGACGCGGTCGCGAGCGTTGGCGGGCTTTTCTTCGCCAAAGATGCGGATGACGCCGTGGGTGGGCTTCAACAGCCCGGCGATTACGCGGAGCAGGGTGGATTTGCCGGCGCCGTTTTCTCCGAGCAGCAGGTAGCAGCGGCCCGGTTCAAAGCTGGCAGTGATTTTGCGAAGTGCTACGAAGCTTCCGTAGAGCTTCGAAAGCGCTTCAATTTGAATGACGGAAGGCACTCTAAGGGCAAGTATAACCAGTGTTACGGAAGGCCCGTGGAGTGGTAGACGTAGAAATCATTGGTGGCGCCGTTCTTCATCAGCCTGAGCAGCAGTCCGGAATGCAGGTAATTCTCGGGCGAGTAGTGGAAATGGCGCGCCAGCTTGTAGTGCGCGTCGAACCAGGAGATGTTCTGCGGTGAAAGGTGAACCCCATCCATGGTGACGTATCTCGTCATGTAGGCGCGTTCGACCAGCCAGTCCGGGCGCTTTTGCTTGAGAAACTCCATGTACCACCCGCCGCCATAGCGGGTACGGTATTCGACGACCAGGGGTGAGATCAGGCCGACCTCGTCATAGGTGCGGAGGCCGGCATAAAAGGGGATGTAACCGGCGGGCTCAAGCTCGAGCGTGTCGGTGGGCTTGGCGACGGTATGCAGCCAGCGGCCAATGCCGCCGCGGTAATGGTACCCCTGCAGCCCTATGTTGTAGGAGACCAGCCACTGCATGCCGTCCATGCCGGCCCACGCAATCGCAAGCACAACCAGCAGGGCGATGCGCGCGCGGGGTTTTGCGGCGAAGACGGCGCGCACGAGCAGAAAGCAAATCAGTGACAGGCACAGCCAGTTGGAGGTCCAGAGATACCAGGGAAAGATGACTCCGCCGAGGATGTAAGCGCCGGGAATGAGGACCCCCGCAGCGAAGCAGGCGAGCAGCAGGCGAAAGGTGATGGCCTGTCGTCGCGCGAGCCAGAGGGCCGCGAGGCAGCCGGCGAGCGCAAGGAGCGTGATCAGAGGACTCACGGGGTCGAGGAATTTGCTCTCAAGCGGTAACAGATAACTGTGCGCCACCAGGATTTCATGGGCAGTAACGAGGAGGCCATAGAGGCTGTGGCTGGGGTGGTAGGCCACCTCTTTCGCCCGCATAGTGGCGGTAATAAAGGCTCCGGTGGTCAGGCGGTTGAAGAGCAGCATGAGCGCGACGCCGGCCACGCTACAGACAACTCCAAGTACGCCTTTGGCTTTATTGAAAGAGAAGACGAGGACGGAAAGAATGAGCGAATAGGCGATCGCATCCGGGCGGACAAGTGGCAGGAGCAGGATGGCCGCGATCGTGGTCCAGTTGGGCCGTCCTCGTCGGAGGGTGAAAATTCCAGTGCAGAACAACGCCACCTGAAGGGGAGTCTCCATGTCTGTATAGCTGACAAGCAGGCCGACGGGCAGCATTGCAATTGCAGCGAACAGGAGCAGGCGCTCGCGCCATGCGGCAAAGAAAGCGCAGGAGAGAAGTGCGGCTCCAAGGAGAAAAATGATGGTGTTCAGCACTGAGAGTGCGAGGATGGCGTGGGCGCCAAAGAGGAACCTGACGCCGGCGACCATTGGGCCGTAGAGGACGCTGGTGACGCCCGAGGCATGTTCGCCGAGATTGTTGCTGTACTGGCCAAAGTCGGCCAGATGGAAGGCTGAGCGGATGGTAATGTATGCGTCTTCCTGAACGTGATGGGTTGCGTAGAACGGGATGCGCGCCAGCAGAGCGAGCAGAAACACGATGACAAATGCGAGCCGCTGGTTGCGGCTGCTGGACATGGCGGGCGGGAGTTCCTTGGTGGCTTCCAGAGTCATTGAGCGGTGGGCCAGGCCCTAATTAACGGCGGTCTTGTAGGGCTTTCGTACAGAAGACACCTGAGTAGCTGCTCCGGGCGCGGTTTTTGCAGGTGCGTACTTGGAGGCGCACTTGGCCTGAAGCTCGGTAGCGTGGAAAACTCCGTCATGCCCGAAGGTACCGATGGCGAGGGCCTGGGCGTTGTCCTTGAAGGTGTCGGGGGGCGGGTCAGCGCCTATGTAATCGACGCGGAGCTTGTTCGAGTTTTCGACCAGAACGAAGTTGGCGTCGGGGCCGGACTGATGGATGGAGCCGGGCAGGACGTTGCCGGCCACGCGCAGGTGACGCGTGTAGGCCTTGGGGCCCATCGCCTGGAGTTCCTGAATGGTGACGTAATAGCTCTTGTTCGATCGGACGCCGGTGATGGCAAGATAGGCGACGGCCGCGAGCACAACGATGATGGCAATTGCAATGCGGCCGCTCTGGCTCTTCGTCTGCATAACGATGGTACAAGTGTAGGATGCGTTTCCTGGAAGCGCAACAGGAAGTTTGCGGTTGATCTGCGTCTTAAGGCGGAAATCCCGTTTTCCCCGTGGCGGCGCCTTTGCCTGCGGCATCAACTTATAATCCGAATTATGAGCTCGACAATGGGTGACGCATGGCGAACGATTGCCCTACGCGGAATGCGAACTTGGAAATTCTGAAGCCATCCAAGAGCTAGGCTCTCACACACATGAAAGTCTTCATCACCGGAGCAACCGGATTCGTAGGCTCGCACGTGGCGCGGCATCTGGCGGCGCAGGGCGCGCAGTTGCGGGTGCTGGTGCGGGCCACGAGCAATCTGGCCAATCTGGAGGGGCTGGCCGCGGAGACGGTGGTCGGCGACCTGCTTCAGCCGGAAACGCTGCGAGTGCCGATTCGCGGCTGCGACGCTGTGATGCATGTGGCGGCGGATTACCGGCTGTGGGTGCGTGATCCAAAGACCATGTACGCGGCGAACGTGGAAGGCACGCGCGCCCTGCTTCGACTGGCGTGCGAAGAAGGTGCCGCGCGCTTTGTTTACACCTCGAGCGTGGCCACGATGGGTTTCAAGGCCGATGGAACGATTGTGGACGAGACGACACCCGTCTCGATTGACGACATGATCGGACATTACAAGCGGTCGAAGTTCCTGGCGGAGCAGGCTGCGCTGGAGGCGGCGCGAACGGGGCAGCAGGTGATGGTGCTGAATCCGACGACGCCAATTGGCGCGCAGGATGTGAAGCCGACGCCGACAGGGCGGATTGTGGTGGATTTCCTGAACCGGAAATTTCCAGCGTATATGGATACAGGACTGAACCTTGTCGATGTGTCGGAAGTGGCGCGGGCGCACTGCGCAGCGCTCGAGGCTGGACGCGTGGGCGAGCGGTATATTCTGGGCGGCGAGAACCTTACTCTGAAGCAGATTCTGGACAAGATGGCGGCGATTACCGGGCTGAAATCGCCGACGATGCGCGTCCCAAACGCGGTGGCGATGACGTTTGCATTTTTCGACGAGATAGTGACCGGGCGCATGCTTGGCCGCGAGCCGAGGGCGACGGTGGAGGAGGTTCGGATGGGGAAGAAGAAGATGTTTGCGTCCTCGGCGAAGGCGGAGCGCGAGCTTGGATTTCGGGTGGTTCCGGTGGACGATGCGTTGCGTTCGGCGATCGAGTGGTTTCGCGCGCATGGGTATGTGAATGGTTATGCGAGCAGGGGCGTGCCGTCCGCATGAGCAGTATTGCCATCATCGCTGCAATGCCTGGAGAGCTGAAGCCGCTGGTACGGGGCTGGCAGCCGCGCGGACGGAATATCTGGGGGGGGCGCATTGCCGATTGCGAGGCCGTAGCTATTGTGGGGGGCATGGGCGCGGCCGCAGCGGCGCGTGCCATGGAGCGCATATTTGCGGAAGCGAATCCTGACGTGCTGGTTTCCTGCGGATGGGCGGGCGCGCTGACCTGTGCGGTGAAGCCAGGTGCGGCGTGTGTGATTTCTGAGATTGTGGATGCGAAGAGCGGCGAACGGTTCCCTACCAGATCCGCGGATGGCTATCGTCTGGTTACGCTGGACCGGGTGGCCCTGGTCGATGAGAAGCGCGCGCTGGCGGCGAAGCATCAGTCGGTGCTGGTGGATATGGAGGCGGCGACGGTGGCGCGGATGGCCGCTGCGCGGGGCCTGGACTTTTATTGCTTCAAGGGAATTTCCGATGGCTACACGGACCGGCTTCCCGACTTCAGCCGGTTTATCAGCGGCGAGGGCGAGCTTCGGACGGCGGCTTTGCTGGCGTATGCAGCGACGCGTCCCGGCTACTGGGCATCCTTGTGGCGGCTGGGAAAAAGCAGCAGCGCGGCTGCGGTCGCTGTCGCTGACTTGATGAAGAAGCGTCTGGCGAAATCGGTTTGAGATGGATGTAGATAGAGGAACAATGTCGAGCTCGATTCCAACTGAAATGCGCGCGGCGGTCTATCGCGGATTGAATGAGGTGCGCGTGGAGACGGTTCCGGTGCCGGAGATTGGGCCGGGCGAAGTGCTGATTCGCGTGGCCGCGTGCGGAATCTGCGGCACGGACCTGAAGAAGATTCATACTGGGTCGCACGCCGCGCCGCGCATCTTCGGCCATGAGACGGCGGGCACGATTGCTGCTGTCGGGGAAGGTGTAGCGGGCTTTGCGGTGGGCGACCGCGTGATGGTGTTTCATCACATTCCATGCGGTCAGTGCTACTACTGCCGCAAGAAGACATTCGCACAATGCCCGGTTTACAAGCGTGTGGGCTGCACGGCGGGCTTTGCGCCCGCGGGTGGCGGCTTTGCCGAATACGTCCGCGTGATGGATTGGATTGTGGGGCGGGGCCTGGTAAAAATTCCTGACGGCGTGCCGTTTGAGCAGGCCGCTTTCGTCGAGCCGGTCAACACCTGCTACAAGGCGATCCGGAACCTCGCGCTGGCTGCCGACGAAACCGTGCTGGTGATTGGGCAGGGGCCGATTGGGATTCTGCTGGCGGCGCTCGCGGCGCGCACGGGCGCGCGGGTGGTGACCTCGGACCTGTTTCCTGAGCGGCATAAAATTGCGGCCGCGTATGGGCTGAACCGCCCAATTGATGCGGGGCGGCAGGATGTGGTGGGTCTGACCCATGACGCGAGCGAAGAACGTGGCGCCGACGCGGTGATTCTCGCGGTGGGCGCCAATGCGCTCATCCGAACTGCGATGGATGCGGTGCGGCCAGGCGGGCGGGTTCTGCTGTTTGCGGCGACGCAGCACGGCGAGGCGGCGGTGGACCCGGCGGCGATCTGCATGGATGAAAAATCGCTGGTGGGCTCCTACAGCGCGTCGGTCGACATTCAGGATGAAGCCGCGCAGCTTGTGTTTGACGGCTACCGGAGGGGCTTTGACCTTACGCGGCTGATTTCGCATCGATACTCTTTGGACGACGCGGTGGAAGCGATTCATGTGGCTTCCAATCCGGGGCCGGGCTCGATGAAAATCTTCCTTGAACCGGAAGTGCGCCGGAAGTGACATAAGTCTGAGAAAATAGAAGCGATGGCCCAGGAAATGACAGCCGCGGTTCTTTACGGCAAAGAGGATGTGCGGATTGAGCGGCTCCCGGTGCCGGTGGCGGGTGCGGGCGAAGTGATTGTGCAGGTGCACGCAGCGCTTACCTGCGGGACCGACCTCAAGGTGTATCGGCGCGGCTATCACGCGAAGATGTTGAAGCTGCCTATTTCCTTTGGACATGAACTGGCGGGGACGGTCCACGAGATCGGCGCGGGCGTGAGCAGGTTCAAGCAGGGCGACCGGGTGGTGGCTCTGAACTCGGCCCCGTGCGACGAATGCTATTTCTGCAGGCGTGGCCAGCAGAACCTGTGCGACGATCTGCTATTCAACAATGGCGCGTACGCGGAATACATTCGCATTCCCGCGCGCATTGTCGAGAAGAACACGCTGCTGCTCCCGGATGAGCTTTCGTATGAACACGCCGCGCTGACCGAGCCGCTGGCTTGCGTGCTGCGCGGGCTGGAAGAATCTGGTCCGCAAGCGGGCGACACGATTGTGGTGATTGGCGCGGGGCCGATCGGGCTGATGTTTATGCACGCGGCGCAGATTGCCGGCCTGCATGTAATCGCGGTGGTGAAGCACGACGAGCAGATTGCCGCTGCGCGCGTCTTCGGCGCGGAGCAGGTGGTACAGACGACAGCGGTTGATGATCCGATTGCGGCGGTTCGCGCACTCACGCCGGGCAATCGAGGCGTGGATATCGCGATTGAGGCGGTCGCGACTCCGCTGACCTGGCAATGGGCCGTGGATATGGTGCGCAAGGGCGGCGTAGCGAATTTATTCGGTGGGCCGCCGTCGGGGACGAAGGTTGAGTTTGATACAAATCGGCTGCACTACAACGAGATCACGCTGAAGGCCAGCTTTCATCACACGCCAGCGACGGTGCGCAGGGCTTTTGATCTGATTCAAAGCGGCAAATTCAAGTGCCGCGAGTACATTACCGGACGCGCCCGGCTCACGGACCTCAACGATGTCTTTCACAGTCTGATGAACGGCTCGGCTGACATTAAGACGGCGATCATTCCCTGAGGCGACGATGACCGCGAGCACAGCGCAACTGATTGAACAGGGCTGGGCCGCGCTGCCTGCGGAGTATCGGATGCCTGCGACGCCCCCGACGCTGGCAGAGGCACGGGCGTGGTGCCGGCGGCTGGCGGAGACGCATTACGAAAATTTTCACGTCGCGTCCTGGTTTTTGCCGAAGCGGCTGCGGGCGCACTTTCATGCGATTTATGCGTACTGCCGCGTGTCGGATGATCTTGGCGACGAGACGGGCGACCGCGAGCAGTCGCTGGCGCTGCTGGAGCTTTGGGGGCAAGAACTCGATGCGTGCTATCGCGGCGAGACGCGGCATCCGGTGTTTGTGGCACT
This sequence comes from Acidobacteriaceae bacterium, assembly GCA_049280995.1. GTDB lineage: Bacteria > Acidobacteriota > Terriglobia > Terriglobales > Acidobacteriaceae > Silvibacterium. The sequence continues at coordinate 9,101 of JBAPRH010000049.1, forward strand.
GGCGGAGACGATTCGGGCATGCGAGATTCCGAAAGGGCCTTTTGCGGATCTGCTGGTGGCGTTTCGGCGGGACCAGCGCGCCGTGCGCATGGAGACCATCGAGGACGTGCTGGATTACTGTCATTACTCGGCGAACCCTGTCGGGCAGCTTGTGCTTTATGTGTGCGGGTATCGGGACGCGGAGCGGTTTCGCCTGTCGGACTTTACCTGCACGGCGCTGCAGCTTGCGAACTTCTGGCAAGATGTTCGCCAGGATTATGCGCGGAACCGGATTTACTTTCCGCAGGAAGACATGCGGCGATTTGGCGTGAATGAGGCGATGATTGCCGAGCGGCGGTTCACGCTCCAGTTTCGCGAACTGATGCGATATGAAGTGGGCTACGCGCGGGACACGATGCGTTGCGGGCTCCCTCTGATTGGAATGGTGGATCGCGAGCTGGCGATCGATCTCGATTTGTTTTCGCGGGGCGGGCTGGAGATCCTTCGCTCGATTGAGGCACAGGGATACAACGTTCTGCGGGCGCGTCCGGCGATTTCAAAACCGCGCAAAGCAGCGCTGCTGGTGCGCGCACTCGCGGGAAAGTTTCTGGGCCGTGGCCTTGCTCAGCAGAGACCCGCCGCGTGACTGTCGCCGAAGCCTACCGGGTTTGCCGAGAAATCGCGCGCAGAGAGGCGAAGAACTTTTACTACTCATTTGTGGCGTTGCCGCAGCACAAGCGGGATGCGATTTGCGCGGTTTATGCGTTTATGCGCCATGCCGATGATATTTCCGACGACGAACGCCTTTCGCTGGACGATCGGCGCGCGCAGATGAAGGCATGGCTTGATGAGTGGCATCACGTTTCACAAGGGGGGGCCACGGCTGATCCGGTATTCGTCGCTCTGGCGGATGCTCAGGCGAGGTTTGGGATATCGGCGGCGTTGCTGGATCAACTGGTGGAAGGCACGACGATGGACCTTCAGCGACCAAGCGAGCCCGGCCACTACGATACTTACGCGACTTTCGAGGATTTATGTCGCTATTGTTATCTGGTGGCTTCGGTCGTGGGGCTGGTGTGCATTCGCATCTTTGGGTACAGCGATCCGCGAGCGAAAAAGTTGGCGGAAGAAACGGGCATTGCGTTTCAGTTGACAAATATTCTGCGCGATGTGCGGGAGGACGTGGAGCGCCGCCGCGTGTATCTACCGCTGGACGAGATGCGGCGGCACGGTGTTTCGGTGGAGGATCTGGCCGCGCAGCCGACAAAGCTGACGCCGAACCAGCGCGCGTTGATCGAGTCGATTGCGACGCGGGCGGAGCGGTATTACACGGCGGGTTATGAACTGCTGCCGCTGATTGATGCGGATTCACGGGCAGCGCTGTGGGTGCTGATCTCCATTTATCATCGGCTGCTCGGGGAGATTGAGCGGAACGAGTACGAGGTGTTCGCGCACCGGGCAGCGGTTCCCACGCTGACGAAGGTTTCGATTTTGTCGCGCGGGCTTGGCCGGGTGCTCCTGCATCGCGCTGGTTTAGGGAAGTGATCAATGCCGCAGACGGTCACGATTATTGGAGCAGGAGTCGCGGGACTAGCGGCAGGGTGCGCTCTGGCAGACAGCGGCTACAGGGTGCAGTTGCTGGAGCGGCGGCCTTATGTTGGCGGTCGCGCATCTTCTTATGAGCATCCGGGCACGGGCGAGGTAATCGACAACTGCCAGCATATCCTTCTGGGTTGTTGCACGAATCTGATTGATCTTTACCGGCGTCTCGGCGTGCAGGATGAAATGTTCTGGTCGGACACGGTTACGTTTCTTGAGCCGGGTGGGCGACGCAGCACGCTTGCGTCTTCGTTTATGCCCGCTCCACTGCATACGGCATGGTCATTTCTTGGCGCGAAGTGTTTTACGCCCGCCGATAAGCTTGCGATTGCGCGCGGCATTCGCGGGTTCCTGCACGAGACTCCAGCGGACTCGGAAGAGAGCTTTGCACAATGGCTGGCTCGCCACGGCCAGACGGAGCGCGCCGTTCGGCGGTTCTGGACCCCGGTGCTGGCGAGCGCGCTGAATGAGAAGCCGGAGCATATTTCGGTTCGCTATGCGGCGAAGGTGTTTCGCGAGGCTTTTCTTTTTTCCGCCGAGGGCGGGCGCATGGGGATCCCCCGAATTCCGCTGAGCGACCTGTACAGCCGCGCGGTTGACTATATTCGGGGCCGTGGCGGGGAAGTGCATCTACGCGCCAGTGCTGACGGGTTTGAGCGCAGCGGAGACGGCTGGCTGGTGCGCTCCGAGGAGAGTGAATTTGTGAGCGACAATGTGGTGCTGGCGCTGCCCTTTGAGGCTCTGGAAAAGTTGATGCCGCGATTGCCGCAAAATGCGGAGGCGGAAGCTCTGGGCAGGAACCTGGCGCAATTTCGCCATTCTCCGATTACGAGCGTGCATCTGTGGTTCGATCGCGAGATTACCGACCTGACGCACGCCGCCCTGCTCGATACGACGATCCAATGGCTCTACAACAAGTCCAGAATTCTTGCGAACGGCAAGCGGAGTGGGGGCCACTACGTTGAACTGGTAGTGAGCGCTTCGAATGCGCTTGTTGCCATGCAGCGCCAGGAGATTCTGGATCTCGCGATGCGGGAACTGGGTTTGTTTTTCCCGGTGGCGAAGGACGCGAAACTACTGAAGGCCGCGGTGACAAAGGAAGTGCGCGCCACGTATTCGATTCGTCCGCTGCTGGACCGCATCCGACCGGCGGCGCAGAGTCCGTGGCCAGGAATTTACCTGGCGGGCGACTGGACCGCGACGGGATGGCCTTCGACGATGGAGAGCGGCGTGCGGAGCGGTTATCTCGCGGCAGAAGCGATTGCGGGTGATCGCGGCGATGCGCGGAAGTATCTTGTTCCGGACCTGCCGCCGCGCGGGTTGATGCGTCTTTTCTCCTGATTGCCGGAAGAATGAACAGAACTAACGCGTTACAATCAACCTTCTTTCGAAATCTACATCTAAACCATTTGATATATGGAACAAACTCAAGAATTTCAGCCTATTGAAAATTATGGCGTGATCGGTAACATGCGTTCAATTGCGCTGGTGTGCACGAACGGCAGCATCGATTTCCTCTGCTTTCCGGCATTTGATTCTCCCACTGTCTTTGCAGCGCTGCTTGATCCGGAGCGCGGGGGGCATTTCTGCGTTCATCCGAACCTTGAAAACATGCGGACCAAGCAACTGTATTTGCCGGACACGAATATTTTGCTGACGCGCTTTTTGTCGGACGCCGGAGTGGTGGAGCTTACGGATTTTATGCCTGTGGTCGAGGACGACGACCAGCAGCCGTACGGCCATCACATTTTGCGGACGCTCCGTGTGATCAAAGGGGAAGTGCACTTCAATATGCGGTGCGCGCCGCGCTTCGACTATGCGCGGGGCCGGCACAAGACGGTAGCCCGAGACCATGGGGTGCGCTTTGTTCCGGAGGGCGAGTGCCCGAGCATGGCTCTTCACGCGACCTTTCCGGTCCAGGTAGACGGCAGCGACGCGGTGGCGGAGTTCACGCTCAAGGCCGGGCAGACGGCGACGGTGACGTTTGGCGAGGTCGAAGAGGAGAAATCAGACCAGGTAATTTTGAATCCGGCGAATATCGAGAAGCGCTTCAGCGATACGGCCAGCTTCTGGCGGAACTGGATTGCGAAGTCGAACTACAAAGGGCGCTGGCGCGAGATGGTCAACCGGTCGGCGCTTACGCTCAAATTGCTGTTCAGTGTTCAGTACGGGTCTCTCATAGCCGCGGCTACGTTCGGGCTTCCGGAGCACGTCGGGGGCGAGCGGAACTGGGACTATCGCTACACCTGGCTGCGGGATTCCTCATTCACTCTCTATGCCTTTATTCGCCTGGGCTTTGTAGATGAGGCACACGCTTTTACGCACTGGATTCGGGATCGGATGCAGGAGGACGCGCAGCACGGTCCATTGCAGCTCATGTATCACCCGGACGGGCGGCAGGGACTGAAAGAAGAGGTCCTTGATTCGCTTAGCGGCTACAAGAACTCTCGCCCGGTGCGCATTGGCAATGCGGCGTACACGCAGCTTCAGTTGGATATTTACGGCGAGTTCATAGATGCGGTTTATCTCGCGAACAAATACGGCGACGGAATTTCCCATGACGGCTGGCAGGGGTTGCAGCACATCCTGGAATGGCTGGCGAAGAATTGGAAGCGACCCGATGAAGGCATTTGGGAAGTGCGCGGCGGCCGTCGCGAGTTCCTGCATTCGCGGCTGATGTGCTGGGTTGCGTTTGACCGCGCGATCAGACTGGCGGGGAAGCGATCTCTATCCGGGCCCACAGAGAAGTGGCGGGAGATCCGCGACCAGATTCACGACAGTATTCATGAAGATTTCTGGAGCGACAAGCTAAAGGCATTTGTGCAATACAAGGGTGCGGAAGCGGTGGACGCTTCAGTGTTGCTGATGCCGCTGTTGCGGTTCATCAGCCCTGTGGATGGAAGATGGCTCCTGACGCTGGAAGCGATTGAGCGCAATCTGGTCGAGGATACGCTGGTCTACCGCTACGACAACACGATGGCGCCAATTGATGGCCTGCGCGGCGAGGAAGGAAGCTTTACGGCGTGCTCCTTCTGGTATATTGAGTGCCTGGCGCGCGCGCACCAGACGGAAAAAGCCCGGCTGCTGTTCGACAAAGTGCTTGGCTACGCGAACCATCTCGGGCTGTATTCCGAGGAACTGGGGTCGAGCGGCGAGCACCTGGGGAATTTTCCGCAGGCGTTTACCCACCTGGCGCTGATCTCGGCCGCAACGCTGCTTGACCGCGAACTGGACGGCAGGAACAAAGGTCCGTGGCGTTGAGATCCGGAAGCTCAGCGGTTCGTTGAAGGAACGATCACGGCCTGGCGCAGGAACTGAAAATCGCCGGAAGGCGAGGGACGGACATTGGTCAACCTGCGGGTGTGAATGATGACCGTGTCGATGTACCACAGATCGAGCGTGGGCAGATCACGGGAGAGAATCTGCTGGACCTGTTTGTAGTCCTCGCGCTGCCTGGATCGGTCGAGTGTTCCCGCCGCGTCACGGAGAAGCGCGTCGAGTTGGGGGTTGTCGTAGAAACCGCGGTTGCTGCCGTGCGGAGGAAAGCTGGCGGAAGAGTAGGCGTACTGAAAGATGTCCGGTTGCTCGTTGCCACCGATCCAGCGGGATGGAGCCATTTCAAACGCGCCTCGCGTGAGGTCGGAGTAGAAGGTTGCGAATTCATAGCTGCGCAGGTCGAGTGCGATTCCTATTTTTGCGAGTTCCTGTTGCAGCACGACGGCGAGCAGGCGGGTTGTTTCGTCTGTGGACGTCTTCATGCCGACGTGAAAGCGCACGCCGTTTGTGCCACGCTTGTATCCGGCCTGGTCAAGCAGGGTATTGGCCGCAGCGGGATCGTAAGGATATTTTTGGGTGTCCCCGGTCCATGCCCAGTGTTGTGTGGGCAAGAGGCTATTGGCGGGGCGAGCCTGGCTGCGTAGCAGCGAATGGATGATCAGCGGGCGGTTGATGGCCTGCGCAATGGCGCGTCGCACGCGCACGTCTTTGAGATAGCGCGCGCGCAGATTGAAGACGATGTAGGCGATCTCGGAGCCGGGGCCTTCTTCGACTACGAGGTTCGGTCGGCGCTTGAGCGCATCCACCATGTCGGGCGAGAGGGCGTTAACAGCCACGTCGGCTGAACCTTTTTCAAGCTCAAGCGCGCGCGTGGTGGCGTCGGGGACGACGTTGAACTGGATGCGGGCGATGTGCGGCCTGGTTCCCCAGTAATTTGAGGAGCGCTCCAGCACTACGTCCCGGTCGGTTTGTTGGCTGACAAATCGATAGGGGCCGGTGCCGATGGGATGCTTCCAGAAATCGCGTCCGCTCCCGTAGGGAACGATGCCGATTCCGCCGTTGCAGAGGTTCCAGAGCAAGCCCGGATCAGGCTGGCTGAGGTGGAGGATGACGGTGGCGGGATCGGGAGTTTCGATGCTGGAGATGTGTTTGTAAGCTCCGGCTTTGATGGAAACGATGGTTCCGTTGAGCACGGAATCAAGCGTCCACTTTACGTCGCGCGAGGTGAGCGGGCGGCCATCCTGAAAGTAAACCCCGGTGCGTAGATGAAAGATATAGGTGCGTGGATCGGGTGTTTCCCAGCTCACGGCCAGATCCGGATCGAGGCCGAGGTGATCGTTTCGCTCGACAAGCGAATCGAAGATCAGCGCGTCAATTCTTTCCGCCTGGGAGTCTGTACCTATGCGTGGATCGAGGCTGTTGGGGCTGTTTTCGATGAGCATCGTCACGGTGCTGAACGGGGAGCGATGCGCGCAGCCGATCAGCAGCGACGTGAGGCAAAGCAGAGCGGCGCAGTACGCGCGACGGCTAAACATATGTGATCTCGCCGAGGATTGCAGGGCGTGATGCGCCGGTTGCGGCGGGGATATTTCCCGCGCGGCGATGCCAGGTTTGCCACGCGAGCAGCGCGAATGCTACGGCCTCTTTTGCCTGCGAGGGGATCCCGGCTGCGTCGCTCGCCATCATGGTGTACCCGCGCGGCTCGAGGCGCGCGCGCAGCATCGACATCAAAGTCTTGTTGCGCGAGCCTCCGCCTGAAACGATGAAATCGGCCGGAGCCTTGCGAAGGAGTGGCTGGACGAAGCGGTCACAGGCGAGCGCGATGCTTTCCGCGGTGAGGGCGGTGGCGGTGGCGACGGTGTCTTCGGAATTGCCTCCGGCTTTTTTGCAGGCGCTGAGAAAGTCCGCGGTGAAAGCAGTTCCGAACTCTTCGCGTCCCGCGGATTTAGGCGGACCCTTTCTGAAATAAGGCTCGCGGAGTACGGATTGGATGACGGTCTTCAGCACTTGACCGTGAGCGGCAATTCCTCCGTCGCGGTCGTACTTTTTCCTGAATAGCTGGGCAGTCAGCGCGTCAATCACCATGTTGCCGGGGCCGGTATCGAAGGCGACGAGTCTGTCGGCACTCGCGCCGACGGGGATCGCGGTGAGGTTTCCGATGCCGCCAATGTTTTGCAGAATCCGGGCTCGTTTGGCGTGCGCGAACAGCACAAAGTCGAGCAGCGGAACGAGTGGCGCGCCCTGTCCTCCGGCGGCCATGTCTGCCGGGCGGAAGTTGGAGACGATGGGGACGCCGATTTCACTTGCGATGAGGGCCGGTTCGCCGATTTGCCAGGTGCAGGCGATCAGCCTGCCTGCGTAGGCGGCAGGTTGGGCCTGATGATAAATGGTCTGGCCGTGGCAGCCGACAAGGTCGAGTTTTACCGGATACTTTCTGAGCGCAGCGCGGATTGCTTCTGCGTAGGCGATGCCGAGCCGCCAGTTGAGACGCGCCAACTCGGCTGTCGAGGTATGGGGAGCGTTCATGGCGGCGAGGACGGCTTTGCGCAACGCGGGTGAGTAAGCGGTGGCGTGATGCGCGATGAGCGTGATTTTCGGTGCGGCTGCGGCGGATGCGATGCGCACCGTGATGTGTACCAAGGCCACGTCGATTCCGTCGGCGGAGGTTCCGCTCATGACGCCGGCGACGATCAATGGATTTCTCCTGAGAATTTCATTACCGCTTTGCGGATCTTTTCGATTTGTGCGGGCGATGCGGGTCGCGGCATCCGCGCGTCGAGATGCCGGCTTTTGGCCTCGGCTACGCGACGTGCGGAGGATTCGACCCTTTTGCGAAAGGCCGTGGAGCGCTCGGCTTCGGCGAGGATTGCTTCATAGGCGCGAAGGACAAGCGAGGGGTCGCGGCATATTTCGATGAGGTCCGTACCTGCGGCGATGGCCTTGATTGCTGCGTCTTCGATGGAGGTTTGGGTGAGGATGCCGCCCATTTCCATGTCGTCGGAGATTACGAGCCCCTGAAAGCCGATGCGCTTTTTCAGGATAGTAAAAATCCAGTAGGGCGAGATGGATGCTGGAGTGGCGCCTTTGATCTCAGGGTAAACGGCGTGAGCGACCATGATGAGGGGCAGCTTTGCGGCGAGCGCGCGAAACACTGTCAGGTCCTCAGTCCAAAGTTGCTTCCAGGTGCGGTTGATCAGCGGAGTGGCCTGGTGCGAATCCAAGGTCCCGCCGCCGAGGCCGGGGAAGTGCTTGCCGCAGCCGAGAATGCCTTCGGCGTTCAGCCCTTCGACGAATGCGGTTGCGTAGCGAATCACGTCCGCCGGGTCGGCGGATACAACTCGCGTCTTCATGACGGCTGCGGAGGTGGGCAGCGCCAGATCGAGCACCGGAGCGAAGGTAGTGTTGAAGCCGAGCACTTTTGCTTCGCGGGCGATGAGGCGCCCGTGCCGGGCGAAATTTACGGCTTTGCCGGTGGCGAATACGGCGGCCGCTGAAGGCATAGGGGCGATGAGGTCGCGGAGGCGGTCGACGAGTCCGCCTTCAAGATCGACACAGCGAAAGAGCGGTGCACCTGCGGCCTCGGTGGCTTCGCGCAGCAGGGTTGTTACCTGCGACGGCTGCTCAATGTTGCGGCGGAAGAGGATGACGCCTGCGGGCCGGATAAGTTTGAGCCATGCCCGTTCCAGCGAGGACAATTCCGGACCTTCAACGCCGGTGATGATGAGCTGGCCTGCCTGTTCGCGGAGCGTCATAGGTTACTACTCCCGGCTTTGATTTCTTCTTTCAACTCATCGAGAAGGCTCAGGGCCTGCAGGGGCGTGAGGGAATTCACGTCCGTTTCTTCGAGGCGGTCGAGGATTCGCTGCGAGAGGGGCGTGAACATGGTCATTTGCAGTGGGGCTTCGGTCTCTACCGCGACGTTTTGCCGCTCGGAGCGTTCGTGCTGTTTCAAGATTTGCCGCGCACGATGGATGACCTCCGGAGGCAATCCAGCGAGACGGGCTACCTCGATTCCGTAGCTTTTGCTGGCGGGGCCTTCTTCAATCGCGTGAAGAAAGACGATGCCTTGAGGGGATTCTTTGACGGCGACGCGCAGGTTTTTGAGCTTCGTCAGCTGCTCGGCGAGGATGGTCAGCTCGTGATAGTGGGTGGCGAAGAGCGTGCGCGCGCCGACGTGCGCGTGGAGGTATTCGACGGTGGCCCAGGCGAGCGCGAGGCCATCGAAGGTGGCGGTGCCGCGGCCCATTTCGTCAAGCAGGATGAGCGATTGCGCAGTCGCGGTGTTGAGGATGGTGGCCGTCTCGGTCATTTCGACCATGAAGGTCGAGCGTCCGCGCGCGACGTTGTCGCTGGCGCCGATGCGGGTGTAGATGCGATCGACGATGCCGTAGCGCATGCGTTCGGCGGGAACGAAGGAGCCCATTTGCGCGAGAATGGCGAGCAGCGCGGCCTGTCGGAGATAGGTGGATTTGCCGCCCATGTTGGGCCCGGTGAGGAGCAGCAGACAGGACGAGTCGGTGTCGAGATAAAGGTCGTTGGGGATGAAGCGGCCTTCGCCGGCTTCGTCCATGAGGCGCTCGATGACGGGATGACGCCCGCCGATAATTTCGAGCACGGGAGTGGTTTCGAGCAGCGGCTGGGTGTAGTTTCTGAGCGCGGCGAGGTGGGCGAAGCTGGAGAGAAGATCGATTTCCGCAACGATGGCGCTGGTTTTGCGGATGCGGCCGGCGTTCTCCATGAGGCGGCGGCGCAGCTCGGCGAAGATGCGCTTTTCGATTTCGACTGAACGCTCCTGAGCGGTGAGCACTTTTGTTTCGTAGTCTTTTAACTCGGGCGTGGTGAATCGCTCGGCGTTGACCAGGGTTTGCTTGCGCTCGTAGTCAGGTGGGACGTTGGCGAGATGCGATTTAGTGATCTCGATGTAGTAGCCGAAGACCGAATTGAAGCGGACCTTGAGCGACTGGATTCCTGTCCGCTGGCGCTCGCGCTCCTCGATTGCTGCGATGGACGAGCGTCCACTGTGGCCGATGGCGCGTAGCTCATCGAGTTCAGCGTTGACGCCGGCGGCGATGATTCCGCCTTCGGCCAGCGTGACGGGAGGCTCAGGCACGAGCGTGGATGTGATGGCGGAGCACAGGTCATCGAGCACATCGAGTCCGGCGTGGGCGGTTTGCCAGAACGCACTTTGGACGCGGGCGATGCCCGATTTCAGTTCAGGCAGGTGCTTGAGCGAGGCGGCGAGGCCAAGCACGTCTCGCGGGCCGGCGCTGTCGAGCGAGATGCGGGCGAGGAGCCGTTCGAGGTCGAGAATGCCGCCGAGCGATTGCCGAATCTGCTCGCGCTGGATGAGTTCCTGCTTTGCCGCGGCAACCGCCTCGCAGCGCCTTTGAATTTCCGTAGGGTCGAGCAGGGGTCGCAGGATAGATGCGCGCAGGAGGCGCTTGCCCATTGGGGTCTTGAGGCAGTCGAGCGTGTGAAAGAGGGTGACGTCGCCTCCGAATTCGCTGAAGATAGGCTCCAATAATTCGAGATTGCGCACCGTTACCTGGTCGAGGTGCATGTGTTGGCTGCGCTCGTAATAGTGAATGCTGTCAACGTGGCCGGCGTCGTTCTGCTGTGTCTGGCGGACGTAGTGGACGACCACGCCGGCGGCGATTGCGGCGGCACTATGCTGTTGGAGCCCAAAGCCGTCGAGCGACGCGGTCCCCATCTGCCGTTCGAGCAGCGGGACGGCGTAATCGCGCGCGAAGGCCCAATCCTCGACGGAGGTCCGGGTCTTGATGCGCTCGATAGCGGCGGTCATCGCCGAATCTTCGCTTAGCGGTGTACTAGCTGCGGCGAGGATTTCGCTTGGGTTGAGCCGGGCCAGTTCATCCGCGCAGGCGGCGATGGCATTTGCACCGCTAAACTCCGTGGCGCTGAAGTCTCCGGTGGAGAGGTCGAGGTAGGCGAGGCCGACCGCTCCGCTCGTTATGTGGATAGCGGCGAGGTAGTTGTTCTGGCTGGATTCGAGCGAAGGGTCGATGGCCGTGCCGGGAGTGAGGACGCGGGTGACGTCGCGCCGGACGATCTTTTTCGTCAGCTTCGGGTCTTCGAGTTGATCGCAAATGGCGATACGGTAGCCCTTGCGGAGCAGGCGCGCAATGTAGCCCTCCGCCGCGTGCCAGGGAACGCCGCACATGGGGATGGCACGCTCCTTGTCGCGAGCGGTGAGGGTGATTTGAAGCTCCCGGGAGGCGGTCTTCGCGTCGTCGAAAAACAGCTCGTAGAAATCGCCCATGCGAAAGAAAAGCAGGGCGTCGGGATACTTTTGCCGAGCAGTCCAGTACTGGCGCATGAGAGGCGTCTGGGTCGCTGCGTCCTGGGATGGAGAATTGTCAGACACGGATACGCCAGAATACCGTGAAGCGCATAGCGGCGTGTAGTCCCCCGGCGGGCGACGCTATACTAGGGATTACTCCTCGGTTAGGACGCCCATGTTTTTGTTATGGCTTCGAGTGGCGGTGGTCCTGTACGGGCTGGCCTCCCTATCGGCATTGATCGCCGTGTTTGGGAAGCGCCGCGGCTGGGGGCGTCTGTGCCTGGCGACTGCAATTCTTGCGTGGGCTTCTCACGCCATTTCCTGCACGGAGATGCTGGCGATGGAGCATCGCTGGATGCCGGCCGGGATGCACGAAGTGCAGTCGATGCTGGCGCTGCTGATCTCGACCGTGTTTCTTTTGATTGTCTGGCGCTATCGCACGCTTTCGTTCGGTGTCTTCGCGCTTCCACTGGCGTTTCTGCTGGCGGTGGTTCCGTCGCTGGGGCTGGATAAGTATGCGTTCAGCTCGCCGCTGATCCGCAGCGGGTGGATTTTTGTGCATATTACGGCGCTGCTGGTTGCTTACGCGGCGCTGATCTTCAGCCTGGCGGCAAGTTGTCTTTATCTGCTTCAGGAGCGACGCCTGAAAAGCAAGCGGTCGCCCGGTTTTCTGCACTGGCTGCCGCCCTTGGAAACCATGGACCAGATTGCGCAGACGACGCTCGTACTGGGCTTCTGCGGGATGACGGTTGGGCTCTTTGCCGGGTCGCTGATAGCCCAGGAGCGCTACGGGGCGGCGTATTTCGGCGATCCGAAGATCTGGCTTTCGTTTCTGGTGTGGGGCCTTTACGTCGCGATGATTTTTGTGCTTCGCAGCACAGGGCTGCGCGGGCTGCGGGCTGTCTATCTCTCCTCGGTTGTTTTTGTTGCCATGCTCGCGGTGTGGGCTGCCAACCTCTTCAGCACGGTTCACAGGTTCGGAGCGCCATGAAGATTCTGCTCACGGGCCTGAACCACAAGACCGCTCCGGTGGAGCTGCGGGAGCGGCTGGCTATCGCCCCGGAAGGACTTTCCGCGGCGACCGAGTCGCTGCTGGCGCATCCGGGAGTTTGCGAGGCGCTGATTCTTTCCACCTGCAACCGGGTTGAGCTACTGGTTTGCCACGAGGGGGATGATCCAGGCCTTCCGGCTTATCTGAATCGGCAGTTTTCGCTGGAGGCGAAGACGCTCCGGCCTCATCTTTATGAATACCGTGATGGGGAGGCGGTGCGGCATCTGTTTCGGGTGGCGGCCAGTCTTGATTCGATGGTGGTAGGGGAGCCGCAGATACTTGGCCAGGTGAAGGAATCGTACGCGGTGGCGCGAAGCGTGGGTGCGGTTGGGCCGGAGCTGGAGCGCCTGCTGCAGAGTGCGTTTGCCGCGGCGAAAAAGGTCAGGGCGGAGACGCGGATTGGCGCGTCTTCGGTTTCGATTGCCTCGGTCGCGGTGGACTTGGCGAGGAGGATTTTTGGGTCGCTGGAGGGCAAGCGGGTCCTGCTGGTCGGCGCGGGAAAGATGAGTGAGCTGGCGGCGCGACACCTGATGCAGGAGGGCGCCGGGTCGCTGCTGATTGCCAACCGCACGCATGAGCGAGCGTTGGCACTGGCACAGAAGTTCGATGGGCATGTGGTTCGGTTTGACGACCTTCATTCGCGCGCGGGGGAAGCGGACATCCTGATTACCTCGACCGGCTCGACGGAGTTTCTCTTTCGCACGCCGCATGCGCAGCAATTTCTGCAGCGACGCCGGAATCGTCCGATGCTGGTGATCGACATTGCGGTGCCTCGCGACGTTGATCCTGAGATCAATCGGCTGGAGGGGATATTTCTCTACGACATTGACGATCTTCAGTCGGTGGCCGCTTCCAATCTTGCTGATCGAGGAAGCGAGGCGCGGCGGGCGGAAGCCATCCTTGAGCAGGAATTCGCGCGCTACAGGCGGCGGGTGGAAACACTGGATGTGGTGCCGGCGCTGGTTGATCTGCAGTCGGCGGCCGAAGAGATGCGGCAGGCGGAGCTACGGCGGAACCACGCACACCTGCGCACGCTTACGACCGCGCAACAGGCTGCAGTGGAGACCATCACCCGCGGCCTGATGAACAAGTTTCTTCATCAGCCGCTGCAGATACTGAAAGCCGCGGCACGCAATGGAGATGCGGCTACGGTGGAGGCGATTCGAGCTGCTTTCGTACGCGCAGCCGCGGAAGACGCCGACGGCGCGTTATCGGATGGCATGAAGGACGAGTCCGACTGCGAACCGAAGGACGGCGAGACCGAACCGCTCACGTCAAAGCGTTGATGGCAAATTCCTCACATCTTCGAATCGGCTCGCGAGGGTCGCAGCTTGCGCTGTGGCAGGCAAACCATATTGCCGGAAAACTGCGTGCAGAGGGTCATGAAGTTTCGGTTGAGATCATTCGCACAACCGGCGATACGAAGAACAACTTGCCGTTTGCGCGGGTCGACACGAAAGGAATGTTCACCAAAGAAATTGAAGAGGCACTGGTCGAGGGCCGTATCGATCTGGCGGTGCATAGCCTGAAGGACCTGCCGACCACCTTGGCCGATCCGTTCGCACTCGCGGCGATTCCAGCGCGCGCCGATGCGCGCGATGCGCTTGTCTCGGTTCGGCATGAAAGTTTTGCTGCGTTGCCCAGAGGCGCACGGGTGGGAACCAGCAGCCTTCGACGCCAGTCGCAGCTTCGCGCTCAGCGGCAGGACCTGGAGTACGTGGAGTTTCGCGGCAATGTGGACACCCGGTTGCGCAAACTGGGTGAAGGGCAGGCGGAAGCGATTGTTCTTGCCGCTGCGGGACTCGACCGGCTGAACAGGACGGAACATGTTCGCGAGAGATTCCCCGCGCTGGTGCTTTGTCCCGCTGCGGGGCAGGGTGCGCTGGCCGTGGAAACCCGCGCAGGCGACGCTGAAACAATTGCCGCGCTGGGTTTTCTTGACGACGCGGCGACGCGTTTCGCGGTGACTGCCGAGCGGGCGACGCTGGCCGCGCTGGGCGGAGGGTGCCAGGTCCCGATTGGGGTTTATTGCGAGCCCGTGGGCGGCGGCTACGCGATTGCGGGAGTCGTGGCCAAGGCGGATGGATCGGGTATTCTGCGCGCTGAGCTTGAGCACCAGAATGATGCCAGCCCGAATGCGCTTGGGGAAAAACTGGCGCGGCGGCTGCTGGAGCAGGGTGCGGACGCGCTGCTGCGGGCGGACGAGTCGTGACTGCCCCATGGCCGCTTGCCGGTAAGCGGATCATCGTAACGAGAGCACGCAGCCAGGCGGGGCAGCTTTCCGGGGAGCTGAAGAGGCTGGGCGCCGAAACGATTGAGATTCCGGCGATTGAGATTGTGCCGCCGGAGTCGTTTGAGCCACTGGACGCCGCACTTCAGAACCTGCGCGGATTTGATTGGCTGGTGGTGACCAGCGCGAATGCGGTACGCGCGATTCGGGAACGTAGCCAGGTGCTGGAGATTCCGGCTGCGAATTTCTCTCATTTGAAAATTGCCGCGATTGGTGCGGTGACGGCGCGCGCTCTGCAAGAGGCTGGGCTGCTCGTCGCGGTGACTCCGAAGGAATATGTGGCGGAGTCGCTGCTGGAGGCTTTGGCGCATAAGGCCGACGGCGCTCACGTACTGATTGCGCGCGCGGCTGTTGCGCGGGATGTGATTCCTGAAACGCTGACACGGCGCGGCGCTCGGGTGGAAGTGGCGGAAGCCTACAGAACGGTTCTTCCACAGGAATCGGTTGCGAGAATGAATGAGGTATTCGTCGCGGAGCTGCCGGACGCTGCGACGTTTACGAGCTCAAGCACAGTGGCGAATTTTTTTCAGCTGCTGCGCGCGGCCGGTTTGGAGCGGCGGCCGGATGGAATGCTGGCCGTTTCGATTGGGCCGATTACCAGCCAGACGCTACGCGAGCATGGCTGGGAGCCGGCGGCGGAAGCTCATCCGCATGATGTGGCGGGGCTGGTGATCGCGACGGTTCGGGCGTTGCAATCCCACCCTAGCCGCAAAGGGCGCGACTAGGATGGGGCACCCATAAAATCTATTGTGAAAGGCTCTAGTGGCTACTCCAGGTCTTGTCCGGCGAATGGCATAGAGTTTCGACCGTGCATTCTATACAGCGCGGCTTTCTGGCGATACAGACCTGCCGCCCGTGATAGATGAGCTCGTGCGAGAACTGGATCCAGTGGTCGCGCGGGACGATCCGCATCAGATCCTGTTCGACCTTTTTCGGTTCGTCAGCCTGGGTGAGGCTGAGGCGTTTGGATACTCGGAGGACGTGCGTGTCAACGACCACGCCCTCGGCCAGGCCGAAGGCGACTCCAAGAACGACGTTGCCGGTTTTGCGCGCCACTCCGGGGAGTGTGAGCAGTTCGGCCATGGTCTTTGGGACTTTGCCGCCGAATTTTTCGACAAGCTGCTTGGCCGCACCGGAGATGGACTTGGCCTTGTTGTGATAGAAGCCGGTGGAGCGAATCTCGACCTCCAGTGCAGGCAGAGAGGCCTGGGCCATGGCTTTTGGAGTCGGAAATTTGTGGAACAGCTCCGGCGTAACGAGGTTCACGCGGGCGTCGGTACACTGCGCCGAAAGAATGGTCGCCACCAATAGCTCCCATGCATTGCGGTGGTGCAAAGCACATTCGGCGTTCGGGTAGGCCGCCTCAAGCCTACGCAGCAATTCGGCGATTCGCTTCGGGGCGAGGTCGTCGTTCTTTTTGGCTGCGGATTTCTTAGGTGCAGCTTTTTTCGGCACGGCTTTTTTCAGCGCGGGCTTCTTCGGAGCGGAGACAGCGGCGGCTTTCATGCAGCTATTTTACGGGTGCCCGGAGGCTTCGACTTCAAGTTTTTCCATGCGGGAGGAAAGCGCGTGGAGGGCGGCGCGCAACTCAGCTACTTCGGTCTCCAGGCGCTCGACACGATCCGTGGCCTGGTCCTCGACCTGATTTGAGCGGCTGATCGCGGGCTCTGCCAGCACGGGTGCAGGCTCGCCGGAAAGCAGGTGGGCGTAGCGAGACTCCTTTTCGCCGGGGCGGCGGTGCAGCAGCGTTACGAGAGCCTGGCGAGGCTTTCCGCCGCTAGCGGCTTCGGTTCGGAACATGCGTTCAAGGACAGTCTGCACCGAGGCGATATCGTCGAAGGCGTAGAGCCGTTCGGAGCGGTTGCGCAACTCGCCGGCGGTTTGCGGACCGCGCAGCAGAAGCAGACAGAGGACAGCGATTTCAGGCCGTTTGAGGTCGAGCAGCTGGCGAGCGTGGTGCTCGAACTTGAGGACGCGACTGTCCTGAACGCAATCCGCGAGTTGAAGTTCTTCGAGACGAGAAAGCGCCTGACGGACGGCGACCTCGTCCAACTGCATGACCGGGTCGCGGCTCGACTTTTGATTGCAGGCGTTGACCAGCGCGTTAAGCGAGAGCGGGTAGTACTCGGGGGTGGTGATTTCTTTCTCGATCAACGCCCCGAGGACCCGCGCCTCGACCGCATCCAGCAATAACTCCATCGCATCCTCGTGTGCCGCTGTGGCAAGAGGCCGCCACCAGCGCTTCTCAATCGTAGCAAAGCCCTGCGAGGCATCCGGACAGGTATACTTCCCTCGAATGGCCGATAAATTTCTTCCCTTCATTTTCAACTTCATCGTTGGCACGATCTCCGCTTCCGGCTATCTGGGAGTCCTGCTCCTGATGGCGATTGAATCGGCCTGTATCCCGCTGCCGTCGGAAGTGATCATGCCATTTGCGGGCTACCTGGTGTACACCCGGCAGCCGACGCTGACAGGGCATCTGGCGCTGATCGGGGTCGCGATTGCGGGGGCCATCGGATGCAATCTCGGGTCAGCCGTAGCCTACTGGATCGGAGCGTTGGGCGGGCGACCATTCATTGACCGCTACGGGCGATTCGTGTTGCTGGAGCATCGCGACCTTGACCGGGCCGAGCATTTTTTTGCCCGCTATGGAGCGGTTGCGGTCTTTGTGGGGCGGCTGCTGCCGGTGGTCCGTACGTTCATTGCGCTGCCAGCCGGGATCGCCCGCATGTCGCAGGTCCGATTTCACACCTACACGTTTCTCGGGTCGTTGCCGTGGTGCTATGTGCTTGCGTATGCCGGCATGCGGATGGGGCAGGCGTGGGACACCGATCCGCGATTCAAGGCTGCTTATCACCGCTATCAGTTCGCAATTGAGGCGGTGATCGTTGCCGCTGTCATCTGGTTTGTGTGGACGCACTGGAAAAACCGCATGCGTCCCGAGGAAGCACAAGCGCCGCTGGAGCGGTGAAACGTGCGATTCGAGCGGCCCGTTTGCCAAAGCGCGTTGCAAGGGCGAAACTAAATGTTTGCACGTTGCTATTTTTTATTGAGAGGAAGACGAAGAAGAGATGGCTACATCTGAAACTGCGAAGGCGCAGCCGGCACAGGGAAAACTTGGAGTGATGGTGATTGGCATGGGGGCGGTTGCAACCACGCTGATTGCCGGAGTGGAGGCGGTGCGCAAGGGATTGGCGAAGCCGATTGGCTCGCTGACGCAGATGGGCACGATCCGGCTGGGGAAACGGACGGATAACCGCACTCCGCTGATTAAAGATTTTGTGTCTCTGGCTTCGCTGGACGATATCGTCTTCACCGGATGGGAGATTTTTCCGGACAACATGTACGAGTCCGCGGCGCACGCGGCGGTGCTGGACCAGGACCAGCTGAAGTCCATCAAGCCGTTTCTGGAGGAGATCAAGCCGATGCCCGCGGTGTTTGACCAGCACTATGTCAAGCGGCTGAACGGGACCCACGTGAAGAAAGGCAAGAGCAAGTGCGACCTGGCACAGCAGCTCCGGGCGGACATTCAGAATTTCCGGTCGAAGGTGGACCGTGTGGTGGTGATCTGGACCGGCTCGACGGAGATTTTTCTCCAGCCGAGCGCGGTGCATGCCACGGTGGCGTCGTTTGAGAAGGGACTGGTCGACAACGATCCGAACATCGCACCCTCGCAAATTTATGCCTACGCCGCGCTGAAGGAAGGGGTTCCTTTTGTGAACGGCGCGCCGAACCTTACGGTGGACCTGCCCTGCATGGTCGAGTTGTCGAAGCAGACGGGCGCGCCGATCTGCGGCAAGGACTTCAAGAGTGGGCAGACATTTATGAAGACGGTGCTGGCTCCGGCGTTCAAGTCGAGGATGCTGGGGGTAAGCGGATGGTATTCGACGAATATTCTCGGCAACCGGGATGGCGAGGTGCTGGACGATCCAGAATCGTTCAAGACCAAGGAAGAGTCGAAGCTGGGCGCTCTCGAATACATCCTGCAGCCGGGGCTTTATCCGGATTTGTACAAGGATGTTTACCACAAGGTGAGGATCAACTATTACCCGCCACGCGGGGATAACAAAGAGGGCTGGGACAACATCGACATCTTCGGGTGGCTGGGCTATCCGATGCAGATCAAGGTGAACTTCCTGTGCCGCGACTCGATTCTGGCCGCGCCGCTGGCACTGGACCTGATCCTGTTCCAAGACCTGGGGCAGCGCACACCGGAGTTGAAACACATCGGCATTCAGGAGTGGCTGAGCTTCTACTTCAAGTCGCCGCAGAGCGCGCCGGGGCTCTATCCCGAGCATGACCTGTTCATTCAGTCGATGAAGCTCAAGAACACGCTTCGCCACATTCAGGGCGAGGATTTGATTACGCATCTCGGGCTGGAGTATTACGACTAGGACTGGCCGTCCAGGCACACGCTTTGCGCCTCTCGGACTTACTGCTGATTTGCACCCAAGCGGTCAGCGAGCATGTAACTCGCTGACCGCTTTTCTTTTGCTAAGTCGAATAGTCGGCGTTGATGTGGACGTATTCCGCGGTCAGGTCGGTGGTCCAGAAGCGGCAGTGGCCTTTACCGATACCTAAGTCGATGCGGATGGTGAATTCGCGGTTCTTGAGATAGGCGTGGGCGCGGTGCTCGTCGAAATCAGGCACTCGCCCTCCGTGGATGCAGATTTGTTGGTCACCGAACCAGATGGCAATGCGCTCTGGCTCGACTTCAGCTCTGGAATAGCCGGTGGCGGCCATCAGGCGGCCCCAGTTGGGGTCGGAGCCGGCCCAGGCAGTCTTGACCAGCGGCGAATGCGCGATAGCTTTGGCGACCTTGAGCGCGTCTGTGTCGCTGGCTGCTCCTTCGATCTGCAACTCGACGACATGGGTCACCCCTTCTCCATCAGCGACGATTTGCTTTGCGAGCGAGGTGCAGATTTCCTTCAGAGCTGCGGCGAAGGCTGCGCTTTCGGCGGAGATCGGCGCCCCACTTGCTCCGGAAGCGAGCAGCAGGACGGTGTCGTTGGTCGAGGTATCGCCGTCGATGGAGATGCGGTTGAAGCTGACCTCGACGGCGTCGCGCAGCATGGTGTTCAGATCGGGCGGCGTAATGGCGGCGTCGGTGAAGAGGAAGACGAGCATGGTGGCGTGCGGAACAAGCTGCGGATGGATCATTCCCGCACCTTTGCAGACGGCGGCGATACGGACTGTTTTACCCTCGACTTCGATTTTTGCGGCAGCCATTTTGGGACGCGTGTCGGTGGTGAGGATGGCCCGCGAAAAGGCGGCGAAGTGTTCCGCGTCGGCGGCCAGCGCGCGCTCGATTTCGGGCAACGCGGCTACGAGCTTTTCCGCGGGCAGCGGGACACCGATGATGCCGGTGGATGACGGAAAAACCTCATGCTCGGCAGCCCCGAATGCTTTGGCGGCGGCAGCGCAGACGGTTTTGCAGGCGGCGAGGCCGATTTCTCCTGCGGCGCAATTGGCGTTGCCTGAGTTCGCGACGACGATGCGAACGCGCCCGCTACTGCGTGCGAGATGCGTTGCGCCGACAGTGATGGGCGCGGCTTTGACGCGGTTTGCGGTGAACAGGGCGGCGGCGCTGGCGGGCACGTCGGCGACGGCGACGGCGAAGTCGGGCTTGCCGCTGGGCTTGAGACCCGCTTTTGTTGCGGCGAAGCGGAAACCCTGAGGGAGCGCGTCCGCGGGAAGCAGGAAGTCTTCAATGGGAAGCAAAGAAATTTGCGTCATGTGTGACTCCTACTTTATCAAGGACTGGCCGTCCAGGCATAAGCGCTTCGCGCCGCCACTTGACGAGGATGGAGGGCCTCCCGTTGGTCGGGAATTTTTTATCGTCTGTCCAACGGCACTTATCATCAATTCAGGCTGAGCCTTTCGTTTCACGAGAGACGGCGGAAATCTAAGGAACAAATCTTTCAATCTTTCAATATGGGTAGCGAATTTCTTTCTATGCAAGATGTCAATGTGGCGCGGGGCGATGCCGTGGTGCTGCATGACATTAACCTGACCATCCGCACCGGCGAGCATGTGGCCATTCTTGGCGCGAACGGCAGCGGTAAATCGACGTTAATCAAGACCATGACCTGCGAGTGCTATCCGTTGGTTGCGCCAGGAACTAGTATTCGCCTGCTGGGGCGGGAACGCTGGGACGTGTCGCAGCTTCGGCAGCACCTGGGGGTGGTGGAGACGAACCTGCCGGGCGAGCGCACCGGGGTGACGCGCGGCCTTGATGCTGTCGTGGCGGGATTTTTCTCCGCTTCGACGCTGTGGCCGAATCTGCATGTGACTTCCGAGATGCGGTCGCGGGCGCATGAGGCGTTGGAGCGGATGCAGGCGGCGCATCTCGAACAGAAGCCGGTCGGTCAAATGTCCGCTGGGGAGCAGCGCCGCATCATGATTGCCCGTGCGCTGGTACACGAGCCGGAGATGCTGCTGCTGGATGAGCCGTCCAACCTGCTGGACATTGTCGCGAAGCGCGAACTGAGAGAAGCACTGCGGCGTGTGGCGCGGCAGGGAACCGGGATCATCATGGTGACGCATCAACTGGGGGATATTCTGCCCGAAATCGGCCGCGTGATTGTGATGCGCGGCGGCAGGATCGCCGCGGACGGCCCGAAAGATGAGCTGATTCAGGCGGACAAACTCGGTGCGCTGTTCGGAACCGAAGTCCAGATAATCCAAAGAGACGGCTACTGGCACTGGTACTAGCCGTACGGGCGGACGCGCCTTCGGTGCCATTGTGGAGCTGTCTCTTGTGGCCCTCCCGCTGGTCGGGAACTGGCTGCCCAGGCGTGTGCGCCTGCTAGTTAATTTAGCGATCCGCTTCTTAGCGGATTGCCTTATCCGATGAAATCGACCTTTACGGGATGAGGAATGATAGCCCGGTCGTAACCCATCTGGAGGAGCTTGCGGATGGCTTCGCGTCCATCCTCGCCGTAGTTCAGGGTTCGCTCGTTGACGTACATGCCGACGAATTTGTTGGCCAGGTCGTGGTCGAGGTCGCGGGCGAACTGCATGGCGTAGGCGAGGGCCTCTTCGCGGTGTTCGAGCCCGTGCTGGATGCTTTCGCGCAGGGCGCTGGTGACGGTGAGCATCAGTTCGTCTCCCAGCGAGCGCCGGATGGCGTTGCCGCCGAGCGGCAGGGGTAGGTTGGTTTCGTCGCGCCACCACTGGCCGAGGTCGAGGATTTTGTGCAGACCGCTGTGCGAGTAGGTGAGCTGGCCTTCGTGAATGATGAGGCCGGCATCGAAGTTGCCCGCCTGCACTTCGGGAATGATGCGGTCGAAGGGAACGACGGCGGTTTCGATTTCCGGCGCGAAGAGCCTGAGCGTGAGATAGGCGGTGGTGAGGATTCCGGGGATGGCGACGCGGACTTTCCGGATTTCGTCGAGCGTGAACGGTCGGCTGGCCACGATCATGGGGCCGTAGCCTTCGCCCACGGATCCTCCGCAGGCCATGAGGGCATAGTTGTCCTGAAGATACGGATAGGCGTGGAAGGAAATGGCGGTCACGTCGTAGAAGGCCTCGCTGATGGCCTTCTGATTAAGCGTCTCAATGTCGGTGAGGGTGTGCGTGAACTTGAGTCCGGGGCGGCGCACCTTGTTGGTCGCCATGCCGTAGAACATGAAAGCGTCATCAGAGTCGGGGCTGTGGGCGATGAGGATTTCGCGTGAGGACGCGGAAGGCGGGGTGGACTCTGCGGAAGCGGAAGAGGAGGTGTTCACGGCTGCGTATGTGTCCTTTCAAACGAGAAAAGCGGTTGCCGATCGGTTATGGCGGGGAAACAAAGAGTGATACAGCGAACTTTGGTCGCTGCGCCCGCTCAAAGTACGGAGTGGGCTTTGCGGCGGAGGCGATAGCGGGTGAAGCCGGTGACGATGGCGGCTGCCAGGATGACTTTAAGAGCGTCGCCCGCGACGAACGGCCAGACGGCGAGTTTGAGCGCGACGCTCATGGGCTGGTGGAGGAGGACGGCGATCCAGGAGGCTCCGCAGGTGAAGTAGACGACGCTGCCGGCGGCGGCGGAGATCGACGCGAAGGTAAAGGACGAGGGCAGACTGCGGCGGAGCTTGCTGACGAGGAAGGCCGCGAAGGGATAAGCGAGGAGGAATCCGCCATCGGGGCCCATGAGATGAAGGATTCCGATGGGGCCCTGCGGAGTGAAGACGGGCAGGCCGGCCGCCCCTTCGACGAGGTAGGCGAAGAGCGTGACGAAAGCCAGTGCGGGGTCGAGCAACAGTCCGAGCAGCAGCACGGCCATGGGCTGAAGCGTAAAGGGCACGGGCGTGAAGAAGAACGGGATCGAGACATGCGCGGAAGCGGCGAGCAGCGCGCTTCCCGCGACAACCGCCAATACAGCCCGCGTTGCTCGCGAGGCGGGCAGGTGGGAAAGGGCAGTGCGAGGTTGCGATTGCGTTTGCATTTGCGTGTCGGCCATAAGTGTTTCCTCCGGAGCCTGCTCTAATCGTTCTGCTTCAGCGTGTCTTCCCGCGGCGTTCCGGTGGTCGAAAGAGGGTCCCCGGAAGGCGCACGGTGTTTGCGGATGTGCCGTTTGAACGCTATCAGAGTGAAGATAAGCGCGGCGAGGCAGAGCACGAAAACCGCAAACAATACGCGCATGGAAAGCCAGCCTCAAGGATAACAAAGTGGCTGGAGGCGGGCCATGCCGGAACGCGTCATTATCGAACGCTGGCGAACTGCCTGCTTTGGCATACGTGCGGGTCGGCGAAGGTGATGAAGGAGGTGTCGGGCAGAGCCTTTACCTTGAGCGTGTCGCCGAAGTCCATGTAGGGAGTTTCGCCGTTGGCGCCGATGCGGGTCCAATCAGAGCTGTTCATCAGGTTGGGGTCGCCGGTGCGGGCGAAGTGCAGCCACATGGTCATCATTTTGTCGGAGAGGCGGTGGTCGAGCGGCTGATAGTTCAGGGCGGGCGTGTGGGTATGTCCGAAGACGTAAGGCAGCTCGGAGCTGTGGAAGGCCCCCAGTCCGGTGGCAACGCCACGAGGGCTGACGTGGGTGAAGCGGTAGAGGAATCCGTGGGTGTCGCGGGCGAAAAGGAAGGTACTGTGGAGGAAGATGGCGTCGGTGATGAGGCGGTCGGCGGCGGCGTGCGCGTCCGCGGGTGATTTGGGACCGTACTCGGCGAGGACGGTTTTGCCGCACGGCGCGAACTGCTGATCGACCCAGGCGGCGAAGCTGGCGGTGCTGTCGGGGTGATAGTGCATCAGGAAGACATTCCCTTCGTTGGCATTGGTTCCGGACAGGGTGGGGATGTGGAGGAAGCGATTTTTGGCGTATAGCTTTGCGGGCTGATTGGGAATCACATAGCCGTCCACAATAGGCGCCCAGGGAAGCTGGACCGCGCCCGGATAGTTGAGGGTATTTTCCGGGCGGAGGCGGGTGTGTCCCGCGCCTCCGGGGCCGAGGAGTTTTTCGGCGGCTTCGTTGGCGCGGGCCATGAGCGCAGCACTGGACAGGTTTTTCAGATCCGCGATATGCGGCGCGACGGCGAGACCGACGGCCTCCATGCTGGTAATTCCGTCGTAGTCCTTGCGCAGCTCCGGGGCAGCGGTAAACAAAATGCTGGGGCTTTCGAGGATGGCGCGGTCGAAAAGTCCTGCTGAGAGCGGCGAGACCATGAGATAGCCGATGCTGGTGGCTCCGGCGGATTCTCCAAAGACGGTAACGTCGCGTGGATTGCCTCCGAAGGCGGCGATGTTGTGGCGCACCCAGCGGAGGGCAGCCATTTGATCGAGCAGGCCGTAGTTGCCGGAAGCGTGATGAGGCGAGGCGGCGGTGAGGTCGGGGTGGGCAAAGAATCCAAAAACGCCGAGGCGGTAATTGAAGGTGATGACGACGGCTCCGCGCACGGCGAGGGCGGCTCCGTCGTAGAAGGGCTCGGAGCCAGCTCCGGCGGTGAATGCTCCGCCGTGAATGTAGACCAGGACGGGAGCGGGAACGGCGGGATGCAGGCTGGAAGTCCAGACGTTGAGGTAGAGGCAATCTTCGCTCATGGCAGATGACGGAACGAGGCGCGACGGCCGCTGCACGCAGGCGGGGCCGAAGTGAGCCGCGTCACGGATGCCTTGCCAGCCGGAGGGCGGCGCGGGAGCGTGCCAGCGAAGAGGGCCGATGGGCGGGGCGGCGTAAGGGATTCCCCTGAAGACGTCGGGACCGAGAGTGGTGACCTGGCCGGACAGCTCGCCCTGCGCGATGCGGACGTGGGGCGCTGCGAGCTGCGCGGGAAGGCTGATGGGTGCGAGGAGAAGCAGCAAGGTCGGCAGCAGGAGGTTTCGCATAGCTGGTTTGTGCGGCGTTCCCATGGTAAACCGGCGAGAAGCGGGGTGGCGGGCGCTGTTAGAGTAGCGTTAACAGTCGATTATGTTTGCAAAAGCGATGTTTGCAAAAGCGCAGCGGATACACTTTATCGGAATTGGCGGCATCGGCATGAGCGGGATTGCCGAGATTTTGCTGAATCTCGGCAACGCGGTCAGCGGGTCGGATTTGCGGCGGACGGCGGTTACGGAGCGGCTGGCGTCGCTGGGCGCGACCGTATTTGAGGGCCATGCGGCGGCCAACGCGATCGGCGCGGACGTGGTGGTGGTGAGCTCGGCCGTGAACGAGCGCAACGCCGAGGTGATTGAGGCGCGGCGGCGGAAGATTCCGGTGATTCAGCGGGCGGAAATGCTGGCGGAGCTGATGCGGCTGAAGTACGGCATCGCCGTGGCCGGAATGCACGGCAAGACCACGACGACATCGATGATTGCATCGGTGCTGGCCGCGGGAGGGCTCGATCCCACGGTGGTTGTGGGCGGGCGCGTGGCGACGATGGGCTCCAACGCGCGGCTGGGCAAGTCGGAGTATCTGGTGGCGGAGGCGGATGAGAGCGACCGGTCGTTTCTGAAGCTGTCTCCGATTCTCGGAGTGGTGACGAACCTCGACCGTGAGCACATGGACTGCTATCACGATATGGCCGATGTGGAGAACGCCTTTGTAGAGTTCATGGACCGCGTGCCGTTTTACGGAGCGTGCGTGGTGTGCGGTGATAATCCGCTGTTAGTGGGGATTTTGCCGAGGGTAAGGCGGAAGGTGTTTACCTACGGGACCAGCGCTCGTGCAGATTTCGTGTTGCGGATGCTTCCGGCCGCGGGTGAGGCGCGGTCGCGGTTTGAGGTTGCCTCCGATGGCACGGTGCTGGGGCCGTTCGAACTGCATGTTCCGGGGCAACACAATGTTTTGAATGCGACGGCGGCGGTGGCGATTGCGACTCGGCTGGAGGTGAAGCCGGAAGCGATTGCCGCGGGGCTGAATCATTTTCGCGGAGTGGACCGGCGGTTTGAGGTGAAGGGCTGCGTGCGCGGCGTGACGGTGGTGGATGACTACGGGCACCATCCCACCGAGATTCGCGCGACGCTCCGGGCCGCGAAGGATTGCGGCTACCGGAAGATCCACATGATTTTTCAGCCTCATCGTTATAGCCGGACTCGGGATTTGCTGCGGGACTTTGCGGCTTCGTTCAGCGACGCGAGCACGGTGGAGATTCTGGACATTTACGCGGCGAGCGAGGAGCCGATTGAGGGAATCACGGCGGAGACTCTGGTCGAGGCGGTTGGCGCGGAGGGCGTGGAGTATGCGGCTTCGACTGAAGAGGCCGTGGAGCGCGTGGTTGCGCGGGCCGGAGAAGGCGATGTGATTTTG
Source organism: Acidobacteriaceae bacterium (assembly GCA_049280995.1). Lineage (GTDB taxonomy): Bacteria > Acidobacteriota > Terriglobia > Terriglobales > Acidobacteriaceae > Silvibacterium. The sequence continues at coordinate 35,300 of JBAPRH010000049.1, forward strand.
ACGCAGGGTGCGGGAAGCATTTCGGGGATTGCTCCTATGGTGTTGAAGCGGCTTAGCTAAAGAAGCGGGCGGCTCAAGTCCGGGCAGCTAAAGTCCGGGCAGCTAAGAAGGGGGCGGCGGCACGGGTCCTCTATTCTTCCGTGGCGTTTCGGATTTCAATACTCTACGTGATCTAAAAACAGCCCGCTGGCTGAGGCGGTTGGCCCGGCGGCGGTGCGGGATTTCTGTTGCAGGATGTCGGTGATTTCTTCGGGCGCAATGTGTCCTCGGCCGGCGTCGAGGAAAGTTCCAACTAAATTGCGGACCATGTGGTGGAGGAATCCGCTGCCTCGGACCCTGTAGATCAGCAGGTCTTCTTCTTCGGTCCATGCGGACGAAAAGATGGCGCGAATGTTGTTACGCGGGCCGACTGGATCGGATTCGCGCGCGGTGAGGTCGGGATCGGTGGCGGCGAAGGATGTGAAGTCGTGTTCGCCTATGACGAGCGTCGCGGCCTGCTTCATCTTTTCTACGTCGAGCGGCCAATTGAGGGCGTAGACGTAGCGCGCCAGCCAGGGCGGGCAGATCTCTCCACGGTAGATGCGATATTCGTAGGTCTTTGAGCGGACGCTGTGGCGGGCGTGGAACCCGGGCTCGGCGTGTTCTGCGCTCAGGACGCGGATGGGCGCGGGGAGGGTTCGGTTGAGTGCGCAGAGCAGGTTGGGCGGCGGAATGGGCGCGGCCAGCTCGCAGGAGGCGACCTGGGCGCGGGCGTGGACGCCGGCGTCGGTGCGTCCGCTGCCTTGCGGGAGGACGCGCTCGCCGGTGATGCGCTCAATCGCATTGGCCAGCTCGCCCTGGATGGTGCGATGGCCGGGCTGCACCTGCCAGCCGTGGAATTCGGTTCCGTCGTAGGCGAGGGTGAGTTTCCAATTCATGCGCGTTGGATGAATCTTCTCAGATTTTGAAGAAGTTCTGGGTCTTTTGGCTGGGCTGGATCATCAGATTGCCTACGATATACTCAAGCTTTCCTGCCCCCTTCCTGCCGTTGAGGGTTTCGGGGAACGAAGCTGGAGCGAATCGCGTATAGGAAATTGCGGGGAACCTCTCCGGTTTATGGGGTTTTCCTGTCCGGACGAAGTCACTCGGGAACAATGTAGACGAGAAGCGCGGAATGGAAGCGCGCGCTTGAACTGTGGAGAGGTGGCATGAAATTGTTTGCGGAGCGCCAGCGGGCGCGGAACGGAAATCCGGCTGAAGGTTCGAGCCTGTTGCTGAAATTGAAGGCGGGGGTCGCGGTCAGCTGCCTGCTGGTGGGCACCATGCCTGGATACGGGCAGCCCGCCGCGCCGCAGGCGCAGACGAATCCAGTGGGCCAGTCGAACACGAAGGCGCTTCCGCAGGAGCCGGTGCCGAATTTTACGCAGCCGCTCTACATGCGGCCGGGCACGCACGACTTCAGCAAGCCAAGGAATTACTGGCCGAATCCGATTGCGCCGTATATGCCAATGAGCGCGCCGGAGGCGAATTTTCTCAACTCGCCGCGTCTGGATGATCTGGTGAAGGACGGCAAGATCTATCTGAGCCTGAGCGACGCGATTGTGCTGGCGCTTGAGAACAACTACGACATTGCGATTCAGCGCTACAACCTCGACATTGCGGATACCGATATTCTGCGGTCCAAGGCGGGCAGCACGCTGCTGGGCGTGAACAGCGGCCTGGTGACAGGGACTCTGGGCAGTTCGGGAACGACTGTATCGAGCGGCGGCGGGCCGGGCGGAACGAGTGTGGCCTCCGGCGGCGCAGGCGCTGGTGCGGGAGGACTGGCGTTGAGCACGAACGGCGGCGGTCCGCTGCCCGAGGCTCTCGATCCGGTGCTCACGGGAGCGGTCCAGTTTCAGAGGGCGACGACGGCGGAGCAGAATATCCTGTTTTATCCGAGCGGATCGCTGACCCAGAACACGAACACCTACAACTTCGACTACACGCAGGGGTTTCTTACAGGGACGCAACTGCAGGTGGGTTTTGATAATAACTACACCACGTCGAACAGCTTTTTTAATTCCTACAGCCCGTCCTATACGACAACCTTCAATGCGCAGTTGACGCAGCACCTGCTGCAGGGGTTCGGATGGGGCATCAACGGGCGGTTTATCGTGCAGGCGAAGAACGATCGGAGGATTGCCGATTCGGCTTTCCGGCAGCAATTGCTGTACACGATCAACCAGGTCGAAGACATTTATTGGGGTCTGGTGAGCGCGTACGAGGACCTGCAATCGAAGCAGCACGCGGTGGACCAGTCGTCGCAGCTGCTGAAGGACAACGAAAAGCAGTTGCAGATTGGAACGCTGGCCCCGCTGGACGTGGTGAGCGCGCGGAGTGGGCTGGAGACCGATAAGCAGGCGCTGATCGCTTCCGAGAGCAATCTTGAGTACCAGCAGTTGCTGATGAAGCAGGCGATTGCGAAGACCCTGCAGGATCCCGTGCTGGCGAATGCGCCGGTGATTCCCACGGACCGCGTGAGCCTGGCGGAGATGCCCGAAGAGCACGAGTCGATAGACCAACTGGTGCGGCAGGCGAATGCCAACAGTCCCACGATCGAGCAGGCGGTCCTGAACCTGAAAAATGACAGGATCACATTGAAGGGCGTGAAGAACAGCCTGCTGCCGACGCTGGATGTGACGGCGTTCTATGGCGCCTCGGGGCTGGGCGGCATGCAGAGCCCAACGTGTGTGAATTTCGACAACGGTGCGCCGTGCTCACCGGGACTATACCCCGCGACAACTTACGGAACTGCGGTCTCCAACCTGTTCAACAGCAGCAGCCCAAACAAGGGCGTTGGTTTCAACCTCAGCATTCCTATCCGCAACCGCACGGCGCAGGCTTTGCAGGCGCGGTCGGTGCTGGAGTATCGCCAGGCGCAGATGCGCTTGCAGCAGCTTTATGTGCAGACGCGGATGCAGGTCATTAATGCGCAGTATGCGCTGACGAATGACCGCGCCGCGGTGCAGTCGGCAAGGGTCACGCAGAACTACGATCAGCAGAGCCTGAAGGCGGAGGTGACGAAACTGCGACTGGGCGCTTCGACCACCGCCAACGTGCTCCAACAGCAGCGGACGCTGGCGATTGCGGACAGCACGCTGATTTCCGCGAGGGCCAAGTATGCGATTGACCGCGCTGCACTTGCGGAGATTCTGGCGAGCACGCTGGACCGGTACAACATCTCGATTGTGGATGCGGTGAACGGGAAGGTGACGACGGAGCCGACGATTCCGGGCATTGAGCCAGCGAAACCGGGGCAGGAAGTTACGGTCCCGAACCAGCAGCAGAACCTTCAGAACGAGGAGGAGCGGAAGCCGACTCCGCCTCCGATCACGAACCCAAAGCAGTAAGGCCGGTTTTTGAGCAGAAACAGGCCTCGGTCGTTGCCGGGGCTTTGTTTTTGGGGGTTTGCGGGACTCGGGATGCGAAGATGCTTCCAACCTGATAAAATCAGTTGAATCCACTCATTGGAGCAGCGATGCAGGCGATCCTTGCGCTCGAAGACGGGCGCATCTTCCGGGGTGAGGGCCACGGCGCTAAAGGCGAATGTTATGGCGAAGTCGTTTTTAACACGGCCCTGACCGGCTACCAGGAAATTTTCACCGACCCGTCCTACGCGGGGCAGATCGTCGTTCTTACCAATCCTCAAATCGGCAATTACGGCACCAACGCCGCCGATAACGAAGCCAACAAACCCTACATTGAAGGCCTGGTAACGCGGGAGTTTTCGCCCGTGTCCTCCAACTGGCGGTCACAGCAGGTTGCCGACGAGTACCTGGAGCGGTTTCAGGTCCCGGTGATCTCGGACATCGACACGCGGGCGGTGGTGCGGCATTTGCGGACCAAGGGCGTGATGCGGGGCGTGCTTTCGTCGATTGAGACGAACGCGGATGCGCTGGTCGAGAAGGCGCGCGCGATTCGCAAGATGGAAGGGACGGACCTGGCAAAGGTGGTTTCGACCAAAGTTCGCTACGAATGGGAGTCGGATGGGCCGGACCCGCTGGAGCAGCCTGCGCCGGAAGAGAGCGAGCTGATCGCGGCGCCGGAGCCTCATCTGCATGTGGTGGCTTACGATTTCGGGATCAAGAAAAACATGCTGCGGATACTGGCCAAGGAAGGCTGCCGGGTGACGGTGGTTCCGGCGGAAACGTCGGCCGAGGACGTGCTTTCGCTGAATCCCGACGGCGTGTTTCTGTCGAATGGGCCAGGCGATCCGGAGCCGGTGACGTATGCCCAGGAGAACCTTCGCAAGCTGGCCGGGCGGACGCCGATTTTCGGAGTATGCATGGGGCATCAACTGCTGGGCGTGGCGCTGGGCGGCAAAACATACAAGCTCAAGTTCGGCCACCACGGCGCGAACCATCCGGTGAAGCGGACGGACACGGGGAAAGTGGAGATTACCAGCCACAACCATAACTTCGCGGTCGACCCCGACTCGTTGAAGGCGAGCGAAGTAGACCTGACGCATATCGACCTGAACGACAACACGCTCGAAGGGATGCGGCACCGGACGATGCCGATCTTCAGCGTGCAGTATCACCCGGAGGCAAGCCCCGGCCCGCACGACTCGAACTATCTGTTCCGGGATTTCCGGAGATTGATGGAGGGGTGGAAGGGGTGAGGAGCTTTCAATTTACCGCAATGCCTGGATTGAATAGTTTCTTTTCGACAAGTTATGGAATTTGCCCCGAGCTGTGTGATCACGCTTCGCAACATTAGTGTTAAACTTGTTTAACGAGGAGGGAAGACCATGCTGGGAGTGAGATTGGAACCAGAGCTTGAGGCGCGCCTCGATTCGCTTGCGAAGGCAACCGGGCGCAGCAAGAGTTTTTATGCCAAGGAAGCGATACGCCAATACATTGAAGATTGCGAGGACTCGCTTCTGGCGGACAAAATATTGAGCAGGAATGAGCCTGTTTTTACTCTTGAAGAGGTGAAGCGGGAACTTGGCCTGGAAAATTAGTTTTACGCAGAATGCGGTCAAGCAGTTGTCGAAACTGGATCGAGAGACCGCAAGACTGATTGTGCGATTCATGGAGGAAAAGATCGCGGGCTCGCCTGACGCGCGCCGATATGGTCACGCTCTGGTTGGCGACCAGAAAGGCAGGTGGCGTTATCGGATCGGCGATTATCGTGTTCTCTGCGAGTTGCGCGACAGTGAATTGCTCGTGATCGTGATTACGGTTGGCCATCGAAAAGAAATCTACAGATAAGCAAAAGAGAACTGAATGCCACGCAGGAATGATATTTCGAAGATTCTGGTGATCGGCTCGGGGCCGATTGTGATTGGGCAGTCGGCTGAGTTTGATTACTCGGGGACGCAGGCCTGCAAGGCCCTGAAGGCCGAGGGCTATGAGGTGGTGCTGGTGAACTCGAACCCGGCTACCATCATGACCGATCCCGAGCTGGCCGACCGCACTTATATCGAGCCTTTGACGCTGCCATACGTCGAGGAGGTCCTGCGGATTGAGTCGGAGATGCTGCGAGAGAACGGACGCGGCGGCAAATTTGCCCTGCTGCCCACCGTCGGCGGGCAGACGGCGCTGAATCTGGCGGTTGCTCTGGCGGACTCGGGGGTTCTGGACAAGTATGACGTTGAGCTGATCGGCGCAAAACTCGAGGCGATCAAGAAAGCCGAGGACCGGCTGCTGTTCAAGGACGCGATGACCCGGATCGGGCTGGACATGCCGCGTTCGGCGCTGGTGAACAACATCCGCGACGGTGCGGAGTTCGCGGGGAAGATCGGCTTTCCGGTGATTGTCCGGCCTTCGTTTACGCTGGGCGGATCGGGCGGCGGGCTGGCCTATAACCGCGAAGAGCTGATGGAGATTCTTTCACGCGGGCTTGATCTTTCTCCGGTGCATGAGTGCCTGATTGAAGAATCGGTGCTGGGCTGGAAGGAGTTTGAGCTGGAGGTAATGCGGGACCTCGCGGACAATGTCATCATCATCTGCTCGATTGAAAATATGGACCCGATGGGCGTGCACACCGGCGACTCGATTACCGTTGCTCCGGCGCAGACGCTGACTGACCGCGAATACCAGGCCATGCGCGACGCGGCGATTCGCGTGATGAGGGAGATTGGCGTCGAAACGGGCGGATCGAATGTGCAGTTTGCCGTGCATCCCAACACCGGCCGGATGACGGTGATCGAGATGAACCCGAGGGTTTCGCGCTCATCGGCGCTGGCCTCGAAGGCTACCGGGTTTCCGATTGCGAAGATCGCGGCGAAGCTGGCGGTGGGCTACACGCTGGACGAGATTCCGAACGACATTACGAAGATGACGCCGGCGTGTTTTGAGCCGACCATCGATTACGTGGTCACGAAGATTCCGAAGTGGCAGTTTGAGAAGTTTCCGGGCGCGGATGAAAACCTGGCGCCGCAGATGAAGTCGGTGGGCGAGGTGATGGCGATTGGGCGGACCTTCAAGGAATCGCTGATGAAGGCGCTGCGCTCGCTCGAAACCGGCAAGAAGATCGGATCGGAGGTCCTGGAGCCGCGACGGTTGACGCAGCGGCTGGTAACTCCGCAACCAGAGCGGATGAGCTACGTGCGGTTTGCGTTCCGGCAAGGGCTTTCGGTGCGCGAAGTGGCGCGGATGACGGCGATCGATCCGTGGTTCCTGTATCACATCAAGGAAATTACCGACACGATTGCCAAGGTCGGCGAGCAGGATGCGGAGAGCATTTCTGCAGGGCTGCTGCGCAAGGCGAAGCGGCAGGGGATATCGGACGAACGCATTGCTGAGGTCTGGGGCAAGCCCACAAACGAGGGTGTTGCCGAGGTGCGCGAGCTGCGGCACAGGCTTGGCATCAAGCCAGTCTACAAACTGGTGGACACGTGCGCAGCGGAGTTCGAGAGCCTGACGCCTTACCTCTATTCGACCTATGACGAAGAGGACGAGGCGGCACCGACGTCGAAGCGCAAGGTGATTATTCTGGGCAGCGGGCCAAACCGGATCGGGCAGGGAATTGAGTTTGATTACTGCTGCTGCCATGCGGCTTTTGCGCTGAAGGACGACGGCTACGAGACCATTATGGTGAATTGCAATCCGGAGACGGTCTCGACCGATTACGACACGAGCGACCGGCTTTACTTTGAGCCGCTGACGCTCGAAGACGTGCTGGCGGTTTATGAGCACGAGGCTACGAGCGGGGCGGAAATCGGGATGATTGTGCAGTTCGGCGGGCAGACTCCGCTGAACCTGGCACTGCGGCTGAAGGCCGCGGGCGTGCCGATCATCGGAACTTCGCCGGAGTCGATTGATCTGGCGGAGGACCGCAAGCGGTTTGGGAAGTTGCTGGAGGACTTGAAGATTCCACAGCCTCCGGGCGTGATGGCGACGAGCGTAGACGAGGCGCTGGCCGGCGCGGAGCAGATCGGGTATCCGGTGCTGGTGCGGCCGTCGTATGTGCTGGGCGGGCGCGCAATGGTGATTGCGTACGACAGCGAAGCCGTATCGCGGTACATGAAGGAAGCGGTGGAGTACTCGCAAGAGCGACCTATCCTGATAGACCATTTCCTTGAAGACGCGGTGGAAGTGGACGTGGACGCGCTGTGCGACACCCAGGACGTGGTGATTGCGGGGATCATGCAGCATATAGAGGAGGCCGGGGTTCACTCGGGCGACTCGTCCTGCGTGCTGCCGGCCGTGGACCTGGCTCCGGAGACGCTGGACACGATCCGCGCCTACGCGCGCAAGCTGGCGCTGGCACTGAATGTGATCGGGCTGGTGAATCTTCAGTTTGCGATCCAGCGGAGGAACGGATCGCCGGACAAGGTCTTTGTGATCGAGGTCAATCCTCGCGCTTCGCGGACCGTGCCCTATGTGTCGAAGGCTACGGGGATTCCGCTGGCGAAGATTGCTTCACGACTGATGACCGGACGCACGCTGCGGGAGTTGCTGCCGGAACAGGTGGCTTCGGGGCGCGATCTGGAGACGGGGACGTATTTCTTTGTGAAGTCTCCGGTGTTTCCGTGGGGCAAGTTCCCGGGTGTGGATACGGTGCTGGGCCCGGAGATGAAATCGACCGGCGAAGTGATGGGCGTGGCTGACAACTTCGGCGAGGCGTTCGCCAAGGCGCAGCTTGCGGCGGGGCAGCAGCTTCCGCTGAAGGGGACGGTGTTCTTCAGCGTGAACGACCGCGATAAGGCCCACCTTGTGGAGTTGGCGCGGCAGTATGTGGAGCTGGGATTTCATCTGGTTGCGACAGAAGGCACGGCGAACCTTCTGGAGCGCGCCGGGATGGTCGTGGAGCGCGTGTACAAGGTCAAGGAAGGCCGTCCCAACGTGGTGGATCTGATCAAGAGCGACCGAATCCAGTTGATCGTGAACACGCCACACGGTCAGGACACGTTCTTTGACGAGAAGGCGATTCGGCGGGCCTCGGTGTTGCAGCGGGTTCCCACCATCACCACGATTGCCGCGGCGCGTGCGGCGGCGGAGGGTATTGCGGCGCTACAGCAGCAGCAGACAAATGTGGCTCCGCTACAGCAGTTGCATGCCGCGCGGGATTTGCCGTCAAGGCAGACGCGCTTCGCGTCGTCCTAAAACTGGCTTTTGTGGGCCCTCCCGTTGGCCGTCTCCGGTTTTGCGAGGAGCGCCGATCCGGGTGCTTTATCCGTGGCTGCTCAGTTCGGGCGACGCGAGGAGGATGCGCAGGTCGCGGAGGTTGTTTCCTGTGGGGCCGGTGGTGATGGTGTCGCCTAGCGCGGTGAAGAGGGTGCAGGCGTCGAAGCGGGCCAACGTGGCTTCAGGATCGAAGTTGTAGGCGCGGGCACGGGCGATGGTTGTCGGGTCGGCGATGGCTCCGGCGGCGGGGCTGTTGCCGTCGATGCCGTCGGAGCCTGCGCTGAGGACGACTACGGGGTCCTTGGGATTCTTCTCCAATTCCAATGCTGTTGCGAGCGCGAAGTGCTGGTTACGGCCTCCGCATCCGGCGGCGCTTTCGAGCCTGACTGTGACCTCGCCGCTCGAAAGCAGACAGAGGCGCGGGAAATCGCGGCGGAGCTCGTGGAAGCGCTGGAGCAGGTAGGCGGAGGCTTCGCGATAATCCCAGTCGTCAGAGGTATTGTCGATGACGGTGTGATAGCCGAGCGATTGGGCATGGTCGCAGGCGGCGTTGACGAGATCGTGATTCGAGAGCAGAGTCTCGAACTGGGCGTGCTCGATGGCTTCGGATTGGGCCTGCGGCGCGGCGGTGGCCAGGTTGAGGCTGCGGAAGTATTCGCGAACGGACGAGGGAAATTTTTCGAGCAGGTGGAAGCGGTCGAGGATTTCCTGGCACTGTTGTGGCGTGGAGCGGTCAGCCAGTGTGGGCGAGGAAGCGACTGATTCGAGGTCTTTGAGCGGCACGTCGGCAATGAGGAGCGAGAGCTTTTCCGAGTGGGGCGCGGCGAGCGCGAGGCGTCCGCCTTTGACGGCGGAGAAATGCTTGCGGACGGTGTTGATTTCGGTGATGGTTGCGCCGGAAGCGACGAGGGTTTCATGGAAGCCGATGGAGTCGTCGAGGGAGATGGCGGGGTCGCGCGGGAGTTCGAGCATGGCGGAGCCGCCTCCGCTGATGAGGAAGAACACGAACGTATCGCCGTCAGCATGCTTGAGCAGCTGAAGGGCTTCGCGTGCGGCCTGGAAGGATTCGGCGTTTGGGAGCGGGTGGCCTCCGGCGTAGTAACGGATGTGCCGGGTGCGTTTGGCGGGGACCTCGGGAGCGGAGCAGATGCCGCGAAGGTTGATCCTGTGTGGAAGGCGGTCGAGGAGTGCTTCGGTCATGGGGAGCGCAGCCTTTCCGAAGGCTATGACGAGCACCTGCTTGTATTGGTCGAGCTGGATGCGAATGGGCTCCGGGATTCGGATGGGCTCCGGGATTCGGATGGGCTCCGGGATGCGGATGGGCTCCGGGATTCGGATGGGCTCGAGGTCCGGCGAGAGCCGGCGGATGAGAGTCGTGCCCTCGAAGCGGAGATGGCGGTCGAAGGCGGCGGAGATGTCGCAGGCGTGGAGCGCGTGCGTGAAGATGGCGGAGGCGTCGGCGTGGAGCTGGTCGAGAGTGCTCATGGTACGGGTTCGGCGAAGCAGGTCTGGACCCAGTTGCGGATGGCGGACTGGACCTGATCCAGCTTACCGGTGAAGAAGTGGTCCGCGCCTTCGACCCAGACCATCTCAGCCGGAGGATGCGCGGCGGCTACGTTGGCGGCTACCTCAGCGCGGGGGCCAAACTGGTCGTTTGTCCCGCTGACAAATAGTTTTGGAATCTTACAGGTGGAGAGGAAAGCGTAAGTGTAACCTCTACCTCCAGCGTCGACGGGAAGGCCGAGGGCGACGGCCCCTTTCACTCGCGGGTCACCGCAGGCTGCGCGGAGGCCGACGTAGGAGCCGAAGGAGAATCCGGCGAACAGGAGCGGCAAATGCAGGTTGTGGTCGAGCCAGTCGAGTGCGGCTCGAACGTCGTCCTGCTCGCCGCGGCCCTGGTCGTGCTGGCCTTCGCTAAGGCCGGTTCCGCGGAAGTTGAAGCGGAGGACGGGAAGGCCCGAGGACTGGAAGGCCTTCATGGCGTGGTAGACAACCTTGTTGTGCATGGTTCCGCCGCCGAGGGGCTGGGGGTGGCAGAGCAGCACAGCGTATTTTGCGTCCGGCGAGCCGGAGTTGAGGAGAGCTTCAAGGCGTCCGGCGGGGCCAGCGAGGTCCTGGATGGTTCGGACGGTCTGAGCACCTGCGGACATGCTCTAAATCTTATCGGAATTCGCTGTTGCTCATTCATCCTGCGAGAGCTTCACGGCTCGGCGGATCCCTGAGCCAGCCATCAGCGAGTCAGCGGCCAGTGGGGATAAATTCCGTCAAAAAGCGCATGTTGATCCTGAAAACAAAGGACTTAGTAAACGTTGATCCTGAAAACAAAGGACTTAGGACTGGCCGTCCGGGGCATTCGCGCTTCGCGCCTTTCCTGATGCCGACGCTCGTGGTCACTCCCGCTGGTCGTGGGCTGACCGTCTCAGGGGCGACTGCGGCTTCGCCGCTCCACGCCCGAGCGAATCTGTCAAAAAAAGCATGTTGATCCTGAAAAGAAAGGACTTAATCCACATTGATCCTGGAAACAAAGGACTTAGGAAAGCTAATCCTGAAAATAAAGGACTTCGCTTGAAATCTGCCTGAAAAACGAAAGGCGCAGCTTGGGCTGCGCCTTTGTGTGTCGTGTCTTTCTTCTAGTCTTTTAGTTTAGCAGGTTGGGCGAATTCAGATGCATCGGTTGAAGGCTTTGAAATGTTGGAGTTCGGGGCTGAAGGGGTTGACAAAAATCTCGATCTCCCACGTCTCAAAAGCGAGACGTGGGCACCCGGCTGGGTTATGGTGTTGCGGGCGTGGTGACGGATTTGAGTTGGGTTATCAATCCGGTGATTCCTTCAGCGAAGTTTTTCTTCCAGGTAGACTTGCGGAATGCTCCCTGGACGGGTTCGGTCAAGGTCCAGAGCAGGAAACGGGTTTTGCCGTCGAGTATTGTCAGCTCCATCTGGGGAGTGTAGCTGAGAGGTATCCCTTTTGAGTACATGTTAACCGGCGCACTGAAGCGCACGACGAGGACCAAGTCAGCGCTCGCGGGGGTTGAAACCAGTTGCCAGTGTCCCCAGGCCCGCAGTGCGGCGTAGGTGGAGTTGTAGGGTTCATTCGTCTGGCCTGCCTTCTTGAATGCGTTTGCAGAGCCGAGGTCTGCGCCGCCGTTTGCGAGAAAGACCTTTTGCGCGGAGAGAATCGGCGCGGGGATCGGTGCGGCAGGGGTTGGTTGCTGAGGGGCGAAGGCCGGTGCTACGAGAATCAGCAAAGCAGCGAAAAGGTTCATCTTCACGTTCGTGCTCAACTTTCCGAGCGACAGATTTCGTCACCCACTATGGGGGGCTTCCCATTTTGGCATTTCGGTTTCGGGTCAGTCTACACCCAACTGCATTTTCCGCAGAGCGGTTTGAGCTTTGCTGCCTCGCTCATTGAGATTCAGGGCGCTCCCGCACACGCCCTCTGAGTCCCTGTATTCTGTGGAGACTATGAGTTTGAAGCCTGTTGCTGAGCTTGATGTGGTTGCGTTGACCCGGCGGTTGGTGGATATTGAGTCGACCACGTATCACGAGGGCGCGGTGGGGCGGGCGCTGGTGGAGATTCTGGCGGGGCGCGGGTTTGTGGCGGAGACGATGCCGGTGGAGCAGTCGGCGGAGAGCCGCAGCGATGGCGACCGCTTGAATGTGTATGCGGGCGCGGCGGGTGAGACTCCGGATGTGGTGCTTTCGACGCATATGGATACGGTTCCTCCGTATTTTCCTTCTTCGGAAGATGGCGAGTTCATTTACGGGCGTGGGGCTTGCGATGCGAAGGGAATCCTTGCCGCGCAGATGGTGGCGGCGGAGCGGCTGCGGGCGGAGGGGGTTCGCGTGGGGCTGCTGTTTGTGGTGGGCGAGGAGCGCGACTCGGCGGGAGCGAAGGTGGCGAATCGGCATTCGCGGGGAAGCCGGTTTTTGATTAACGGAGAGCCTACGGACAATCGGCTGGCGGTGGCGTCGAAGGGCACGCTGCGCGTGAAGCTGACGGCGAAGGGAAAGTTGGCGCACTCGGCGTATCCAGAGCTGGGAGAGAGCGCGATTCATAAATTGCTGGAGGCGCTGGGGAAGGTGATGGCGCTGAGGCTGCCGGTGACGGAGGACGTGGGGCCGAGCACGCTGAATGTGGGAGTGATTGAAGGTGGGCAGGCTCCCAATGTGGTGGCGGACCATGCGGAGGCGCTGTTGCTGATTCGGCTGGTGGGGCCGGCGGAGGAGACGCGGGCGGCGGTGCTGGAGGCGGTGGGCAACCTGGCGGAGGTGGAGTTTACGCTGGAGATTCCGTTCCAGCGGCTGAGGGCGATTGAGGGCCTGCCGACGATGGTGGCGGCGTTCACGACGGATGTTCCGTGGCTGACGGCGTGGGGTGAGCCGCTGCTGCTGGGGCCGGGATCGATCCATGTGGCGCATACGCGGGAAGAGCGGCTGGCCAAGCGCGAGTTGATGGAAGCGGTCGAGCTTTATGTGAAAGTGGCGCGGGGACTGGCCGCTTCCTGACTGGATGATGCGTGCCCCACATCTCTTCGAGATGTGGGGCACGCGCGCCTTCGGCGCAATCCTGAAATTGCCGGTGTGGCCCTCCCGCTGGTCGGGGACTGGGTATGTTTTGAGTACGGCGACGATTCACATTTCGGCAGCGAAGGCGGCCCGCGGCTTTGCTGGTTCTAAGCGACATCTTCAAGGAACTTTTCGTCCTGCTTCGGCGTAGTGGTGTTTGTGCGCCGGCGTCACGCGCAATTTCTGGGAGGCTGAGCGATGGGGCTGTTTGTGGATCGGTTGCGGCAGGTTTTTCGGAGGCTGGGGCGGGCTCCTTTATTCACCGCGCTCACCTTGATCACGCTGGCGGTGGGGATTGGGGCGACCACGCTGATCTTCAGCGTGGTGGATGGAGTGTTGCTGAAGCCGCTGCCTTATCCGCATCCGCAGCAATTGATCGGGGTTTGGTACACGACGCCGAAGGTCAATATCAAGGACCTCAACATATCGCCATCTTTTTATTTCATTGCTCGCGAACAGAACAGGACGCTGGAAGCCATCGGCGCGTACCAGGGCGACTCGCTGAGCATTACGGGCACGGGGCAACCCCAACAGGTGGGCGCGCTTGATGTAACCCACGAGGTACTGCCGATTCTGGGCGTGAAGCCCGCGCTGGGACGGCTGTTCACGCAGGCGGACGACACGGCGGGCGCTCCAGAAACGGTGCTGCTGTCCTATGGCTATTGGCAGAAGAAGTTCGGCGGGGCGCGGTCGGTGATCGGGCAGATGATTACGGCCAGCGGCAAGCCGCGCGAAATCATAGGGGTGCTGCCGAAGGGGTTCCACTTCCTGAACCGGGACGACGCGGCGCTGATTGTGCCGATGCAATGGGACCGCAGCAAAACGAAGCTGGGGAACTTCAGCTATGAAGGGATTGCGCGGCTGAAGCCTGGGGTAACGATCGAGCAGGCGAGCGCGGACCTGCAGCGGCTGATTCCGGTGGCGATTCGCAGCTTTCCTCCTCCGGAAGGCTACAGCACAAAGCTGTTTGAGGCAGCGGACTTCAGGACGAGTCTGCGGCCGCTGAAGCAGGATGTTGTGGGCGACGTGGGCAACGTTCTGTGGGTGCTGATGGGGTCGATTGTGGGCGTGCTGCTGATTGCGTGCGCCAACGTGGCAAACCTGCTGCTGGTGCGCGTGGAGGGCCGGCGGCAGGAGCTGGCGGTGCGCGCGGCGCTGGGCGCGGGCTGGCGAAGGATTGCAGGCGACCTTTTATTTGAGAGCGTCGTGCTGGCGATGATGGGTGCGGTGCTGGGGCTGGGGCTGGCGTATGGGGGACTGCGCATGCTGGTGGCGATGGCTCCGACGGGGCTGCCGCGTATTCATGAGATCGGGATCAGTGTGCCGGTGCTGCTGTTTGCGCCGGGGCTGGCGGTGATGGCGGGGCTGGTGATCGGGCTGATTCCGGTGATGAAGTATGCCGGCGGTCAGGTGAACGCGGATTTGCGGGAAGGGGGACGCACGTTGAGCCAGAGCCGCGAGCGGCATAAGGCGCGTAATACGCTGGTGGTGGTGCAAATGGCGCTGGCGCTGGTGCTGCTGATTTGCTCGGGGTTGATGATCAGGACGTTTCGCAAACTGGAGCATGTGAATCCTGGCTTTACCGGCCCGAACGCCTTGCAGACGTTCCGCATTTGGGTGCCGGATACGCAGATTCCGGACAAGGACCGCGACAAGTTGATTCACATGGATCAGGCGATGATGGACAAGCTGGCCGCGCTGCCTGGGGTGACGTCGGTGAGCCTGACGAGTGCGGTGCCGATGCAGGGATGGAACTCGAACGACCTGATCTTTGCCGCGGACCGCACCTATCGCGAGGGCGAGATTCCGCCGATACGGCGATTCATTTTTGTCTCTCCAGGCTTGTTCAAGACGATGGGAACTCCGCTGATTGCGGGGCGCGACTTTACGTGGGAGGACAACTACGACAAGCTGCCGGTGGCGGTGATTTCGGAAAACTTCGCGAAGGAATACTGGGGCAGCGCGCAGAACGCGCTGGGCAAGCGCATTCGGACGAGCACGACCGATGACTGGCGCCAGATTGTAGGCGTGGTGGGTGACGTGTACAGCGACGGGGTGACCAAGAAGGCTCCGACGACGGTGTACTGGCCGCTGATGATGAACAACTTTGATACGCAGAAAGAGACGGTGCAGCGCGGCGTCGCATTTGTGATGCGCACGCCGCTAGCGGGGTCGGAAGCCCTGATGCGGGAGGTGCGGCAGGTGGTGTGGTCGGCGGACGCGAGCCTGCCGTTGTCGGAACCGCATACGGTTGGGTATTACTACACGAAATCCATGGCCCGGACTTCGTTCACGCTGGTGATGCTGGCGATTTCCGGAGCGATGGCGCTGCTGCTGGGCGTGGTGGGGATTTACGGCGTGATCTCGTACTCGGTAAGCCAGCGGACGCGGGAGATTGGGATTCGCATGGCGCTGGGGGCGCAGAGAGGCGCGATTGTGGGGCTGTTTGTGCGCAACGGGCTGCTGCTGGCGGCGATTGGCATTGCGTGCGGGCTGGTGGCGGCGCTGGCCGCGATGCGGCTGATGGCTTCGCTGCTGTTTGGGGTGAGCCCGGTGGATCCCGTGACCTACGGGGCGATTACGGTGGTGGTTTTTGCTACGGCGTATCTGGCGTGCTGGCTGCCGTCGCGGAAAGCGGCGGCGGTTGATCCGATGCGGGCGCTGCGGGCGGAGTAGCTCCACAATTCCTAATTAATTAGTTGACAAGTGCGCTACGGCGGGGCTACTCTCCTATTGAATTAGGAGACGATGTGGCGAGGAAGCCAAATACGTCCGGCCTGACCGAGCTTGAGCTGCGGATCATGCAGGTGATCTGGAGGCGGGGCGGCAGTTCCGTCACTGCCGTGCAGGCCGAGCTGGAGCCGCCGCTGGCCTATACCACCGTGCAGACCGTGCTCAACATCCTGGAGCGCAAGGGAAAGCTCAGGCGCAAGCTGCAGGGCCGCGCCTTCCTTTACACCGCAAAAATTACCGAGGCCAAGGCGCTGGGGCAGGGGATACGAGACCTTGTCGACCGCATGTTTGGCGGCTCAAGCGAAGAGCTGGTGATGAGCCTGCTCAAGAATCGGCAGATTGACGCGAAGCGGCTGGCGGAGTTGACCGAACGATTCAAGGAGGAGAGCGAACCATGAGGAGCGTTGAGTCCTGGCTGTTGTCCTATCTTGTGAATTCCTTCTGGCAGGCGCCTCTGCTGTTTGTCGCCGGGTGGATTGCAGCGCGGCTGCTGCGGAAAACTGGCGCGGCGGCGGAACATCGCGTCTGGGTCGGTGTGCTGCTGCTGCAAAGTTTGCTTCCGGCATTTTCTATTATGCCGTGGCAGTGGCTTGGGACGCACTTCGCGTGGGGCGCGGGAGTGCTCCGACCCGGCAATGCGCATGTGTCGGTGGTGATGGGCGCGGGCAGCGCGTCGAGCGCGGTCCATCTGCCGGCAGCGCTGCTCGCGGCCGTCGCGATTGTGTATCTCGCGACGAGCGCCTATTTCGCAGCGAGATTTATCTGGCAATGGCGGAGACTCCGCGCCATCAGACTGGACGCCACGAAAGTGGTGCTTACGGGCGAGGCCGCTGTTTGCTGGTCGCAATGCTCAAAGAGGTTTGGGATCGATGGAGCAGGGGTCGCGGCGTCCTCTTGTATCTTCGGGCCGGTCACGATGGGGTGGGCGCGAAAGCTCGTGCTGCTGCCTGCGGGTATACTCTTTGGCTTGCCCGAAGACGACATTCATACAGTTATCACGCATGAGTTCGCACACATGCGACGGAATGACTTTCTCAAGAATGTGCTGTACGAGCTGCTTGCTTTACCTGTGAGCTATCACCCAGTGTCGTGGCTCACTCGGGAATTCATCACGGAGAGTCGTGAAGTGATCTGCGACCAGATGGCAGCCGAAATCGGCGGGCGAATCCCCTATGCGCGATCACTCTTGCGGCTGGCCTCGCTGCTGGTTGCAGGGATGCCGGCGAGGAATCCTCACGCGATCGGAATCTTCGACACTAACACGTTTGAAAGGAGACTTATGAAGTTGACCGAAAAACGATCTGACATTCGGGGCGCGCGGCGATTGGTGATTGTGATTGCCTGCGTTGTATTTGGCCTTGGCACGTGCGGGTCAGCACTGGCGCTGAGCATGCACGTGGATGCGGCCACATCCGCCGGCAACAACAGCGCGTCCAAGAAAGCCACGCCGCTCCGCGTTTCGCCTGAGGTCATGGCTGGACAGCGGATGGGAGGAACCGATCCGAAATATCCAGCAGCAGCCAAGAAAGCGAAAATTCAAGGAACGGTTGTGCTGAAGGCAATCATCGGCAAGGATGGAAGCGTAAAGAAAGTGACCGTCGTTTCCGGACCGAAAGAGCTGCGGAAGTCATCCGTCGACGCGGTGCGGACCTGGAAGTACAAGCCATTTCTTCTGAATGGAGATCCGGTTGAGGTTGAGACACAGGTCAACGTGGTCTACTCGCTGGGAAAATAGTTGATTCCCATGGAGGGCGGGAGTCAGCCTCGCCCTCTACTATTTCTTCCCATACCCAATCCACCCATTCACCCAACGAATGAAGTATTTCATGTTCGGGGCGTCGGTGTGGCCGCCGTCGTCCTGGCGCCAGGCCAGCCTTCCGGTTAACAGGCCGTGGTTTACCGGAGGCATCTGCGCGGTGCGATAGTCTTCGTCGATGCCCAGCCCCTTCGCGCCGAGCAGCGTCCACACTGGACTGGCCGCGACCGTCGCCATATAGCTTCCGCGCTGGTCGAGCCATTTGGCGTCGCCCTTGGCGGGAATGCCGTAGCTGATGAACGTCAGCCGCGGAGCACAGAGCGCGATCAGCTCATTTGAATCGACGGGAATGTCCCCCGGATTCATGCTGCCGAAGGTCGCCTTGGACGCACCGTATTTTATGAAATTGCCTGCCATCCAGTAGGACTCGCCGCCGGTCAGGTTGGAGACTGCTTCGCCGAAATTACGGCGCAGCGGCGTTGCGCCGCCCTTGCCTGACGAGCCTACCAGGACCATCGCAAACCTCTGGTCGAAGGCCATCGTCACCAACGCGGCCTTGCCGTAGCGCGACACACCTTCAATGCCGACATGCTTTGCGTCCACGCTGGGATTGGTCTCCAGATAATCCAGTCCGCGCCCGGCAGCCCATGCCCAGGCCCGCAGCGCGCCCCAGTCATCCGGCTTCCGCGGCTGGCCCTTGTTGACCAGCCCGATAATGCCGCGCGTGAGCCCAGCCGCGTTGTCGGCTTGCGCGCTTTGCGGGTCGAGCAGAGCAAAGCCCCAGCCGGCCGCAATCAGCTCCCACTGGCTGGGCGGATCGCCATCCACATTCATCTGCGGAAAACGAAAGGGAACCGCGGGCACCGGCTCCCAACCCGGATGCTCCGCAATCACCCTTTTCAGGGAAGGATCCTGGCGCACCAGCAGGGTCTTCATCGCGGCGTTGATGCGTTCCAGCTCGCCCTGCGTGGGCTGCACCGGGTTTGGAAAGCCGCTTGGCGCGAACATCATCAGCACCGGAACCGGCCCCCTGGCGTCGGCCGGCGTCACCAGCGTCATGCGCAGATTCACGTTGATCAGCGGATACGACGAATTGTCTACGTGCCCGCGGAGCACGGTCGCGATGACGGGATGAAAGCCGATCCGCTCCTTCTCGCTCGCCACGACGGACCAAGTCACCTCTGGCACATTCCTTGGCACTCGCCCATAAACGTACTGGTCGAACATCTCCACCAGCTGCGGACGCCGCTTTTGCCACCACATCTTGGCCGTGGTCACTTTTCGTCCGTTTTTCAGGGTCAGCGCGTCGGGCAGGTTTGGATAAGGATTCGCCTTAGCCTCGTCATAGTTCGCGTGGTTGGGGTCTTTGGGATTCGCGCTCCGCCCCGGACGCAGCGCCTCAATTCCCAACTGCTCCATCATGTGCTGGTGCGCCTGCTCGTCCGTAAAGTTGACCGGCGGTGGCAGGGCGGCGGTGGCTGTGCTGGAGGTAGCGGAGGTTTGCGCCCGCACCGGAGGTACGGTGAAAACAAGAGCGGCGGAAAGCGCGAGCTGCATCAGCGGGCGAATCATCGGCACACCTTTCTTCACGGCAGCGAACCTCAGCTTTGAAGCGGGAGTATTGTTCGGACGCAATACTATATCTTGGCAATTGCACCGCGCAACAACGCCGCTCTTGTTTCTTCCGGCCATCTCCCTTGATTGTTCGCAGGGGAACGACCGCTTTCCGGGCGCTACGAATATTCCCGCAACCTCGCGCCGACCCCATATAATTGCCGCGAATGGCGCTTGACCCAGGAACGAAGCTCGGACCGTACGAGATGGAATCTCGCATTGGCGCGGGCGGCATGGGTGTTGTCTATAAAGCCCGCGATACGCGACTCGACCGGTTTGTTGCGCTCAAACTTCTGCCCGATGAGCTGGCCCGCGATCCGCAGGCTCTGGGCCGCTTTCGCCGCGAAGCCAAATCCGCATCGGCGCTGAACCATCCCAACATCTGCACCATTTATGACATCGGCGAAGACGACGGCCACGTCTTCATTGCCATGGAGTTTCTTGACGGCGCGACCTTGCGGCAGCGGATTGCAGAAAAGGCGCTGGACCTCGACACCGCGCTGTCGCTGGGAATCGAGATCGCCGACGCTCTCGACGCCGCACACTCGGCGGGGATTGTGCATCGCGACATCAAGCCGGCGAACATCTTTGTCACTGCCCGCCATCACGCAAAAATTCTCGACTTCGGCCTGGCCAAGGTGGCTCCCACGGCGGCGCACATGGGCCACCCGGCGGGCGAGACCGCGGAGACCATCGCTGAGGACCAACTGACCAGCCCTGGCGCGGCCATGGGCACGGTTGCCTATATGTCGCCCGAGCAGGTCCGGGGCAAGGAACTCGACTCCCGCACCGACCTGTTCTCCTTTGGCGTTGTGCTGTATGAGATGGTCACGGGCCTGCTGCCGTTTCGCGGAACCAGCACCGGCGTCATCTTCGATTCCATCCTGAACCGCGCGCCCGTCCCTCCGATACGGCTGAACCCCGATCTTCCTCTTGCGCTCGAAGATGTCATCAACAAGGCGCTGGAGAAGGACCCTGATTTGCGCTACCAGCACGCCGCCGATCTGCGCGCCGACCTCAAGCGCCTCAAGCGCGACACGGACTCGGGCCGCGCCAGTGTCAGCGGGAGCGCGGAGGCTGTGGCAAGCCCGGCGTCAGGCCCGGCATCAGGTTCTGTGCCAGCTTCCGTGTCCGCCTCGACGGCCTCCGCTGAATCAACCCCGGCACGCGCTGCTGCTTCGCGATTTTCCAAAAACGCGCGCGTCGCGGCATGGGCCATCGCAATTGTCGCGGTCCTTGTCCTGATTTATTTTCTGCGCCCGGCGCTTCCGCCGCCGCAGGTCACGGGCACTACGCAGTTGACCCAGGATGTAGCGTCGAAGCTTTTCGGAGTGGGAGATGTTCCTCCAGCGCTGCTCACCGACGGGTCGCGTATCTACTTTGTGGAGGGGGTCAACAACACCAGGTTGATGCAGGTGTCGACGGAAGGCGGCGAGACTCTATCGGCGGACCTCCCTTTTGGTCCCATCGAAGACGTCTCTCCGACGCAACCGGAGCTGCTGCTTCTGGGACCGCCCCGGTCGGCCAATGGCGACGGGTTGTGGCTGCTGACGGTTCCGGGCGGTCAGCCCCGCCGCATCGGCAGCCTTGTAGCCAATACTTATGATGCGGAAGGGATTACCGCAACATTTACGCCGGGTGGAAACGCAATTTACTACACCGTCGGGCATGATATCTACAGGGCCAATACCGATGGGAGCCAGGCGAGGAAGATTCTCACAGTAACCACGGGCTATCCTTTCTGGCTTCGCTTCTCGCCGGATGGCCGTCTCTTCCGGTTCAGCGTGTTCAACTCAACGTTGAATACGAGTTCCCTGGCGGAGGCGCATGCCGACGGCAGCCACTTCCGGCGGTTGCTTGCAGGTTGGGAAAACCCTGTCAACGAGTGCTGTGGAAACTGGACCAAGGATGGGAAATATTTCGTTTTCCAGGCCACTCACAACGGAGTCACGAATCTGTGGGCCGAGCGGGTGGCGGGAGACTGGTGGCGGAAGGTGAGCCACGACCCGGTGCAGTTGACCGTGGGGCAAATGAATTCGCAGTCTCCCTTGCCGAGCAAAGGCGGCACCAAAGTTTTCTTCATCGGTTCCTCGCGCCGTGATGAGATCATCCGGTACGAACCAAAGACCCAGTCCTTCTTACCTATTCTCTCCGGACTTTCGGCGGAGGGCCTGACCTTCACGACGGACGGGAAGAAGATGACCTACGTGTCTTACCCCGAGGGTGTTTTGTGGGCGAGTAATGCCGACGGCACCGACCCGCACGAGTTGAGCTTCTCGCCCATGCAAGTCGGGCTCCCGCGCTGGTCGCCGGACGGCGCAGAGATCGCATTTTCGGCCCACAATCCGGGCGGCGTCTGGCAAATCTACGTCATCTCGGCTGAGGGCGGAGATCCTCAGCAACTTACCTCCGGCAACACCGACCATATCGATGGTTCCTGGTCGCCCGATGGAAATTCGATGGCGTTTGGCGAGACGGCTGTAGACGCCAGGAACTCAAAAGGGAATGTGCTCTTTATCCTGAACCTGAAAACGCGCCAGGTGACGGACGTGCCAGGCTCGGCCGGACTGTTCTCGCCGCGCTGGTCGCCCGATGGACGCTACCTGCTGGCCATCACCGACAACTACCAGAAACTTATGCTCTACGATTTCACCACCAGAAAATGGACGGTCCTGGCCAATATGGAGGCCGACTATCCTAACTGGGCCCATGACGGGAAATGCGTCTACTTCAACGAGACGAACGTCAAAAACCTACCCGTCTACCGGGTCTGCCTGGCCGACCGCAAGCCGGAACACATCGTGGATCTGTCGCAGGGCGGCACGCTGGCCATGGGGCGTTTCGGCTGGTGGACGGGCCTTGCCCCGGACGACTCGATCCTCGCGGCGCGGGACATCGGCACCCAGGAAATCTACGCGCTCAATGTGAAATTTCCGCAATAACCCCTGCTTGTCCACACTCTCGATTCCAGCGTTTCTCGTCATGGCCGTTGGTTCCGGACTGGCGCGGGGAGGCCGCTTTGCCGGACTATAATTGCCCCGAATGGCGATCGGTGCAGGCACAAAGCTCGGACCGTACGAAATAGAGTCGCGCATTGGCGCGGGCGGAATGGGCGAGGTCTACAAGGCTCGGGACACACGCCTGGGTCGCGACGTTGCCGTCAAAGTGCTGCCTCCGGCGTTCGCCGCCGACGGCGAGCGCCTTCGCCGTTTTGAGCAGGAGGCACAGGCCGTTGCCGCGCTCAATCATCCCAATATTCTGGCTATCCACGATGTGGGCCAGGACAACGGAACCCACTTTCTGGTTACGGAACTACTCGACGGCGAGAGCCTGCGCGAGCTGCTGGCGCGCGGCGTTCCCTCGCACCGCAAGTCCGTGGGATACGCGATTCAGATTGCCCACGCGCTGGCCGCCGCCCACAGCAAAAACATTGCGCACCGTGACCTCAAGCCGGACAACATCTTCATCACACACGACGGACAGGTAAAGGTCCTCGACTTTGGCCTCGCAAAAGCGGTCGCGTCCGCCCATGCGCAGGAAGCATCGCCGACGGATGCCACCATGACCGCGCCCGGCCCCGCGACCGACGCCGGAACCGTGATGGGGACCGCGAGCTATATGTCGCCGGAGCAGGTGCGCGGAGGGGTTGTCGATTGCCGCACAGATATTTTCAGCTTCGGAGCGGTGCTGTATGAAATGCTCACCGGTGTTCGCGCCTTCAAGCGCGATACCGCGGCGGAGACGATGACCGCCGTCCTCAACGACGATCCGCCCGAGACTCTCGCCACTGGACGCCAGCTCCCGCCCGCGCTCGACCGCATTATTCGCCACTGCCTCGAAAAATCTCCGGTGCAGCGCTTCCAGTCCGCACGCGACCTTGCCTTTGATCTCGAATCGAATGCGGATCTGACGCCGTCCGCCGGGCTTCCTGCCGCAACGCACCGGAATCATTTTCGGTGGTGGTATTACGCATTTGCGGCCGCCGTCATCATCGCCGCCGCGCTCGCCGGATGGAAACTCTCGTCCCCGCATCCTCTCACCGGCATGCGGTTCCACCAGCTCACCTATCGGCGGGGAGCCATCACCGACGCGCGTTTCACGACCGATGGGCAGAACGTTCTTTATACCGCCACGTGGGAGGGCGCTAAGCCCGAAATTTATACCGTGCCTGCGAACGGAAACGGTGGCCACTCGCTCGGCATCGCGGACGCGCGGCTGCTGGCCGTTTCAAAATCCGGCGAAGTAGCTGTCGCGCTCGCGCCCAGTCACCCATTCCCGCTGCTCAGCCCCGGCACTCTGGCGCGTATCACTAACGGGGCGGGCGCACCCAAGCCCGAAATCGAGAACGTTGAGGCCGCTGACTTCGCGCCCGACGGCTCTGGGCTGGCCATCGTTCGATATCTGCCCGAGAAGCAAGTCTGCCAGGTGGAATATCCTATCGGCAAAGTGCTCTATAGCGGCGGGGACGTCGACTATCTCCGTTTTTCACCCAACGGACGCTATCTCGCCTTCATCATCCACGACGGCCCTTTCGACGATCGTGGGAATGTGGTCATTCTCCGAACCAATGGAGAGAAAGTTGCGGTCAGTCCGCTCTATGAAAGCGTGCAGGGCCTCGCCTGGATGCCTTCCGGTAACGAAGTCTGGTTCACCTCGCCGCTCGAAACCGGCGCAATCCACGCCTTATCGCTCTCCGGAAAAATTCGCGAAGTTCTTTCCGTCCCCGGACGCCTATTCCTGCGCGACATCTCCGCGAACGGCCAGCTTCTCGCCGAACAGGGCATCTATCACCTTGGAAACATTGTGTCCTCCGACAACGGCGCAACTGTGCGCGATCTCTCCTGGCTGGATTACGGATATCTGCGCGCCATTAGCGACGACGGCCGGATGATTCTATTTGACGAGGAAGGGGCCGAGAATCCGAATTACACCGTCTACGTGCGGAACACCGATGGTTCGGCCGCCGTCGCCATCGGCGAAGGCTACGGCGTCGCCCTCTCGCACGATAAGAACTGGGCGCTTGGGATCAAGCTCAGCACCGACCAACTGTGGCTGTACCCCGTTGGTCCGGGCGAACCAAGACGGGTCTCGGCGCTCACTACTGACAGCACCGCGGGCGGCTTCCTCCCTGATGACAAGTCAATCTTCTACGCGGCGCAGGAACCCGGACATGCTCTTCGCACCTGGCTTCAGAACCTCAATGGCGGCGGCCCGCGCGCCATCACACCCGAGAATGTCATCGGCTTCCAGGTCTCACCTGATGGCAAGTGGCTGCTTGCGGTCCAACTGCCGAGCGACGCAGCTACGCTTCTGGTGCCGATGGACGGCGGAGCGCCTGTACCCATCGCCGGCCTGAAGCCTGGCGAGGTTCCCATAGGATGGACCAGCGACAACCGGCTTTACCTCGGATACATGCCCAAACCCGGCATGGCGGCGGTGAAAGTCCAGAAGCTCGACCCTCGCACCGGAACACGAACCCCGTGGCGCGATTTTCCAGTGCCCTCCATCGGAGGCCTCCGAATCCTCAACAGGCCACCTTATATCACTCCCGACGGAAGCAGCTACGCCTGGGGATACGGCCTGGACCTCTCTGACCTTTATACGGTCTCGGTCGGCCGCTAAGGCGGTTCGGTAGTGGCAACTGGAGAACGAGTAAACCGGGCAATGATCCCTCACGTACTCAGCCCCTCTCCCGCCGCCCGGACATCGCGCAACTCGGAGGAGCTTCCCACCCCGATTCACACCCCATCGCGATATCCTGAATGGGTGAAGCCCGCGACAGCGAATGACAATTTCCCCATCCTCTTCACGAGGGAGCAGATTGCCCGGCGTACCGCCGAACTCGGCCGTCAGATCGATGCCGACTTCGCCGGACAGAGCGTGGTGCTGGTCGGGGTCCTCAAGGGCGCGGCCATCTTTCTCTCGGACCTCGCCCGCTGCATCACGATCCACTGCACCTTCGACTTCGTCGCCGTTTCCAGCTACGGCAAGACCCAGCGATCGAGCGGGGCCGTCAAACTCATTAAGGATCTCGACGAGCCCTCAGAAGGCAAAAACGTTATCATTGTCGAAGACATTCTTGACACCGGCCTCACTGTGGCCTTTCTCCGTAAGCTCCTGCTTCAGCACTCCCCGCGCGCTCTCAAGATCGCCGCGCTGCTCGACAAGCCGTCGCGTCGCATCGAAAAAATTGACGCCGACTATACCGGATTTACCATTCCCAACCACTTCGTCATCGGCTACGGCATGGATTACGCCGAGCGATTTCGTAACCTGCCGGACATCCGACGCATGCCCCCTGACTATCCCGAATGAAGGCCGCACGATGCCCCCGGAACCACACAAGGAGTTTTGTTAGCATGACCACCCCCACCGCGGAAGAAACACGCACCGCCGCGCACGAAAAAAAGTCCCAGGCAAAGACCATCTATGATGCGCAAGCCGTCGCGGACGCGGCACTTGCCAGTCCGCAATCGCTTGCCGCAGCCATCGACCACACTTTGCTGCGACCGGAAGCCAATCGCGCTCAAGTACTTCAGCTCTGCGCCGAAGCCACCCAGTACCGCTTTGCCTGCGCCATGGTGAACCCCATCTGGGTCGCCACCGCGCACGCCGCACTCGCCGGAACCGGCGTTTCCGTCGGAGCCGTCATCGGCTTCCCCCTTGGAGCCTCGCTCACCACGACCAAGCGCGAAGAAGCCGAAGCGATGATCAAGGCCGGCGCTCGCGAGCTCGACGTCATGCTCAACCTCGGCCTCCTCAAGTCCGGAGAAACCGCCCTCGTCGACGCCGATATTCGCGGCGTCGTCGAACTGGCGCACGATGCCGGAGCCATCGTCAAAGTGATCCTCGAAACCTGCCTCCTCTCGCTCGAAGAAAAACTTCTCGCGTCAGAAATCGCCTGTACCGCCGGAACCGATTTCCTCAAGACGAGCACCGGCTTCTCCGCCACGGGAGCCACTACCGGCGACGTGGCCCTGGTTCGCGGCGTCGCCGGCTCCCGCTGCGGCATCAAGGCCTCCGGAGGCATCCGCACCCTGGCTGGCGCCCGCGCCATGCTTGAGGCCGGAGCTAACCGCCTCGGCTCCAGCACCGGCGTCGCCATCGTCAAAGACCTGGAAGACGAGATTAAGAGGACTTCCGATCCATCTGGTCGGGCACAACACTGAGGAGCACAAGAGCACACGCAACGCGCTATCATGGCTCACGTTTGAATGAGCACATCCGACCCATCTCAGGAACCTGTGAGTAAGGAACTCACCCACGAGGGCTTCGAGGGCGACTATCGCCCGACGTCCGCCGCCGCGCCTGTCGCGTCGCAGGTCCGCGTGGATCCGCTCCAGCTCGAATTTCTTGTCCGCATCGCCGACGCCCTCAACACCACGCTCGATCTTCAGACCCTGCTCAAGCGGACCGCCGACCTCGTTCGCGTCGTCATTGATTACCGCATCTTCGCCATCATGCTCATCAACGATCGCACCAACGACCTGCGCATGAGGTTCCAGATCGGCCACACTGCGGACATCGAGCGCATTCGCGTCAAGCTCGGCGAAGGTGTCGTTGGCCAGGTCGCGCAGCAGCGCCAGGCGCTGCTCATCAACGACGTCTCCAAGGTCCCAAACTACATCAACGCCAATCCCCAGGTCCGCTCTGAACTGGCCGTCCCGCTTATCGTCAAGAACCGCCTCATCGGCGTCATCGACATCGAGTCCGAGCACCTCGACTTCTTCAAGCCCGAGCACCTTCACCTGCTCCAGCTCACCGCCTCGCGCATTGGCCAGGCCATCGAAAACGCCCGTCTCTACACCCGCGTCGCACGCCAGGCGCAGACCCTCGAAGTGCTCAACGAAATCAGCATCGAGCTTACCTCCATCCTCGACCCTGACGAGTTGCTCGAACGCATCAGCCAGTTGCTGCGCCGCATCATCGACTTTCAGATATTCTCTGTCTGGCTGGTCAACGAGCACGAGGGCCTGCTTCAGAACCGGTTCGCGATCCGCTTTGGCGAGCGGGTCCACCTCGAAGAAAAGCTTCCACTCGACATCGGACTCGTGGGAGCGGCCATCGCCGGCCACCGCCTCGTTCGCGTCGCCGACGTGCGCAAGGACTCGCGCTACGTCATGATCAACCCCGAAACCCGCTCCGAAATGGCGGTACCCCTCGTCTACAAAGGCAAAGTTATCGGCGTTCTCGACCTCGAACACACCCGCGCTTCGGCCTTCAACGAGGACCACGCGCGCGCGCTCACCACCCTCGCCGGCCAAGTCGCCATCTCCGTCGAAAACGCCCGCCTGTACCAGCGCGTCACCCAGCAGGAGCAGCGCCTGGAGAGCGACATGGCCATGGCCCGCGAGGTGCAGTTGCGCCTCCTGCCGCCGGGCAAGCCCAAGCACGGCCGTGCGGAATTCTCCGCGCGCTTTCTGCCTGCCCGCACCATCGGCGGAGACCTCTATGATCTGATCCAGTACGACGCCAACCGCAGCGCTGTGGCGCTTGGAGACGTAAGCGGCAAGGCCGCGCCCGCCGCTCTCTACGCTGCCCTTGTCAGCGGAATCATGCGTTCTGCCGCCGCCCAGTCGCTCTCGCCCTCCGCGCTGCTCAAGTCCCTCAACGACTCTTTGCAGGAACGCAAACTCGATTCGCAATACGTCGTCATGCTCTACGCCGTCTGGAACGATGACAACCGCACCCTCCAGGTGGCCAACGCCGGAGCCACGCAACCCATCATCTGCCGCGGCGGGGAAGTCGAAACTATCAAAGCCGAAGGCTTCCCCCTCGGCCTCTTTTCCAACGTCGAATACGAAGAGTTCACCCTCTCCACGCAGCCCGGGGACTCGATCATCTTTTTCAGTGACGGTATCACCGACGCCGAGAACAATGCTGAAGAGATGTTTGGAGACGACCGCCTGAAGGCGGTCGTAAAAAAGAACCACCAGAAATCGGCATCCAAAATAGCCGACGCCATCGTTGCCGAAGTGGGCAAGTTCCAGCGCGGCAAGGAACGCTTCGATGACGAGACGGTGGTTGTGCTCAAAGTGCTATGAGCAAGCGGCCAATCGCAAACCGACAAATCTCCGGATCGGCGCGATTAGAAAGAATTCCTCCGCCGCGAATCCTTTAGGATAGAGGTAACCTCATCCGGAGACCTGACAATTGTCCGTAGCTGACGCCGCCACTGAACGCCTCATCTCGCCCGCCCGCAATATTCTCGGCAGCCTTCGTCTGCCCGGAGACAAAAGCATCTCTCACCGCTACGCGCTGCTCGGTGGACTCGCCCACGGCACCACCCGGCTCGGCAATTTCTCCACCGGAGCCGATTGCGCCAGCAGCCTCGCCTGCGTCGAAGCGCTCGGAGCAAAAGTCACGCGCGCCGAAAACGGAACGATCGATATCGAAGGCGTCGGCGGTCAGTTCCGCCCGACGGACAAGCCTCTCGATTGCGGAAACTCCGGCTCCTCCATGCGCATGATCTCCGGCCTGCTCGCGCCGCAGCAGGGCAGCTTCACTCTCACTGGAGACGAATCCCTAAGCCGCCGTCCCATGGAGCGCATCCGCAAGCCGCTTTCGCAAATGGGTGCGCGCATCGATCTTACCGATGGCCACGCGCCCCTTACCATTCACGGCGGGAAGCTTTCGGCTATCGATTACAAGACGCCCGTGCCCAGCGCACAGGTCAAAAGCGCCGTCCTCTTCGCCGGACTCCAGACCGAAGGCCGCACCACTGTGCGCGAATCCGTTCGCACCCGCGACCACAGCGAGCTGGCCCTGCGCGCCTTTGGAGCTAAAGTGGATCGCACCCTTGAATCCGCTTTTATCGAGGGTCCGCAACAGCTTCAGGCCATCCAGGCCGCCGTTCCGGGAGACATCTCCTCCGCTGCCTTTTTTCTTTGTGCCGCCGCGCTTTTCCCCGACTCCAACCTCGTTTTCGATTCTCTTGGACTCAACCCCACTCGCGCCACGCTGCTGGACGTTCTCACCGCTCTCGGAGCTCACATCGGGGTACTCAATCTCGAAGAAAAAAACGGCGAGCTGGTCGGGACCGTGCAGGTCAACGCGCCCAAAGACGGCCTCACCGGGACCACCATCTCCGGTTCGCTCGCGGCGCAGCTCATCGACGAGCTGCCCGTGCTGGCGGCCATTGGGCCCTACACTCAAAATGGAATTCGCATTCGCGACGCCAAAGAGCTGCGGGTCAAGGAATCCGACCGCATCGCGCTTGTTGCCGAAAACCTCCGCGCCATGGGTGGGGAAGTCATTGAGTTTGAAGACGGCCTTGACATTCCCGGAGGCCAAACCCTCCATGCAGCGGAAATCAACCCAGGCGGGGACCACCGCATTGCCATGGCCTTCACGGTGGCCGCGCTCAAGGCCAGCGGCCAGACGGTGATCCGGGGAGCCGAGTCTGCCCGCATCTCCTTTCCTGAATTTTTTGACCTGCTGGAGCATGTCGTCGAGCGCTGAGCCTGAATCTTTTCAAGCGCCGCGGCAGTCTAACTCAGCAGAAATCAAAAACAGGACACCGGCTCCGTACAGGAGCCGCAATTGATCGCTCTCGAAAGCACGTTTCAGCTCATCTCCAATTGCTGAAACTGTGAGAGCCGATTAGCCCACTTCCAATCTTCTCTGGCCAGGGACCAACAAGCTTGCGGGCTATGAGCTGTCGAATGAGCAAGTCGAATTCCTCACGCGCAGGCTAATAAAACGAGAACACGCAAGAATCCGCAACCATCAAAGCCCCGGCGTGGAAACCGGGGCTTCTTTTGGTGCTACGCGCCCGGCGACACGCGCTTCGCGCACGCTGTGATGGATATTGGTGGCCGCTCCCGCTGGTCGCGGATGCGGACTCAACCGTATCGGACGGGAAACCCGCCCCTCGCGCCGAAAGCACTTTTTTGAACGCCGCCAGCTAGCCGTTCAGCTCTTCCAGCAACACTGCTCCGTTGCTCGTCGGAGGCAGACAACTCGCACCTCGGCAAACTACAGCAAGCGCCTTCCCGCCGCGCAGTTCCGGTAGGTTCGGCAAAGTCTCCGCCAGCACCGGAGGCAACTCCGCTGTCACTTGCTCCGGCTTCAGAACTATTACGCGCTTGTTCACGGCGAACCTTGTCGCGGCCGTCGCGGCCAGCTTCTTCGCCTCCGCACCCGCGCCAATCAGCACCACTTGGACGGGCGGCAGCAGGTAAAGCTCCAGTGCCAGCCCATACATTCCGGCGTACAGCCCAAAGTGCTCGACGATCCCTGCGAAATTCTTGAGCGTTCTCTCCGCCTTCTCGTGAAAATCCGCCCGCCCGCTCAGGGCCTCCAGACGCAGCAGCGCGAGCGCCGCCGTTGGATTCCCAGCCGGAGTGGGTGAGTCCTGCAAAGGCTTCCGCCGTGCCGCGAGCACGCCGAGCGCACCCTCCACGCGCTCCGTATCGAAAAATCCGCCGTCGGTCGTGTCATAGAAGCGCACCAGCATCGCCTCGCCGACCTCGATCGCCGCGTCATAATATCGCCGTGCCCCGGTCGCTTCCCAGCCATCGAGCAGCGCCAGGGCCAGAAACGCGTAGTCATCGAGCACGCCTGGAACCCGTTGCGCTGCGGCTCCATCCGAGTAAGCCACCACATGCGCCAGTCCGGCCTCGCAGTTCCAGGCCTCCCCGAGCAGCCTGTCCAGCGTCTTCAGTGCGAATTCCCGCGCCTCCCGCAACTCCAGAACCTTCGCCGCTTCCAGATACGCCGATGCCGCCATGGAATTCCACGACGTATAGATGGTGCGGTCAATATAGGGTGTCTTCCGCTCCAGCCGCGCCGCCAGCAGCTTCGCATGGGCCGAGGCCAGCAGCACCTCAACCTCGCTTGCCGCGCGCCCCGTTTGCTTTGCCACCTCGGCCACGGAAAATTTCCGATGCAGCACGTTCTTCGCGGGATTGTGCTGCATGTCCCCAATCTCGCCAATGTCGAAGTAAGGCCCGGCCACGGCCATCTCGTCCGCCGTCAGCGCCGCGGCGGCCTCGTCCTTCGTCCAGGTAAAGTAGTCGCCGTCATCATCCAGGGACAAATCCGCGTCCTGCGAGGCGTAAAAGCCGCCACGCTCGCGGTCCGTCATCACTTCGTCCAGCCAGCGAATGATGTCCCGCGCAACCCGCGCTGAGTCCGCATCGGCAAAGCTCTGGAAGGCGTGGACGTAGTTCGCCAGCAGCCCCGCATTGTCATGGAGCATCTTCTCGAAGTGCGGGACCACCCACCGCTCATCGGTCGAGTAGCGATGAAACCCACCGGCAAGCTGGTCATAAATCCCGCCGCAGGCCATTTTCGCCAGCGTAACAGTGGCGGCGGTGCGGGCGGCTTCATTTCCAGTGCGCGCCGCCACATCAATCAGTAAATCCAGAGCGGCCGGATGCGGAAACTTCGGCTGCGACCCGAACCCTCCATGCCGCGGATCAAACTGCGCGACGGCCGACGCAACAATCTTGTCCACAATCTCCAACGACAGCGATCCCGCCTGGCCCGAAAACGTCTCGTTGTGCTCGATCGCGGAAAACACGCTGTCCGCCGACTCCACCGCCTCGTCGCGCCGCGTCTTCCAAACATCGGCCATGGTCAGCAGCACGCGATCGAAGCCAGGACGCCCATACCGCTCCTCGCGCGGGAAATAAGTTCCGCCATAATAGGGCCGCCCATCGGGGGTCAGAAACGCCGTCAGCGGCCAACCGCCCTGTCCGCTGATGGCCTGCACCGCCGCCTGGTAACGGCTGTCCACATCCGGCCTCTCGTCGCGATCCACCTTGATCGCCACGAAATGCTCATTCACAATCGCCGCCAGCGTCGGATCCTCATAGCTTTCGCGATCCATTACATGACACCAGTGGCACCACACCGCGCCAATATCGAGGAGGACCGGTTTGTCCTCCCGAGCCGCGGTAGCAAACGCCTCCGCTCCCCACTCATGCCAGTGAATCGGCTGATGCACCGCCGAACGAAGATACGAAGAAGCCGCCTGATCGAGAGAATTCCCAGAGTGTCCCATACTCCGAGTCTAACCAACCACCTAGGCCGCCGTCGGAAGGCAGCCACTTCATTAGCAGCCTGCGCAGATTGCCGATCGTCAGAGGAATGCCGTTGCTTAATACCTCCACGACGTTATGTCGGCTCCGGGTGGTGCGGTTTTCAGCATGTGCTGGACCATTTGGGGGATGACTCTTTGGGGCCAGTCGTCGTTGTTCTGCTGCATGGTGAATTGCGGCGGGCCTCCGGTGTAGCAGTGGGGCATTCCGGGGCCGTATTGGAAGGTTGCGTCGGAGTGGGGGTTGGTGGTGTTTTCGAGCTGATTTTGCAAGAGGTGGACGGCGTTGTTGAGGAAGTAGGTGTCTCCGTCACCTACGGCGAAGTGGAGCTTGCCCTGGAGTTTGGGGCCGAGCGTGGGCCAGTCTCGCTTGAGAATGGCGGCGAGATCGTAGTGCTGGTTCCAGTAGGCGACTACTTTCTTGTTGATGTCGCCGGTGAGCGGGTTGATGACCTGGGCGGGGTAGCCGTCGGGCCCGACGGGGGAGAAGACGGCCTGCCAGATGGCCCACTGCTCGGTGGAGCGGCCATGGGTTCCGAGAACGCGCTCGAATTCGTACTCGCCGCGCATGTTGGCGATGATGGAGCCGTCGGGCTTGCGGTCTCCGGCGATGGGGATGGTGGCGAAGGGGCCGGTGCGGTGGAAGGCGTTGGTGTCGGTGTAGAGGTCCACATTCTGGTAGGCGTGGAAGTCGACGGGATCGGGACAGGCGACCCAGGCTCCGTTGTACATGTTGGGGTAGAACACCTGCGTGGCGAAAGCTTCCCAGCCTCCTGTTGAGCCTCCGAAGGTAGCGCGTGCCCAGCCCTGGCCGATGCCGCGGTACTTCTTCTCGATGGCGGGAATGAGCTCGTCATTGATGGCCGTGCCGTAGGGGCCGACATTGGCGGAGTTCACGGCATAGGAGTCGTCGTAGTAGGGGTTGGCGTTCTGGACGTAGAGCATGAGGACGCGGGGAAGATGGCCTGAAGTCCAGGACTGATAGAAGCGATAGCCGGCTTGCTCGCGGCGTGCGTTGGGGGACTTGGGATCAGGCGGTGAAGTGATGAAAGGCAGCGGGCCAAAGCCGGGGTGGTAGTGGTCTTGATAGACGATGAGCGGGAAGCGCGCGTTGGGGTGGGTGTCGAAGCCTTCGGGGAGCAGAATCCAAGCACCGAGATAGACATCACGGCCCCAGAACTTGCTGAGGACGGGGCTGCGGAAACGCATGTAGCGGAGCCACTTTGAGGCGGGCTTTTGTGCGGCGATGACTTCGGGGTCGGCGGCGGTTCCGGTGATGGGCGGGATGATCTGATCGAGGGCGAGGCGGAGAGTGGTGTGCGATGCGGGGTCGAAGCGGATTTTTAGCGGCTTGCTGTAGGGGTTGCCGGGCTTGATGTTCCAGTGCTGGCCTTCGCCATGGTCGGGCGGGAGCCGGAGGGTTTCATCGGATGAGGCGGGATGAAACGGCTGGTAAACGTTGAAGACGGCCTGAACGTAGTAGTCGCCGGGCGCGAGGTCAGTGAGCGACGGGCGCGGATAACCGAAGGTCTTTTGGTCGATGACGATGGGTCTGCCGGGAGCGAGGTCTTCAACGTCGATGCCGAAGCCTTGCGCGGAGTGATAGTTTTCCGTGAGCTGGAAGCGCGGCTCGGGCTTGTCCTTTTTGGCGAAGATGACGACCAGGTGGCCGTGGAGATGGGCTTTGGCGGGGATGGTGATTTTGATTCGTTCGGCGTGGCTGACGGCGGCCAGTGAGAGCAGGATTGCGATGAGGAGGGTGCCGAGGGGTCGCAAACTGTCTTCCTTTGGGGAGAATAAACGAGATAAGCGCCAGTCTATCAGGGGCTCGCCGAAGGCCGCTGGCTCGCTCGCAAATTGCTGTGACGGCTGGCCGGATTCCGAGGCCTGCATCCGCAGTGGGATGGATGGCATCTCACCCCGGAACAGGTCGAATAGATTGGAAAGAAGGTGACGGCATTGAAGGCTTCTACTGTGGTGGGGATCATCCTGATCGTGATTGGAATTATCGGCTTCGCTGTAGGTGGAATCAGCTTTACCCATGAGAAAAAGAACGTGGATATCGGACCGCTGCAGGTGTCTCACAAGCAGACGAGCACCGTGCCGATCTCGCCGATTCTGAGCACCATTGCCGTGGTTGTGGGGGCGGGTTTGGTGGTTGTGGGCGCGCGGAGCAAAGTGGCTCCCTAGCCGGATTTCCTCTGCGAGGGGTGTCTCGTATACTTGAGGAAGTTATTTCCTCATGTATCCCTTCATTCATATTGGCGGTCTCTCGATAGGCACGTTTGGCATCATGCTGTGGCTGGCGGCGGTTTGCGCCTGCTGGGCTTTGCATGCGAATTTCCGGCGTTGGAAGATTAACGCGGACGCGATCAGCATTGTGGCGGTGGCCACCGTTGCGGGCGTGATCGGCGCAAAGTTCTGGCATGTGTTCGAAGACCCGCAGTTGCTGATGCAGCATCCGCTGGCCGTGATTTTTGACCGCTCGGGGTTTGCGTGGTTTGGCGGGCTGGCGTTGGGCATTGCGGCGCTGCTGTGGCAGGGGCGGAGCTTCGGCATCGGCAAGCTGCGAATGCTGGATTTGTGCACGGTTTCCGCCGCGATCGGCTATGGAGTGGGGCGGCTGGGCTGTCTGACTTCAGGCGATGGGGACTATGGGATTCCTACGAAGCTGCCGTGGGGCATGAGCTTTCCGCATGGGCTGGTGCCGACGACCGGACCCACGGGAACGTGCGCGCTGGCGGGCTGGCCCTCGAACTGCGCGGTGCATCCGACTCCGATCTACGAGTTGATTGTGGCGCTGCTGATTGCGTGGTATCTATGGCGGCGCGGCAGGCCGGAGCGTCCCAAACCGGTGGGTCAGCTTACGGGCGAGTATCTGGTGCTGACTGGGCTGGCGCGGTTTCTGGTGGAGTTTATCCGGATCAATCCAAAGCTGTATTTCGGGATGAGCAACGCGCAGGTGGCGAGCATCGGCTCGATGGTAGTTGGCGCCGGGCTGATTTTGTGGGCGCGTCGCCGGGCTGCGATTGCGGTTCCGGAAGCTCGGGCGGTTCATTCTTCGACGACTTGAAGAAGCCCATATCTCTTCGAGATATGGGGCACCCGCACCTTATAGAGTCTTGAGATACTTCTGGGCTTGCTGGAGTTCGGGGAAGAGTTTTTCTTCGGCCTGGAACTCGCGGGAATGGACGCAGCGGCGTCCATTTTTTGCTTTTGCGGGATGCCGGAGGTGGAGCATCTCGTGGTACATGAGGTACTCGATGGCGTAGCGCGGGGTGTTGCGGCGGTCGAAGACGCGGCTGATCATGATGGTATTGTGGGCAGCGTCGTAGTGGCCGAGCAGGCGGCGGGCGGAGTGCTCGCTCCAGGTGAGTTGGGGGCGGCCCATGAGTCCGTAAAAGAAGCGCTGGTTGAGGGAGTCGAAGATTTCTTCGAGGTTGTAGTGCTCTCCCTCGGCAGTGGAGATGCGCTTGCGGCCGCGCGTCTGACGGATGCGCTCGCTCTGGCGGACGACGGCTTCGCTGGAGACGAAGCGGCGATAGCGGTTGGCGTGAGTGCGGTCGATGGGCTTGCGGTAGAGCTTGGCGAGCAGGATGTGGGAGATGGCTCGGAGAATGGGCTCGGGTGCACCCTCGAGGATGTCGGAGAGATGTACCTTGATGCGGCCTTCTCGCAGGCGGATGGTGGTGTTGAGGCTGGTGAAGCGGCGGAAGCGCGCGTCGATGGGCGGCATGGGCGCGCGGGGGCGCAGCGCGCGGTACTCTTCTTCGAGAAAACGGGTGAGATCCATTGGTGCAGCGGTCAGCATTCAGGAAAAGTAATTAGAAGGTTTGCTAAGAACATTATTGCCCCAATGCGGGCTGCGGTATCGCCTTTTCTGAGTTGGGGGTCCCGAGTTCTTCCTGAACGCTGGTCGCTGACCGCTCGCCTCAACTTGGCCCGGTTCCGTTTTTGCCTCGCTCGTCTTTGTGTTTGGCGAAGTATTCCTTTTGACTTTTGTACATTGCCTGGGCCTCCTGGCCGGCGCTTTGGACCGAGTCGAGGGCGGTTTTGCGGGAGAAGTCGTAGGTGCGGTCGGGAGCGGCCTGGTTGAGGACCGCCGTCCATTTAGCGACGGCCGGAATCAGGTCTTTGAGGGACTTGCGTATATCGGCGTGGGCCTCGTCGAAGGTGTCGAGGTTGTCCTGCAACTCATCGCAGATGTGGGTGAATTCCTCGTATTTGGCGCGCAGGTCGGCTTTGCGGTCGTCGTTGACCGGGTTGGGACCGATGGTCTTGATGGCGTCGATTCGCTCCTGGAGAAATTTCTGAAAGAGCTTGATGCGAGGGTTGGGCTGGTCACGGAGGTCGGCGACTTCGTCGGACTCCTGGTTGGTGAGTGGGTCGCGCTGGCGCTGCGCGTGCAGGGTGGTGACGAGCAGTGGTGTGGTGAGCAGGAGCGCCGCTAGAAACTTCGAGAAGAGTCGTTGCATGGGCCGTCCCAACCTTATTTCTGACTTTGTTTCGATGCTAACGTGGGGGAGGGTGGGATGTCTGCGGGCTGGGATTCACCGCGGAGCGCACAGAAGGCACAGTCTCGATGGGCGCTAATTTTGTGGGCGTTTTCGGGTCTATTTCGCGTATTTGGCCTTGTTGCGGGCGATGGCTGCCCGGGCTTCGCGGTCGGCTTCGCGGCGGCGCTCGGTTTCGCGCTTGTCCCAGTCCTGCTTGCCTTTGGCTACGGCGATCTCGCACTTGACCTTGCCACGGCGGAAGTAGAGACGGGTGGGGATGAGCGTATGTCCTTTGATCTGCGTCTGTGAAAGTAGCTTGCGGATTTCCTGCTGGTGCAGGAGGAGTTTTCGGGTCCGGAGCGATTCGTGATTGCTGGAGTTGCCGTGAGAATAAGGCCCGATGTGGGCGTTGAGCAGGAAAGCCTCGCCGTCCTTGATGATGCCGTAGGCGTCCTTGAGATTGGCCTTGCCTTCGCGGATGGATTTGACTTCGGTTCCGCGCAGGGCGACGCCGGCTTCAAAGCGGTCGAGCAAAAAATAATTGTGGCTCGCGGCGCGGTTGACCGAGGCGTCGCGGTCGCCGGCGGCGACGGGGTTACGAGGCTTGTTTTTCTGCGGGACCTGAATGTTGGAATGGCTGATTTGCCGGGGCATAGGC
The DNA here is from genome assembly GCA_049280995.1 of Acidobacteriaceae bacterium. GTDB lineage: Bacteria > Acidobacteriota > Terriglobia > Terriglobales > Acidobacteriaceae > Silvibacterium. The sequence continues at coordinate 72,761 of JBAPRH010000049.1, forward strand.
GGGGGTCCAGACCTTCATGCTAGCACGCGGGGACGGCCCGAAACACAAGGGGCAGCGCGAGGATCAGAGCGATGAAACTGCTATACTTAGGGTTGCGTCCCGCGACTGGCCGCAGCGAGTCGAAGCCGTGGCTGCGCACGCACTTGAGGACGTTTCCAACCCCAGCCTTCCGGAGTTTCATGAACAACCGCATTCTGAAGTGGGCCTGCTGTGTTGCGGTGGTCCTGATGATGGGCCTATCGCTTTTCTGCTTTACTCCCCAGGTGCTGGCACACAGCCATGGGCCTTCAGCCTCCAAGCTTTACAAGCAGGGACAGAAGGCGGAGGCGCGCGACGACATTGAAGCGGCTTACGAGTTCTACTACCAGGCGTACCAGGAGAAGCCGGAGGACGTTGAATACAGGGCAGCCTGGGAGCGAACGCGGTTCACGGCGGCCTCCCTCCATGTAAAGCACGGCGAGGCGCTGCGGGACCAGGGCGATGTGACGGGGGCGCTGACAGAGTTTCTGCGCGCGCTGCAGATTGACCCGAGCAATGAACTGGCGACGCAGGAGATTCGCGCAACGCGGCGGGAATCGGCGGCCAAGGCCGCGCATAGCCAGGCGGAGAGACAGCAATGGGAGGAGCAGGGCGAGCCAATTCCGGCGGGCGAAGCGCAGGAAATGGGAGAGATGGGGGGCCCGATCCACCTGCGGCCGCTCTCGAATGAACCGCTGACCATCCACGCGGTCGAGGACAGCAAGGTGATTTACCAGACGGTGGGCAAGATGGCCGGCATCAACGTGCTGTTTGATCCGGACTATACGTCGAAGCGCATTCAGGTGGACCTGGCGAACACGGACCTGTACGACGCATTGCGGATTATCGGCGTGGTCTCGGGCACGTTCTGGCAGCCGATTACACCTAACACGATTTTTGTAGCGCAGAACACGCGCGCCAAGCGCAATGAGCTGCAGGAGCAGGCGGTCCAGACCTTCTACCTGACGAACGTGTCGCAGCAGAACGACTTTACGGACATTCAGACGGCGCTCAGGAACATGTTCCAGACAGCGAAGATTTACGGCGTGGCGAGCCAGAACGCGATTATCATGCGCGGGACCCCGGACGAGCTGTTGCTGGCGCAGAAGCTGATCGATGATCTGGACAAGGCGAAGCCCGAAGTGGTGGTGGACGTGGCCGTGCTTGAGGTGAGCCGCAACTGGGAACGGAACATCGGGCTGCAGTTGCCGCAGACGGCGACAGTCGGGTTCCAGGCGTCGAACTATAACGTGACGAACAGCAGCACCACCGGTTCTACGACGACGACGACCGGAACCACGACTCCGACCAACACCAGCAACGGGCTCACGCTGAACAGCTTTGCTCACCTGAACGGAACCAATTTTGCGGTGACGCTTGGCCAGGCGCAGGCCAATCTTCTGCTGACCGACACCTCGACCAGGATTTTGCAGAATCCACGCATCCGCGCCTCGGACGGCCAGGAGGCCTCGCTGAAGATCGGCGAGCGGATTCCGATTGCGACCGGCTCGTACCAGACAGGGGCGGCCACGGCCATCGTCAGCTCGCTGGTGAACACCCAGTTCCAGTACCTGGACGTAGGCGTGAATATCAAGATCAAACCAACCGTTCACTATGACCGCGACGTGACCCTGAAGCTCTCGATTGAGATTTCGTCACAGAACGGCTCGACGAATATAGGTGGCATTACGGAACCGATCATTACGCAGCGCACGGTGGACCAGACGATCCGGCTGAAGGAAGGCGAGGCCAATATCCTGGGTGGCATTCTGCAAAGACAGACCAGCAACTCGCTGAGCGGGACGCCGGGGCTGGCGAGGCTGCCGCTGCTGAAGTACATTTTCGGGGACAACGATAAGACGGTTTCGGACGATCAGATTGTGTTTCTTCTGATCCCCCATGTGGTGCGGGCGGAGATGCTGGACCCCCTGAACCTGCGCGAGGTGGATTCGGGGACGAGCAACGACATCGAGCTGCGTCACCTGAATACGGCGACACTGATACCGGCGAGCGAGCAGCAGACGGAGAATCCGGTGATGCTGGGCGCTCCGGCGAACCCGGCGGCGACTTCGGGTTCTGCAACGGGCGCTGCCGCGGCTGCACCGGCTCCGAACTCTGCAGTAGGCGCAGGTTCGGCAGCGAGCGCGGCGGAAGCAGCGGTGGCGAATATGCAGCAGGCCGCAGCTCCCGTGCAATTGAATCTGGCCCCGGAGATACAGCAGGCAAAGGTAGGCTCGACGTTCCAAGTGAAGGTGAACTTGGCGGGCGGCAACGACGTGTTTTCCGTGCCGATGCAGTTGCAGTATGACCAGACGAAGCTGAGCCTGATCAATGTGGACCTGGGCGACACACAGGCGCCGGGCGGAACGAACTTCCTGGGCAAGGACGGGCAGGCAGTGGCGTTGGTGCATCGCGATGACGGGAACGGCAACGTCGCGATCTCGGCTTCGCGGCCTCCGGGAGCGCGCGGCGTGAACGGGTCGGGAACGGTGTGCGTGCTGACCTTCAAGGCGACCGCCGCGGGGCCGGCGGCCATTGTGGTAACCAAGCCGGTGGTCCGCAACAGCGCGCAGCAGGCGGAGCCGGCGACGGGTTCGCGCGCGATAGTGCAGGTGCAGCAGTAGTCAATGAGAATGCGGGTCAAACACAAAGGCGAGGCCGGGCTGACGCTGGTCGAGCTGATCGTGACAGTCGCGATCCTGGCGATTCTGGCAACGGCGGCGGTGCCGGTGGCGCGCTTCCAGGTGAAGCGCGTCAAGGAACGCGAACTGCGCTACGACCTTTGGCAAATGCGCGATGCGATTGACCATTATAAGGACGCCGCCGACCGCGGGGCGTTCCAGGTGAAGCTCGACAGCCAGGGGTATCCGCCGGACCTGGACACGCTGGTGAACGGCGTGGACGTGAAGGGCAAGAAGGTCCGGTTTCTGCGGAAGATTCCCGTGGATCCGATGACGAACAGCACGGACTGGGGGCTGCGCTCGATGCAGGACGACCCGGACAGCGATTCCTGGGGCGGGCAGAACGTTTTTGACGTGTACACGAAATCGGATGGTACGGCGCTGGACGGAACGAAGTACAGGGACTGGTAGCGGAGAAACGTGCGAGGGCTAAGAAACAATTTGATGCGGTGGGCCGCCGGACACGAGGGCGGCTTCACGCTGATCGAGCTGATTATCGTGATGGCGATTATCGCGATTCTGGCTTCGATTGCTGTGCCCAGCTACCTCTCGTCGATGAAGGCCGCGAAGGAAGCGGTGCTGAAAGAAGACCTGCACGTGATGCGAAACGCGATTGACTCGTACACGATGGATAAGGAGAAGGCTCCGCAGTCGCTCGACGATCTGGTGCAGGCGGGCTATCTGAAGTCGATTCCCACCGACCCGATGACGCACTCGACCGACACCTGGGTGACGGCCACAGATGATACCTACGAAAGCGTGGACGAGAGCGAGCCGGGGATCAACGACGTGCATAGCGGGTCGCAGGAAGTAGGATCAGACGGCCAGATGTACTCCACCTGGTAGCTTGCCGCTACGGGCACACGCGCTTCGCGCCTTCGTGGATCCTGCGTTTGTGGCCACTCCCGCTGGTCGCGAACGGCATTGATTCCGGACACAATTGATCTACAGTTAAGGAATGCCGGTCGGCGTTCTGGATTTTCCGGACATTGCGACGGTCTATGCGCGGTTCGCCGCGCTGACGGCCTTGTCTGCTGATCTGGGTGGGTGGCTGCTGCTGTATGCGAGGCTGGATCGGGATGGCGTTGCCGTTGCGATGGCGTCGAACGTGGCGGGTGCGGCTTCGCTGGGCGTGGAGCCTGACGCCGAGTTGGCGAAGGCGGCGCTTCGCTCGGGCGTGTGTGATTTTGTCGTGATCAATCTGGGCGAGGCTCTGCGGATTTTGAAGAATGAGATTCGCAAGCATAACGCCGTGTCGGTGTTGCTAACGGACGAGGTGGATCCGACGATTCGAGAGATAATAGCGCGCGGGGTGCAGCCCGAGGTTTTGGCGTTTCCGGTGACGGAATTGATGGAGCGCGGGGCGCGGGTGCTTGCTTCGGACGGGCCGGGTGCTTTGGACGGGATGGTTCCTGTGAGCTGGAGTGTGGAACACGAGACGTTACGTTGGCTTCCCGCATTGGATGAGTTGGCGGTTCGCTCGCTGGAGACTGCCGACGCGCGGGTCCGATGGATCGAAGCTTCGCCCCGCTATCTGGGGCGAGCATTTGCGGGGCGGCGATTTGTGCGGATGACGATGGCCGAGGCGGACGCGTTTGTTGCGGCGGCTCGCGAGGCGGTCGCGGCGGGTTCGATTCAAGTGCCGGTTTCGGTGACGCGCGGCGACGAGGTTGTTTCGATCGCGCCTTAAATTTCGGCAACGGACTGGATCGCAGCCCAGAGGCCTTTGAGGCCGGCTCCGGTTTTAGCTGAGCATAGGATTACATTTTCGGTTTGCAGGCTCTTCTTGAGGGAGGCGAGGGCTTTCGAGCGTCCGTTGCCGGAGAGCTTGTCGGCTTTGGTGGCTACGACAATGAGGCTGCGGCGGACGTGCTTGAGGAATTCGATGAGCCGCATATCCGACTGTTGCGGCGGGATGTTGCTGTCCACAAGGCACAGGCAGAGGGCGAGCGTGGGGCGCTCGGCCAGGTACGGCTCGACGAACTTGGGCCATTCGGCAGAAATAGATTTAGAAATTTTGGCGTAACCGTAGCCGGGCAGATCGGCGAAGTACATCTGCGGCTGCTGGCGCTGGGGCGTATCGGTGATGGCGAAGAAGTTAATGGCGCGCGTGCGTCCAGGTGTAGACGAGACCTTGGCCTGGTTGGAGCCGAGGAGCGCGTTGAGCAGGCTGGATTTGCCCACGTTGGAGCGACCCAGGAAGGCGACCTCCGGAATGGACGGCGCGGGGAACTGCGCGGGCGAGAGGGCGGAGAGAAGAAATTTGGAGGAGACGCGCATGATTGGCAACCCTCAGTATACGGTCTGCGGCGGATGCGATGATGGGATTGGAAAAGTGCAGGCTCTCCGCTCCGCTGCGATTCGGACGGAGTGACAATTCCTGTCGCTGCGGTTGGATGAGAATGACGATCCCAAAGGAAGCGCTGAGAATCCGAAGGCATGGTTCCCGTTATGAAGAAAAAGATATTGGTTTCGTGGAGCAGCGGGAAGGATTCGGCCTGGACCTTGCATTTGTTGCGGCAGTCGGGAGAATACGAAGTTGCTGGGCTGTTGACGACGATGAACGCGGCGTTTGATCGCGTGGCGATGCACGGCACACGGCGTGCGCTGCTGGAGGCGCAGGCTGACGCGGCCGGACTGCCGCTGCGTACGGTTTCTTTGCCATGGCCCTGCTCGAACGAGCAGTATGAGGCGGCGATGCGGGCGGCGTGCGCCGAAGCGGTTGCGGAGGGTATTGAGGCGATCGCGTTCGGTGATCTGTTTCTGGAAGACGTGCGGGCGTATCGCGAAGAGAAGCTGAAGGGGACGGGACTGGAGCCGGTCTTTCCGCTATGGGGATTGCCGACGGAGGCGCTGGTGCGGGAGATGCTGGCGGCGGGGGTGCGGGCGCGGATCGTTTGCGTCGATCCCACAAAACTTCCCAGGGAGTTTGCCGGGCGCGACCTGGATGAAGTTGTGCTGGACGCCATGCCGGCGGAGTGCGACCGATGCGCGGAGCGGGGCGAATTTCACACCGTTGCGTATGCCGGGCCCATGTTCCGGCGGTCGATTCCGATTGAGAGCGGCGAAGTAGTGGAACGGGACGGGTTTGTCTTCGCGGATGTAATGGTGGGCGGACGGCTGCGGCGCGTTCCTGAAATGCTGGGCGGCAACGGCTGACTTGACAGCCGTTTTATACGCGGGAGAGGATGACGGTCGCGTTAGAGTAGGACCATTGTTGTATCGAACATTTTTGCATCTAATGGCCTGGCTCCGCCTGCGGCGGCAAATCTCGTCCAATCTCTAAGGAGACACCCAATGAAACTCAACCCACGGCGGCTGGTACTTCCCATGGTACTGGCGGCATTTCTCATGGTAACCACCGGCCCGAGCGCTCTGTATGCGCAGAACACGCAAAATCAGAGCACGAGCTCAACCACCAAAACGAAGAAGAAGAAGAAGAAGAAGAAGAAGTCAAAGAAGGAAAAGTCGGAGAAAGCGGCCGCCGAGGCAGCCCCGTCTGCGAACGCCACCACGGCCACCACGAAGGAAAGCAAGAAGAGCAGGAAGAGAAAGAGCAAGGGGGAAACCGCAGCAGCAACGGAAAACAAGGCACCCGCGGCTTCCAGCGCTTCCAGCGCGCCGGCTGAGCCATCCCACACGGTAGTGAAGAACGAGCGGAGCCATGCCGCTCCCGCGAACTCCGTTCACGCGCAGACGCCTCCCTCGGCGGGGATGGTGTGGGTGAATACCGGAACGAAGGTCTACCACAAGTCCGGGTCGAGGTGGTACGGGAAGACGAAACAGGGCAAGTGGATGACGGAGGCGGACGCGGAAAGGGCAGGATACAAGGCAGCAAAGAACTGACGCTGGAAAATTAACTTCAAGGAGAGATATGGAAATGAAGCGAAAACTTTCGTGGTTGTTTGTGGCAGCTCTCGGAACGGCGCTGGTGTTGGGTGTGGGTGCAAGCCGTTCAGGAACAGCCTTTGCGCAGGGCATGTTTAAATCGGCGTCCGCCGCGCAGTCAAACCCGGTGGACATCAACACCGCCAGCCTTGATCAATTGAAGGCGCTGCCAGGAATCGGCGATACGTATGCGCAGAAGATTGTGAATGGGCGGCCGTATGCGAAGAAAAGCGATCTCATCCGCAAGAAGGTCCTGCCGGAGGCGGTCTACAAAAAGATTTCAGACAAGATCATCGCGAAGAAAGGGAAGTAGGAGCAACCGGAACCGTTCGCCTGCACTTTGCGCTATACCGCGCAGGCGGAGAGTCTCGCGCAACTCCAGAGATTCCGCGAATTCCAACCAAAGAGGAGATTTCTAATGTCTATTTTTGATACTGCAAAAGGGCTGATGGGCAATGACATGGTAAAGAACATGGTGGCCAAGGAGTGCGGTGACCATCCGCTGGTGGGCCATGCCGTGGATCTGGTGAACAGTCCGGAAACGGGCGGCGTGGAAGGGCTGGTGCAGAAGTTCCGCGCCAACGGCCTGGGTGAGGCTGTGGAATCGTGGATCGGGCCGGGCGGGAACCATCCGATCACCGCGGAGCAGATTCAGAACGTACTGGGGCAGGACCGGATCAACGCGATTGCCTCGAAATTCGGAATGTCTCCTGAAGACGCCAGTGCCAAACTGGCGGAAGTGCTGCCGACGGTTGTGAGCAAGATGAGCGGCGGAGGAAGCGCAGCGGGAAGCACCGCGGCCGCGTAGATCCAGTGGTTTATGCAAATGTCCGGGGGGGATGGTGGCTTTGGCGCCTCTCCGCCGGTGTGCGCCTTCGCCTGCGTTCGCGAAGAGACAGCTGATCCTGTTGTCGTTCGCTCCTCCTTGCCTGATTCTTAAGGATAGGGATTTCTGATGCAGGAACCGTAGGATGGCGGGCAATTTCGACTGTGACGTAGTGATTGTGGGGGCCGGGGTCGCGGGGCTGACGGCGGCTCGTGGACTCGCCGAGGCAGGGCTTCGCGTAGCGCTGCTGGAAGCGGCGGCGCGAGTTGGCGGGCGCGTGCACACGATTCGGATGCCGGGAAGCGACCTTCCCATAGAGACTGGCGCGGAGTTCGTGCATGGGCGGCCTCCGGAACTGCTGCGGCTGATTGAAGAAGCCGGCTTGACGCTGTTTGAGCGCGAGGGAAGGTTCTTCTCGTTTGAAAATGGGCGGCTGGGCGCGCCGGAGTGGGATGACTCGGCCTTTGACGTGTTGGACAAGCTGCCGGAGGAAGGCGACAGGCCGTTTTCGGAATTTCTGGCCGGGCAGAACTTGCCGGTGAAGATTGCGAAGCGGGTGACGGGCTACGTGGAAGGCTTCAACGCCGCAGACGCAAACGTCATCGGAACGGCGGCGTTGCGAAAACAACAACTAGCCGAGGAGGCGATCGAAGGCGAGCGGGTGTTTCGGATTCGGGAGGGGTACGACCGCGTGCCGCTGTTTCTGCTGGGCCGATTTCTGGCTGCGGGCGGGCGCGCGCATCTGAAGACGGCGGCAACGGCGATTGAGTGGAAGCGGGGCGAGGCGCTGGTTCGGACGGCAAATGCGGCGGTGGGGAAGCTTCGCGCCCGGCGGGTGGTTGTTGCCCTGCCGTTGGGTGTTTTGAAGGCGGGCTCAGTCGAGATTTCGCCTATTCCGACGGCTGTGTCGGAGGCGATTGCGAAGCTGGCCATGGGTTCGGCGACGCGGATTACGCTCGAGTTCCGGGAGCGGTTCTGGGAGACATCGGCAGCGGGGTTGAGCTTTCTATTTTCGGCGAACGAGGAGGTTCCAGTGTGGTGGAGCGCGAGCCCAGATGGCTCGCCAACGCTGACTGGATGGATTGGCGGCCCGAGGGCGGCGGACGGGCCGGTAGGCGAAGCTCTGCGGGATGCGGCGGTGGCCACGCTGGGAAGGATCTTCGGGCGGGATCATCTTGATTCGCTGCTCGTGGGCTGGCATTCGCATGACTGGGGGCGTGATCCGCTGAGCCTGGGCGTATACAGCTACGCTCCGGCGGGCGCGGTTGGGGCGTCGGATGTTCTGGCGCAACCTGTTGAGGACACGCTGTATTTCGCCGGCGAGCATACGGACACGACGGGCCACTGGGGGACCGTCCACGCCGCCATTCGATCTGGGATGCGGGTGGTGCGGGGGTCAGCTAATCGCTGCTCCACCATTTACACTGGTATTTGAGGGAAACGCGATTTGATCGTTGTCGACTCTTTTAAGAAGATATTCGGGACCACCAACGACCGGGCGGTAAAGAAGCTACTTCCAGCGGTCCGGCAAATCAGCGCCCTTGAGCCCGCGATGCAGGCGCTCACGGATGAGCAGTTGCAGGCGAAGACGCCGGAGTTCCGCGCGCGGATCGCGACGACCCTGGAAGGCATTACAGAAGAGAAGTATCGCGTTGAGGCGCAAAAGCAGGTCCTGAACGAGATTTTGCCCGAGGCCTTTGCAGTGGTCCGCGAGGTGGGCCGGCGTGTTTTGAATATGCGCCACTTCGATGTTCAGTTGATTGGCGGAATGGTGCTGCACCAGGGCAAGATCGCCGAGATGAAGACGGGCGAAGGCAAGACGCTGGTGGCGACGCTGCCGTGTTACCTGAACGCGCTGCTTGGCCAGGGCGTGCACGTCATCACCGTCAACGATTACCTGGCCAAGCGCGACGCCGAGTGGATGGGCAAGATTCACGAGTTCCTGGGCCTGACGGTCGGCGTGATTGTGCACGATTTGAGCGACGAGCAGCGGCGCGAGGCGTACGCGGCGGACATCACCTACGGCACCAACAATGAGTTCGGGTTCGACTACCTGCGCGACAACATGAAATTTGAACTGTCGGACTGCGTGCAGCGCCGGCACCACTACGGGATTGTGGACGAAGTGGACTCGATTCTGATTGACGAAGCGCGGACTCCTCTGATTATTTCCGGGCCGACGGACCAGACGACGGACAAGTATGTGCGGGTGAACCGTATTGTTCCGTCGCTCGAAGAAGGCGAAGAGATTGAGCAGGGGGAGACTAAGATTCTGACCGGCGATTATGTCGTGGACGAAAAGCATAAGACGATTTCGATCACCGACGATGGATGGGAAAAGGTCGAGAAGCTTCTGGGCATCGGCAACATCGCCGATGTGGAGAACTGGGAGCTGAAGCACCACGTGGAAGTGGCCGTGAAGGCGCATTCGCTATACAAGCGTGACGTGCAGTACGTGGTGAAGGACGGCGAAATCATCATCGTGGATGAGTTCACGGGCCGCATGATGCCGGGGCGGCGCTGGTCGGACGGGTTGCACCAGGCGGTCGAGGCCAAGGAAGGCGTGACGGTGCGGCGCGAGGATCAGACGTTGGCGACGATCACCTTTCAGAATTATTTTCGCCTATACAAGAAGCTCGCTGGTATGACGGGCACGGCGGAAACCGAAGCGGCGGAATTCGACAGCATTTACAGGCTGGGTATCGTGGTGATTCCCACCAACAAGCCATTGCGGCGCAGGGAAAGCCCGGACGTGGTGTATCGCACGGCGAAGGAGAAGTATTTTGCCGTGGCGGACAAGATCAGTGAGCTGCACGAGAGTGGAAGCCCGGTGCTGGTGGGCACCACTTCCATTGAGAAGTCGGAGCTGCTGTCGCAGATACTGCAGCGCAAAGGCGTGCGGCATGTGGTGCTGAACGCGAAGTTCCACGAGCGCGAAGCGGAAATCGTGGCCCAGGCGGGACGGTTCGGCATGGTGACGATTTCCACCAACATGGCCGGCCGCGGAACCGACATTCTGCTGGGCGGCAATCCGGACTTTGTGGCCAAGCAGGACCTGGTGAAAAAGAACGCGGCGCGGGCGATCAGCGCGGCCGAGGGCGCCATCAATCCTTTGCCGGCGGCGGGAATGATCCGGTTCTACTACCAGGGGCAGGAGTTTGAGACGGGCCAGGAAAATTGGGACCGCACGTATGTGGTCCACGCGGAGAGCGCGGCGAAAGAGCACGATGAGGTGATTGAGGCCGGCGGGCTGCACATCATCGGCACGGAGCGGCACGAGTCGCGGCGTGTGGACAACCAGTTGCGCGGGCGCGCGGGACGCCAGGGCGACCCTGGCTCATCGAATTTTTTCCTTTCGCTCGAAGACGACCTGATGCGGATTTTCGCGAAGGAATGGGTTTCGACTCTGCTCCAGAAAATGGGCATGGAAGAAGGCGTGCCGATTGAGTCGAAGATGATCTCGCGGCGCATTCAGAAGGCCCAGGAACAGGTGGAGGCACAGAACTTCGAGGCTCGCAAGCATCTGCTGGAATACGACGATGTGATGAACAAGCAGCGCGAGGCGGTGTATGGCATCCGTCATCAGTTGATGGAAGGATTGGACCAGAAAGAGCTGATTGTCGAGGATTACGTCGCGAATCTGCTGAGCGATGCGCTGGAGGAGTTTGCGCCGGAGAGGCTGCATCCCGACCAGTGGAATATGGACGGCCTGAAGGCGAAGCTGGTGGAGCAGTTCGGCTTCGATATGGGTGCGGAGGGCGTGGATACAGGCGAGCTGACGCGGCATGAACTGGGCGAGACGCTGTTTGACCGCCTGAAGGAACGCTACGAGGCGAAGGAGCAGATCATCGGAGAGGCGGCCATGCGGACGCATGAGCGGATGATTATGCTGAGCGTGCTGGACGGTCTGTGGAAAGACCATCTGCTGAACATGGACCATCTGAAAGAAGGGATCGGGCTGCGCGGGTACGGTCAGAAGGACCCGCTGGTGGAGTACAAGAAAGAGTCCTTCGACATGTTCGAGGGAATGATGGGGCGGTTCCAGGAAGACACGGCGCGGTATCTGTTCCTGATGCAGATTATCGGGCCGGATGGGCGTCCGGTGCAGATTCCTTCGCATCGGGCCCCAGTGCCGGCGGCCCCCGCGGTGGCCTCGGCGGTGCTGGACGGCGGCATGCTGGGCAACGGACATCACGAAGCTGTTCCGTTATTGCACAGGGAATCGTCGGCGGAGACGACGATTGATTCAATTGAGCAGGAGTTCCGGCGAAAGAAGGAGCGGGAGTTGGAACACGCGAGGATGGCCGGCGGTGTAGAGGAGGCCCGGCAGGTGTCGCAGCGGCGCGCGGGCGACAAAGTCGGGCGGAATGATCCTTGTCCTTGCGGGTCGGGCAAAAAATATAAGAAGTGCCACGGGGCGGGGGCGGATAACTAAAGGCCGCCTTTCTGGACGATCGTGACAAACCCGGCTTTGCGGCCGGGTTCGTTTTTTGCGGCTGGGCCAGGGCCGGTCTGCTGTTTTTTCTCACCGCGCCGATAAAGGCATCAGGAAATTTTCGCCATGATCGAACTGACGCGCCTCAATGGGAATTGTCTCGCCGTGAACAGCGAGTTGATCCAGCTTGCGGAGTCCGCTCCAGACACGCTGCTGACCATGGTCACGGGGGAGAAGCTGCTGGTGAAGGAGAGCCTGGCGGAAGTCGCCGATAGGATGATTGCCTTTCGGGCGCGCACGCTTGCGGATGCGGCCCGGCTGCTGCCGGATGGATTGGTCATAGGCTCGGGCGCGGCGCTGCGGGCGATCGCGTCGATCAACTCGATGGAGCACGCCACGGAGCTTGCGAACGACAAAGATGCGGTGGACGAGGAGAGCGCGGGCGCGATGCGGCGGCGGCGCAGGGCCGGTCTCTGACACACCTAAAGCGGGAAGCGAACGGAAGGCCGGAGAGGAAGCGATGGATACGGGCAGCTTGACGGGTGTGTTGCTGGCGCTGGCTGGGATCGTGGCCGGGCTGCTGCTGGAGGGCGGCCACATCGAGCAGGTCTTGCAACCAACCGCAGCCATGATTGTGTTTGGAGGCACTGCAGGAGCGGTGATGCTTCAGTTTCCGCTGGAGACCGTGTTTGCGGCAGCGCGGCGGCTGGTGCGGGTGTTTTTCTATCGCGCGAACACAGGCGAGGACGCGGTGAAGCAACTGGTGGGCTTTGCCAACAAGGCGCGGCGCAACGGAATCGTTTCGCTCGACCAGGATTTAGCGGAGATCGAGGGCGCGTTTCTGAAGCAGGCGGTGATGCTGGCGGTGGACGGCACGGAGCCGAGCGAGCTGCGCCGCATTATGGAATTGCAGATCGACAATCAGAGCGAACTGGAGGAAAAAATTCCGGCGGTGTTCGAGTCGGCGGGCGGATATTCGCCGACCATCGGGATCATCGGCGCGGTGCTGGGGCTGATTCAGGTGATGCAGCACCTGGACCACATTAACGAGGTGGGGCGCGGGATTGCGGTTGCATTTGTGGCGACCGTTTACGGAGTGGCCGCCGCGAATTTATTTTTTCTTCCGGCGGCGGGCAAGCTGCGCATGCGGCTGCGGCAGGAGCAGATGCTGAAGGAGATGATGCTGGAAGGCGTGGCCTCGATTCTCGAAGGAATGAACCCGCGCATTCTGGAGATCAAGCTAATGGGCTTTCTCGACGCTGCACCTGAGCGGGACGGGAAGCCCGTGGAAGTGCGGAAGGGCGCGGCGGCATGAGACGGAAGCGCAGGAAGAAGCCGCATCTGAACCACGAGCGGTGGCTTGTGTCCTACGCGGATTTCATTACCCTGATGTTCGCGTTTTTTGTGGTGCTGTTCGCGACCGCGCAGGCGGACAAGAAAAAGGAAGCGGCGGTTTCGCAGGCCATTGACCAGGCCTTCCGGACGCTGGGGCTGTTTCAGCCGTCGAAGGTTGATCCAAAAGCCAAAGGGTTTGCGATTTCAACGGACCCGACAGCGGCCCCGGTGAACATTGTGCTGGGCGATCAACTGGCGGCTTCGCCCGCGGTCAGGCACGACCTGGAGCGGTTGCAGCGCGAGCTGCAGGGCAAGCTCTCCAACCAGATTGCGCAGCATGTGGTGGCCATGCACATCGGCCGCAATGGATTGGTGATTTCGCTGCGCGAAGCAGGGTTTTATAACAGCGGCTCGGCTGTGCGCCATGCGTCTTCCATGCCCAGTCTGGATGCGATTGCCGACACGCTGAAGCCTTCGCCCTACGACATCCGCATTGAGGGCCACACGGACAATGTGCCCATTCACACCAGCCGGTTCGCTTCCAACTGGGAGCTTTCGACGGCGCGCGCTTCGACGCTGACGCGGCTGTTTATTGAGCGGCACCACTTCCAGCCGGCGCGGCTCTCGGCCTCCGGGTACGCGGAGTATCATCCGGTGGCCAGCAACGCGACTGCCGCGGGGCGAAGCGAGAACCGCCGCGTGGACATCGTGGTGTTGCCGCACATTACGCCACCCTCTCCGATGCCCGCGCTGGAGCAGACTAAGATGAAAAAAGATGGCCCCCAGCTCAGCAGCAACCTCGCGCTCGCGCACTGAAGCGAGCCTGCGACCTCAGGCAGCCGCGCGGCTGCGCCGGTTCTATTCGCAACTCGTCGAGGCCTATGGGCCGCAGCTGTGGTGGCCGGCGAAGACTCCGTTTGAAGTGGTGATTGGCGCTTACCTCACGCAGAACACCGCTTGGACTTCGGTGGAGCGGTCGATTGCCAATCTTGCTGCGCGCGGCTTGCTGCGCGTGGAGGCGATTCGCGCGCTGCCCGAAGCGGAACTGCAGGAGTTGATTCGGCCTTCCGGATACATGGTGCGCAAGGCGGCGGCGATCAAGACATTTGTGGCTTTTCTGGATTGCGGATACGGCGGCTCGCTGGAGAAGCTTGCGAGTGAGGCTCCGGAGACTGCGCGGGAGCGGCTGCTGGCGCTTCCAGGCGTGGGCCCGGAGACAGCGGACGCGATTCTGCTCTATGCGCTGGGACACGCTGCCATTGTGGTGGATGAGTATTTGCGCCGCGTGGTGACGCGGCATGGGCTGCTCGCGGAAAAGGCGAAGTACGCGGAGATTCAGTCACTCGGTGAAGCGGCGTTTGCGGGCGAGCCGGAGGCGGAGCGTGCGGCGCACTGCAATGAATTCCACGCCGTGATCGTGGAGTTGGGCAAGCGGCACTGCCGGCGGAATCCGAATTGCGAGGGGTGTCCGCTGGCCTGGGATTTGGACTTGCCGCAAGGGTCTACGTGCTTTGCGCCCTCTTAGGTCAGGCTCGCTGGGCCTCCCTTTGCTCGGGAGCGGTTTCCCCGTGCTGTTGATATACTCCCGAGTTGACGTCTCCCGCATACTTTCAGTTGAGGAATTGAGGACCGATGAAATTGTTTCGCCGCTCCGCTGCCGCTGTGATGTTCGTTGCGCTGGCTGCTCTGCCGCTCTGCGGGCAGACGAACCCGATGACGCCGGCGATTCCGGCGAAGTTCACGCCTCCGCGCACCAACTACGATTACGTCAAGCGCGTGGTGATGATTCCAATGCGCGACGGCGTGAAGCTGTACACCGTGATTGTGATTCCAAAGGGGGCGAAGGATGCGCCGATCCTGCTGACGCGCACGCCTTACAACGCGGCGGCTCGCGCCGAGCGTACGGTGTCGCCGCACATGCTGGACACGCTGCCGCAGGGTGACGACGTGTTCGTGAAGGCAGGCTATATCCGGGTATTTCAGGACGTGCGCGGGAAGTACGGTTCCGAGGGCAAGTACGTGATGACGCCGCCTCCCATCGGGCCGCTGAATCCCAATGGGCCGAACGATACCACCGATGCCTGGGACACGATCGACTGGCTGGTGAAGAACGTGCCGCAGTCGAACGGGAAGGTGGGGATGATTGGCTCGTCCTACGAAGGCTTCACGGTGGTGATGGCGCTGCTCCATCCGCATCCTGCGCTGAAGGTGGCCTGCCCGGAGAGCCCGATGGTCGATGGATGGATGGGCGATGACTGGTTCCACTACGGAGCGTTCCGCGAAATCAATCTGGATTACTTCATCGGGCAGACGTCGGCGCGCGGGGGAGGGCAGCCCATTCCGCGCGAGGGGCGCGACGACTACACGAATTTTTTGACCATCGGCTCAGCGGGAGATTTTGCGCGCTACGGCGGGCTCCAGCAGCTTCCGTTCTGGCAGGAGATTCATGAGCACCCCGCCTACGATGCGTTCTGGCAGGGGCAGGCGCTGGACAAGGCGGTGGCGAAGGTTCCGCTGACGGTTCCGACGATGTGGTTACAGGGGTTGTGGGACCAGGAAGATATGTGGGGAGCGATCCACGCGTGGGCGGCGGATGAGCCGAAGGACACGGCGAACAATATGAACTACCTGGTGATGGGGCCGTGGCGGCACAGCCAAGTGAACTACCTGGGCTACTCGCTGGGGCCGCTGCGTTGGAAGGGCGATACGGACCTGCAGTTTCGGCGCGATGTGCTGCTGCCGTTTTTCAATCAATATCTGAAGGACGGCGCGCCCAAGGCGGATACGCCTCCGGTGCTGATTTACAACACGGGCGACATTCACTGGGACCGCTTTCAGCATTGGCCGCTGAGCTGCGATTCCGGCTGCCCGAACAAGTTGAAGCCGCTTTATCTGACGGCGGCCGGCAGCCTTTCCATCGATGCTCCCGACGCAGCGCAGCCGAAGTTTGACCAGTATGTTTCCGACCCCGCGAAGCCGGTCCCGTATCTTCCTCGCCCCGTGGTTCCGACGGATGAAGATGCGTGGAAGACATGGCTGGTTCACGATCAGCGCTTCGTGGATGGGCGGCCCGACGTGCTGACCTACGAGAGCAAGGTATTGACGGAACCGCTGCGAGTGAGCGGCGCGCCGATCGTAAACCTTTACGCCTCGACGAGCGGCACGGACAGCGACTGGGTGGTGAAGGTGATTGACGTGTATCCGGGAACCTACCCCAGGGAGCCGGAGATGGGCGGCTACGAGCTGCCGATTTCGCTGGACATTTTCCGGGGACGGTATCGCACCAGCTTCTCGCATCCGGAAGCGATTTCGCCGAATAAGCCGCTGCTGTATAAGTTCGCGTTGCCTACGGTGAATCACGTGTTTCTGCCCGGGCACCGGATCATGGTGCAGGTGCAGTCCACGCTGTTTCCGCTGTACGACCGCAACCCGCAGACGTATGTGCCGAACATTTTTGACGCCAGGCCTTCGGATTACAAGAAGGCAACGCAGAGGGTGTGGCACACACCGGGGGATGCGAGCTTTATCGATATGCCGGTGGTTCCCTGAGCGCGGACTTCGCATGGGCGTGAGTGCGGTGGTGCTGGCGGCGGGCCGCTCGGCGCGCATGGGCTGGGCCAAGCAACTGCTGCGCGTGGGTGGGCGTACTATGCTGACGCAGACGCTCGAAAACGTCCGCGCCAGCGGCGTGGACGAAGTCATCCTGGTGCTTGGATTTTCTGCGGAAGTAATTCGGCGGGAGATTCCGGCGGCTCTGCTGAGTGCCGTTCGCGTGGTTGTCAACGCAGATTACGAGAGCGGGATGGCCAGCTCGCTGCGCGCGGGGCTCGCAACGGTGGGCCTTACGATGGATGCGGCCTTGATCGTGCTGGCGGATCAGCCGTTTGTGCGTCCGGAGACGATGGGCCGCATTATCGAACAATATCGCCGTTCGGACGCGAGGATTGTGGTTCCGTTTTACCGAGGTTCGCGCGGGAACCCGGTTTTGCTGGACCGGGCGGTCTTTGCTGAGGCGATGACGCTGGAGGGTGACGTGGGCTGCCGCGCGATTTTCGCGGATCACGCAGGCGAAATGGCCCGCGTGGATGTGGACGACGCGGCGATTCTGGCGGACATCGACAGCCGCGAGGATTATGAGCGGCTGCGCGGCGCGGAGGGATGATTATCCGGCGACGCTGCCCACTTCGCACTGGCGGATGAGGATGTCGAGTGCTGCATCATCCTTTGCGGCGCTGCCTCCACGACGCAGGGCAACCATCTGACTAACAACGCTGAGGGCGATTTCCTCCGGGGTGGCCGCGCCGAGGTAGAGGCCGGCGGGAGAATGCACGGTCTCAAATTTCTCCTCCGCAATTCCGGCGGCGCGCAGGTAGTCGAACACCAGGGCGGCGCGGTGATGGCTGGCGATGAGCGCAACGTAGACGGCGCTGCCTTCGAGCGCTTTTTGCAGCCAGAGATGATCGCGCTTATGCTGCGTGGCGATAACAACGTAGGTCGTCGGGCCGATGGGGGTCTCGGTGAGGTCGAAATCTTCGGTGACAATCTTGCGGGCGTCGGGAAAGTCTGCGCGGGTGGCGGCCGGATCGTTGACGGTGACGGCGAAGCCCATCATATGGCCGAGCGTGGAAAGCGTTTCAGCAATGCGGCCGTGGCCGACGACGAGGAGTTCGGGTGGCGGCAGGACGGGTTCGATGAAAACTTCCATGGTTCCTCCACAAGGCATTCCGACGCCGAGCTGTTCGTCCGTCATATCCACAACAATAATGCGGGGCGCGCCGGTTTTCAGGCACTTGAGTGCTTCGCTGCGGACGGCGCTTTCGGCGCACCCTCCGCCGACCCACCCGGCGAGCAGTTTGCCCCGCGAATCGATGAGGGCCTTCGACCCGCGTGGCGCGGACGAGGAGCCTTCGACGCGGACGACCGTGGCTAGAGCGAACGGCTCCGCGCGGGCGGCGAGTTCGGCGGCTTGGCTGTAAAGTTCGGTGGGCATCGGCGCTGGCTTCATCGTATGCTTCGGCTGCGGTAGGCTTCAAGAAGAGGGAACTGTGTACAGCGAACTGGTTCGCGACCATTATGCCAATCCGCGCAACGCGGGGATCGTGGCCGAGCCATCGGGCAAGGCGATGGTGAAGAGCGCGTTCGACGGCGACGCGGTGCTGATTTCGCTGCGCATTGAGAACGGCGTGGTTGCGGAGGCGAAGTTCAAGTGCATGGGTTGCGCGGTAGCGATTGCGTGCTCGTCGATGGCGACCGGGATGGTGCTGGGCAAGGCTGTCGACGAGGCTTACGGCATTACCGAGCAGGCAGTGGCCGAAGCGCTGGGCGGCATTCCCGAGTACAAGATGCGATGCAGCAACCTGGCCCCAGCGGCGATTCGGCAGGCGATTGATGACTTCCGACAGCGGACTGGCTCGTGAGTCAGCGCAGGCTGTAGGGAACGGGCCGGACTGCGGCGAGCTCGGCAAATTCCGCGTCGGTGAGGCTGAAAGACGCCGCACCAATGTTCTCTTCAACGTGTTTCGCCGAGGATGTTCCGGGAATCGGCAGAATGATGGGCGAGCGGCGCAGCAGCCACGCGAGGGAAACGACTATCGTGGACACTTTTCTTGCCGCTGCGATTTTTTCTACGACTTCATTGGCGTCGCGGTTTTGCGCGATGGGGTTCCACGGCACGAAGGCAATGCCGTTTGCCTCGCAGTAGTCGACGAGGTAGTCATACTCCCGGTCAGAGAAGCTGTAGCGGTTTTGCACGGAGACGATGGGGACAATTTTGCGCGCGCGCTTAACATGTTCCTTTGTGACGTTGGAGAGGCCGATGTGGCGGATTTTCCCTTGCTCGCGCATTTTTGCAAGAGCTTCGACGGAAGCGTCGAAAGAGACGGCGGGATCAGGGGCGTGAAGCTGGTAGAGATCGATGCGGTCGACACGCAGGCGCTTGAGGCTTCCCGCGACGGCTTTTTCGAGGTGCTGCGGGCCGGCGTTATGCAGCCACTCGGCAGGGCCGCTGCGCTCCCACCCACCTTTGGTGGCGATGACGAGGTCTTTGGGGTAAGGCGTGAGTGCTTCGGCAATCAACTCCTCGGAGACGTTGGGGCCGTAGGAGTCGGCGGTGTCAATGAAATTCACGCCCAGCTCGACAGCGCGACGCAGCGTTGCGAGCGCGGCATTGCGGTCCGGGGGTGGGCCCCAGATGCCCTTGCCCGTGAGGCGCATGGCTCCGAAGCCGAGGCGATGCACCCTCATGTCTCCACCTAGAGTGAGCGAGCTAGCACGCTCCGCCGATGAGATCTCTACTGCTGCGGTAGTCATACTTATGCCTCCTTTTTGTTCGATGCGGAGGTTGATTCGGAAGCTTCAGCGGATTATCGTGATTTTCATACCGGTTCCCAAATTTATCCGCGTGGGCTTTGATTGATGAAGGTTGTTGCCGCTCTGATTGGGTTTCTTCTCGCCGGAGCCGCCTTCGCGCAGACTCCATCCTCGCCAGTGAACCGGGCGCATGTCAGCTTTACCGTTGAACGGCCGCAATTGGAGCCGACTGACTACTCGCTGGAGATTTATGAAGACGGAAGCGGTAGCTACCGCGCGAGCTATACGGCCTCCGCGAATGGCGATTCCGCTCCGGAGCCGGTGGCGCGGGCGATCCATATCCATAATCCCCTCCTTTCAGAGCTGTTTCGCGAGGCGCGCGGGCACCATTATTTTGCGTTCAACTGCGAGGAACGGCACGACCGCGTGGCCTTTACCGGGAAGAAGACGCTCGCCTACTCGGGGCCGGACGGCGCGGGAAGTTGCACCTTTAACTACTCGCGGGAGCAGTGGGTAAACCAGCTTGCCGACGATCTTGAGGCGGTCGGCTACACGCTGGAAATCGGTGTGAAGCTGAAGCAGGAGCAGCGCTATCAACGGCTTTCGCTGGATGACGAGCTTGCATCGCTCGAGAACGCGACTCAGAATCACGAGGCAATAGAGATCGAAAATATTGCACCTGAATTGGAATCCATTGTGGGCGATGACGCCGTGATGAAGCGAGCCCGCGAGCGCGCCTACAAGCTACTTTCTGAAGCCGGGGGCGTTCATCGGGCATCGAGAGAGTGAATGCTGATGAGTTTTCGCGAAACTTTTCCCCGCGCCGCTACGTTGTTAGGCTATAGAGGGTGTTTCGGGACCAGGGAGGCGTGCGATGCGGTACTCCGCAAGGAAGTTCGGCTGGATGGGCCGCACGGTGGCCCTTTGCTTCTGCCTTGCTGTCATGGCATTAGCCTCCGCGCAGACTGAAACGACGGCGCCTGCGCCTCCCGCGGACCAGACGACCGCTTCTCAGACGTTAGCGCCAACGCTTCAACAGCCTGCCCCGGAAAGCCACGTGCGCGCGGTGCGGCTGAGCGACGTGCACGGCGGGGTGCAGGTTCTGCAGGCCGGGGAGGTCGCCTTCCAGCAAGCGGAGTTGAACATGCCGGTGGTTGAGGGCATGAAGCTGGTGACCGCTGAAGATGGACGCGCGGAGGTGCAGTTTGAAGACGGTAGCGTGGCACGCGTTACCCCCAACAGCTCGATTACGCTGACTGAGCTTGCGCGGAGCGATGACGGTACTACGATTACGGTGATCGAAGCCGACACCGGCCTTACCTACTACGAGCTGAATGGGCGCGCGGGGCAGTACAAAGTCCGCTTTGGGCAGGATACGATTGCTCCCGTTGACGCGAGCATCTTCCGGCTGGACCGGGATAATCCCGCGGCGGAGCTGGCCGTAATGCACGGCAGCGTGCATGTGAGCGACGATGAAAACCTCGCTTTGGACGTGCACACCGACCAGTCGGTGAAGTTTGATCCGCAGAATGCCGACGAGTATCAGCTTTTGCAGAGTGTAACCGCGAGCACCTGGGACCAGTGGAACTCCGATCGCGACGAGGCGCTGGCCGTGATGGACGAAAATGCGACGGAGGCGCGCGCCAACTCCGATGAGCCGAACAATCCGGCATGGAGCGACCTGGATGCGAACGGTAATTGGTACAACGTGCCGGGAGAGGGCCTGGGGTGGTCGCCTTCCGGCGTGGGCGACGACTGGGATCCCTACGGGTTGGGTGCGTGGGGCTATTACAGCGGCATTGGATATACCTGGATCTCCGGTTACTCGTGGGGATGGTGGCCGTACCGTTGCGGCTTGTGGAGCTGGTTCGGTGACTTCGGGTGGATGTGGTTCCCGGGCAATTGCGGATGGGGCGGTATGGGCTTCGGCGTGGGCTGGTATCCGTATGGGGCGATTGTAGCCGCACCTCCAGGCTATCGCTACCCGAGGCGGCCAGGGAGGATTCATCACCCGGGACGACGTCCGATTGATCATCCGCGCCACGGGCCGGTGCTGCATCAGAATTTGATTGCGGTGAACCGCGGGCCGAAGTTTACGAACCAGTTCCGCTCGGTGGGCGTGAAGACCGTGCCGCGCCTGCTGTTTTATGACGGCCAGAATATTGCGCCGGTAAAAAAGACGGTACGTGTGGAGCAGGGTGGACCGCTGGGTGAGGGCTTTGCTACCGCAGTGCGTCGCAGCCGTTTCGGCTTTGAAATCCCGGCGCCGGGCGCTCCGGGGCGCGGCGCCTATGCTGGGTCCGCGTATGCAGGATCAATGTATCGACCGAGGACTCAGAGGGGGGGCACCGTATACCAGCCGGGTATGCATCCGAGGCCGGGATTCACGCCTGCTCCGGTGTTCCGTGCACCGGCACGGGCTCCTGCTTTCCATGCGCCGCCGCCGGTGTTTCACGCGCCGCCGCCGGCGTTTCACCCGGCTCCCGCTCCTGCCCCGGCTGGGCACGGACGGCGTTAGAAACGACTATTCATTCTGAAAGGGACTAATGAAGACACTAGCGCTTGCCGCCCTGCTGCTGTGCTCCGTGGTCGCGTGGTCACAGCCGAAGGCCGGGGATTATCCCCTGACGGTACACGTTGCGCGGTCGTATCTGTTGCATGCAGGTGGCGCTAAGGACGGAGAGACTTTCCAGAAATTGGATGTGCTGATCAATGGAAAAAAACTCCAATTGGAAGCTCTGTATAAACACAACGGGTTGCTCGAACTCGGGGATTACAAAGCCAAGCTAAAGAAGAACGTTGAAAAACAGGGGTATCTTAGAGAGCAGAAGTACGAAATCCTGTTTCCCGATAACAAAACAGAGACCTTTGATGTCGTGGGCGAGAGCGAATAGCCTTACCCCTGCGCGAGGCGCTTCCATAGCGCAGCCATACGATCAAGATCGATTTCTTCAGCGCGTGCGGTCGTTGCAATGTTGGATTGCTCAAGCGCCCGCACAACCGTTGCTGCATCGTATCCCGCGGTGCGGAGGTTCTTCGCGAGCATCTTGCGCTTTTGCGCGAAGGATTGGCGAAGGAAGTGTAGAAGGGTTTCCGGCTGTACACCAAGCTCGGCAAAGCGCGGACCCATCGTGAGGCGCAGCACGGTGGAGCGGACCTTCGGCGGCGGCATGAAGGCGGAGGGCGGCAGCGTGAGAACGTGCGCGACGCGGGCGTAGAGCTGGGCTGTGGCGGAGAGCGTTCCGTAATCGCTGGAGCCGGGTCCGGCGGCGACGCGGTCGGCGACTTCTCGCTGCATCATGACAACGGCGGTTTCGATAGCGGCGTTATGTTCGAACAGATGCAGCAGGATGGGCGAGGTGATGTAGTAGGGAAGATTGCCGACTACGCGAAGCTTTTCGCTGCCGTCGCGCAGCGCGCTCAGGTCTACGGTCAAAATATCGGATTCAATGATCTCAATGGCGGGGAGTTGCGCTCGCAGTTGCGAGGCCAGGGCGCGGTCGAGTTCGACGGCAACCAAGCGACGGGCGCGGTGGGCGAGGATCTGGGTGATGACTCCCGCGCCGGGGCCAATTTCGACGACAGTCTGTTGGGAAACGTCGCCGAGCGCGTCGGCAACGGCAGCCGCCGCCGCCGGGTCAACGAGAAAATTCTGTCCCAGTTTTGGTTTGCGCTTCAATCTTCCTCGAATCTCGCGGCTGCGTGCGCGAATCCAAGCCTCTGACTGCATCATAAAGAAAAGAATGGAGCACGACCTTTCATGCACATCGTTTTTGCCGTCTCGGAATGCGTTCCTTATGCGAAGACGGGCCGACTGGCCGAGGTTGCGGCGGCGATCCCGCGCGAAATAGTGAAGCTGGGCCACCGTGCGACCGTGTATCTGCCTTATTACCGGCAGGTGCGGGAGCACGCCCCGGGAAACAAGACAGCCATCCCCAGCATTACGATTCCTTTCCAGAGCTACAACCGCTTTGCCGCAGTGCTGGACGGCGGCGTGCATGACGGGGTCCAGTTTTATTTTGTGGATTGCCCGGAGATGTTTGACCGGGAGTCGCTCTACGGCACGCTGGCCGGCGAGTATCCCGACAACTGGGAGCGGTATGCGCTGTTTTCGCGCGCGGTGCTCGAGGCGGCCAAACAACTCGGCGTGCCCGACGTTTTTCACGTCCACGACTGGCAGACGTCGATGATTCCGGTGTATCTGCGGACGATTTATTCTTCCGACCCGGTGCTGCGAAAGACATCAACTGTGCTGACGATTCACAATGCGGCCTACCAGGGGCTGTTTTCATTGCAGACGACCGAGCGCCTGTTGCTGCCGTGGGAAGTTTTTACCATGGACCGCCTGGAGTATTTCGGCCAATTTAATTTTCTGAAGGGCGGCATTGTTTTCGCCGACGCCATTACCACCGTGAGCCGGAAGTATGCCGAGGAAATTCAGACGCCGGAGTTTGGCGCAGGGCTGGACGGCGTGCTGCGCGAGCGCACTGTCGATCTGCATGGAATTTTGAACGGCGCGGATTACAAGGAGTGGGACCCAGCGACGGACCACAACATCGCAGCACATTACACGCCTGAGGATCTGGAAGGCAAGCGCGCCTGCCGACGCGACCTGTTGCATGCCTTTGGCGCGGAGCACGCGATGGACGGGACGCCGGTGCTGGGCATCGTGTCGCGCTTTTCGACGCAGCAGGGCTTTGACCTGATTGCCGAGATTATTCCGGAACTGCTGGAGGGCGATGTTCTTCTGATTGCGTTGGGAACCGGCGAGCCCTACTACGAAGAGCTGTTTCGCACGATCCACAACCAGTACGCGGGCAAGACCGCGATTAAAATCGTACGCGACAGCACGCTCACGCACAAAATTCAGGCGGGCGCCGATATTTTTCTGATGCCATCGCACTGCGAGCCGAGTGGGTTGAATCAGATTTACAGCATGAAGTATGGAACAGTTCCCGTGGTGCGCGCGACGGGCGGGCTGGACGACACGGTGGAGGAGTGGGACCCGGCGACGGAGACCGGCACGGGATTCAAATTTGCGGAGCAGACGGGGGAGGGTTTTTATGCCGCGCTGGAACGCGCGCTGAAAATTTTCCGCGAAGACAAGGAAAGCTGGAAGAAGATCATGCGGAATGGCATGGCAAAGAACTATTCATGGGATGCGCCGGCAGCGGAGTACGTTCGAGTCTACGAGCAGCTGGCGCGGAAGCGAAGTTAGGAGACGCGCAATGTGCGGTTCAAGGGTGAATGAAAAAGTCCCGCTAAGAAGTGGGACTTTTTTCGTGCGTGCTGACTCACGTTAGGCCGGCGTTTTGGCACAGTATTCATTGAACGCGCGGGCGAGCTCCTGGGCGATGGCTTGTGGCGGGTTCGACTCAATAATCGCGCGCTGCATCAAGTAGATGAGCTTGCCGTCGCGCAGCAGCGCAATGGCGGGCGAGGTGGGCGGCTGGCCTTCGAAGTAGTTGCGGGCGCGCTCGGTGCCGTCCATATCCTGCCCGGCAAAGACGGTGATGGACTGGTCGGGCACGACGGGGTTTTGCAACGCCACGCGAACGGCGGGCCGCATTCTGCCGGCGGCGCATCCGCAGATGGAGTTCACGACCAGCATTGTAGTTCCGGGCCGCGCGAGGGCGGCGTCCACTTCCTCTGCTGTGCGGGTTTCCTTGATACCAGCGTGCACGAGTTCTTCGCGCATTGGCGCAACCATGATTTCGGGATACATTCGCTCTTCTCCTCCATACCGCGAACGGCGCGGCTCCTCCTATTGTACGGTTCCCCCGGACCAGAGGGAAGCGGCCTGTTGTATGCTGGATTGTCTTTTTCTGCTTTGGAGTAGCCCATGCCCACCGTTTGGAAATGCCTCCCTCTGTTTGTTCTTGCGCCGGTGATGGCGCTGGCGCAGACCGCGCCCACTACCTTCTTTGGATACAGCGATTTTTCTGCCCAGGCGAAAACTAACGCCCGCTTTATGGCGGTGCCCAGCGCGCAGCTTGCCGGTGAAGATCTCAAGGTTTTGACGGCGGCTCCCCACATTGCAGGATCGAAGGAGGACTACGCGACGGCGCAATTTGTGGCCGAAAAATTCCGGGCGGCGGGCCTGGAGACGACGATTGTCCCTTATGTTGCGTGGATGAACCTGCCTGTGGCCATCCACGTGGAGGCGACGAGCGCGAGTGGCAAGGTGCTGATGAAGGGGC
This sequence comes from Acidobacteriaceae bacterium, assembly GCA_049280995.1. Classification (GTDB taxonomy): domain Bacteria; phylum Acidobacteriota; class Terriglobia; order Terriglobales; family Acidobacteriaceae; genus Silvibacterium. The sequence goes on from JBAPRH010000049.1 coordinate 98,453, forward strand.
CGACGCGCGAGCATGTTGTGGGCGATCGCTATGACAACGACCCGCGCGTGACCCAGCCGTTCAATGGCTCGTCGCCGTCGGGAGACGTAATGGCGAACGTGGTTTATGCGAACTACGGACGCGCCCAGGACTTTGCCCAGCTCGACAAACTCGGCGTCAGCGTGAAGGGCAAGATAGTGCTGGTCCGCTACGGCGCGAATTATCGCGGCGTGAAGGTGTTTATTGCGCAGCAGCGCGGCGCGGCGGGGGTGCTGATCTATTCTGATCCGGCGGACGACGGTTATTTCCGCGGAGAGACCTATCCGAAAGGGCCGTATCGGCCGGCGACGGGCGTGCAGATGGGTTCGGTAGGCTACATGTTCCTGTACCCCGGAGACGCGACGACACCGGGCATCGCCTCCACTCCGGACCTGCCCGCGTCGAAGCGGATTCCGCCGAGCGAGTCCCCTGTGCTCCCAAAGATACCTTCGCAGCCGCTCTCGTGGCACGACGCTGCGCCCATTCTGGAGGCGCTGGGCGGCCAGGCAGTGCCGCAGGGCTGGCAGGGCGCGTTGCCGTTTACGTATCACGTAGGCGGCACGGGCAAAGTGAAGGTCCACATACTGCTGAAGCAGGACTACAAATTCCGTACCATCTGGGACGTGATCGGGCGCGTTCCCGGAACCGAATATCCGGATGCGCTGGTGATTGCGGGCAACCACCGTGACGCGTGGGTGTTCGGGGCAGTGGATCCCAACAGCGGCACGGCGGCGATGCTGGAAGCGGCGCGAGGCGTCGGCGCTCTACTGAAACAGGGCTGGAGGCCGAAGCGGACGATTCTGTTTGCAAGCTGGGACGCGGAGGAGGAAGGGTTGATTGGCTCGACCGAGTGGACCGAAGCCCATGCCGCCGAGCTGGCGCGTGCGGTGGCCTATTTCAACATGGACATCGGTGTTTCCGGGCCGGATTTTGACGCTGAGGCCGTGCCTTCGCTCAAGCAGTTTGTGCGCGACGTGACCATGCAGGTGCCCAGCCCCGACGGCGGAACGGTGTATGAGACCTGGGTAAAGAAGCAGGCCGCGCACGCCGCGAGAAGGCATCCCAACCTCGGCTTCAACGAACATCGCCAAGGCAGCGTGTCGGAGCACGGCGCGCGCATCGGCGACCTCGGCAGCGGGTCGGACTATTCGCCGTTTCTACAGCGGTTCGGCGTGCCGTCCACGGACATCAGTTCGGGCGGACCGTACGGGGTTTACCACTCGGTGTTCGACAACTACCAGTGGTTCACGCAGAATGCTGATCCGACCTTCAAGTATGAGCAGCAGCAGGCGCGCGTGTTCGGCCTGGAAGTTCTCGACATGGCCGACGCGGACGTGCTGCCTTACGATTACGTAACGTATGCGCGCGAGGTTGGGGAATACCTCTTCAATGCGCAAAAGAAGGCGGACAGTGACGGCATGAAACTGGACTTTACCGCGGCGAACTCCGCGGCGAAGCGGCTTTTTGCGGCGGCCAAAGCGGTGAAGCAGCGGCAAAAAGAGCCGACGGGCAGCGAAGCGGCGCTGAATACTGCGCTGCGCCAGACGGCGGAGGATTTTCTTTCGCCGCAAGGGCTGCCGAACCGGCCGTGGTATCGGCACACGATCTACGCTCCGGGCGTGTACACGGGCTATGCGGCGGTCGTGATCCCCGGCGTGAACGAGGCGATTGACGCGAAGAACGCGGCGCTTGCGCAGGAACAACTTGGAGTAGTGACCGCTGCGCTCACGCGCGCAGCCATCACTCTGGAAGGCGCGGTAAAGTGACTCGCTACTGAATTTCTTCGACCGTGTCGCCCTCGCCGGGCGCGAGGAACAGGTTCGATTCGATTCCGTGCTGGCGTGTGTAGAGGCTGTAATAGCGGCCGCCGAGCGCGTAGAGCTGCTCGTGCGTGCCGCGCTCCACGATCTGTCCCGCTTCAACTACCAGAATCTGGTCGGCGCGGCGAATGGTGGAGAGGCGGTGTGCGATTACAAAAGTCGTCCGCCCCTGCATCAGGAATTTTAGCCCTTCCTGAATCATCGCTTCGGACTCGGAGTCGAGCGAAGAGGTTGCTTCGTCAAGGATCAGCAGGCGGGGATTGGCGAGGATGGCCCGCGCGATGGAAAGGCGCTGCCGCTGGCCTCCGGAGAGCTTGATGCCGCGCTCGCCGACGACGGTATCGTAGCCGTCAGGGAACTGCTCGGCGAATTCGTTGACGCAGGCGATGCGGCAGGCGTAGAGAAACTGCTCGTCGTTGGCGTCGGGGCGGGAGAACAGCACGTTTTCCCGAATGGTTCCGTCGAAGAGGAACGACTCCTGTAGCACCACGCCGAGCTGCGAGCGGTAATCGTCCAGCCGAACTTTCGACAGATCCACGCCGTCAATCAGAATGCGCCCGCTGTCCGGCGTATGAAACGCGCAGAGCAGGCTGATGATGGTTGACTTGCCCGATCCGGACGGGCCCACGAGCGCCGTCACCATGTCCGGCTTGGCCTCAAAGGAAATGCCGTGCAGCACCGGCTTGTCCGGCTCGTAGGCGAAGGTCACGTCCTCAAAGACCACACTGCCACGGATCGGGCCGAGTGGCTCAGTGCGCGAGGGCACGTTGAACTCGTCCTTTTCGCCCAGCAGTTCCATGGTGCGGTCCAGCCCCGCTGCGGCCTCCGTAAGCTGGGTGCCGATGCTCACAATCTGGAACACGGGCTGGATCATCGCCAGCAGGAGCGCGGTGTATTGCACATATCCGCCCACCGTCATCTTCCCGGTCAGCACCTCATGACCGCCCATCAGCATCACCAGCGCGCCGATCACGCCCATCAGCGTGGTTGCGGAGAGCGCCATGGTGCTGGTCGCGGTAATCGTGCTCATAATGTTTTCGAGCAGGCGCTGCACGCCGGCCGCGAAGATATTCGACTCGCGCTCCTCGGCCCGATACCCCTTGACTACCCGCACGCCGCCCAGGGACTCGTTGAGCCGGCCCGTGACCTCAGCGGTGATTCTGCCGCGTTCGCGAAAAATGGGCCGGATATAGCGGAAGGCCTTCCGCAGCACGAGCACAAACACAATGATGATCGCCAGCACCAGGAGCGTCATGCTACGGCTGCGGAACATCAGGTAGGCGAACACCATGGCCGCGGCCACGAGGCCACCAACAAATTCCACCAGGCCCGTACCGACGAGATTTCGCACCCCCTCCACGTCGTTCATGATTCGCGAAATGAGAACGCCCGTCTGGTTGCTGTCGTAGAAGCCCACCGAGAGCAGTCCCACGTGCCGCTGCACTTCCACGCGCAGCTCGGCGATCATGCGCTGCGCCGCTTTGGACATGAGTTGTGTGAGAGAGAAGGAGGTAATCGCCTGCACGATGGCCGCGCCCACCACCGCCAAGACCAGCGGCAGCAGCATTTGCGTCTGATGCTGGCGCAGAACGTTATCAATAAACGGCTTGGTGGAAATAGGCAGCACCAGCCCGGAGAGGCGGTTGATGCCCACGAGAACAAGCCCCAGCAGCATGAGCCAGCGGCGCGGCCGCATCAGCCTCCACACCATCGGCATGATTTTGCGAACCTGCGGCCGGGGGCGGCGTTCTTCTTCAGAAGGCCCCGGGGCGCGCCCGCGCGTCGAGTGGCTGTGCTCGGCTCTTGCCGCCATTCCTCTCATAGACCCCCCACGAAAACCCGGCATGGTCAGGCCTTAAGCTCTTTCCTGAGTCCGGGTGCGGCGTGCTGCCACAAAGGAACGGACGGAGAGCAGGACGAAGAAGAGCAGGATGGCCGCTGCTGCCGCTCTTTCTTCCACGATGACCGGGTGGGGAAACTGGTGGCCGCGCATCATCCGGACGTATTCGACGATGCTCCAGAAGTTGGCCAGGAAGCCGATGAGGCCGATAGTGACGGCGATGTGCATAAACAGCATGCGCTTCTTCGCATCATCAGTGAGGGCAAAGAGTCCGAAGATGGAGATCAGGAAACCAAACAGCGCGGGCAGCAGCGTTAACGCTGAGTGCGTGCCGGCGGAAACAAAGCCGAGGATTCCGAGCAGAATGAGCAGTACTCCCAGAGCAATGGCTGATTTGGCCATAAAAAAAGTCCCTCCTAAGCGGGCACAAGTTGACTCAGGATAGTCTGAGCGACGGCGGAAGGCGAGCCCGTGGCCTCGACGCGGATTGCGTCGTGCGGCTGCTCCAGCGTGTCAATCTGGCTCTGCAGCAGGTCGGGGTTCATGTAGTGACCGCGCCGGTTCTCGAGGCGCTCTTCGAGCACCGCAACCGGCGCTTCCAGCAGCACAAAGCGATAAGCTCCCTTGGGGACGCCGTTCGTAAGCGTATCGCGGTACGCCTGCTTGAGCGCCGAGCAGGTCATGATTCCGTTCTGGCCGTCGCGCACCCATCCGCTGATCACGTTGTGCAGGCTCGCCAGCCACGGCGCGCGGTCCTCATCGGTCAGCGGGATGCCGGCGTGCATCTTTTGTTTGTTGGCCTCGCTGTGGTAATCGTCGGCTTCGGCGAACTTCCATCCGGTCAACCGGACAAGCTCCGCGGCAACGGTCGATTTCCCGGAAGCCGTCACACCCATCAGAATTGCGATCATGAATTGGTCTTGTCCTTGAGCAGTGTCTTCACGTCCGCGACCAGTTGCTGCGGGGTCCAGTCGTTGGTGGGGTACCACTTGTAAATTTTGCCCTCGGGCGTGATCACAACCGTGGAAAGTGAATGCGCCAGCGTGTGGTTCGGTCCCGGCGTCACACCCACCAGGAAGTACTTGAGCACCGGAGCCAGCTCTTTCTGGGGCGGCGCGGCGAAGTCCCAGTGCGCGAAGGTCTCCTCGGTGTACTTGCCGGTGTAGGCTCCGCCGTAACTGCGCAGAACCTTGGGAGTGTCATAAGTGGGGTCAAAGCTGACGCTGAGAAGGTGCGTCCTCTTATACAGGGGCGGGTCTGCGGCGAGGGTCTTGTCGATCTCGGCGAAGTTGCGGCTCATGCGCGGACAGTAATTGGCGAGCGGGCAGCGGGTATAGATGAAAGTTACGAGCAGCACCTTGCCGTGGAACTGCGCCAGGTGGATCGTCTTGTCACTCTGGTTGAGGAATTTGAAGTTGGGCACGCTTTCGCCTGGCGTCAGTGGATTGTACTGAACGGGAGGCAGGTAGTCGGCCCGTGCCTGTCCCACGATCACGATCTGGTCCAGAACGTCGGAGGTGTCGGAGGCGAGCAGCGTGGCGGTGATGGTGTCGCCGGGGTGCAGCGCCGTGACGACGCCTGGATTTTTGAGCGTGTAGGGCATGACCATCGCGTCCATAAATCCGGGGATGGCGTCAGTGTCGAGCGTGACTTCGCCTTTGCTGGAGTCGATCGAAACCACGACGCCACGCACATGGTACTGTTTGACCCCATTAGTTGCACCGGCGGCGGCTGGGGACGAGGCGTTGCGGCACCCGCTAAGTGTCGCGAGCGCGCTCGCGAGGAGCAGGATTGCTAGTCGGGATGAAATGCGCATCTTTGCTCAGTTTACACTTGTGTTTCATCCTGAAACGGTATGCGGGTCACGGCGGAAATCACGCGGGGGTTTGCCTCGGGGACAACGATTCTTACGGCCAGCGTGCGCGCGGCGCGGTGGCTCCAGCGCGAGTACGGCCTGCAGCAGCGCGAGGCGGGACGTCGGGCGTGGACGACACCCCCGATTGAGGACTGGGAGACCTGGCTGCGCCGCCAGTGGGATGGGCTGGCGCTTGCCGATGGCGCTGCTCCGCTGCTCTTGACGAGCCTGCAGGAGCACAGCGTATGGACGCGCATGCAGCGCGAAGACGCGATGCGGCTGGTGTCGCCCGCAAGCATGGCCGCGCTGGCGGAAAATGCCTACGCGTTGCTCGGTGCCTACGACGCGCAGGCCGAACGCAGCCATGCCTGGGGAAAAGCCGACGCGGAAAGCTTTCGCGGGTGGGCCGCGAGCTTCGACCGCGAGTGCGCGCGTCGGAACTGGATGCCTCGCGCCGGTCTGGAAGCAAAGGTCGCGACCGCGCTGAATCGGTCCTCGCTTCCGGAGGAAATCCTGCTGTTGGGCTTTGACCGGATGACTCCAGCGCAGCAGAAACTGCTGCGCGCGATTGCGGATTGCGGCGTGCAGGTGCGTTCTGCGGAGACTGCATTTGCTGAGCCGCGGCGCGAATTCATCCGCGCCGCCGGTTTGCGCGATGAAATTACCGCTTGCGGGTGGTGGGCGCGGGAGATCGTCGAAGCGAATCCCGAGGCGCGAGTCGGAGTTCTTGTCCCCGACCTGGGCGCGATGCGCAGCGAGGTCGAGCGGGTCTTCCGGCGTGTGCTGATGCCGGGAACAGACAATATATTTTCATCGCAGGCCATGCCGTTTGAGTTCTCTCTGGGCCAGCCGCTCGCGGATACTCCTGTGGTTCGCGCTGCTCTGCTGTTGCTGCACTGGCTGCAGGAGCCACTGCGCGAGGAAGAGCTTTCGTGGCTGCTTCTGTCGGGATTTCTTGCGAACGGGGAGGAGTATCTTGCGCTCGCGCGGCAGGACGCGAAAATGCGCAACTTCGGCGTGCTTTCGACGGAAGTCAGACTGGCGGATTTCGTCGCGGAACCGCCGCGGCTTTCGACCGTGGCAAGGCTGAAGGCAGCGCAAAGAACGGCAGAAGCCAACCGAATTGCGGAGCGGGACCGCCACCCGGGTCAGTGGACCGAACTCGCGCAATTACTGCTGCACGAAGCGGGCTGGCCCGGCGCGGCACGGCGGGGCACACTGCACTTTCAGGCGATCCGACGCTGGGAGCGTGCGCTGGACGAGATCGCTCTGCTGGATTTCGATGGACAGCGGACGAGCTACGGCGATTTTCTGAATACGTTGGAGGCACACGCGAAGGAGGTGATTTTTTCGCCTGAGTCGCAGGGTGCGCCAGTGCAGGTGATGGGCGCGCTGGAGGCCTCGGGGCAGCAGTTTGACGCGTTGTGGTTTCTGTCCGTGGACGACGGGAGCTGGCCGCTGCGCGGACGGCCCCATCCGCTGCTTCCGAACGAATTGCAGCGTCGCTTCAAGATGCCATACGCAGACGCGGAGAATGATCTTGCCCTGGCAAAGGTGGTAACGGCGCGCATTGCGGCGAGCGCGCCGGTGGTCGTCTTCAGCCATGCGGAGCGCAATCGTGACGGAGAGCTGCGGCCTTCCCCGCTGCTTCCGCATGCCGAATGGCGAGCGGCGCAGGCATTGGGCGAGCCAGCCGCGCCACTTCCGGAGCGGCTGGAGGAAGTCGAGGATGCATCGGAAACCATCGCGTGGCCGGTAGATCGCTCGCCCGGTGGAGCGGAGGTGTTGAAGCTCCAGGCGGCTTGCCCCTTCCACGCCTTCGCCGCAAAGCGGCTGCGCGCCGAGCCGCTCAACCGGCACGAGTGGGGACTTTCCGCAGCGGAGCGCGGGAAGCTGCTACACAAGGTGCTGGAACGAATATGGTTGCCGGTGAAAGGCGCGCTGCATTCGCTCGATGACCTAAAGGCAGCGGTCCGCGAACAACGGCTCGACGGGATTTTGCGTACCACGATTGCGGAGGTCTTTGAGCGGCTCGACGTTCCAGCCGACGAGTGGACCCGAGCCTATCTGGAGGGCGAACAGCGTAGGCTGCATCGGCGGCTTGGCGAATGGATGGAGGTCGAAGCGGAGCGCGCTCCGTTTGAGGTGATTGCCTGCGAGGAGAATCTGCCGGATGTGAACGTGGGCGGGCTGAAGCTCGGACTGCGCGCCGACAGAATTGACCAGGTGGAGGACTTTGAACGGCTGCTGATCGATTACAAAACGGGCGAGGTCTCGGCGCGCGACTGGGAAGGGTCGCAACCGAATGAGCCGCAGTTGCCACTGTATGCTGTCTTCGGCCATGTGGAGGACGTGCGCGGAGTCCTGTTTGCGCGGATTCGCGCGGGCAAGACCGGATTCGCCGGAACGGTGACCGATTTGAATCGACAACTGCTGCCGGATGCGAAGGCAACCTCCGCGCTTGGTAAGATTGCCTATTCCGAGGCGATGCGGGACGAATGGGAAGGCGCGCTGCTGGCGCTGGCCGCGGATTTCCTGCGCGGCGAAGCCGCGGTCGATCCGAAGGACGGAAGCTCGACCTGCAAATATTGCCCGATGCCGGGGCTTTGCCGGGTGGCGGAGATGCGCGACCCGCTCGAAGAAGACACGGAGACGGAGAGCCATGGGGACGACGAGTAATCTCCCCATCGACGCTGCCGCCCGCGAGCGAGCGTTGGTGCTGGAGCGGTCGTTTCTGGTGCGGGCTCCGGCGGGCTCCGGCAAGACGGATTTGCTGACGCGGCGTTTTCTCGCGCTGCTGGCCGCGGTCGATGAGCCGGAGGAAATTCTTGCCATCACGTTTACGCGTGCGGCGACGGCGGAGATGCGGGCGCGCGTTCTGGGGTATCTTGAGAAAGCTTCGCGCCAGGATGCGACGCCGGATGAAGACGAGCGGATTTCTCTGGCGCGGGCTGCACTAGCCCACTCGGAGGCGCGCGGATGGCGACTGCTCGAACAGCCACATCGTCTCAATATCGAAACGATTGACTCGCTGTGCCTGCGCATCGCACACAATCAGCCGCTGCTGTCGCGCATGGGGGGCGGACTTTCTCCATCAGAAAATGCAGAGCCCCTGTATGTGGAGGCGGCGCGACGCACGCTGGGGCGGCTGGGTTCGGCGGGCGATGAACTGAATGCCGCACTGGCGCGTTTGCTGGAGCTGCGCGACAACAACCTGACGGAATGCGAGTCGTTGATTGCGGGCATGCTGGCGCAACGCGACCAGTGGATACGGGCCTTTCCGCTGGCCGGCGATGTGGACGAGGAGGGATGGGAGCGAGCGCGCTCGCATCTGGAGCAGCCGTTTCACGATGAGGTGAAGCGCGTTCACGGCGAGGTGTACCGGTTGCTGACGTCGCATCCCACGCTCGCGCAGGAACTGATGGAACTCGCGCAATATGCCTGCGGCAACGGCAATCAGAAGATCGCGCTGCTCGCCAGCCTTCGGACGCTTCCCCGGCCGGAAGAAGCTTCCGCCGAACACTGGCGCTGCATCGCATATTTTTTGCTTACCAACGACGACTGGCGAAAATTAGGCGGGCTGAATGTGACGGCGGGCTTTCCCAAAGAAGGCAAGGATCAGAAGCGGCGTATGGGCTCCCTGCTGGAGAGGCTTCCGTTGATCGACGGCCTTCGTGAGGTGCTTTGCGCGGCGCGCGATTTGCCGGAGCCGAAGTATAACGGCCAGCAATGGGAGACGCTGAGGCATATTTTTATGGCCTTGCGGCAGGCTGTGGCGGAGCTGCGGGTTCTGTTCGCGGAGCGAAACACGGTTGACTTCACCGAGTTGAGCCTGGCCGCACGCGAGGTTCTTAGCAGCGCGGATGCGAGCCCTGACGTCCTGCTGGCGCTGAGCGGCAACCTGCGGCACTTTCTTGTGGACGAAGTTCAGGACACGTCGCGCAGCCAGCATGACCTGCTGTGCATGTTGATTCGCGCCTGGGAACCGGGCGACGGCAGGACGTGCTTCCTGGTGGGCGATCCCATGCAGTCGGTTTACCTTTTCCGCCAGGCCGAGGTCGAGCTTTTTGATCATGTCGCGAAGCACGGGCTCGTCTCCTCGGAGCACGCCGTCGAGCTTGAAACGCTGGAGCTGGTCACGAACTTCCGCTCGCACGAAGGCCTGACAGCACGCTGGAACCAAATGTTCGACGCTGTTTTCAGCGAGGGAGCGGGAGCTGGACACGTTCGCTATTCGCATACATTTGCGTCGGAGCCGGCGCTGCCCGATGAGAGCGTGCACGTCTATCCGCAAATTGTTGGCGATGCGGATGGGAAAGCCACTCCGGAAGAGAAAGGCCTGGCGCTGGAGGCCGAGGCCGAACAGGTGCTCGCGATTCTTGCCAAGCATCAGCAGAGGATTCAACAAGCGATTGAGCATGGGCAGGAATATCGCGTGGCGGTGCTGGTGCGGTCGCGGCCGCATCTGGCGCGGATCGTAAGGTTATTGCGCGAGCGGGAGGTTCCGTTTCGCGCGGTCGAGCTGGAGAAGCTGAGCGAGCGGCAGGAGTTGATTGACCTGATGTCGCTGGTACGTGCGCTGCTGCATCCCATGGACCGCGTGGCCTGGCTCTCCGTGCTGCGAGCGCCGTGGTGCGGCCTTGCGCTCGACGATCTGCACGCGTTGACGGGCGCGGATGATCCGGCGTTCCGCTACCTGCCGGTTCTTGAGTTGATCGAGTTGCGGCAGTCGTGTTTGAGCACGGATGGCGCGGCCCGCTTGCAGCGGGTGGAGGCGATTTTGAAGCAGGCGCTCGCGACGCGGTTTGAGGGTCTTCACGCCGCTTCGTTTTCACAGTGGATTGAGCGCACCTGGCGCAGCCTAGGCGGACCGCAGTGCGTGGATGCCACGGGTTACGAGAACGCACAGGTGTTTTTCACGATGCTCGATGCGGTAACGCCGGATGGGATGGCATGCCTTACGGAAGACTTTGAAGCCGAGATGGAGCGCCTTTACGCGCAGCCCGATCCGCAGGTCAGCGAGCGGGCAGGCGTGCAATTGATGACGATCCACAAAGCGAAGGGGCTGGGGTTTGATGTCGTGCTTGTGCCGGGACTCGACCGCAAAGCTGCTCAGGACAAGCCACCGCTGATCTGTTCGCTGGAGCGGGCAAATCCCGCAACCGGCGAGTCGGAAATGCTGGTGGCTCCGATCGGACATCGCGGGGGCGAGAAGCATCCGACCTATGCGTGGGTGCAGAAGCAGCGCAGCCTGCGAGCTGATGAAGAGCTCAAGCGAGTCTTGTACGTGGCCTGCACGCGGGCGCGGCGCTCACTGCACTTGCTCGGCACCGCATCGGTCACGAAGTCAGGCTCGTTGAGCGTCGATTCAAGAAGCTTGCTGGGCGTCGGCTGGCCTGCACTCCATGAGGAGTTTGAAAGTGCCTTAAAGACACGAGCGAAGTTGGGCGAGCAGGAACAGAGTGGAAATGTGCTTGCGTTTCCCGCACCAGATAACGGCGAACCCGTGTTTGAAATGGCGGCGGCTGCAGGGGATGCGGAAACCGCCGTCCATCCGAAACTCAGGCTGCGGCGGTTGCCTTTGAATGTTGATCTGAAGCCGTCCCTGGGGAACGTAGCCTTTGCAGGTGCTAATGTCGGCGGAGCGGACCAGCCATTCGAGAGGCCGCATGGTTCACGTGACGCGCGGCAGAAGGGAAGCGTGGTCCATGCGTTGCTTGAGCAGTTGAGTCGTGGGGTTCCGCTTGCGTCGCTTGCTGTCGCTGCCCGCTCGCTGCTGCGCGGGCTGGCTTATTCTGGCAAAGCTCTGGAAGACGCGGTTGCGGAAGCTCTGACGGCGGTAGGCAATTGCGTAAGCGACCAGGATGGGGCCTGGATTCTCGCCGCGCACGCGCAGGCGCAATCGGAAGCTTCCTGGACGGGATGGAGAGATGGCGCGCTGGAGACGCTGCGCCCCGATCGCGTATTCATCGCTGGGGCCGCACCTCGCGCTGCCGGCGAGGACCATTTGTGGATTGTGGACTACAAGATGAGCGCTCCGGCGGGTGACGAGGATTTTCTGCCGCGTCAGCGGGAGATTTACGCTCCGCAACTGGCCCGCTACGCGCAGGCTTTGCGCGAGGCGCAGGGAATGAGCCTGCCGGTGTGCTTCGCGCTCTACTATCCGCGAATCCCACAGTTGGACTGGTGGCGCGAGGGGCCTTAAGGCTGGTGCGATTCAGCGATCAGCATGTGGTGGCGGACATCGGCCCCGCGCACCCAGAAAATCACGTCTTCGGCGATGTTGGTGGCGTGGTCGGCGACGCGCTCCAAGGTCCGCGAGATGACCAGGGCGCTCAAGGCCTGTGGCGCTACGGCGGGATCCGTCTTCATCACGTTGAGCAGGGTGAAGTAGGCGGCCTGGTTCAGCCGGTCCACAGTGTCGTCCATCGAAAGCACGGATTCGGCAATCACTGCGTCGGCCTCAATGAAGGCTTGCAGCGCGCGTCGCACCATAGCCTCGGCCAGCCCAGCCATGCGTGGAATGTCAACCGGCATTTCCGCGATTGGCAGCGCGTGCAGGGCCCGCGCGCGGTCGCTGATGCTCTGGGCGGAGTCACCTACGCGTTCGATATCGGCGTTGATTTTGACGACGGCGAGGATGAAGCGTAGATCGACGGCCATCGGCTGCTCCATCGCAAGCAGGTCAAGCGCCATTTGATCGACCTCGCGCTCAAAGCGATTGATGGCGAGCTCGCCGTGATCGACCAGATCGCAGATGGAGAGGTCGCGCGTGCGATAAGCTTCCACGGCGCGCTGGATCGCCTGCTCGGCCATGCCCGCCATGACCAGCAGCTTCTCTTTTAGGCCGTCCAGGCTCTGCTGAAAACGAATGCGCGTCATCCAAACCTGCCTGTAATGTAATCCTCCGTCCTCTTGTCCGCGGGATTCGTGAATATTTTGTGCGTTGAATCAAATTCGACAAGCTTGCCGTTGAGGAAGAAGCCGGTGCGTTCGGCCACGCGCGCGGCCTGCTGCATATTGTGAGTGACGATTACGATGGTGTATTGCGATTTGAGTTGGAAGATGAGGTCTTCAATCTTGGCCGTAGAGACGGGGTCGAGCGCGGAGGCCGGCTCGTCCATGAGCAGTACTTCAGGATCGACGGCGAGAGCGCGGGCGATGCACAGGCGCTGCTGCTGGCCGCCGGAGAGACTGGCTCCGGACTTTTTCTTCAGCTCGTGTTTAACTTCGTCCCAAAGCGCGGCCTGGATCAGAGAGCGCTCTACCACTTCGTCCAAAATACGGCGGTTGCGAAACCCGTTCAGACGCAGGCCAGAGGCCACGTTGTCATAGATCGACATCGTTGGGAAGGGATTGGGCCGCTGAAAAACCATGCCGATGCGGCGTCGGACCTCGACCGGCGAGACGTCGGCATAAATGTCGAGATCGCCGATGCGGACTTCGCCGGTGACGCGGGCAATGGGATTGGTTTCGTGCATGCGGTTGAGACAGCGCACAAAGGTCGATTTTCCGCAGCCGGAGGGCCCGATGAGCGCGGTGGCCTGGCTGGCGGGGATGTGCAGGTTGATATCCAAGAGGGTATGGTGCTCGCCATACCACGCGTTCAAATGTTCCACCTGAATTCCAACACCCACTTAGTTGGCTCCTTTCAACACGCCGCGGGTGGTCATACATCGCACCAGAGAAACGGCAAGCACAATCAACAGAATCAGCACCAGTGCGCCGGCCCAGGCCAGACGGTGCCATTCGTTGTAAGGAGAAATGGCGTAGACGTAAATCTGCAAGGGCAGCGCGGCGATGGGCTCGCCCAGGCTGGTGCTCCAGAACTCGTTGCCCAGAGCGGTGAAGAGCAGCGGGGCCGTTTCTCCGGCAACGCGCGCAAAGGCCAGCATACAGCCAGTGATGACGCCGGGCGACGCCGTTTTGAGCGTGATGGAGAGCACGGAGCGCCATTTTGGGACGCCGAGCCCGAGCGCAGCTTCGCGCACCGCGTTGGGAACCATGAGGAGCATTTCTTCAGTGGTGCGGGTGATGGTGGGAATCATCATGATGCCCAGCGCAACACCTCCGGCAAGCGCGGAAAAATGCTTTTGCGGCAGCACAATCAGTGTGTAGATCGCGATGCCCATGACGATCGAGGGCACTCCGTTGAGCACGTCGGCGGTAAAGCGGACGAAATTTGCCAGATGTGCGCCGCGCCCATACTCGGCCAGAAAGATCCCCGCGCCGATTCCGATTGGTACGCCAATGACGCTTCCCACCGCCAGCAAAATTCCCGAGCCGACGATAGCATTGGCCATGCCCCCGCCGGCTTCGCCAATCGGTTTGGGAGTCTGCGTAAAAAAAGCGAGGTTGAGCGAACTCGCTCCCTTGAAAATGAGGTACGCGAAGATGGCGACCAGCGGCGCAACCACGACGATGGTGCTGATGACGGCCAGCGCGGAGGCCATATGGTTGGCCGCGACGCGGCGAAAGCGGTTGAACGCGGTGGTTTGATATTGACCCGGCATCTCAGGCCACCCTTGCCGGCGTGCCGCGCGTGACCGCCCAGACCAGCAGCCGAGCAAGCGCGTTTACGAGGATGGTGATGATGAAAAGCGCAAGCCCGATTTCGACCAGCGCGCTGAGATACGTGTTGTCCGAAGCCTCAGTGAATTCATTGGCGATCACGCTGGCCATGCTGTAGGCGGGCGCGAGAAGGTTTTTGACGATGTCCGGACGGTTGCCGATGACCATCGTCACGGCCATCGTCTCGCCGAGTGCCCGGCCCAGGCCGAGAATGACGGAGCCAATGATTCCGATACGGGCGTTGCGCAGCACGCCAGTGCGAATCATCTCCCAGCGGGTCGCACCCAGGGCCAACACGGCTTCGCGCTGCGTGCGCGGGACGGCCGTCATCACCTCGCGGGTAAGCGAGGAGATGATGGGCAGGATCATGATGGCGAGGATCACGCCGGCGGCGAGCATTCCAATGCCGAAGTTGGGCTTGGCGAACAAGCCGGTCCATCCGAAGAAACGAATGAGGACGGGATTGACGTGATTGCGAAGGATGGGCGCGAGGACAAAGATCGCCCAGAGTCCGTAGACGACGCTTGGCACGGCCGCTAAAAGTTCGGTGAGAAATGCAAGCGGAGCACGCATCGCTTTAGGGCACATTTCAGTAAGAAAGATGGCCAGGCCGATCGCCAGCGGCACGGCGATGATGAGAGCGATGAAGGAGGAAACCAGCGTGCCATAAATAAAGGGCAGAGCCCCGTAGTTGCCCTTGACCGGGTTCCACGCGGTTCCGAAGAAGAAATGCAGGCCGAATTTCGCGAGGGTGAGGCGCGAGCCCGCAATCAACTCCGCCGCGATAAGCACCACAATGGCGAAGATGCTAAGCGCGCTGAGCAGCATAAGCCAGCGAAAGGTTCGATCAGCGGTAGCGGAATTTCCCCTGCTGAGCAGATAGCTGCGAATGCCCGGATGCCCGGACGGCTCGATCGCATCGAGGGACGGAGCCGAGTCGCCTGACGCACGAGATTCCTGGGTCTCTTGAGCCACTCGCTTTTTACGGTATACGGCGAAAGTGAAAGGAATGTTAAAAACGCTGTGTGAAAACCATTCGTCCGATGAGAATGTCCGTGTCCATTATGCTCAATAATATCAAGAAGAATATGAAAATCGGGATATTATAGACCCAGGCCCTAATCTGATCCGATCACAGTGGGCTAAGCTACGGGAATCACGAGAGTTGGGTGGAGGCTGCCATGACCCGATGGCGCGGCTGGGAAGGTGCGACATACGAAAAGATGTAGAAACGCAGTACCCTGCTTGCGCTAAGTTATTGATAACGCAGAGAAAAAGTTTTTGGTTCTTGGATTGCATTACTCAACAGTTATGCCGCAGGAGGAACTGGCTCTAAGAGCGGCACAACTAGCTTGCTGAGGCGACTAAGTGACGGGACTTGAGGAACTTAAACCAAAGCTTTCCTGGGAGCGATTGATGCTATCAAATATAACAAAAGTTGGATTGCTTGTCACGGCTTGTTGCGTGACAGCCTTTGTGACGGTTGTTTCCCGGCCTGCCAATGCATTTGGGCAGGCCATTTCTGTGAACGGCGGTTCCATTCAGGGTACGATTACCGACCAGTCCGGGGCGATCATCCCCAACGCGCAGGTCACGATCTCCAGTCCTGAAACCGGCTATAAACAAGCGCTCCGCACCGACGCATCTGGCCTTTATACGATAGGACCTCTGAACCCTGGACCGTATGTTGTGACAGTGACGGCGCCAGGCTTCCAGCAACTGAAGGTCACGACGGTGATCAAGACAGGCACCGCGACCTCCGGCAACTTCAAGCTGACCGTCGGTGCGACGACGCAGACCATCGAGGTCAACGCCGGCGCGGTCCAGTTGAATACCGATCAGTCCAGCGTTTCAGGCGTCATCTCGTCGCAGCAGTTTGATACGCTGCCGGTGAACGGGCGCAACCTGCTCGACTTTGCCCAGCTCCAGCCGGGCGTCCAACTGCAGGCTGGCGGATACGCCGACGGCGGGTTCGACCCGACCAAGGCCGGATATTCGGCCGTTTCCTTCAGCGGCATTTCCGGGCGCACCACGCGCATTCTGCTCGACGGTCAGGACGTCACCGACGAGACAGTGGGAACCACCATCTTCAACGTGTCGTCAGGTTCCATCAGCGAGATGCAGGTCAACCGCTCGACCGCCGATCCTTCGACCGACATTACCTCGCAGGGTTCCATTCTGGCTTCAACCAAGTCAGGGACCAACAGTTTCCATGGCCAGTTGTTCTATCTGTTCCAGGACCAGCGGGCAGGCGCGGCCACTTTTGAAGACACCTCCTCTCCGTTCCAGCGCAACCAGTTCGGCGGCAGCGTTGGTGGCCCGATCATGCGCAATAAGCTCTTCTTTTTCGGCAGCGTTGACCGGTTGAAGCAGGACCAGTCAGCTCCCATAAGCATGGGGCCGCTGTTTGCCGCCATTCAGGCGGCCTTTCCCAATGTGGGCAGCCCCGACCGCGACACCTACTCCGCGGGACGCCTCGACTATAACGGCCCCCACTCATCGCACTTCTTTGCACGCGTCAATTACGAAGCCAACTCCTTTGATACCGGCGACGTGTATTCGACTTATGCAAACCGCGACAATGCTTCCGGCCTTGCGGGTGGCGCGGACTTTTCCGGTGGCCGCTTTACCCACAGTTTTCGCGGCAGCTATGAGAAATTCCACAACCTGATCACCGACACGACAACGGGAAACACTTCCATCTACAACCCGATTCCCGGCATGGAAATCATAAACGACGCGCAGGGTCTGGACGCCGGGCCGAACGATAATGCTCCGCAGCAAACCCTCCAGTCGGACAAGCAGTTGCGTTACGACGGAAGCTGGACGAAGGGCTCGCACAATATCCGTTTCGGCGCGGACCTGAACCGTATTCTGGGTGGCGGCTTCGCGGCCTTCTTCGGATATGGCCCGCTGGCGAATATAAACTCCACGACCCTGATTTCCGGCATGGACCCATCGGACCCTATCAACAGCTACACGCCTTATTACATGTACATTTCCAACAACCTGGGTTACGCGTCGGAGAAGCCTGGCTTTGGCCTGCCGGGCGGTGGCCAGGGCGACTGGCGGACCGGAGTCTACTTTGCTGATTCATGGAAGATCACGCCACACTTTACCTTGACCTACGGCATGCGTTACCAGCGCGACACGGGCCGGACCAACTCCGATGTGGCGCCCGTGCCCTGCTCGGATGTCGTGAGCTCCGGAGGGTATGGAGCGGCCGATCCCCCATGCACCGGCGATGCGCAACTGTTTGATCAATGGGGCGCAGGGCTGGGAGACAGAGTGGACCAGCCGAACAAGAACATTGGACCGACAGTGGGCTTCGCCTATAACCCGCCGGCTTTCCCGAAGACCGTTTTCCGCGGCGGCTTTGGCATTTACTACGACAGCAACGTATTCAACAACGTGCAGTTTGACCGCTCCTCGCGGCTTCTGACGGGCCAGTTCGCGGTCTATACGCCAGTCTGCTACGGAGGCAGTGATCAGCTTGGACCTCTGACCGAGACCAGCACCGGGATTCCGATTTCGACACTCTGCAGCGAATCCCTTGCTGCCGGCGCGGCCGGATGGTTTCAGCTGCAGGACGACTACCGAGCCTTGAACAGCCCCACGGCCGTCAACGGTGGCTCCGCCGCCTATAACCTCGCAATCCAGGACGGCGCCATCGCGTTTGCTCCGAAATACAAATCGCCGTACTCCGTCAACTTCAACTTCGGCTTCCAGCAGCAGTTGGCGACTGGAGTTGTGCTTTCCGTTGATTACGTCCAAATCAACACCATGCGCCTTGGTCAGACCATCGATGCGAACCACGACGGCGACTCGCGGTTTTTCGACCCTGCTGTCGCTCAAGACGCGATTGCTGCCACGGAAGCCGGTTTCGGTTGCACCGACGTTGATTGCGTGATTCAAAAGGGCGGGACAATCGACGATTTCGCCGGCAACGGTCTGGATTCCGGCGTTGCCTATCTCAGCGGGTATCCCGGTTCCGTATTTGGCGCAGCTGCGGCGTTTCCGGGAGCGAACCCGGCGGTGGGCGTCGGAACGTTCCAATTTCCTGAAGGCCGGGCCGGCTATAACGGTCTGCAGATGAATCTGCGCGAACAGAAGGCGCATCCCTTCCGCGGACTCGCGCAGAGCAATTTTGAAGTGTCCTATGCGTATTCGCGGCTGGTCGCCACGGCAGGGAACAACGGTTTGTTTGCCGGGTCGGATCCGTTCTTTACGTCGCCCTCGTACAACAACCGCAACATGAACGCAGACATCGGACCGGGCGGACTGGACCGCACGAATATTTTTTCCTTCGGCGGTGCGATCACCTTCGTTCATGGTCCGCAGATCGGCATGATCGGACACTTCGACTCGGCGGAGCCAACCAACCTTGCGATGGATGACCAAGGCAACGGTCCCGGCGAGATTTTCCGGTCGGATGTGAACGGTGATGGCCAGGTTGGCGACCTCATGCCGGGTACGAGTCCGGGCGCGTA
Organism: Acidobacteriaceae bacterium; assembly: GCA_049280995.1. GTDB lineage: Bacteria > Acidobacteriota > Terriglobia > Terriglobales > Acidobacteriaceae > Silvibacterium. The sequence goes on from JBAPRH010000049.1 coordinate 117,047, forward strand.
CATGCGGCAGTACGGCCCCAATAACCTGAACAATCTGATTGACAGCTACAACGCCAACGACGCCGGCAAGCTCACCCCCGCCGGCCAGGTTCTCGTCGACCAGGGTCTGTTTACCAGCAGCCAGATGGCGGAGCTCAACGCGGTGACGCCAACCTTGGCGAAGGCGGATTCCCATACCTTCCCCAACAGCCCGCTCAGGACGCTGGATGCGGATCTTACCTATCCCTTCCATCCCAGGTGGTTTCCCGAAAGGATGAGCGTGCAGCCCACCGTGACGATGTACAACGTTCTGAACATGGGCAACTTTGGCGGTCCGGCAGACACGATTCTGACCGAGGACGACATATGCACGCCCTATCCGGCATGCTTGTCGACTCTCAGTGCGACAACCGGGTACGTCAACACTCCCTATGATACGTATGCGGGTGGCGGCGGCTTCGGCGTGAAGAACGGCTACCGCACCTCGCGCAAAACCGGCACCTTTGACCAGGGCGCTCCGCGTGCTACAGAGTTCTCGCTGAAATTCAACTTCTGAGGATTGAAGCTAACCTATCCAGAATTTTGCTCGATTTTGTTGCCGTCCGGCCTCACCGCCGGGCGGCAATTTTTTGTGGGAAGGCGACGGGATAGAGCGCGCGGCGGCGAGCCTGCCACATGGTCGTGACATCTATAATTGAGCTATGCCCTTCGAAAGCGTAAAGAAAGTGGCCGATGCGGACCTGCCCACCCGCTGGGGGCATTTCCGCATCCTCGGCTTTGAGGGAAAGCTGGCCGCACTGGCCCCGTGCGGGCCCGGAGTTCCCGCTCCCGCTGCGGCGACCGAGGACGCCGTCGCTCTGGTGATGGGCGACGTCCTGTCCGCGCCGCCGATGGTGCGGATCCACTCGCAATGCCTGACCGGAGATGTGTTTCACTCGCTGCGCTGCGACTGTCGCCTGCAGCTCGAGCTGGCTCTCGAGCGCATAGCCGAGGAGGGCCGCGGCATCCTGCTCTACGAGCAGCAGGAGGGCCGCGGAATCGGCTTGATGGCCAAGCTGAAGGCCTACGAATTGCAGGATCAGGGTCTGGATACGGTCGAGGCCAACGTCGAGCTGGGATTCAAGCCCGACTGCCGCGGGTTCGAGCTGCCCGCGGCCATCCTCAAGCTGATGGGCGTGGGGTCGGTCCGGTTGATGACGAACAATCCCGAGAAGGTTGCCGCGCTTGAGGCGGCCGGAATCTCGGTCATCGAGCGCATTTCCGCCGAGGTTGAGCCGGAAGAGAGCTTTCGCGAGTACTTGCGGGTGAAGCGCGAAAAGCTGGGCCACCTTTCTGACAGTTTGCCCGTGCGGTGAGAGTAAAGTAAGAGCGTGATTGAGCCGGAACTCATCCTGATCACGCTGCTGGTCAAGCTGGGCGTGGCGGCGGCCTTCTCCGGGGCGCTGGCCCGCTCCAGCGTTTTCAAGAACCTGCTGTTTACCGAGAAGCGGAGTCTGGCTCAGACGCTCCGGCTGGTGGCCTTGATTGTGATTCCGCTTGCCCTGGGCGTGTGGGTGCGGGTGATTGTGCCGAACTTCTTCGCCGCCGACATTTCCTTCGAAACGACGATCCTGCTGGGCATACTGCTGGGGCCGGTTTCGGCCATCATCGGCGCGATTGCGCTCTCGCTGCCGGCCATGCTCCACCACGAATACCTGTCGCTGCCGTTTGATCTGGCGGTCGCTGTCACGGCCGGGATTTTCGGCAAATTCGTGGAAGGGGAAGAGGTCTGGTCGTTTTCTCCGTTCGTCGATCTGAGTATTTATCGCTGGATCAGCCGCAACCTGAGGAAGCCTCGTTTCGACCGCCAGATTCTGCTGCTGGTTCTAATTATCGGAATGGAGATATGCCGCGAGTCGCTGGCGAGGCTCTATCCGGGCCGGTTGTTCGCGCTGGTTTCCAGTGAGTGGCTGATCCGGCTGGCGGTGTGGACGTGCGCGGCGATGGTGGTCGGAATTCCGCTGAAGATCTGGAACGCCGTTCGTAACGAACGCTTTCTTGAAGAGCAGAGGCGCCTGCTGCTGGAAGCGAGGCTGGACGCGCTTCAGCGGCAGATCAACCCTCACTTTCTGTTTAACACGCTCAACTCCATTGCCTCGCTGGTGCGCTTTCGTCCCGAGCAGGCGAGAGAGCTGATTGTGAAGCTGGCGAACATTCTGCGCGCGCTGCTCAAGGATCACGACTCTTACATTTTGCTGCGCGACGAACTGAGTTTTACCGACGATTACCTGGGCATCGAGGTGGTGCGGTTCGGGGCGGAGAAGCTGCGCGTGGTGAAGGAGATTGATCCGGAGACGCTGGACCTGCCGGTTCCGTCGATGCTGTTGCAGCCGCTAATTGAGAACAGCATCAAGCATGGGCTGGAGCCGCGCATCAGCGGCGGCACCATTACGGTGCGCAGTCGCCTCGAAGCGGGCCGCATGGTGATCGAGGTCGAGGACGACGGGGTTGGCATTGCGCCGGGAAGGTCGCGCTCAAGCGGCGTGCTCACCGGCACCGGCATCGGTATGAAGAACGTCCGCGAACGGCTGGATGTGCTCTTCGGAGACGCCGCTCACTTCGACGTGACCAGCCGCCCGGGACGGGGAACGAAGGTTACGGTGGCGATCCCGGTGCGCGAGTTGAGGTACGGCGGCTCTCAAACTCTATCCAGCACGCGTTCGTAATAAGCCTCGTATTGGGGAATGATGCGCGTGGAGCAATAACGCGTTTGTGCCGTGTGCCGCGCGGCGGTGGCCATGGCGTCGTAGTCGGCGCTGTTGGTCAGCAGGTCGATTGAGGCGTGGGCCATTGCTTCGATGTCGCCAACCGAGAACAGACGGCCGTTGACGCCATCTTCGATCAGCTCGGGCACGCCTCCCACGGCGGTCGCGATGGCAGGCACGCAGCAGGCCATCGATTCAAGCGCGGCGAGGCCAAAGGACTCAAGCTGGCTCGGCATAATCATGAGGTCGGCGAGCGGAAGCAGTTCGCTGACGCCGGCCTGCTTGCCGAGAAAATGGATGCGGTCCTGAATATGAAGGCGGCGGGCCAGCCACTCGGCCTGTGACCGGTCCGGGCCGTCGCCGATGAGCAGCAGACGCGCGGGGACTTCGCGAGTCACCCGCGCAAAGACCTCGACTACATCAACAGCGCGCTTGACCGGGCGGAAGTTCGACAGATGCACAAGGATTTTTTCTCCAGGCTCTGCAAACTGCGCGCGTCCAGTGGCGCGCGCTTCCTTGCTTAGCGGAGTGTAGACATCGCAGTTCACGAAGTTGGGGATAACTTCGATTTCGCGCTTGATGTTGAACTCCCGCACGGTCTCTTCGCGCAGGTAGTTGGAGATGGCGGTTACGCCATCGCTCGCGTCAATGCCGAAACGGGTGATGGGCAGATAGGAGTGGTCGAGGCCAACCAGCGTGATGTCGGTTCCGTGCAGCGTGGTGACAAAGGGCAGCCGGTGGTTACGCTCCGCGAGCATCTGCCGCGCGAGATAGGCCGAGATTGAGTGAGGGATCGCGTAGTGGACATGAAGCAGATCGAGCTTGTAGTAGGCGGCGACCTCGGACATGCGCGTGGCCAGCGCAAGATCGTATGGGGGATATTCAAACAGCGGATAGTTCGAAACAGGCACTTCGTGGTAGAAGATGCCGTGCTCGCGTCCGGTAAGGCGGAAGGGCTGCGAGTAGGTGACGAAGTGCACCTCGTGGCCGCCAGCGGCCAGCTCAATGCCCAGCTCCGTGGCGACCACGCCGCTGCCGCCATAGGTCGGGTAGCATGTAATGCCGATCTTCATAGGATGACAACCGTTCTGTTTGGACGCTGGGGGGCGCTCTTACGATTCAAAGGTGCGTCAGTTTGCGTTATTTCTGCGATCCGCAAATATCTTTGCGAATGTGTAGATGCTTTGCATAGGGTTTGCTCCGATGGAAGTTGGGAAAATGCTGCCGTCCACCACGTAGAGGTTGCGCGTTCCCCAGACGTGGAAATCCTGCCCAACAACGCTATCACGTGGAGTGGCTCCCATCTTGTCTGTGGCCTGCATGTGCGCTGATGTGACGATTGTGCGGTTCGGGGTGAACAGAAGATTCTTCTCAACTAAATTTGCTTGCCGAATATTCGTCAGCACGGCTGGTTGCGATTCAGTGTGGTCGGGGCGGCCCAGGATATTTTCCGTTGTCGACAGGTACACCTTGCTCGCTCCGGCCAGAAACATTACCCGAATAGCCTGACTAATACCTTCGCGGAATCGCCGCTTATCTTTCCCCGAGAGGGTATACGCAATCTGCGGATTGCCCTCGCTGTCGAGAGCGAGCCGATTCTGAGGTGATACCGTGTCTACAAGCATGACACCGAACCCGGCAAGATGGGTGTAGGACTGAAGCATATGAAACGTGTAAATTGCGGGACCGGGCGACATCAATGCCGCATAGAGGGGCTCGGCGGCCATTGACTCGAATGCGTAGCCGCTATCTTTAAGACGGTCGTCGACGTAGACCGATGCCTCTGTTCCGTCCAACGCGTTGATCGGATGATCGAAGAGACCCAGGATGGGCATGGAGGGATGCAGAATAACGCCGCGTCCAATCTGGTTGTTTGTCAGCCCGGAACGCAGCAAAACAGTGGGAGATCCCAGCGATCCGGCTGAGAGAATGATGGTTCGTGCGCGGATTGTGAATACCTCTCCGTAGGGGATATGTAGGCCGTTGGGGTCGGCGATTACACCTCTCTCGTCAATGGGCTTACGCATTTTGACCTGGACCCCGAATGCCTTCTTGACTCCATTGTCGTTTTCAAACAGGATGCGTTGCACGTCTGCGTCTGGAATCATGCTCAACGGGTTTTGTACATCCAGCAAAGCCTTCAATACGAACTGGGTTTCGGCTGATCGTTTGTCGGTCACGGGCGAAGGTGATTGCCCAGGAGGATAGGTATTCAGCATATACAGTTTCGGGTGCAGGCCCGCCAGTTTTGCGCCTGTCCAGAGGGCATCGTTGTTTAGGTTGATCTCCGAACGAGACACGGAGCGCGTTCCAACCATGGTCTTCACCCATTTGTATGCTGAAGCAATCTGAGCGTTGGTGAACTCATCCGCTCCAATTCTGCCGCTCCTGCGCCACCCCTTGATTTTTGCCTGAATCGCCGGCAGGGTGGGCGCAAAGCAGAGATCGACATTGACTTCAGTGCCCCCGCCGACCGCGATTCCGTTCCGAATCCATACGCCTCCGTCAATTGAGGTTCTGGTATCAATCAGATCGCTGATGTGCCTTGTTTCCATGGCGCCGGGCACAATGAACGGGCCGCGGTCGAGAAGTAGTACGTGTTCGCCGTGGCGGCGCAATTCGTAGGCGAGGACGGAGCCGGAGGGGCCGCTGCCGATGATCAGATAGTCGAAGGGACGATCCTTGGAGATGACCTCCTGCCTGGAGGGGTCATACTGGAGGCGGGTTGGCGGAAGAGCAGGGCGGTGCTGGGCAATGTAGGAGTCCGGCGCAAAAAGATTCAGGCGCACACCCGAGAGGCGTTGCTGCAGTGGGCCGTATGCGGCGGCGATATAGAAGTTACGAGCAGCCATTACGGCATGCCGCGCATTGTTGTCCCGGCAGGATTCCATCTGAAACAACACATGCTGACGTTGGAAGTCAGTTAGCGCGGCGAAGGAGGACACGTGGCTTCGCTTCAGTTCCGGGCCGATGCCGCAGGTCGAGCCGAAGCTGCGCAGGTTGGCGAAAGGGGGCGAGGAGGCTGAGGAACGCGGGCACGTGGTCCTGGGTAGACCATATGCGATCTCCGGATCTTGCGAGCAGGGCATCGATTTGCGGCATCTGTTTCAATTCGTCAACAGGGATGAACGACGAGAACAGAGCGTTGTGCACCGCTCGCAGCGTATCGGCCGGAGAGCTTTGCACCCGACCTTGCGACTGAGCCGATGTCGAAACCTGGTCCAGCAGGAAACAAGCAGCGAGAATGAAGGCGACCGTCAGGCGGCGAATAATCATAGGCGTGAGTGGCATGAACAGCTTACTGACCGAAGGGTGGGTATAACAAGAATCTTAGAAATGTTCACAGACTTCAGCCGAGTTGCCCGAAGTGGATCGGAGATATTTCCGGATGGCTGTTCAGGAATGGTGGCACGGTTTGGAGCAGGGCGGCATGCTCGATAGCGCGGGATTCGCGCAGGCGGGTCTGGACGCGATTCAGGTCTTCGTCGAGATGGCCCGGATGGCATACCAGTTCCCAGGTTCCAGCGGGCATGGCGGCGAGCAGCGATTGGAGCGCTTCGGCGTTGAGCGTGCCGGTGGCGAGGACGCCGACGGCTCCATCGGTGGTTGCGACACCGGCTTCCCGCACCAGCCTGAGAAACGCCTGGCGTTGCGTGCGGAGGAGGCGAACCTGCATGCGTCTTAACGCGGGAGCGTACGGCGTTGCCGTGAGAGCCCAATTTGGCTCGAAAGGATTGCGGATTGCGCGGACTCCGCATTGAAGGGCCGCGCAGATCACGGGGCGCAGCACGCGCGTAAACATGTGCGTGTGTTTATGAGAATCGAGATGCGTAAGATGAACGCCAGCGGCCTGGAGGCGGCGTATCTGCGCGATCGCTTCAGCTTCAATTTCAGATTCGGAAATGTGGCCCCGCATCAGGTCGAGGACAAAGGCGCCGAGCTTCGGGCGAAAGGCCCCGCCGGGTGCGAGCGCGGGAATGCGTCCGGCGGGGAGAGCGGGCGTCCCGTCGACGAGGACAATGTGGCAGCCGACGCCGAGCCCGGAAGAACCGGAGGCGGCGATGGCTTCGGCGGTGTGGTGCGCGGTAGCCATCAGCGTTGCCGAGGTGAGCGCCCCGTTGTGTCGCAAATCGAGGATCGACTGATTGACGCCGGGAGTGAGCCCGAAGTCGTCGGCATTGAGGACGATCCTGGTCACGGGATTCTGGTCACGAGATTTCAGTCTATACAGACCGATACATTCCTGGCAGAAAAATGGTTCTAAAACGGTTGATCGACTGCTAGAATCAACGGAGCACGGACTGGAGGCGCGATAGTGAGAGCGTCTCCGGCTGAGTCCGGGCGGTTAGCTCAGTTGGTTAGAGCGCCTGCCTTACAAGCAGGAAGTCGGGGGTTCGAGTCCCTCACTGCCCACCAAGCCTTCTCCACTTTGACGAGTCGGTCCTCCTGAAGTTTTTACTTGAAGCATGCTGCATATTTGAAGATAATCTCTCACCTTACGTGAGAATGTATCGCTTTTTGCCGATATAGGAATCGCCAGATGATGCAAAATACTCTGCTCGATATTCTGGTTCTCGGGTTGTTGGTGCTGCTGTTCGGGTCGATCTACCGGACACGTCGGACGCTGCGCCTGCGCTACTGGATTGCGGGCTGGCTGTTTATTCTCGCACATTTTGCTTTGATGATCCCCAATCCGGCGAGCAGCCTGTGGTCTGATCTGGACGGCGCGCTGGCGGTCTCGGCTCTGATGCTGGGCGGCGTGTGCTTTCTTTTTGCCTCGGCGAGAGCGTGCAGTTCGGCCGGCATCGAGCTGTGGATGCATGCATTGCCGGCCGTGCCGGTGGTTGCGTTTGTTTTCATCGTAGTGTTTGGCGTGACGAATGCCGCTGTGCTGTCGGCATCGTTTGTGGTGCTCGAAGCGGCGCTCCTCTTCTTTGTATTTCGATGTTGGAAGCACAGGTATCGCGTGCTCACGGCGTCGGCGCTTTGCGTCGCTGTCGCTGCCGTGTGGGCCGGTCACGACATCTTCACGCACCAGGAGATTCCTGGAATCTACCCGGCGCTGACGGAAATCTACCTGATCAATGCCGTTGTTTACTGGCACGGCTTCCGTCGGTGGTCGATGGGCGTGATTACGGCCTCAGTCGGGTTGGTGGCCTGGGCATTGGTGTTTCCAACCGCCGTCATAATGGCCGCGCTGTTGCCACATCTGCATGTCTCGGGGGAGCTCTGGAACCTTCCGAAATATTTTGTTGAGTTCGGCATGATTCTCTCGCTGGTTGAGGACGAGGGGATTGAGACAGCCCGACAGCGCGAGGAGTATCGCGTGTTGTTCGACGGCAACCCGCATCCGATGTGGATTTTCGATCAGGAGACGCTTGAGTTTCTGAAAGTGAATACCGCGGCGACCAGTCATTACGGCTATTCGCAGGAAGAATTTCTGGCGAGGTCACTGCGGGACATACGACCGCCGGAGGATGTTCCCAGGCTCGAGCACCGTTTGAAGGATGCGGGAGAGGCAACACTCTACACCGGACCGTGGACCCATCTGCGGAAAGACGGTTCGTCAATTCAGGTGGAGATTGCGTCGCATCTGATCCAGTTCGAGGGCCGCCGGGCGCGCTTTTCGCTTGTGCAGGACGTTACCGAGCGACAGCAACTTTATGAGCGGCTGGTCCATCAGGCGCACCATGACGCGCTCACCGGCCTGCCCAACCGACTGCTGTTGAAGGACCGCATGGACCAGATGCTGGCTTCGGCGGAGCGGGTTGGCCAGCAGGCGGCAGTTATGTGCCTGGACCTGGATAGCTTTAAGCATGTGAATGACACCTACGGGCACCAAGTGGGCGACATATGTTTGCAGCAGATCTCCGCGACCCTGCGCGACAGATTGCGGATGACGGACACAATCGCCCGCTCAGGAGGCGAGGAGTTTATCGTTCTTCTGGGGCAACTCAAGATTCCGGCGGATGCGGGCCGGGTCGCGCAGGTGCTGCTCGACAGCCTGCGTCAGTCGCTGCTGATTGAAGGGCATACCATCAACCTGACCGCCAGTATCGGCATTGCCATCTACCCCACCGGCGGGGCCGAAGCGCAGGATTTGTGGCGTCTCGCGGACTCCGCCATGTACCGCGCCAAGCGGGCGGGCGGAGACCAATACGTGTTTGCGCTGCACGGGAAACTGTCGGCGGAGTTGGTGGAGATCGACAGGGAGATAGACGAGATGCTTCAGAACGGCAGGTTGAGAGATCGGCTTCCTGGAGAGTGAGACCTCATCGAGTCATCTGCGAGCCCGCGACTCTGTTTATAATCCTCACAACCGTTTTTCTTGTGAGGTTTTGCATTGAAAGTGTCCTCCGTCTCCGTTTGCCTGCTTTCGGTTTTCGCTCTGGCGTTCACCTTTCCTTGTGGTCTGCGCGCGCAATCCGCAGCTGAAATTGCAAAATCGCTGTCGCCCGCCGGCAATGCGGTGGTTACGCGGCTGGGCGAGTTGAATGCGCTGCCCTCGGGGCAGTGGCGCTACCACGCCGGCGATGTGCCTCATGGCGAAGAAATCTCCCTCGATGACTCCGCATGGCCAGTTGCGAAGAAGGGCGCAGAGGGGACGACCGAGGCGGTGTGGTACCGGCAATCGATCGAAGTTCCCAAGACCCTGCACGGCTACGACCTGGCCGGCACGCGCATCTGGTTCCGGTTCAACGCCAGCGCGAACGGCCCCATTCCGCAGATCATCTATTTCAACGGCCGACGTGTGGCTATGGGCGACGATCTCGAACGGATTGTTTTGTTCGATGAAGCAAAGCCTGGAGATAAGGTGCTGGTCGCCGTCAAGTTGCTTCCGACCGTGGACAAAAAGCAATTCATCGGAGCGGAGATGCATATTGACTTTGCCCCGAACCGGCCCAATCCCGATGACGAGCGTACCGAATTCATTTCAGCGGCGCTTCTGGTACCGAGCCTATCGGAGAACGTTGCGGGCGATGAAGCCACGCTGAACAAGGCAATCTCTGAAGTCAATTTGAAGGCGCTGGATACAGGCGACCAGAAGCAATTTGACGCATCCCTGAATCAAGCGCAGCAGACGCTGGAAGCTCTGAAGCCGTTGCTGCGAGAAGCCACCTTCCATGTAACCGGTAATTCGCATATTGACGCGGCGTGGCTGTGGCCGTGGACGGAAACAGTGGACACGGTGAAGCGCACATTTGGAACGGCGCTGCAACTAATGAGCGAGTATCCGGACTACACCTACACGCAATCGGCGGCGCAGTACAACGCGTGGCTGGCGAACAAGTATCCGGAACTGAATGACCAGATCAAGAAGCGCATCAAGGAAGGTCGCTGGGAAGTGGTTGGCGGGATGTGGGTCGAGCCGGACCTGAACCTGCCTGATGGCGAATCGACGGCGCGCTCGATCCTGATCGGCAAGCGCTGGTATGAGAAGCACTACGGCGTAAATGTTCGCATCGGCTGGAACCCGGATTCGTTTGGATACAACTGGCAATTGCCGCAGATCTACAAAAAGTCGGGTATTGATTATTTCGTGACGCAAAAGATGGCGTGGAATGACACAAACCAGCTTCCGCTGAAGCTTTTCTGGTGGGAGTCGCCGGACGGGAGCAAGGTGCTGACCTATTTCCCGCACGATTATGCCAACCAAAACCTCAGCCCCATTCGGCTTTCAGCGGACCTGAAGCAGGCGCGCCAGTTCGCTCCCGGCATGAAGGAGATGATGGACCTTTACGGCGTGGGCGACCACGGAGGTGGCCCGACACGCTCCATGCTGGACCAAGGCGTGCATTGGGAAAAGGGCGACAAGGTCGTTCCCAGAATGCGGTTCGGAACGGCGCAAACCTACTTCTCCGCGATTGAGAAGAACATTGCGCCGGAGTCCAGGACCTGGAACTACGAATCGATTGCGAAGGGCTACCAGTTCCCGCAGGTGGTCCCCGGCAAGGTATCAATTCCGACCTGGGATGACGAACTGTATCTTGAATACCATCGCGGCGTGTACACCACGCAGGCGAAGATGAAGTCCAACCTGCGCAATGCTCCGGAATGGACGCTGGACGCGGAGAAGGTCGCATCGCTGGCCTGGCTGGACGGGGATGCGTATCCAAATGGCCGGCTCACCGACGCATGGAAGAAAATCACCTTCAATGATTTCCACGACCTCGCGGCAGGCTCGGGCATTGGAGTGATCTATAAAGATGCCCAGAAGGATTTCGATGTCGTCCATTTTGAAGACAACGCGATTTCCGCCAAGGCGCTGAAGACGCTCGACGCTCGGGTGAACACGAGTGGCGCGGGCGTTCCGGTGATGGTATTTAATCCGCTGGCGTGGGAGCGCTCGGGCCTGGTTACAGTGAGCGTGCAGATGCCGCGGGCTGCGTCGAGCGTTTCGGTGCTCGACCCGGAGAACCACGTCCTTCCGTCAGAGGTTTTGTCGTCGAACCCTCAGACCCACACCTTCAGGCTGCTGGTGGACGTGAAAAATGCTCCGTCGCTGGGATATGAAGTGCTGCATGTGGTTCCCGGAAAGCGGCCGTTTGCGAGCGACCTGAAGGTTTCGGGGTTGACGCTTGAGAATACCGACCTGCGCGTAACCGTGGACGAAGCAACGGGCTGCATCACCAGTCTGTTCGACAAAAAGACGAACTTTGAGGCGCTGGCGGCCAATAGCTGCGGCAACGAACTTCAGCTCTACCACGACCTACCGAAGCAGTATGACGCCTGGAATATCGATCCCGGCACGTATGATGTTCCTCCGCATAGGTTGGACACGGCGGACTCAGTGCAGTTGATCGAGAAGGGGCCGCTGCGGGCGGTCGTCCGCGTGACGCACCATACGCAGAAGTCGAAATTCACTCAGGACATCATCCTCACGGAAGGATCGGATGAAGTGGTGGTGGTGAACGATATCGACTGGCATGAAACGCACGAGCTGGTGAAGGCAGCGTTTCCGCTGGCCGCTTCGAGTGACAAGGCCACGTATGAGATTCCGTTTGGCACCATCGAGCGCCCGACCACACGCAACAATAGCTGGGAGAAGGCGAAATTCGAGGTTCCGGCGCAGCGCTGGGCCGATCTGGGCGATGGACAGCACGGCTTCAGCCTGATCAACGATTCTAAATTTGGATACGATGCGCGCGGGAATGTGCTGCGGCTGACGCTGCTGCGCTCGCCCACATGGCCCGATCCGAATGCCGACCGCGGGCATCAGCATTTCAGCTATGCACTCTATCCGCACGGAAGCGACTGGAAGCAGGCGCTCACAGTCCGCCACGGCTTCAACTTTAATTACAAGCTGAGTGCGGCGCAGGTGGCCGCGCACACTGGAGAAATGGCGGCACGGCACTCCTTTGTTTCCGTGGAGCCGCGCGACGTGGTGCTGACGGCGATGAAGAAGGCCGAAGACTCGAATGCGCTGGTGTTTCACCTGTACGAATGGGCAGGGAAGTCAGGCAACATCGAGATTTCCGTGCCGCCCGGCGCCACGGGAGCGACGGAGACAAATCTGATGGAGGAGCCCGAGGGCGCGCCGTTGTCCGTGACCGGCGACAAGGTTACGCTTCCGGTGCATCCGTATGAAATTGTGGCCGTGCGGGTGGATTACCCGCATCACTCCTGAACGAGAAAGCCTGAAAGAGGAAACCCGCCGCGTACGAGGCGTGGCGGGTTTTCTCTTTCTAAAAAAATCAGAAGAGTCTCAAATCTCCATCGACGTGTCTTCAATGGCGAGGCGGACGTTACCGTCAGAGCGGGCGAGGCGGCGGACGGCTTCCGGCTTATCCACACTGGCTTTCAGCATGACCAGCGCGACCGGTACGCTGCGTCCGGCGGACTTGATGACTTCAACCGCCTTCTCGCGCCCAATGCCACAGGCGCGAACCAGGATTCCGATGCCGCGTTCCACCAGCTTCGAGTTCTGCATGTGGACGTTGACCATGAGATTTTCATAGACATAGCCCCTGCGGGTCATCGCGCCGGTGGTGATCATGTTGGTGATCATTTTCTGGGCGGTCGCGGCCTTCATGCGTGTCGATCCGGAGATGACTTCCGGTCCGACTTCGGCGATGATGGCGATGTCCGCGGCGGTGGCCAGCGGCGTGTTCTGGTTGCAGGTGATGCAGGCGGTTTTTGCTCCCCGCGCGCGAGCATAGGCTACAGCAGCCACGACATAAGGTGTGCGTCCGCTGGCAGAGAGGCCGATGATCACGTCTTTGCGGCTGGGGCGGCGACGGGCGATGTCGCGCTGGCCAAGTTCTTCGGAATCCTCATTAACCTCGACGGGCGAGGCCAGGGCTTTAGGACCGCCAGCCATGATGTACTGAATGGTCTGCGGCGAGGTCGAAAAATAGGGAGGACACTCGCAGGCATCGAGCGAGGCGATGCGCCCGCTGGAACCCGCGCCGATGTAAATCAGGCGCCCACCCTCGCGCATGCTGCGTGCAACGGAATCGATCACCTGGGCGATCTCCGGCAGCGCCTTCTTGACGGCCGCGGCGACCTTTGAATCCTCGTGATTGATAATGCGCGCGATCTCCAGCGCGGATTTGGTGTCGAGCCCTTGCGAAGCATCGTTGGTGCTTTCGGTGATGAGGTCGTGAAGGTGGGTGTGGGAAGGTTCCGGCGTATCGTTTGTGCTTTTAATGCCGGCTTCTGCTTGCGTCATAGTGGCCATAATTTGTCCAAACATCTCGCACGTGTGCTGCCTAATTCTACATTCAGCGAGGTGGCTTTGGCTATGACAAATCTCTAACCCACCGCTCCTTTAAAGCCCCGCCCGGATTGCGTCGTGGAAGATGGGGCGGATTTTCCGGATGGCTTTATTGGCGCGGTCGGGCCAGGTGCGGTTGGTGAGCAGCGCCACGGCGAGTCGCCGCGCAGGATCGATCCAAAGCGAGGCTCCGGCGTAGCCGAGATGCCCGATTGATTGGTCGCTGAAGAATTTCCCGGATGAGGAGGGTTGGCTTGGCGTATCCCAGCCCAACGCCCGGCTTGTTCCCACAGGCTCGGTCTGGCGCGTGGCAAAGAAGCGGACTGTCTCGGGCCGAAACAGCTGCTCGCCACCGGGGGCTTTGCCCGCGTCAAGAATGCATGCGGCGAAGCGCAGAACGTCAAGCGCATTCGCAAAAAGACCTGCCTGTCCGGCGACGCCGCCCAGAGCGAAGCAGTTCTCGTCCTGCACTTCACCCTGAATGATGCGGTGCCGAAAAGTCGTGTCCTTTTCAGTTGGCGGAATCAGTCCGCGCAAATCATCCGGCGGATTGAACCGAGTTGTTTCAAGGTTGAGTGGAGCGGCGATTTCACTGTCAAACAGCGAGGACAGCGACTTGCCCGATAAGACTTCGAGAGCGCGACCGAGGAGCATGAATCCGAGGTCGGAATATTCGGCGCGCGTTCCTGGCTCGGCTTCGAGCGGAAGATGCAGAAGCGCATCGAGCATGGCTTGCGGAGAACGATGCTGGTCGAATAGCCGAACGTAGGCGGGAAGCCCCGAGGAGTGCGCCAGCAGGGAACGCAGCGTCACGCGACGGCGAGGAGAATCGGGCACTGCGCCCGCAATGAACTCCGGCAGAATATCTCCGAGGTGAGCGTCGAGCGAGAGAGCGCCGCGATCGTAGAGCAGCATGGCTGTCGATGTGGTCGCCACGACTTTGGTGACGCTGGCCAGGTCGAAAACAGTGGACGGCGTGACTGCGGGCGAAGTGGCATCATAGGTGAATTGACCGACAGCTTCGAGCGCGACGAGCTCGCCGTTGAACAGGATTCCGTAGGCCGCACCCGGAAAAGCGCGGTCGCGGATGGCCTGTTCGAGGACACCATGAGCTGCGGCAAAACGCCTGCGCCCGTCGCGTGCGGATTCAGAAAAGAGGAACATGCCTGTGCGTTATGGTAAGGGATTTCCGCGATCGGCAATCAGTTGGTCCTATTTTGGCAGCCGAGGCATGCTACCCGGCGCCGGGTTTCAAGCGTCTCTCATTCCAGGAGATGATTGGAGCGGCGATACAATGAAAAGAGCAAATCCTGCGCGATGAGTGAGCCAAACACCGAACCGAATCTAAGAACAAATTCCGGGCCTCCGCGGTCCGACCCTAGTCCGACCGCGCCGCAGCGCAGTCAGTTGCATTTGTGGCTGCGGGACCTGCTGATTTCTGTTGCGGCGTCGTTCATGATCATCACCTTCGTGTATCAGCCGGTGCGGGTGGAAGGCACGTCGATGCAGCCGGAGTTACGCAACCAGGATCGGCTGTTCATCAACAAGTTTGCGTACCACTTTGAAAGCATTTCGCGCGGCAACGTTGTGGTGTTCCATTACCCACTCGACCCCTCGAAGAGCTACATCAAGCGCATCATCGCATTGCCTGGAGACACCATTTGCATTGACGAGGGTCGTGTGTACGTGAACGGCAAGCGCATCGCGGAGCCCTACGTTCCGCCCCGCTATCGCGACTCTCGCTCGATGGCGAAGATGGTGATTCCGCCAAACGACTATTTTGTAATGGGCGATCATCGCTCCATTTCAAGCGACAGCCGCGACTTTGGCCCGGTGCCTCGCGACCTTATCTACGGCAAGGCAGCGTTTGTTTACTGGCCTGCGGATAACATGGGTGTCGTTCACTAGTAGCCAATTCCCGATGACGGTTGGCCTACTTGCTCAACAGGTGCATCACCAGCGGGTACTGGTCCACGAACGATAGAGCGACGTTGACGCCCGTTGCCGATTCCCACTGTTTCTGGTTCATCTGATAATTGAAGATCATCATGCCCTCAGCCTGCTGGCCGGGTTGTAGCGTAATGTTCCGCCGTAGGGGCGGCTTCTGGTATTGCCTCGTTTCCGGATAGGCGATGAACACCTTGTTGAAATCGGACTCCGAGGCGGCGGGGGCGCGATCGTTCTCGCCGGGCAGGTTGACGGTGGCCCACATGTCCTCGAGATAGAGCGGTACCTTCGCCGTGTTCTTTACGCTGACATTGGCGAACACGAGGATTTCGTCATAGGTCTCGTTCTGGCCGCCGATGCCTTCCGTGGTGGTCGGCTGGCTGAGGTCGCGGTGAATGGGATAGACGTTCACACTGAGGACTTTCCCCTGGTAGGGCACGGGCGCACGCCCGAAGTAGACGTAGGCAGCGATGGCCCCAAGAACTACAACGATGGCGATGATGACGATGACGACCGCGCGCAAGGGGTAGGATGGATTCTCTTCGCTCATAGGCTGGGTGCTCGTATTTTACTCCGCGGAGTATAGGCTCCGGCTAGGCTGGACGCGGTCGCAGTGCGGCCAGGAACTCGGCTGCGGGCAGCGTGTTGAGGACGTCCTGCTTCCGCAGCCAGGCACGGCGAAGCTGGCGGATTCCGTAACGCATCTTCTCCATGTGGCTGGTGTGATGCGAATCGGTGTTGATGACGATGTTGCAGCCGAGCTGTTTTGCGTGCCTTAGATCGCGGTCACACAGGTCAAGCCGGTCGGGGTAGGCGTTGTGCTCGACAGCCACGCCCAGCTCGGCGGCGCGGCGCAGGACGGCGGCCAGATTGAGCTGAAAGGCCTCGCGGCGCAGCAGCAGCCGGCCGGTCGGATGGCCGAGGATGCGCACATACGGGTTCTCGATGGCGCGGAGGACGCGTGCGGTCATTTCCTCTTCCGGCTGGTTGAAGAGGGAATGGACACTGGCGATGACCACGTCCATCTGGACGAGGACTTCATCGGAGAGATCGAGCGTGCCGTCCCCGAGAATATCGACCTCGATGCCGGGGAAGATGCGGATGCGGCCCTCCATCTCCTGCTCGACCTCGCGGATGCGGCGGATGTGGGCGAGGGCGCGCTGATCGTCGAGGCCGTTGGTCATGGCGAGGTTCTTGGAGTGGTCGGTGATGGCAATGTACTCGTAGCGGTGGGCGATGGCGGCGTCGGCCATCTCGCGGATGGTGTTACGTCCGTCCGTGGCGGTGGTGTGCATGTGGACGTCGCCGCGGATGTCGGCCTGCTCGATCAGCGTAGGCAGCGTGCCGGCTTCCTGCCCCACGGACGAAGACCCGTCCGCGGGGACCCTGATTTCGGCGGCTTCTATCTCGCCGTTGTTCTCGCGTAGCTCGGGCGGAATCCACTGGAGCCCGAGGGCTTCGTAGATTTCATGCTCGGTGACTCCGGCCACCACGGAGCCATCGTCCACGCGGGCGAGGGCGTATTCGTTGAGCGTGTAGCCGAGTTTGAGGGCCCTCTGGCGGATGGTCACGTTGTGCATCTTGGAGCCGGTGAAGTATTGGAGGGCGGCTCCGTAGGAGGCCTGGGGCAGCAGGCGCACGTCCACCTGAAGCCCGTTGCGAAGGTGGAAGCTGACCTTGTTCTGGCCCTTGGCGATCAGGTCCACGATGGGTGGATAGGCGGCAGTGTATTCGACGGCGGCGGCTACCTGATCCTCGGCACAGGCCGGGCCGGTGACGAGGATGTCGAGGTCGCCGCAGGTTTCGCGGCCCCGGCGCAGCGAGCCGGCGGGCTCAATGGTGTCGAGGCCGGGGAAGGCTTTGAGGTAGGCGATGAGCTTTTCGGCGGCGATTTCGGCGACGTCGATGAGGAAGCGGCCGCTGTTCCGTTTGTAGTCCTCGATGCCCTTGCGAAGCTTCTCAATCTGCTTCTTTCCGAAGCGGGGAAGATCATTCAAGCGTTCAGCGAGGATTGCGGCTTCAAGTTCTTCAATCGAGGCTATTTGGAGCGCGTCCCACATGAGGGCTACGGACTTCGGTCCCATGCCGGGGAGCTTGAGCAGGTCGAGCATGGTTGGGCGGTACTTTTGTAATAATTCTTCGCGAAGGGGCAGGGTTCCTGTGGCCTGCATTTCGCGGATATTGGCGGCCATTCCCTTGCCGATGCCGGGGATGGCGAGGAGCTTTTTGGGGTCGTCGGCGATTTCGCTGATCTGGATGGTGCTGCACTCGACCGCGTCGGCGGCACGCCGATAAGAGCGGATGCGGAACGAGTCCCCGGCGCTGATTTCCAGCAGGTCGGCGGTTTCGTAAAGGAGCTGGGCTATGGTGCGATTGTCCATTGCACTTTCACGATACGCGGAGCAGGGCCAGCGGGGAAGCGGCCAGCTAAAAGGCGGCCAGCGGTACGACGGCCAGCGGTGCACGGGAAGGGCCACCGTTTTGTGAAGAGCTCGCCACAGAGGACGCGGGGTGCGCAGAGGGAGCGGCGGCGGTGTCGAGCGGGGGAAGTGCGGGTCTCTGCACCTCGTCCGCTGGCGCCGACTGCGGTCGGGATGACAACTCGGAGGTGGGAGCTGGTTCTTCGGCTGCGCTCGCTTTTTCAGTCCCTTCTTGTTGCGGCTCTGTGGGCGCTTCTTCGCCTGCTTCTTCGGGGATTTGCTGGCTTGGGGCGATTTCTTCGCCTTCGGGGGTCAGGGTTAGGTTGGTTACGGTGTCCTGCTGGTTGGCGGGGATGAGAGGGCCGTGGCGGAGGTTCGCTTCGCAGGAGCGGAGGATGCGGTTCATGGCGTTGGCGACCTGGGTGTTGATCAATTTGTTATCGAGGGCGCGCATGACGAGGAAGTAGTTGAGCTGAAGGGCGGCGCGGTCTTCGGGATAAATGAGCCCGACTGGGGTGTGGAAGTGGTGGGGGTCGGGCGGGGGAGGGTTGGCGGCGAGGGTTTGGCGGGCGAACTGGTGGTGTCGGCAGTAGAGTTTGTCGTGCAGGGCGGGCTGGGTGCAGCGGTTTCCGGCGGGAAGGACGTGGCGGCAGAGGTGGGCCATAAATTTCTCCAATTTCTCCTGGTTTCCTGTGTTTTGTTGGGTTTAGGGACGGGTGGCGCGGCTAAGTCCCAAGGGTTGAATGAGTTGCATGGAAGTCACAATTATTCAATGAGTTAGGAGTTGGCCCTTCGGCTTCGCTCAGTGGGTGCAAGGGTTTTCCTCCTAAAAAGGGAAAGGCACAGCTTTTGGCTGCGCCTTTCCGGGGGAAGAATTTCTGCTCTTTCTTTTAGTTTAGCAATTTATGGCGTAATTGAATGCATTTGTAAGTGGCTGGATTGGCTTGGGTTATGCTGTTTGGGGCTTGACACAGGGGAGTGGGGGTGAAGTGCCAGCTGAAGCGCAGCCTGAACGGACCCTATGTTGCCGTAGAGCCGTTTCCACCTTGACCGCTATTTGGATGAGCAATGCTTCCGGTTCAGCAACCGCATTAATCACACCCCAGCAAGCCGCTTTAGCAAGATGGTTTCGCAGATCGTCGGGCGCCGGTTGACCTATGCAGAGTTGACCGGACAGGAACTGAAAAAACAACCTTTCTAGGAAGCGACAGGGCCGGAGCCAGCGGAACGCTGCTTAGGCTTCCGCTTCGATCCTCGTTTGGGTCCGCGCCGCTTTGGATTGGCATCTACTTGTTTTCGATACTCTGCTTCGCGGCGCGACAATTCGTCCTTGGAGACCGATAGAACGCGGCCAACCAGCGAAGAGAATCTTTCTAACTCAATAGACTTGTTCATGCAGTCCTCATCAAGTTTGCTCGCCATTTCAAAAATAATGCCTCTAGTTGGGGGCGTGCGCTATTGCAGTAGTGGTGTGTATCGTCACGGTTTTCCATAGCATTGCTGACGTGCCCCCGGAAAACTCGACCAGTTGAATCTGGAGTTCTCTCGTAAGGTGAAGGAGAGGACTTGCGATGAAGAAGATCCGGTACACGGAAGAGCAGATTATTGGGATTCTGAAGCAGCACGA
>JBAPRH010000050.1:0-121521 GCA_049280995.1 Acidobacteriaceae bacterium
TGCCGAGCCGAGGGAAGTTGTGCCGCTCATCAGCGTGACGGCGCCGGTGGGAATGGCCGCCCATGAGTCGCCGAGAACCGACACCGTGAAGTCGGTCGGGGTTGACGAGTTGAAACTGGAAGATGCCGCAGTCAGGCTGGTCGCAGTAGCGATCAGCGGTCCGGCGACCGTTGCAGCCTGGGGGTTGGAGGCTGACAGCGCATTCTTGTCATCGCCACTGTAAACGGCTTCGAGGCTAGCATTGCCGACGGGAAGCTCGCTGGTCGTGAGACTCGCGGAAGTTCCGCTGAGGGGTGCAGTTCCGAGCAGTATCCCATTTGCCAGGAAAGACACGCTACCTGTCGGGGAGCTTCCTTCCGTGACCTGGGCTGAGAACGTAGCCTGCGTGCCGTTGCGCAGCGTGCCGCCGGGGGCCGTGAGCGTGGTCGTGGTTGCAGCCTTGTTGTTGAAGACGGAATCCAGATAGGCGATGCGCAGATTCAGCCAGCTCGTCAGGTACGAGACTTCGCCATCGTAGCTGCCTGCAGCCTCCGTATTCGGCCATACTTCAATTCCCTGCATGGGCCACCGCCCATTGTTGTTCGCCTGCGACTGCTCCAGAGCATTCGCTTGAGCCTCAATACTCGCAAGCCAGTCGGTGAACACTCCGTTATCCTTGAGCGCGTTCCACTGCTTGATGACATCCGCCTTGAAGCCTGGGTCTTTGAACCACTGCGTGTACCATGGCGCACTGGTCTGCATCCAGGGCACCGTAGGGTTCACAATCGGCGCATAGTTCACATTTCCCGAGCTGATATCGAAGTCCCATACCGGGCCCATGTAGAGAAATGGATTGTTCTGGTCCTTATACAAATAGTCACTGCTGAAAAAAGCGCCGCCGTCCGCATTTCCCATAACGTCATTTACGATGTAAAAGTTGATCGCTGAGGCCTCATCAAAATAGGCTCGCCAGCCCAATGTTGGATCAGTGAAGTCTTTGGAAAACAGCGCCGTCTCGGCGTTGTCAACATAGTTCGTGATGTAGCCTGTCTGCTCCGGGACTTCCGGAGAGAAATCCGGATCTACCAGGCCTATATCGACCCCTTGCGGCGTCTCGAACATGAAATCTTCGCCGTTCTCCTGATCGATTTCGAGGAAATAGCCGCCTGTCAAAGCATCGCCGGAAGTATCCGAATCGGTCATCTCCGTGATATTCACCCGGTGGCTGTCTACATTTTTATTTTCAATAAGCTGGTAATTGCCTTCATAGACTCCGTTCAGATAAAGCTCAACAAACATAGAATGAGGCGCCCAGGGCATAAGCGCGGAGGTCCCGCTGGGCGTTGGAATCGTTCCCGCGTACCCGGAAGGCACTGGCGTCTCGCTTAAATAGTCTCCGCCGTAAGGAATGTCGTTGGCCAGTGCCGAAGCGGCCCAGTCACGCAGCAGAGTTTTGTCGTCATAATTGGCTAGCAGGATATAACTCTTGCTCTTATCGCAGGTCGCCTTGCCGGAGCTTGTGACATAGCCGCAGTTCACGCCCATGGTGTTTAGCAGGTCCAGGCTTGTATTCAGCTTGACTTTATAGGCCAGCTTCGGCATTTGCGAGGTCGAGTTGCCGTGTACTTGGAAGGTGGCCGTGTTGTCAGTGTCGCTGGAGTTGGGCAAGTATGAAGTCTGCCCATCGGATGAGGTGATGGTGATGGTGCCGGGAACGTCCGTAGACTTGCTGGTGACCGGAACATTGCTGGTGTCGATTGTGACAATGGGAAGATTGATATCGTTCTGCGCGGGAGCGAACGACGGATTGGAGATCGAAACTGTGAGGGAAAACGGCGAACTTACCTGTACAACGCCTGACGCTCCCACCAGTGACGCCGTGGTCGTCCAGGCCGTGGAGGGGGATGCGGCGTGTATTGGAACTTGCTCTTGTCCCGCTGAAGGCGAGGCGTTGAGCGTCAGCGTTCCTGAGCTTCCCGGCGTCAACGTCACGGGAGTTACCGTGATCCCCGAGGGCAGCCCGGTCATCGTGACAACCACCGGCCCAGTGTAGTTGTCGCTGTCGTTGTCGCCGCTGTTTACCGTAACCGCGACCGGAACATTCTGCTCGCCCGGATAGATCGTCAGCGAACTCGGCGAGGCACTGACGGTAAACGTCTGGCTATACCCGGATACTGCTGCGAGCAACAAGCTGGCTCCGGCCAGCACACAATTCCCGAATTTTCTCCTGTGATTTTTACTTGTCACGCCCCGCCTTCAAATGCACCCGGCATGGATTAAAATCCGGACTGGTTCTCAAAGCCATGGAAATACCGGCTCCTCACAATATCGCGCGGGAGCGGCTCGGATTTCTGAAACATAGGTTCTATGAGAACCGACTCTAGCACAGAAGCAAAACAAGTCAATCTTTTTCGCAGGTCGGAGCGGCTACAGGCTCATAACAACGCAACGCGAGACTCGGTTTGAGCCGCGTCTCGCGCTGGATGGAAGTCATTGCAGCTCCTGCAAACGCGAGAGCTATCTCAAGCTAGAAGTGGAATCGATAGCGAAGCTCTCCATATATTTGCCGTGGTGCGTTGTAGTGGAAGCCCCCGAAGGTCAGGCTGTTGTCGAGCAGCACGCGCGTATTGGCGACGTTGAGTGCGTCGACGGCCACCGAGAACTTCTCGCCGAAGTCTTTGCCGAGGCTGAGGCCTGCGGTGGTGTGGGCGGGCAGGTAATCGCCCGTATAGGGAGACGGAGGATCGGTAAAACCGTTGGAGAATCCCGATCCATAGTAGATGTTGAATGCCCCGTAGGCGTGCCAGGGAAGGTTGCCATTCATACCCACGTTCAGTGTGTTGCGCTGGTCATGATCGAGCGCAGAGTACCCGGGCTCAACCGCGCACGCGCTCGGGTCATTCGGATCCAAGCAGATAAGTCCGCCGGTAATGGGGCCGATCTGCTGCGCGATTTGATTGGAGTAGGCGAGATGGAACTGCCCATAGCGCCACAGCAGCGGCGAGCGGAGCGTCGCCTCCCAGGCCTGAATGAGCGCCCCTTGCACGGTGACAGGGATAAAGATGCTCGACTCGCCGATGTTGCTGTGATCGAGGAAATTGTTGGCGCGGGTCTGGAACGTGTCGGCATCGAGCAGCCATCCGCGGAAGGGAATTTGCACGCCGAACTGGTGCTCCTCGTCACGCTCACCGCGCAGGGGAACAAAGCTGGTGTTGGTGCCGTTGGCGTAAGCCAGCGCAGGGCCAAAGAGGCTGGTGAGCGGCGGCGGCTGGTAGAAATGTCCGTAAAATCCGCGGAAGACCCAGTGGAGTTTAGGAATCTGTACTGCGGCTCCGATGCGCGGATAGATGGCGTTTTCGCTGATCGCGGCCTGGAAGTGCGTCTGGCGCATACCGCCAAGCAGCGTAAGCCAGGACGTGGGCTTGTACTTGTCTTCGACGTAAGTTTCCTCTACACCTCCTGCAACGGCGCTGTTTTCTGAAAAGTTCTGATAGCTGCCGTCGTTGAAGATAACGCCGAAGACATCGGCTTCGTGCTGGCCGTATCCGTAGATGCCCGCCGAGAGCGAGTTCTTCGCGATAGTGGTGGAGATGGAAGATTGCAGACCGGCATAGTTGCCGGTCTGGTAGGACTTGGTGGCCGTCGGCTGGCTGTCGGGGCTGGGCTCGTATTTCGCGCTGTTGTAATGGTAGAAAGGCGAGACCTGCAGCAGCGTCGATTCGTTGTAGGTATGCACCCACGAAAAGATTCCGTATCCGTCGGTTTCATGTTGGCCGTCGCGCAGGCCGCTGGAATCGTAAAGCTGGTTCTGCCAGTCGTTAGCGTCGGGATCGTAGGGAATTTGGTAGTAGTCGGTGCGCAGCTGCGTGGTCAGACGAAGCTGGTTGCGCGCGTCTCGGTTGTAAATGAAATTGCCGAAGCCTCCGTAGCCGTTCTCAGCGTCGTGAACGGGCTGCTCGGTTGGTGGCTGCAGGCCGTAGTTGCTGCGGTTGCCGTTGGCGCTCGCGTACCACGCGAACTTCTCCGTGTGGTCGCCGAGACTGAGCTGATCGTTGGTCTGGTAGAAGTTGCCCAGCGTCATGACCAGCTCGCCCTCGCGGTTGCGCTCGAAGCCGTTGCGGGGCACAACGTCGAAGATGCCGTAGGTACGGTCTCCGAGGTCGGCCTCGTAGCTACCGCGATCGGCCTGGAGGTAGTCGACATCCTTGGGGTCGATCTGCGGACCAATGTTGCTGGCGATGTTGGTATTCGGGAGCGCCACGCCGTCGATGAGCCAGCTGAGCTGGTGTCCGCCGCGCATGTGCAGCATGTCGTGGGTGACGTAGGCTCCGGGGACGTAGTCGGTGATCATCGCCAGGCTGTTGGTGCGGTCGGCCCCCGGCGTGCGCGCAATGGCCTCGCGGCTGATGAGCGTGGTGGGGGTAACAGAATCCGGGTTGGTGGTCCCCGCCTGCGCGTATACGTGCGCGGACTGCTGCAGGGTCGCGATCGAGAGCGGGAAGTGCAGGAAGGTGGACGAGTTGGAGACGACAGCAAGCCGCTGCTGGATGTTCGCAAATCCTTGAGCTGAAATGGCGATGGTGTAGTCGCCAAGCGGGACGGAAAGAAAGCTGAATGCGCCGTCCTGATTCGTGGTCGCGGTTTCGACAAATGCCGAGTTGGCCGCGTGGAGCGTCACCTGCGCGTTGGCGATGGGACGATGATGCGGATCGTGGACGATTCCTTTTACGCTGCCGAAGACCGTCGCCTGAGCGGGCGGGGCGGACGACAGGCAGAGCGCTGCTGTGAGCAGGCATAGGGTGGCTACAAATTTTGAGAACAAGACAAGCCTCCTCGCCGCGACGAAGCACGGCGAATTCGTATCAAGCACAGTTACGAATGGGGAGCGAATGCCGATGGCATTGGCTCGCGCAGAAAATCGCTCAGGCGATCCGCGCGGGAGGTCCGCGTTTCTGGCAGGTACGGTCAAAGGAGACGCGCTGCTGCGCCTCAACCTGCGGGGAAACGGCGGGATGCCGCGTCACCCCCGCAAAAACCGAGGCCGAGGGGAAAGGCGCGAACGAGTGCAGCACGAGAATTGCGGGCGGCACGATCGAGTAGGGGCACTTTTCGCGGACCGTGGTGAAAGAGCGGCGCTGCGACCACTCCATGTACATCATGCAATGGTGCTTGCCGTTTCTGCGGCAGCACGCCGGCACCGCCGCCTCTGCCACGCTCGTTCCGAAAAGCGGCAGCGCGAACGGCAGTATAAAAAGAATCAGCAGCGGGATGGCCAGTATTCGGCGCACACAATCATTATTGCAGATGACGCGCAACCCGCGTAAGTTGTGCGACGCTCACTCTTCGGCGTAATAGCCCTGCCGCGCCTGCACGAACAGGTCCTTCTTCTTCGCCGTAAGCGTAACTCTGTTGTACCCGCTCGTCTGCTTGTCGGGTGTGAAGCCCACCATATACTGCGCGTGCAACGCACCGGCAATTGTGGAGACTGCCTGTTTGGCCGGGTGCTTATGGTCGACCTGGTACATGTGTCCGCCGGTTTCGTTGCAGATTTGCTCCAGGACTTTTTCCCCGTTGATGCGCGATCCTTCTGTAGGCCTCGATGGATGGTTCCCGCCGCGGCCAGGCCAGCCGCCACCACCGCCCGGATAGCCGCCGCCGCCGCCCGGATAGCCGCCGCCCGTTCTTCCGCGCCGCTGGCCGGGAAATCCGTTGTTGTTGTTGTTGCGTTGTTTCTCGCCCTTGAAATAAATCGCGTAGACAGCAGTGTTCGCGCGCTGCGCGGCTTCGATCGTCGAGAATAGCGATTCCTTGCTGCCGCGGTCCACCCCGTCCGTCAGCACGATCAGCACCTTCCGCTCCGGCAGCTTTTTCATCATCTCGCTGGAGGCCAGATAAATCGCGTCATAAAGCGTCGCTCCGCCGCCGCTACCCGAGCTCTGCGCGTCGCCTGTGTTGCGAAACTGCGGCGTTCCAAGCTGGCCAACCGCGGCGTCCAGCTTGCTCTTTTCTGTCGACATATCAGCCAGCAGATCGACCTCGCCCGCAAATTGAATTAAAAACGCCTTCACGCGCGCGTTTGCCAGCATTGTATCCAGAAATTGCCGGCTGGCGCTGCGCTCCGCGTCGAGTGCGGCGCGCTGGTCTACGCTGGTTTCAACCAGCACGCCCACTGTCA
This sequence comes from Acidobacteriaceae bacterium, assembly GCA_049280995.1. Classification (GTDB taxonomy): domain Bacteria; phylum Acidobacteriota; class Terriglobia; order Terriglobales; family Acidobacteriaceae; genus Silvibacterium. The sequence continues at coordinate 6,155 of JBAPRH010000050.1, forward strand.
GCGGTAGCGTATCGGCTTGCATGAAAGTCATGATCGTTTGCGGGCGGCCGTCCGCGGCGAGCGTGAAGTCGTCTTTGGTGAGGTTCGGAACGAGCTCATCGTGCTTGTCGCGCACCGTCACCGCCATCATGACCGTCTTGGCGTTCACCTGCGGAGTGGCAGGCGGAGCAGCGGCCTTGCTCTGCGCAAAAACCGAGCAGACAAGGAGAGGTGCGATGCAAAGGGTAGTCGTCCCGAGAGCCTTGCGAAGTATCATCATAAGTGGAATCGGCGGGTGCCTTCTCCATTAGACGCAAACCGGCGAAAATAGCCGCTCGGCGAAAAAGGCCGCCATGGGCAGCCCCTTTCGGTGCGAGTTCTGCCAGTCCGTTAGTTCTCGATGATATGCATGGAGGCCAACGTGTTAGGCGCGGGCGTAGGCGCAGCCACCGTAGTGGCCGCCTTGGCGGTGACCACCGGAATTCCGTCCGCGTCGCGGTCGGGCCCGAGGCCCAACGCGATCAATGCGCGGGAGTCCGGAGTCGTCTTGGTCTGCCAGCCATGGTCGGCCTGGTACTTCTTCATCGCGTCCTCGGTTGCACTGTCCCACTCGCCGCTGGGCGCGCCTGTCAGGTAGTTCTGCTTGATGAGCGCAGCCTGAATCTGGCTCGCGCGCTCCGTATCAATTCCGCGCTGGCCGCGAGCTATATGATGCCGCGCCTTTCGCGAGTGGCGCCTGCGAGCGTGATGGTGATGTCCGGAAGTCGCCGGCCTGTGCACGCGGCTGGCGAACGCGGGAGCGGCCGCCAACGCGGTAATCAACAAAATCGTCTGGCAGGCTCGAACAAAAAGCATGCGGAAAACCTCATAGGGGAGTGATTTCGACCTGAATTTATATGTTTATCATACTCAATCGCCAAGTCAGGCCAAGAGGCTACAGGGATTTGTCCCGGAATGCAACAGAAAAATGCCGACTTCCGCTTTCCGGAAGCCGGCATTTTCCCGCCATTTTGCTTAGGGAAGGGTTCCTCCTCGATAGAAGCTGCCTCCGTCGGGCCGCCGCGGATCGACGATTTCAAAAGCCACGTCGCTGCCCGATTTCAGCCCTGCAACAATGGCCCGGAAGTCGTTGACGTTATGGACCGGATGCCGGTTGATGGAGACAATGACCGCTCCTTCGGCCAGCCCGATTTCGTCGGCGAACGAACCCGGCTTCACCGACTGGATCAGCACCCCGTGCAGCCCGGCCGGCGCGCCCTGCGGCAGATCGCTTACGCTGATGCCCAGTTTCGCCTGTGCGTTCTCCGTGTTGCCGCCCTCGTTTTCGTTGTTTTCGCCGCCCTGGCCTTTATTGAGCGCCGCCAACATTTTTGTGCGGTCGGCAATCGTTACTGTCGCGGTGTGCTGCTGCCCGTTGCGCAGGTAGCCCAGCGCGATCGTCGATCCAGGCTTGCGCGCGGAGATGATATTCACCAGGTCGTCGCCGTCCTTGACCGGCTTGCCGTCAACCGTCGTGATGATGTCGCCCGCCTTGATGCCAGCCTTGTCCGCTGGGAATCCCGGCTGCACCGCGCTCACCAGCACGCCGTTCTTGAAGCCGTAAACGTGGGCCACGGCCGAAGGCAGGTTCGCCTGGAAGGTGATGCCGATACTGCCGCGAATCACCTTATGTTCCGGGCCGATGAGGTCGTCGTAGACGCTGACAATGGTGTTCGAAGGCATCGCGAACCCGATGCCCGCATACGTCCCGGACTCGGTATAGATGGCCGTATTCATGCCGATGACCTGGCCGGCCATGTTCAGCAGCGGCCCGCCCGAGTTGCCGGGGTTGATCGCCGCGTCCGTCTGGATGAAGTGCTGATACTGGCCGCCCACTCCGGGGTTGATGGTCCGGTTCTTGGCCGAGACAATGCCGGCAGTCACGGTCTGCGACAACGTGAACGGACTGCCGATCGCGATCACCCAGTCGCCTACCTGCGCGCCGTCCGAGTTGCCTAGCTTCACGGTAGGCAGCGGATGATCGGCCTTGATCTTCAGCACGGCAATGTCGGTCGCCTTGTCGAATCCGACGACGGTCGCGGGGCGTCCCTGCATGAAGCTTCCGTCGTTCGGGTCGGTCGAGAGCCTCACCCAGATTTTGTCCGCCTTGTTAATCACGTGGTCGTTGGTAATGATGTAACCGCGCGGGTCGACGATCATCCCCGAGCCCAGCGACTGCCGTTCCTGCCCGCTATCGTCCTGACCCATTCCCGGCCCGCCGCCGAAAAAGCGGTTAAAGAAGTCCTGGAAATTTCTCGACCCCTGATCGTCGCCGCCGCCATTATCCGGGCCCTGCTGGCCAAACGGCGACACGCTGAAGCCGCGCCGGTTGCGCTGCTGTTCCTTGGGCAGCTCCACCGTGCTGATGTTCACCACCGCCGGACCCACTTCCTTGGCGATGCGGGTGAAGTCGGTCGAAAGATCCTTGGGCGCGGGAACCGTGAGCGGCGTCGCGTCCGAGGTATCAATCTTCGATGCTTGTTGCGATTCCTGACCGTGCACGCCGTGCGCAACTACGGAGCCAATAAGAATGCCCGCTGAAAGGGTGGCAAGGATCGTGAGGGTGGAAACCAGACGGCGGCTCCGTAGCCGCCTTAAGAGAGATTTCATTTCGGGTCTAACCTCGTATCTTCAAGTAGCGACAATAGATGTACACGTCCGTTGTCAAGTATATAGAACGGCTGCAATAGATGTCTCTTGCGGTTTAGACGCAGCCCGCAGCGAATCCGTAACAGCATTCCCGATGAGGGAGCTTTTCGTCAGAGCCATTTTCTGCGCGGTAGGCAATTTCCACGCCAACAATTTTAGATGCGCACAGGCAACATTTCGGCAAACCAAATCGACCGGGAGCCGCCGCCAGCGTCCGCCCCTTAAGTTAGGGCAGCGTACCCGATTCCTCTTTTTTTTCCTCGCTTCCGTCGTTCCTTTTTTTCTTTGCCTTTCGCCACGGGCCTATTCGGACCTCGCGCATTTCTTCTTCCATCAGCCAGCGGCGCAACTGCAGAATGTCGTTGGCGCGCGCGATCCCAATGGGTGTCTGCGCATTCGCAGGGTCCATTACCACTACGTTTTCCGTGTTCTTCGACATCATGGCGCGATGCACTTGGTCGATCAAGTCGCCGGGGTATGCAATCGCGTAATCACGCCGCGACAGCTCCCGCATCGTAAGTTGGCGGTCAGCCGGTTCGGTCCGCAGCAGGTCGTGCGCCTCCACAATGCCGACCAGCGTGCCGTCGGTTTCCACCACAGGAATAAAACTCACCTCGCCGGGAAGAAAGTGGCCCAGCGCGTCGTGCAGTTTCTCCTCGGCCGGTAGAGTGCTGAATTGCTTGTGCATCACCTGGTCGATGCGCGCGCGCATGAGCACGGGGACGGAGTAGTCCTGAAGGACGATGAGTCCGCGCTTGGCGAGTTTGACGGTCATGATGGAATCGCGGCTGAACAACCGGACGAACGCGTCGGAGATCATGACGCAGACGACGAGCGGCAGTATCGCATTGGGGTCGTGGCTCAGCTCGAACAGGAAGACGATGCTTGTGAAGGGCGCGCGGGCGATGCCTCCGAAGACGGCGGCCATGGCGACGAGCGCATAGAATCCGGGACTGCTGACGAGGTGCGGGAACAGATGGTGGCAGCCGATGGCGAAGGCCGCGCCGAATCCGCCGCCGACGACCAGCGACGGCGCGAAGACGCCGCCCGTGGCGCCCGAGCCAATCGAAATGACCAGCCCCCAGAACTTGGCGATCGAGATGCCTATCATGTGTCCGGGGGGGATCCGGTTGTTGAGCAGGTCACGGATGGTGTCGTAACTGGTGCCGAGGATCTCGGGGTAGAAGTAGCCGATGGCGCCGAGAATGAGCGCGCCGACGGCCGGCGACCAGATGATGGCGGTCTTGAAAATGGCGCCGTTTTTCAGGGGTAGCTCATCGAAGAAGTCTTCGAGCCAGTCGAGCACCCGGATCATGCAGACGCCCACGACACCCATCAGAATGCCGAGCACGGCGAAGAGCAGCAACTCCCACATGCTGGTGAGCTTGTAGGCTGGGGTGGGGAACAGCGGCCTCCAGCCCACGAAGGAGATGCGCACGCCGGTGGCGACAACCGAGGCTAGCGCCACGGGGATAAAGGAGCGGGCGCGCAGTTCAAACAACAGCAATTCGACGGCGACCAGCACGCCGGCCAGCGGTGCGGTGAAGGTCGCGGCCATTCCGGCGGCCGCGCCGCACGCCAACAGCACGCGGCGGTAGTAGGGGCTGAGTCCCACGGCCTGGCTAAAGAGCGAGCCGATGGCCGCACCGGTCTGGATGATCGGCCCCTCGGCGCCGAACGGGCCACCCGTGCCAATTGCAAACGCCGTCGCCAGCGGCTTCAAAACCGCCACGCGGATCCGCATGAGGCTGTGGCCGAACAGCACTGAGTCCATGGCTTCGGGAATACCGTGGCCCTTGAGCGTCGGCTCCCAGTAGTAGACCATGAGGCCAGTGAGCAGGCCGCCGAGAGCGGGGATGGGAATGGCCCATATCCCGAGGTGGCTATGATCCGGATGGGTGATAAGGAAGGAGAATTTGCCGAAGTAGAAGATGTTGGTGAAGAGGTAGATCAGTTCGAGAAGCCCCTGCGCCACCAACCCGCCGATGAATCCGATCAGAACGGCGAAGACGCAGATTTTGGCCACTTCAGGTTCCAGCGCCACGCCGAACTGGCCCTTTCGATTGGACTGCGATTCTGGAACCGTTGCGAGCTCTGAAACTGGAAAATCAGCCATGAGCATCTCCTAATTAATTGAAACTTGCACTACTCAATTCCACTGAATCTTCTCTGCGAAGCTTCAGCACCTTCAGGATGTCCGCCTTCGTAACAATGCCCTTCATGCGCCCATCGCCGGCGATCACCAGCAGCATCATCTGCCTGTGCTCGCTGAGCAGCAGCCGCGCGGCCTCTGATATATCGCAGTCCAGCGGAACCCGCTGAACCCGCCTGTTCACCAGTTCGCGCACCGTGGTGCTCTTCCAGCGGTCGGGCGGCACCCTGACCATCGACCAGAGTGTTATCCCGCCCAGCAATTCCAGGCCATCAAATACCGGAAATGCATCGCGGCGAGAATTCTCCGCCAGGGTGCTGGCAAATTCGCGCAACGTGAGCGACGCCTGCGCAGCAACCATCCTCTGCTGCATCACTTCGCTGACCGGGATTTCCAGGTCCTTGATCCTCACCTCTTCGTGGAGGCGCTGGTTTCCCGACGCTGTAGCGTCGCCGGAAACCAGATAGGCCACTGCCGCTCCAATGAGCGCCGGGATGATGTAGGCGTGTCCACCGGTCGCCTCCGCTACGAACACCACGGCGGCCAGCGGCGTCTTATAGCCTGCGGAAATAAAGGCGGCCATTCCTACCGCGGCATACAGCCCAAACGACGAGCTGTGAATCACCGATTGCGCGAACGCCATACCCAGCGAACCGCCGCTCAAAAACAGAGGAACGAACATCGCGCTTACGCCACCGCTGCCCAGCGTGAAAATGGTGGCCGCCATCTTCAGCACGCCGAAATTGACCAGCTCCATCGTGCCGTGGTGCTGGTTCAGGATGTTTCCCACCGCCTCATAGTCGGGGCCAAGCGGAATCAGCGATCCATGATAGAGCCACACGAACAACAGACCGCACAAACCTGTCAGCAAGCCGCCGACGGACAGCTTTACCCAGTGTGGAACCGCCCATCTCACAAAAAATGTGCGCGTGCGCCGGAAGGTCACCGCAAAAGCCATCGCGATTAGCCCGATCATCAGGCCCAGCAGCGCGCTCCAGTAAAGGTCACGGCGATCGTACGGCACGGCGGTCCCCGCAAAATCGAACAACGGCTGCGAGCCGAGGAACGCGCTGAGCGTCACGAACGACACTACTGAGGCGATCAGCGATGGCACCAGCGCCTCGTGCGCCAGGTCGTCGCGATACGGCATCTCCAGCGCAAAGACGATTCCAGTAAGCGGCGCGCGAAACACGGCCGACATGCCGGCCGCCGCGCCGCAGATCAGCATGATGCGCCGGTCGCGGACGTCCAGCCGCAACCGCCGCAGCTTGGCCCACAGCCACGAGCCAATCGCCGCTCCGCCGTATATGCTGGGCCCCTCCAGTGCCGCGCTTCCACCAAAGCCGACCGAGGTGATGGCCGCCACCAGCTTGGCCAGCATCGGACGCATATCGATGTCACCGTCGTGCTCGTGATAGGACTTGATGACCTCCTCGGTCGAGTGCTCGTCTGGGTCCGAGGTAAGAAATTGCATGATCAGGCCCGTGATCGCGAAGGCCAGAACCATTCCAGGAACAATGGCCCAGTGGTGATGCAGGTAATAAGCCAGAATCACCGGCCAGAGCTTTTGAAGGATAATGATGGTAATTCCGGTGATTAACAGCCCGGTGGTAACGCCGATTAGCGGCGCGATAATCAACCATTTCTGTAGCGAACGAGAGTAGACCTCCACCAGATCTTCGTGCACCAGCGGGAAATATCTGCGCAGCAGAGGGTGTTGCAGCAACCGTGTCCTTATCTTTCTTGTTGGGATCCCTATTCCTGTTTCGATCACTTGATTCGCACTTTTCCTTTGTACTCGCGTACCACTTCGGGTCGTAATACCCCCGGTTTTTTTGTCAAATCCAACTGCGGCCGCCGCCGGTCAACTCGCTCGCCTTCCGGAAGGTGTTGCAGTTCCTCCCATGCAAGCCCTGGGACCTGCTTAAACGCGCTGGCCTCTTCCTGGTGAAGTTTCGTCAGCCCGGAAAGAATTTCCCGGCCATTTTCGGTGAGAGAGACATTCACCACCCTGCGGTCCATTTCGTCCTGCTCGCGGCGGACCAGCCCGTGCTGCACCGCGCGCTCCACCAGCCCCACCACCGAATGGGGCTGCTCCTGCAGAAATTCCGCCAGCTCGGACACCGTGGCCGATCCCCGCCCTGTATACCCGGCAACACCCAGCATAAGCTGGTGCTGCTGTGGAGTGACACCGCCGCGCCGCGCCGCATTCTCGCTGAAGCGCAGGAATTTGCGCAACGCATAGCGGAAGTGCGCCATATCGCGGACCTCTTGCTGGCTATGGGGCTGTTCCTGCTCGGGATCGCTCTCTGTGTCGGACCGGGATTTCGCGGAAGGTCGGAGGTTCATGCGGGGACTTACATCGTGCTGCGATGTTTTAATTATATCGCATTACGAGCTAATTTTGAGTCCCGATTTCACGAGTCCGGTACCCTTTTGGTCATGCCCGGTTGGTCGCGCTCCCGTTGTTTTGTTGAAATTCGCGTCCCGTTCCGGGAAGGCAGGCCTCGGCTGCGACTTTTATTGCGTTCCCGCATCTATAATTCTGAAAAGTGCTCTGTTGAAATCGATTGAGTAGACTGAAAGCAGCGGTTTCCGGCAAAACAGCCGACGAAGCCGCGAAACCGGATCAGGAAAATGAAGGAGAAATATGGCAGGACAGGCAGTGATTGAAGTGAGCGATGCAACCTTCGACCAGGAGGTATTGCAGTCTGATCAGCCCGTTCTGGTCGATTTCTGGGCGGCTTGGTGCGGCCCTTGCAAGGCGCTTGGGCCCATCGTCGATGAAGTTGCAACCCAGTACAATGGCAAGATCAAAGTGGCCAAAATGGATGTGGACCGCAATCAGGCCACTCCAGGACGCTACGGCATCCGCGGCATTCCCGCGCTGCTCTTCTTCAAGGGTGGCAAGGTCGCCGACCAGATCGTTGGCTACGTCCCCAAAGACACTATCGAAAAGAGCATCACCCGCATCGTCGGTTAACCCCGGCTCGGCTGGCTCAAAGGACCGCTTTCGCAGCGGTCCTTTTTCAGGCGCTGGCACCGGCGCGCACAAATATCTATCATCCTCGCGCGAAATCCGCCGATAGACAAGAGTGAGTTCGCTGTCCAGGGGGCAAAGAGTCATGGGAAATCAGTCTCTCTCTGTCGCGCCACCGTTCACCTCGCCCGCCGTACGGCCCAATATTCCGGCAAACCGCCGAAAACACCCTCGCTACGCCTGCGAAGGCCGAGCGGAAGTCTGTGTCCCCCACGGAGGCCTGCTGTTTCGAGGAAAGATCCTTGACCTCAGCATCTCCGGATGCTTTATCGAAACCGCGGCCCTCACCCTGGAGCGGGGCACGCCGGTCGAGGTTTACTTTGTCGCGTGCCAGATGCAGTTCCGGGTCGCTGGCCACATTGCGGTCCTGCATCGCAGACGGGGTGCCGGCATCGCCTTTGACGACCTGGGGCCCCGCCGCATCCGCCAGATTATCGAACTCCTGGGCGAACTGAAAGACCTCTCGAAGCCACGGCAATTTGCCACCGAAGCCTGAAAAGCAAAAGGCCCGCACCAAAGCGGGCCTTAAGGTTTTCAGGAACCGAGCCTCTACTGCCCCGTGCCCGACGTTGCCTGTACATGCTCTCCTGGATGGTTGCCGTGTGCCACCGCGGCTACGCAGGTTGCCTGCCCAGCCGGCGATATAGGATACGGCGAGTTTTCCGTTCCAACCAGCGATCCGTCGTTGGGGTTCAGCTTGTAACCAGTCAACGAAGAGTCCAGGAAATTCGAGGTATAGAGAAAGCGCCCGAAGGCAGGTTCCACCATAATGCAGGTGGGGCCCGTTTTAGTTGTGTAGGAGGTAGCTCCGGCCAGCGCCGAAGGCGCTCCCGTCGATTGCGTAATCGTGTATGCGCTGATGGTGTTCGACACGTAATTTGCCACGTAAATGTACTCGCCGCTGGGGTCAATCGTAATCGCGTCCGGAAATGTGCCCGTCGCGAAGGGCCCATTGATGAGCGGCGTCAGGGTGCCGTCCGTGCCGATGGTATAGGCGTAAAGCTGGTTGGAAAGCGCATCCGTCACATAGAGGAACCGGCTTGTGGGGTCACTGGCGCTCGCCGAGGGGCTCACGCCCGCATACGGCAATTGCGCGGATGAGGTGTACAGCGGAGTCAGAGTGCCGCCGCTGCCAATCGAGAACGCGGAAATCGTCCCACGCTGGTTTGCTCCAACGGGGTTGTTCGTGTTGGCGTTCGCTACGTAGGCAAATTTCCCGTTGACTGTCGCGTTGATAGTGGAGGGAGCAAACTCAACCGGCCAGTAGGGTAGGTTGCCGTTCGTCAGGTTCGTGCCCAGGCTGCCGTCCTTGTTGATCGGATAAACCACCAGCGCGCCGGGGCCGGGATTTGCGTCGCTGTACGTGGCCTGGTAGGTGTCCAGCACAAACAGCAGAGTCCCGTCCGGGCTGATGGCCACCGCGTTCGGCTCCGTGCCCGGCGTCTGATAGGTGTGGCCCGGATAAAGCTTCGCGTCGGTGCCGATCGCGAATTCCACCAGTGTGTTGTCATCGTGATTCACTACATACAGGTTCTGGCCGTTGGGCGAAGTCACTTCAGCCACAGGGTTCCGTCCGCCCGAAGGATAGGGCGAATCCTGGATCTGGGTCAGCGCGCCTGACTGCTGGTCCAGCCGGTATACGGCGATCTGGCCGGGGTTGTTCTTGTTAGCAGTCACGTAAACGTAGTCAATCGTATTGCTTTCGCCACACGAAATAATTCCAAATCCTATGCCGAGAGAAACGGCAGCGGCCAGGAGTGCCTGGCCCGTTTTGCTGAACTTCATGCGCTTCCTTCATCCTGGCCAGTGGCACAGGCTGCGATTTTCGGGATCGCTCCCGCTTGAATTGTAAAAGCTCGCGTCGCTTTAAGCTACAGGGTATGCAGCCTCACGCGCCAAAGGCCGGCGCCTTTAGCGCCCAACGCCGGAACTGGAGGTTCCGAACGCTGAGCGCCGCATCCTGTCTTTAGTCCGTATGGCCATCGGCCACGCACCATGTCGGATTACCCACAGTAGTGAAGGTCGTCTTGTTCCGCATTTTGGTCAGATCGCCGGATCGGGGATCGAGCACATGGCCGGTCACCGTGCCGCTGTTGTAATCCGCCGTGTAAATGTACTGGTTGGATGGGTCTTCGATGATGCACTGCGGTCCCGATCCGGTCCCGAAAGGCCCGTCCGGATTCTTCTGTAAGGATCCGTTAGTGGATATGGTGTAGGCGCTAATGTCGCTGTTCGCCTGGCCCACGCCCCCGGACGGCCCGGCATTCGCGACATACAGGAACTGGCTCTTGCTGTCGGTCGTCAGCGCCACAGGATTGCCCGCGACGGACCCGATATTGAGCGTCGGAGTCGTGTTGTACGGTGACAGCACTCCACCGGAACCCACCGAGTAGGACCAGATGTAGTTGCCCACCGGATCCAGAATGAAGATTGTTGTCTTGGAAGCGTTGGCCCCAATCGCGCTGATGCTTTCCGCTCCGGTGGGGAATTCGGTGTTCTGTGTCGGCGTAAGCTGCCCGTTGGTTGCATTCACCGAGTAAGGGAATACCGTGAACTTGTTGCCCGTTACCGGATCAGAGGTATCGGCGGTTAGAACAAACCCGCCCGTCACCTCGAAATCAATCGGCTCGCAACCAACTGGGAAATAGGTCAGCGGCTGCCCGAGCGGGTTTTGCAGCTGCGCGTTGGTAACCAGCGAGAGCCGCCCGGTGTTACTGTCCACCGAGAACACCGTAATGTCTCCCGTCGGGTGATAGATACCCGAGGAATCCTGGCACGACATGCCCGCCACCGGCGTCTTCGCGCCGACCAGCGGGTCTCCCGCCGCGTTCGTTCCCGCCGAAGGAGCATATTCGTCCATCACATAAAGAAAACCGCCGGTCTGGCTCAACGCGAAGCGGGTTGCCCCATAGCCCTGACTCTGGTAGGTCTGCTGGGGGGCCAGCACGCCATTGCCGCCGACCGAAAACACAGAAATGTTCGCCGACGTGTAGGTGGTGTTTCCCGTCGCATCCGTGGTGGGCGCGCCCGCATTCAGCACATAAAGATAACGCCCCGTCGTCGAAACAAACGCCCGGACAGGGTTGGTTCCGCCGGAGCCGAATGGCGAGCCGGGGATGGTGGAGAGGTTCCCCGTATTGTCCGAAATTTTGAAGGCGCCGATCTGGTTGTACTGCGCCCCAGTCACGTACAGATACGCAACCGTATAGTCATTTACGCAGGAGGTGAGGCCCAAACTGAGACCAAGGGATACTGCAAGGGCCAGAGCAACCTGACCGGATTTCTTAAACTTCATGCGCTTCCTTCATCCTGGCACAAGAGGAACACCAGGGACTGGATCGGGATTCACTCCCGCTTTGCATTGTAAAAGGTAGAGAGGCTTTCCGCTATAGGGCGCACTGGAAACCAGAGTTCAGCGCCGGCTATCGTAGCTCACTCTCCTTGCTGGGCGAGGCTGGCGATCGCCAAACCGGCCTCCAAGGTAACCAAGCTACCGCGCTCTTCTGAACGCTGATCCCTCGCCTCTACCTACCAGACGACGCAGGGATCAGCCGACACCATGGGCTGCCCCTTCTTGCACCCGAACGCCTTTGCGAACGCGTCGAAGTTCTCGACCGTCCCATTCGTCCGGAAGCGTCCCGGCGAGTGAGGATCGACATGCGCCGCCACGCGCGCATACTGCGGTCGCACGTTCTCGCACCACACCTGCGCAAACGAGAGGAAGAACCGCTGGTCCGGCGTATAGCCGTCGATCTTCTTCGTCTTCGCCTCCGGGCTTTCACTGGCCAACGCGTTTTGGAGTGCGCGATAGGCAATGCGCAGCCCGCCGTTGTCCGCCGTGTTCTCGCCCAGCGTCAGCTTGCCGTTCAGCTTCTGCCCCGGAACCGGCTCGAAATTCCCGTACTCCTTCACCTCGCATGCGGTGCGCTGGTCAAACGCCGCCTTGTCCGCTGGCGTCCACCAGTTCCGCAAGTTGCCGTGCGCGTCAAACTGGCTGCCCTGATCATCGAAACCGTGCGTCATCTCGTGGCCGATCACCACGCCGATCGCCCCGAAGTTCACCGCCGGGCCCTTCGTGTAGTCATAAAAAGGAGGCTGCAAGATCCCCGCCGGAAAATTAATGTCGTTGTTGCTCGGATCGTAGTAAGCATTCACCGTCGGCGGTGTCATGCCCCACTCTTTTTCGTTCACCGGCTTGCCGATTTTGTGCAGCTCATACGCTGTCTCAAATGCGTCCGAGCGGTGAAGGTTGCCCAAAAGGTCGTCACGCTTCACCTCCAGCCCCGCGTAGCTGCGCCACTTGTCCGGATAGCCGATCTTCTCCCGAATCGCCGCCAGCTTCAACTCCGCCTGCTTCTTCGTCGCGGGAGTCATCCACGGCAGCCCCTGAATGTCCTCGTTCAAAGACTTCTCCAGATCAGCGACCAGCTTTTTCGCGCTGGCCTTCGCCTGCGGCGGAAAATTCTGCTTTACCCAGTCCTGCCCCACCGCTTCGCCCATCGCGCGATCCGTCAGAGAAGTGCAACGCTTCCAACGCGCCGATTGCTCCACCTGCCCACGCAGCGTCCGGTTGAAGAACCCGAAGTGCAGATCCGCATAATCACTCGAAAGCCAGGGGGCCGCGCTATTCAAAGCATGAAAGCGCAGATAGCTCTTGATATTCGCGAGGCTCTGCTGCTCAAGCACGCCGTTCATCGCCTTGAAAAAATCCGGTGTCGCAATATTGAGGTTCTGAATCGAGGGCGCCGGAGTCCCCTCCAAGTACGCGCTCCAGTCAAAGTCCGGAGCCAGCGTCGTCAAGTCGGAAACCGGCAGCAGGTGATAGCGGTTTCTCGGAACGCGCATCGCCACGCGCGACAGTGAACCTTTGGCCAGCGCCGTTTCGATCGTCATCACCGCGTCGGCTTCGCTCGCCGCCTGGTCGTCGTTGTCGCCCGCCAGCTTAAACAGCGCTGCCACATACTTTTTGTACTCGCCGCGAATCTTCGTCATCCGTGCGTCGTTCACCAGGTAATAGTCGCGGTCCGGCAGAGAAAGCCCGCCCTGGTAAATGCCGGCAATCTGCTGCGTTGCGTTTTTCTGGTCCTGCTCCGACCCGAACTCAAGGAAGGCATCCGTCCCATAGTCCACACTAAGCGCCGCCACCAGCGCCGCCAGGTCCCGCTTGCTCTTGAGCGCGCCAATCTTCGCAAGCACCGGCTCCGCCGGCTTCTCTCCGAGCCTGTCAGCAAGATCACTGTCCATGCACGCCGCATAAAAATCGCCGTACTTCTTCTGCAGCGGAGTCTTCGGATCATCTGCAGCCTGCTTCAGGTCCACATACAGCAGGTAGCGGTCGCGCTCGGCTAGTTCGCCGAAGCGCCCCCACCGCACCTGATCCGCGGGAATCGGATTGTTCTTCCGCCAGTTGCCGCATGCGTATTGGTAGAAATCGACGCATGGATCCACCGTCTTATCGATCGCGCTTAGGTCAAAGCTTTTCGGAGCCTTGGGCTCAACTGGCGCCGTATTGGTCGGTTTCGACGCCGACTGCGCCAGCGCAACACCACTACAAAGAATCAGCGCACCGGCAATGCGAGCAAGATGCATAATCTCCCTCAAAAGAAGGGCCCGGCGCAATCGGTTCGGCCCGGAATGGTGGGCACGTCACCGAACGCGCGCCCAACAGGGGAGAGTAGCACACAACTCGGATTGCAACCAGTTGAAAGGAAGCGAAGCAAATCCTGAACAGCCGGCCCAACGACCAACCGGAGTAGCCACGCGAAGAAGTCGCCCGGAAGGCCATTCCTGGCCAGTTCCCTAGAAAATCTTCAGGCGGATGGTCAGGTATTTTTTAGGATGCTCCCGGATCGCAGTAATCAAGTTCGAGGAGCTCGTCATCAGCTGGTTGGTGTGGTTGTAAAGCGTTGGATCCTTCAGCAGCTTGCCAATGGTGCCCTGGCCGCTATTCACTTGCGTCAGCACCGAATTCAGCTGGGTCACGGTGTCATTCAGCTTCTGAGCGAACTGCTGGTCCTTCGTCATCATGCCGAGCGCACCTTTGCCGGAGTTGATCTGCGTCAGAATCTGGTTCAGGTTCTGCGATGACTGCTTCAGGTTGTTGTAGAGCGTCGGGTCCTTCAGCAGCTTGCCCATTGTGCCTTGCCCGTTGTCGAGCTCATCGGTTATGTGCTGCAATCGGGCCATCGTATCATTCGCCCGATTGTAAAATGTGTCGTCCGTCACCAGCTTGCCAATCGAGCCTTTGCCGTTGCTCACCGCGTTCACCAGCGTCTGCATCTCGTTCAGCGTCGCGATTGCCTTGTTATAGAGCGCCGGATTATTGATCAGTTGCCCAATCGAGCCCTTCCCGCTGCTCAGCGAATTCACCAGGTCATTCACCTGGGCCAGAATTGTATTCAACTGCTCAATCGTTCCCTGGCTCGACTTGATTACGTCCGTCAGACTTGGCGTCTCCGTGGTCTTCAGCTCGCCACCGTTCTTTATCGGGGGCCCGGTCGCGAACTTGCCGTTGATGTCCACCACCGTATCGCCCAGCACGCCAATCGTGTCCAGGCTCGACTTGGCGTCGTCCCGCAGCATTGGCTGGTAGTTCTGGCCGATTCTCATGATGACTTCTACCGGAGTAAGCTGCCTCTCCGGCGCAATCCGGATCGACTTCACACTGCCGATCGTCACCCCGTCCAGGTTCACCGGAGCGCCCACCTTCAGGCCGGCGGAGTTCTCAAAATAGGAACGAACAGAGATTTTCCCCTGGAAAAAGCCACCCGTATTGCCCGACATCAGAAAGACCAGTGCGGTCAGCGCCACAAGCGCGACCAGCACCAGCACGCCGACCTTCAACTGGGACCATTTGACTTGCTGCTGGCTAGGCAAAAGCTTCCTCTGACGGAGATTTGAGCGGGCTGGAATTCCGCTCTGCAAGTGAGGATACCAAACAGAACCCGGGAAGTCGCATCATCTTGCGTAAGATGCGTCAACTACATCAGTTGTTGCAGAAAAGCTGCCGGATATGAAGCAATTCAGCGGTTGGCCGGCTGAGACTTCTGGCCCCTAGGCCCTGAGATTGGCTTTTACAAATTCCCCCGCGCCGCCTGCTCCCTCTCAATCGCCTCAAACAGCGCCTTGAAGTTCCCCTTGCCGAAGCTCCGGCTGCCCTTGCGCTGAATAATCTCGTAAAACAGCGTGGGCCGGTCCTCCACCGGGCGCGTAAAGATTTGCAGCATGTAGCCCTCATCATCGCGGTCCACCAGGATCCCCAGCTTTTCCAGCTCCTGAACCGGCTCGTCAATCTTGCCCACGCGTCCCTCAAGCTCCGTGTAATAGGTGTGCGGAACCTTCAGGAACCCGACCCCCTGCTCCTGCAATTTTGCAACGGTCACCAGAATGTCATGCGTTGCCAGTGCAATATGCTGCACGCCCGGCCCGTGGTAAAACTCCAGATACTCCTCAATCTGCGACTTTCTGCGGCCCTCTGCCGGCTCGTTGATCGGAAACTTCACCCGCCCGTTTCCGTTGGCCATCACCTTCGACATCAGCGCCGAGTACTCCGTCGAAATGTCCTTATCATCGAAGTGCTGGTACAGCGAAAATCCCATCACGTGGGCATAAAATTCCACCCAGCGATTCATCTCGTTCCAGCCCACATTGCCCACCATATGGTCGATATGGAGCAGCCCCACCGGCCGCGCCAGCGTGTCCTCGGGCTCCGCGCGATACCCGGGCAGAAACACGCCGCCATAGCCCGTCCGCTCCACAAACGTGTGAATCGTGTCGCCATACGCGGCAATCGAAGCCAGCTTCACCGTTCCGTGCTCGTCTTTCAACTCGTGCGGCTCCTGCATGCTCCGCGCCCCACGCTTGGTCGTCTCTCGCCAAGCCGCCGCCGCGTCGTCCACCCACAGCGCAATGTCGTGCACGCCGTCCCCGTGCCGATGCACATGCTGCGCAATCTCCCCATCGGGCCGCAGCGGAGTCGTCATCACAAAGCGAATCTTCCCCTGCTGCAAAACATAGGAGGCTCGATCCCGCAGGCCGGTCTCCGGCCCCGCATACGCCACCAGGCTCATGCCGAATGACAGCCGATAGAAGTACGCGGCCTGCCGCGCATTGCCAACATAAAACTCAACGTAATCGGTGCCGTTCAGCGGCAGAAAATCCTTCTCGGATGCAACTTCAGGATGCAGCAAAGTAGCCATGGCGCAATACCCCAGTCAATTGGACGCTCGCCAGCCACGCCGAGTAGACCCGCGCGGCGACTCATTACCATATACCCGCGCAAGAAGGCTTGACCATGCCAATTATCGATCGGGCTGGTCCCAAACCAAACTTTAGATTCTCAATCTGGAAATGATTGTCAGCCTGACCGAAGCCAGCGTGTGAGCGCCAGTAGGCGTCGAAGAACTTGCCCTGAGCGAAGCCAAAGGGACCTGTAGTTTGGCGGAGCACTTACGGCAGAAAAGAGCGAATGAATGTTTTCATTCGTAGCTCAGGCGCGCGTTTCCACCTCTCGCCAGGGCTCTTTTTCCGCCGCCATCTCCGCCACCATCTCATACGACCGTAGCCGAGCCGCAGGATCGTATGTCGTCGTCACAATCATCAGCTCATCTACCTTGGTCTCCGCCACAAATAGCTCCAGCCCCTGCTGAACACGCTCCCTGTCGCCGATCACCGCCGCCCTCTCCATCGCATTCCAATTCAACTCCTCCACCGGAGGTGCCAGTGGTCCCGGCCGGCTCCGGATCAGATTCAGAAAAAGCTGCTGCGCCGTCGTCGCCAGCCATTGCGCCTCCTCGTCCGTCTCCGCCGCAATCACCGGAACTCCCGCCATCACATAGGGTCGCTCCAGAACCTCCGACGGGCGAAAGCTTCGCCGATAAAGATCCAGCGCCGCCATCAAATAATCCGGCTGAAAGTGTGAAGCAAACGCAAACGGCAGTCCCAACTCCGCCGCCAGAGCCGCGCTGAACAAACTCGACCCCAGCAGCCATATCGGCACGTTTGACCCGACGCCGGGATAAGCCGTAACCAGCGCGCCCTCCTGCTTCGGCCCCAGATATCGCCGCAACTCCTCCACCAGAGCCGGAAAATCCTCTCCGGCGCGCAAATCTTTCCGCAGCGCCCGTGCCGCCACCTGGTCCCCGCCCGGAGCCCGCCCCAGCCCCAAATCAATCCGCCCCGGATACAGCGCTTCCAGCGTCCCAAACTGCTCGGCAATTACCAGCGGAGCATGATTCGGCAGCATAATCCCGCCCGCGCCCACGCGAATCGTCCGCGTGCCCCCGGCTACATGCCCAATCAGCACCGAAGTCGCCGCCGAAGCCACGCCCGGAATATTGTGGTGCTCCGCCAGCCAGAATCGCCGATACCCCAGCCGTTCCGCAGCCCGAGCCAACTCCAATGTATTGTGAAAAGCCTCCGCCACGGTCCCGCCCCGCCGAACATGAGCAAGATCAAGCACCGAAAGAGGGGTCTGCGAAAGAGAATTTATCGTCATTCTTTCCTATAGATGAGCCGCAACAGGAAGCGATGCAGGAGCGACAGGCTATCCTGGTGCCGCAGTTGACACATCCAACCCGCAGGTGCAATGCTCAAGAGTTTTGCCGGAGCGCACCTCCCATGAACCCCGCAACGAATCCCGCAGCCGCCCAACTCACCATTGCCGAACCGTTTCTCATTCAGCAAGACTGGGCCGCCTACACTCCTGAGCAGCACTCCGTATGGGCCGAGCTTGTCCGCCGCCGCATGCCCCAGCTCGTCGACCACGCCTGCGCCGAGTACCTCGACGGCTTCCACCAGATCGGCCTCCGCGAAGACACCATTCCCAACCTCGCCGAGGTCAATAAGCGCCTCGCTCCGCGCACCCGCTGGAACGCCACCCCGGTCAGCGGATTCCTCCCGCCCGACGCCTTCTTCGAGATGCTCGCCGCCCGCCGGTTCCCCACCACCACCTATCTCCGCAGCCGCGACTCGCTCGAATACACTCCCGAGCCCGACATCTTCCACGACGTGTTCGGACACGTCCCCATGCACGCCCACCCCGTCTTCGCCGACTTCCTCGCCCACTACGGCCGCGTCTGCGCCGCCCTCACCGATAGCACTCGCGGCACAGCAAAGGACAGGCTCGAGCAGATGGGCCGCCTCTTCTGGTTCACCGTCGAGTTTGGAGTCATCCGCCAGAATGGCGAAATCAAGCTCTACGGCAGCGGACTCATCTCCTCGCACGGCGAAGGCGCTCACGTCATCGAAGGCCCGAAGACCGGCAGCGGCCCCGAGATTCGCAACTTCAATCTCGACCAGGTGCTCAACCAGAAATTTCTCGTCAGCGAAATGCAGAAAGTCCTATACGCCGTCGAATCCTTCGACCAGATCTACGAAGCCACCCAGCAGGCCGAAGAAAAACTAGCGTAGATTACCGCCGGTTCAGCTTCTGTGAAATGCGCTCGGCGGTTTCCTGCCGCCTTTGCGTGATCTCATTCGTGAGACGCTTCGCGGCTTCCAGAATTTCGACAGGAGCGGTTCGCGGATGGCCACTGGGAAAGATAGGTTCCGTTGCATACTGCATCATCAGCTGAATCTCCTGTGCGGCGGCCTCGCCACGAAGCAGAGACGCGAGGTACAGCGCTCCGTCGATGCCCGCGGTGACTCCTCCCGCGGACACGATGCGATCCTGCCTCACCACCCGCTCATCCACCGGAATTGCGCCAAAGAAGGGCAACAGATGCAGAACTCGCCAGTGCGTCGTGGCCCGAACGCCCTTCAGCAGACCGGCCGCGCCGCAGGTAAGCGCTCCCGTGCAAACGGAGAAAAGCCACGCTCCCCCTCCGAATTGAGAGCGGATAAATGAGAGAGTCTCCTCGTCGTCCATCAGGGCTTCCTGACCATGGCCACCCGGCACCAGCAGCACATCGAGTTGCGGCGTCTCGCCAAAGGTCATTTCCGGCGTCAGGATCAGCCTCTTTTGGTCCCGGATGGGCTGCCGGGTTTTGGCGATCACATGAAAGGTAGAATTTCGCAGGCGCGAAAGCACCTCGAATGGGCCGGTAAAATCGATTTGGTCCATATCGGAAAAGATCAGTCCGCCGATGCGAAGGTGTTGTTTCAAGCGATGGTTCGTCATAGATGAAGGATAGACCGGCTCTATTGTGTAGAGGTTCACGCGAGCGCAGGGAATACGTTCAGGTTGAATAGTGTTCTATCCGGAAAAATTACAAAGCTTTCATGTTGCATGGTGCACAATGCAAGAAGGAGAGAGAAATTTGCCCCCTACCTACACATTTCCCGTTCCCGGCCACCGTGAGGGCCGAAGAATTCAACATCAGAACGGCGCGAACCGGGGTCCCCAGCACGCGCGAATTTCGCGTGCCGGGGCAGGGAAGCGCGTGCGCCTGGACGGCTAGTCTCTTGCCCCGCATCCACTTCCATCAGCAGCTCGCCGAGCTCAAAGAGAAGCTCCTCGCCATGGCCGCCCTCGCCCAGCAGGCCGTCGAGTCCAGCGTTGAGGCCTACATCCAGCGCGACGCTGCCCTCTGCGACTACGTGCAGGAAAACGAAAACGCCATCAACGCCGCCCAGCGTCAGGTCGACGAAATGGCCTACGATCTGCTCGCCAAAGAGCAGCCCATGGCCATCGACCTGCGCTTCATCCTCGCCGTCATCCGCATCAACGGAGACCTCGAGCGCATCGGCGACCAGGCCATGAGCATCGCCCTCCGCACCCGCACCCTGCTTCAGGACGAGCCCACCCGCCTGCCCGTCGACATCCTCAAAATGGGCAACTACGCCTCCCGCATGATCCGCACCTCAATCCGCTCGCTGCTCGAAGGAGACGTCCAGCTGGCCCACTCCGTCCGCAACATGGACGACGAAATCGACGAGATGAACCGCCTCGCCCACGCCGACCTCATCCAGGTCATCCAGCAGCGAACCGACTGCGCCGCTCAGGCCCTCCAGGCCATCATCATCTCGCGCAACCTCGAGCGCATCGGCGACCACGCCACCAACATCGCCAGCGACGTAATCTTCTGGATCCGAGGAGCCGACGTCCGCCACCAACTAACCGCCGACGAATAGCAGGGAACCACCTCACCAACAACCCGTAATCCGCAGGCGACCCATCTTCGCCAACCACCCGCCAGAAGCCCGTCAAGCGGTAGCGTCCTGGACGGGGTTGACCGGAATCGTGATCGTCTGTACACTGTGCGTGTACAGTGTACAGTATCCAGGTGGCTGCAAGAATGCGCAGGCTGCAAATCGATGTCGAGTCGCCGATCGCCGTGTATCGGCAGATCGTGGATGGGCTGCGGACCAGCCTGGTGGAGGGCGAGCTGCGGCCCGGCGACGGGTTACCCTCCGTGCGACGGCTGGCGATGGAGCTGGGCATCACATTCAACACGGTGGCGCAGGCGTATCGTGAACTGGCCGAGGAGGGATGGCTGGACCTGCGGCACGGGAGGCGAGCCACGGTGTTGGAGCGGGCACCGCGAGAAGGCGGGAGCCGCGAACGAATGCAGGGCTTCCGGCGGCGACTGCGGGAGCTGATCGCGCAGCTGCGGGCGGAAGGTTCAAGCACTGGGGAGATTGCCCGGGAGCTGCGGGGACTGGCGGGCAGGCTGGAGGAACGATGATCGCAGGGACTTGGTGGCTGATTTTGCCGGTGGCCTTCGTGGCGACGACGATGCATGCTCTGCCATGGCTGTCGCGGCGAGAACGGTTGTTTGGCGTCACAGTGACGGAGGAGTTTCGCGGGCTCGAGGGGCGGCGGCTGGTGCGACAGTACGAACTGTGGCTGCTGCCGTGGACGGTTGCAGCGCTAGGAGGCTCGCTCTTGCTCACAGTAGTGACGCATCCGTTTTGGGGGACCGCGCTGGTGTTGCTGCCGGCGTTTGCGGCATGCGTGCTGGTATGGCGAACCTTTAACCGAATTCCTCGGACGGCGAGCGGCGGCGAGTCGGTGCGGATAGCGGATCTGTCGGCCAATGGTGGAGTCAACTGGATAGTCGCCCTGCTGGTAGTTCCGTTGGGCGCACTGGTGGCGACGGCGGTGTATCTGCATGCACACTGGGCGGAAATCCCGGCGCGGTATCCGGTGCACTGGAACCTGCAGGGTGTGCCGAACGGGTGGTCGACGCGAACGATGATGGGCGTTTACGGCCCGCTGGCCGTCGGCGGAGCGCTGGTGCTGTTCATCGGCATGCTAGCCGCGCTGGTGCGCTGGGGCGCGCGGCAAAGCGCGTGGAGACCGGCATTGGTGGCGATCCTGGTGGCGGCGGGCTGGATGGTCGGCGGCAGCTTCGCAATGGCGGGACTGCTGCCGCTGCATTACCTTCCGCCAGGACAGATTTTCGGGTTTGAGGGGGCGGGGCTGACTGTGCTCGCAATAGCGACGATCATCGCAATGCGACGAATGCGGCGGCCCAACACGCCGCACGCGGAAGCGACACCTGACGCGTGCTGGCACGGCGGTATGTTCTATTACAACCCGCAGGATCCGGCGCTACTAGTGGAGAAGCGGATCGGGTTGGGTTGGACATTCAATTTCGCCAATCCGCTGGCTTGGGTAATTCTGGCACTGATTATTCTTGTCCTGGTGGGATTCCATTGGTGGCTCTGACAAAGTAATCGCCCTACCCCCTCCCCGCCAAAGCCCGCAGAAACTCGCGCCGGTCCATCCGATACTTGAACGCCTTCCGCCCATCGATGAACACTACCGGCACTTCCTCGTTATACTTTTGCCGCAATTGCGGGTCCGCATCGATGTCTACCTCGCGCCACTGATAAGCGGCCTTACCCTGCATCGCGCCAAGCGTCTCCTTGACGACGTCGCAGAGATGACATCCAGTGCGCGAATACACCACCACGTCATGCATAGGTCGATTGTAACTACCTGCGGAAATTGACCCTGTGGCGTTGTCCGCCATCGCCAACTGTTTAAGGCGTGCCGCTCTCAAGACCCCTGAAGTTGCAAAAACATCGATTGAACCAGGCCAGCGGAGCTGGGGTCGGCCTTAGCGATGGCGGCAACAATCGCGTCACGCGACTGAAGCACATTTTCCAGCTTCTGCTTTAACGGGGCCGGAGCCTGATACGTGAACTGTTGGAGCCCGGTGAACAGTTTGGTCGCCCGGTCGCCCGCGGCGGAGTAGTTGCTCTTGGAGATATCGGTGTAAAGCAAAGCCGTCTCATTGCGAAAGTCGGCGAAAGTCCTCGCCTGCCGCTCACCGGCCAACTGCTGCTGTAACGAAGCGATCTGCGACCTGGCTTCCGACAGGCTCTTGTGCTGGGGCACGAAGCCGCCAAGAAAAGCTGCAACGACCAGAACCAACCCAACGATAAACTTACCCATCATGCCCGCTCCTTATGAAGGTTTTGCCGGATTAGTGGATCAGTTGAGGCGAACTAGGCCGCAATAGTTTTGGCTTCGCCACAACCGAAATTTTCACCAGCAGAGAGCATACGCTAATCAATGTCATTCAGCAGAGTTCCCAGAATCCGGCGCGCGAATTCATCTCGCGGTCCCGCGCCGACCGTATCGCTTATACTGCCACAAAACCCTTCCGGAGATCACCCATGTCCACGGCAGCTCTGACCCCAGCGGACCAGCCGCTCTACGACCTCGTTACCCGCCCGGCTCCGGTCGCAATTGCGGACGTTATCTCCCGCATGCAGTCCATAGATGCCCTTCTGGCCGTGAACGACGGCCTTAAATGGTT
This sequence comes from Acidobacteriaceae bacterium, assembly GCA_049280995.1. Classification (GTDB taxonomy): domain Bacteria; phylum Acidobacteriota; class Terriglobia; order Terriglobales; family Acidobacteriaceae; genus Silvibacterium. The sequence continues at coordinate 28,725 of JBAPRH010000050.1, forward strand.
CAACCAGCTTTACCTCACAGTGACGCGGCAGGTCGATCTGCACCCGCCCGGTGGCGCCTGGCAGAGTCGGGTTTGGCTCACTCGCCTCGACGTCGTCTTCGCCGGTTTCTACTTCAGCGCTGTCGGTGAGTTTCTCTGTGGACGCGCGGTGCCCTCAGCATGGAGCGCGCTCTTTGAGGCGCGCTATCGCAGCGACGTCGATCGCATCCAATTCGCGCTCGCGGGCATGAATGCTCACATCAACCACGATCTCGCGCTGGCCCTGCTCGCCACAGGCGCCGAACTGAACCTTGTCCCCGCGCCAGACAGCCTTGAACATGCCGACTACGAGTCCGTAAACACCCTGCTGAACATCGTCATGCCCTCGGCGCTCAACATGCTTGCCACCGACACGCTGGGCGTCCTCGCTCAGGACACCGGCAAGATCGGCCGCCTGCTCGCTTTCTGGAACATCTGCCAGGCCCGCGACCTTGCCTGGGATTTTGCCAACCACTTGCGCACCTTGAACGGCCCCGGCAGCGACATTGCTCTCAGTTCGCAGGACACCCTGACCGGCGTCCTCGGCCGGGCCATCCTCGCTACCGCCTGAATCCTCTTCCCATAGGCGGACAGGCCTGCACGATTGGCCTGCCAGATCGACCAAGCGACAATCTGAATCAACCCTTCCATGAAGCCGCCGTTTCCTCGGCGAAGCTCTCATAGCTCCTCGGAGCATGGCCCAGCAGCTTCGTCACGCGCGCCACTTCGCCTGCGGTCGAAGCGAAACCCCGCTCGAAGTAGCCTTCAAACATCGTGCGGAAATCGAACGCCGTCCAAGCCGGAACCATCGAGCGCATCTGCGCTTCCCACTGGTCGAAGTCGTGCCCCGTGTACTTGATCTCCTTGCCGAGCACCTTGCTCCAGATGGCGGCATTGCCTGGGCCGCTGACGAGCGCAGGGCCCACAAGGTCGTAAGTCTGCCCCTCATGCCCTTCGCCGGTAAGCGAAATGGCGGCAGCCTCCGCAATGTCCCGAACGTCCACCGCGCAAATGCCATCCGTACCAAGCGGTATGGGGTAAATCCCCGCGCCGGTCAGCATGTCCTTCAGCGCGACGTCGTTTTGCATGAAGTAGCCAGGGCGCAGAATCGTGTACGGCACGCCGAACTCACGCAGAGCGTTCTCGACTGCGATCTTCGATGCGAAATGTGGCACGTCCCCGAACTGATCGACCTTGAAGATCGAAAGATAGGAAATGTGCTTAACGCCCTTCCTTCTCGCGATGCCATACCCGATCAACGCCTGCGTCAGCTCCTCCGGCACAACCGCAGTGAGCAGGAAAAGCTTGTCAACGCCTTCCATGGCTTTTTCCACCGACACCGGGTCCAGCAAATCGCCGATCGCGACTTCCACTCCGCCCGGCAGTTTGCCCGTCCCCGGTTGCTTGCGTGTGAGCACGCGCACCTGCGCGCCCCGCTTGAGCAGTTCGCCGACCACCCGCCCGCCGACCTTGCCCGTGCCACCCGTAACCAGAATCTTCACGTCTCTCCTCATTCCCGAGGCCAGTCACCCGCCCAATCGCTGGCGCATCGATCTGCTGAATCTATTTGAATAGGACGCGTCGCATCCACCCGAAGAATCATTTATTTTCGGGAAAACCGCTTTGCCACGGGATGCACAGCCGGCGGTATGGTTAGGATATGCGGCTCAACCTTCAGGAGCAGTTTGGACAGATCGACATTTATCTCTTCGATCAAATCCTTCGCGGCAACATCACCTCCGAAATGCGCGTCCTCGACGCCGGATGCGGATATGGACGCAATCTGGTGCATCTGCTCCGCGAAGGCTGTGAGGTATTCGCGCTCGACCTGAACCCCGAAGGCGTGGAGCACGTCCGCCAGCTATCCACTTCTCTTCAAACCGGGCTTCCCGCCGCGAACTTCCAGGTAGGGCCGATCGAGACGATGCCATTTCCAGACTCCTTCGCCGACGTCGTGATCTGCAGCGCCGTGCTTCACTTTGCGCGCAACGAGGATCACTTCCGGGCGATGTTGTCCGAGTTGTGGCGCGTCCTGCGGCCCGGCGGCATGCTCTTCTGCCGCCTGGGCTCGAGAATTGGAATGGACTTCGAGTGGATCGAGGGCAACAGGTACGTTATCGGAGACGGTTCCGAGTGGTATCTGGTCGACGAGGAGATGCTCGCCGCCCTCGCCGAGGAGAAGAACGCCGTCGTCGTCGATCCCTTGAAGACAACGGTAGTCGAAGACCTCCGCTGCATGACCACATGGGTTCTGCGAAAACGGTACTAAAATCCCGAACTCTATCCATCCGCCCCAGGCTCTACGTTTAAGCCGGAGGCGGAGCGGGCGTCAGGCCGTGACGGCGCATGATCTCCGCCATCTTGGCCCGGTCAGGCGGACCACCGGCCGCTGCGTCGATCACCTTAGCGGATTCGCGGAAGAACACCGGGCCAAGCGCAGCCGGCGTGATCATGCAGAGCGCTTTCGCGTCCTGTGTTGTGTTGTTTTCGAACCGGTGAACGGCCCCCCGCGGAATACAGAGCCCCTGTCCCGGACCGACGTCGATTTGCTTGCCGTCCACGGTCCAGGTCAACACCCCCTCGATGCCGTAGATGGTCTCCTCGTAGTGGTCGTGGCTGTGGGATGGAGCCATCAGCCGCTGCGCGCCTGGGACAACGACCTCAAAGGCCGCCATGGTGCCAGCCGAGTTCTCGCCGGTGACGAGGAAGCGTACCGCGAGCGGACCGAGACGGATCGTTTCGTCGGCGGGATTGACGCACAGGCCGATGGTGGGATGTGCCATGGAATCTCCTTTTCGTCGACCACGATTTGACTATGCCGGGGGGAAGAAGCGCAAGTCCGCACCGGCAATCAGCCTTCCCACCGACCGCCAACCAGACGTGCGTTTACCAATCCGCCCGCCAAGCCCAAAACGAATCTGGACAAGTGCTTTGCCCTGTTGTCAACAGGCACCTCCGCCTGCGATAATCCACAACACCCTCCTGACCATCGCGGGAGGGTTTCAATCTGATCGTTACTCTGAAGCGCGAAGGAGATCGGTCATGAGAGTTGGCGTGGCCGTGTTCGGCATCGCGTCGGTTGCCTCCGGCATCCTGGACCTTATCTGGGGTGAGCTTGAGCCCGCTCATCAGCCCCTGCAGGCTTGGGGCGATCATATCCCCGGCATGACGATTTTCGCGTACGTCGTTGCCGTCTGGCTGATCGTAGGAGGCACGGCGATCCTGTGGCGCAGGAGTCTGCGCTTCGGAGCAGCCGCGCTCACCATTCTCTACGGCATCTTCATGCTGTTTCCGTTGCCCCGCTTTGTTACGGCACCGCATTTCCTCGGGTATCGGGCCGCTGTCTATATCGGTGTCACGGGCAACGTCTGCGAGCAGATTATCCTGTTCGTCGCCGCGGCTGTCCTGTGGACATCGCTGGGCGGGCAGGGCTCGCTGTCAAGGAGAGCAGCCCTGTCCGCTCGCTGGACGTTCGGGTTCTGCTCGGTCTTTTTCGGGCTCGGGAACCTGACCGCTATAGAGACTGTCGTTCCCTCGATCCCGAAGTGGATGCCCTTCGGCGCGACGTTCTGGGCTGTGCTCACCGGGGTCGCCTTCGTGTTGGCAGGCTTGGCCATCATTTCGGGAGTACAGGATGTTCTCGCAGCGAGACTGCTGGGGACGATGCTGCTGGTCTTCAGTGTGCTGGCATTAGCCCCTCCGATCTTTGCCGCGCCCCGTGACCATGTCTCGTGGGGTGCAAACGCCTTCAATCTGACCGCGGTGGGAGCTGCCTGGATCATCGCAGGTTGGCTAACAGACCGGCAGCGGTTGATTCAGCACCAGCAAAGCACGCATCCAGCAAACCCGTCGCTCGCATAAATCCATCGCCGTATCGGCAGCGACCCCAACGAATCGTATCGAACAACTCTCAATTGGTGCATCATCGCCAATGCACTCATCAATCGTCGATCTCTGTCGGCAGTCGATTTCTCGCAATCCTCCCGCGCCCTTCTGCGTATCGGACTTGCTCCAAAGGAAAGCTTGTCAAGCCCAAACAACCGCTACCAGGGGCTAAAAAACACAATCCAGACGCCTTAACACTAGCCACCAAATTGCATTTGAATTATCCCGAAAAGCTATACTTAAAGAGTGGGGCTAACATGGCTTTCCCGTTCTTGCAGGCGAGAAACCAGACAGCGGCACAGATGACCGTGAAGGGAAGGAAAACCGCCAAAAACCAACTAAGTCCAATGTTCTCTAGATTATGGGAATAAGTCCTTTGTTTTCTAGCTCCAATTTTTTAACTCCTTTGTTTTCTGGATCAACGTAAGAAAAATAAGGCAAAATGTCGTGACCGTTTAGACTATCCCTATGGCAGGATTGATCCTCGACGGCAAAGCGTACTCCAAGGAGCTCGAAGCCGAGCTTCAGGAGCGTGTAGCGAATATAAAGCGAAAGTCCGGCAGCCCCGACCCACCCATCCTCGCCACCATCCTCGTTGGCTCCGACCCGGCTTCCGCCACCTACGTCCGGATGAAGGGCAACGCCTGCCGCCGCGTCGGCATGGAGTCGCTCAGCCTAACCCTGCCCGACGACACCACAACCCAACAGCTTCTGGCCGAGATCGACACCCTCAACGCCAACCCCCGCGTCCACGGAATCCTCCTCCAGCATCCGGTTCCCAAGCAGATCGACGAGCGCGCCTGCTTCGATCGCATCGCGCTCGAGAAGGACGTGGACGGAGTCACCAGCCTCGGCTTCGGCCGCATGGCCTTGGGCGAGTCGGCCTACGGCTCCGCCACTCCAGCCGGCATCATGCGCCTGCTCCGCCGCTACCAGATCGAACTTCAGGGCAAAGAGGCGGTCGTGGTGGGCCGCAGCCCCATCCTCGGCAAGCCCATGGCCATGATGCTGCTGGCCGCCCACGCCACCGTCACTATCTGCCACTCGCGCACCCGGAACCTACCCGAAATCGTCCGCCGTGCGGAGATTCTGGTGGGCGCGGTAGGCCGCCCCGAGTACATCAAAGCCGGCTGGATTCGCGACGGAGCCGTCATCGTGGACGCAGGCTACCACGTCGGCGGCGTCGGAGACATCGAACTGGCCCCGGTTATCAACCGCTGCGCCGCCTACACGCCAGTTCCAGGCGGAGTCGGCCCCATGACCATCGCCACGCTCATCGCGCAGACCGTCGAGGCCGCCGAGCGCGCCGTATAAAGCGGGAACTCACCGAGCGAGCCGGCTCTATTCGGCTTCGCCCGGGAGCGTGACCCGCTTATCCAAAGCTCCGCACTGCTTGCCACACATAGTACGCGATGACGAGAGCTGACATCAGGCAGGTCGCCCCGATGGCCAGCCGCACATAAGGCGTAACTCTCTGGACTTTCAGTAGCAGAGTGCTCTGTTGCTGTTGCTCCTGTAGGTTCCCTGCGCTATCCAGAAAAAGCTGGTCCTCTTCATACCGGGTTAGAGTTCCGCGATAGCCGAGCAGGATGAGCAGGATGAGAGCGACTCCGGCCCACACGATCCACATAACAAGCGTGGCGCTCATAAAGCACCTCATGGTTCGAGTTTGAGCCGGCTCCAGATACCGAGGCGTCCGGCTAGCCGGGCTCGGGGGTAGGAGGGGCCGTTCGAGAGCATCATAAGCCTGTTTTGCAAGGCTTGAATAGCGGGTTTTCATATAACGGAACACGTTTGGCAACCCTTGGCGAATCCGGCGATTCCATGAGTGGAGATCAGAGCGAAGGAGAACCGGGAATGAATCGCAAGAGCCAGACGTGGAGAGAATTGACTATTTTGGGTTTTACCGCTCTGGCAAGCTGTCTCGCGATCCTCTGGCTCGGAGGCTGCTCCAGGCAGTCGGACCAGCAGATTCAGCAGCAGGCCGCGCAAACCACCGAGCAGGTAAAAGCCGGAGCCAAGAAAGCCGCTGCCGAGGCAAAAGTCGCTGCCGAAAACGCCAAACGCAGTGCCAGCGATATTGCCGCCGGCGTGCGTGAAGGCCTGCACAACGATCACTCAGAAGTTGCGCGGTCGATAGACATCAATTCAGCCAGCCAATCGCGATTGGAAGCCCTGCCCGGAATCTCGGCGGTGCGCGCGCGGCGCATCATCCGCAACCGGCCCTATGCCGACACGCACGATCTGGTGTCAAAAGGAGTTCTAAGTCACGCGGAATACAAGCGCATCTCCGGAAAGATTGTGGCCGGGAGCTCTTGAGAGCGGCCGCTGAATCACGTTCCCCGCTTTCGCCATCTAATACGATGGTGCGCCTTGTCTTCGCCTTCCAACCGGCGATAGACTAGTGCAGGCAAGAATCCAGGACTCTTCAGGAGAGAATCAAAATGGCAACCGCAGCACCCGAAGTCAACCAAGTCAAGTCGGACCCGGTCACTCTCACCAGCGCGGCCACAGCCAAGGTGCGCGAGATCATGGCTACGCAGGATCCGCTTCCCGCCGGTCTTCGCATTGGCGTAGTCGGGGGAGGCTGTTCCGGGTTCCAATACTCCATGTCGTTTGAAAACGCCGCCGGGATGATGGATAAGGTTCTGAACTTCGAAGACGTGAAGGTCTTTGTCGATCCCACCTCGCTGATGTACCTGAACGGTTGCGTTGTCGATTACGTCGAGACGATTGAAGCGGCCGGCTTCAAGTTCGACAACCCGTCGGTCAAAAGCACCTGCGGATGCGGATCGTCCTTCAACGTCTAAGCAGAAGGGATTACACGAGCAAATGGCTCGCATCGCGGGGCCATTTGCTTTTACTGCTGCGGACTCGATCCCCCGGGCGAGCCGGTTGCTCCTCCGGGACTGGAGCCACTGCCGAAACCAGAGCTACTCCCGAAACCAGACCCGCCGCTGCCGGAGTTCGCGCCGAACGGACTGCCGCTGGTTCCCGAGTTGCTTCCGAATGGGCTGGAACTGGTGGTGCCGCTCGTCCCATTCACAGTCTGATTTCCAGCGCCGAGCATGCCGGCGGCCTGCAACTGGTCCTCGATCGGGTTGTAGACAAACTCCCACTGGTTATAGTGGGTCTGCTTCTTGTACGCGAGCAGCGACGCCTTGGTGCTGGGGATGCCCACTCCGACAATAGGCCCTCCGCCAATGGTCGGGCTGGTCCCGCCAGCGGACGTCGTTCCGAACCCGGTTGAGGATGTGCCGGCGGTTCCAGTCCCAGTTCCAGTCCCAGTCCCAGTTCCAGCCGGATTCGTTCCCGCGGCCGTCATCGAAGAACCGGAGGATGCGTCCTCCCCCGCCGTCCCGGAGTCCGGCGAGCTGGAGAACAGCGTGGAGCCGGAAGTGCTCGGACCGAACGCGGAAGACGAAGCGGGCGAGCCAAACGCGGATGTTCCCCCTGCTGTTGCGCCCGTTGCCGCACTGACAGACGTTCCAATGTTCGCCGCGCCCGGCATCCCGGAGAGCGGCTGTCCGAAAAACCCCAGCGGGGGTACCTTCGCCTGGCCCAGGTGAATCAGCCGCCAGTCATCCTTGCCGGTGATCGGATCGGTATAGCGCTTACGAAGAAACCGAATATTGTTCGTGTTGAGTAATTGATCGATGGAAGTAGGGTACGTGCCAAATTTCCTGTAATAGAGCTGGATGGCGCGCCTGTACTGCTCGCCGCGATGCACCAGCTCAATCTCTTTGTCGCGCTGGATGGACTTGGCCATCCGCGGCGCAGCCACTGCCAGCGCAATCAGCAGCAGCGCGGCCAGAAACAGCACGGCGATCAGGATGTATCCCTCTTCACCACAGGGCTGCGGGCCTTCACCGGGTTGGCGCGAAATCGGCATTAATTCTGAACCAGCGGTAGCGTCTGAGTATTGTTATAGGGAATGTCCTGGATCTGAATGGACAACGGAGCAATCTGCACGACCTTATAGCGATGGTCCACTACATCGCCGACGGAGGCAATAAAGACGTCGTCGCCGTGGAGCAGAAACGCCTTCCGCGCGTCGCCCGAGTGCGCCTCATAGCCAAAAAACGTCAGGTCAATCGGCGGCGGCGGCGGCGGCCCCTGCGCAACCGCAGCCGCATGAGCGTCGGGCCGGACAGGCCCCTGAACCTTCTCAATTACGACCGGCGTTGAGGACATCGAGAAGATGTTCCGCCCATTGCCCGCGTATTTCAGCGACTCTGCCGCAGCCATCCATTCCGGATGCAGCGTCGGATCGAGTTGCATCATCGACGACGCTGGAACCTTGACCGCTTCGTGCTGCGCTCCCGCGCTCGCTGGAGCCTGTGCCACCGTCGGCGGCAGCGCCGGCGGAGGCGTACCTTTGCTCAACATAGAGAACACCATCCGCAGGACGAGGAACAGAACCACCAACCCAAGGATGATGGCGATGGCGACTTTCTTCTTGTCTTCAGAGCCGGCTTTCAGCGCCATCAGCGGACCTCCTGCTGCGCGGGGACTACGGCCGCCGCTTCCGTCTGCGAGGGTGCTCCGTTCGCGGTCGCCGGAGGCAGATCGGTCGCCCCTGCCTGGAGATAGGTGGAAAGCTTCAACCGCAGATTCACGAGCCCGCCCTGCTGGCCGGAGAACGTAACGCCGTCAATGATGAAGAAGACATGGTCCTTGTCCCGCTCCAGATCATTGATGAAGTGCATCAACGGGGTGTAATCACCGCTCAGGGCGGCATCGATGCGGACCTCTGTCAGCCCGTCAATGGCTGGCGAAGGCGCATACTCCGCACGTGAGAGCCGAACCTGGCTTTTCACTGCTGCCCCGCCCAACTGTTCGGCAATTGTGGAGTAGTTGGGCGCGATTCGCGTGTCATAAAAATGCGCCGCATCCTCGCGCGACCGGTCCACTTTTTGCGGCAACCCTTGCAGGTGCGCCATCTGCGCGTGCAACTGTATGGAGTGAATCTGCTCCTGCTGGTAGCTCTCCGAGTTAACCGCGCCGGCGGCGCGAACCGCCAGGCCGGCCTTGACTGCAAGAGCCAGCACCAAAGCGGCCAGCACCGCGGTGCCCGCCAGATGCAAATTGAGGAGGGTGAACCAGCGGCGGAAGTCCTTCATCGTGCCCTCCGCTCGCTCGCTATGGCCGCGTGCTGCGTGGACTTGGCGCGAGCGTTCTTCTGGGTGTTTTTCGTCGACTCCGGCTTTTTCTCTGCAGCCTTCTCCTGCGCGGTTACCGGGCGGTAATCCGCGAGGATGTCAAAGTTCACCACACTCGAATTCGAAACCGGCTGAAATGCGTTGTTTTGCCCCTGCCCTGGAGCCTGTGCCAGCATCTCGCCAGCGAGACGTGGCGACGCAAAGTGTCGCGATTTTTCAAGGTTCTGTACCAGTTGAATCGCGCGATCGCGCGCACCGCTCACGCGCAGATGAATCTGCACCTCACCGCTTTTGGTGATTACCGGATCAAGGCTCAGCACCTGCACGCCCCCCGGCAGCACCGTTTCAAGATCGGTCATTGTCGCCGTCCACGAGAACGCCTTACGGCGGAAAAGGCTGTTCAGGTAGCCGGACTGCGTGAGTACAGCGGCATTTTGCGGCTCGCGCATCAGCGCCTGATAGCTCTGCCGCTGCCGTTCAAGGTTCCGTACATTGGTCTGCACGGCATTGACGCGCGCCGTCGCAGTCTCCGCCTTCGTGTGCTCGGCTTTCAGCAGCAGGAACAGTGAAATCACGATCAAAACGAGCACCAGCATCAGAATCCGCAGGCGCTTCAGCACCGTGCGCACATCAACGTAGGGCTGGCTGGCGAGGTTCAGCGTAATCTTCATCAGTTTGCCAACGCCCCCATCACGCCCGCCGCCAGTCCCCTGGGCAGCGCGCTCACCGCTCCGGTTACGGGAACAGGCGCAAGATCACGCACGTCCAGGCTCTCCTGAACGCTCGGGTCAAGCGTGGAAGCAAATTCCTCTGCGCCTCCCGGGCCGCTGTAGTAAAGAATTCTGGGAGCTACATTCAGTGTGTCTTCAAAATAGGCCGAGGCCACCGAGACGACTTGCGCCAGCTCCTCGCGCTGCACCGCGTAGCCCGCCGGAAGCGCCAGCGTGCGGTGCAGCAGCAGCTCATCACCGTCGGTGATTGCGGTCGTCAGCGACAATCCGCTGCGGTTAACAACCAGCGCCGCGCCGTCCGAGGGCAGCAACGCCAGCGAAGCCAGCATTGATGGCAGAACCACGCCCGGTTCGTATCCCGTGGACCTCACCACGTCTTCATATTCCCCCCGGACATGCGCGGGCATCACCGTTACCAGTACGCGTGCCTGGTCCAGTTGCTGGCGTATCACCTGGTAACTCACCGCAGCGTCGTCCACCTCAAACGGAGCCAGCTTGCGCAGCCGGAAGCGCACAATTGGCAGCGCCTCCTGCGGCTTTGATGGAAGCGAATCAAAGTCCAGAATGAGCACGCGCACCGCTGCGTCGGGAACAATAAGCGTCAGGGTTTTTTCTCGTGAAGCCACTTCATCCAGCGCCTGTCGCAGAGCCGCAACTACAGCTGCGCGATCGGCAAGGTTCGTCCCCGCCAGTCCCGGACGTACTGTATCTGGAGACATCGGGTTTGCCACCAGCGGCGCGAACGCCATCACTGTCTGACCGCCCGCTGCCCGGCGTGCCGCGAACACCCCTTCCGGCATGATTTCACACGCCAGCGCAGGGCGCAGGCTGGTTGTGGGCGAAAGAATAGAAGAAAGTGCCACTAGCGCGTCGCCTCGATAAACGTAACTTTGTTGATCTCTTTCAGCGTCGTGAGCCCCCGCTGCACGCGGTCAATTGCCGACTCGCGCAGGAAATGCATCCCTTCCTGCTGCGCGAGCTTGCGAATCTCCGAGCCGGGTTTCTTTGCGAGAATAATTTCCCGGATCGAGTCCGTCAGATCCAGCAGTTCGTGAATCGCCGTGCGGCCCCGATAACCTGTTCCGCCGCACTCAATGCAGCCCGCGCCCTCGCGAAAATCAAAGGCGCGCCACTCCGCCGGATCGAGCCCGCTGGCCAGCAGCGTTTCATCGTCGTAGTGCACCGTGTGCGCGCAGTATTCGCAAATGGTGCGCACCAGCCGCTGCGCCAGAATGCAATTCAGCGCGGAGACGAAGTTATAAATCTCCACCCCCATATTCAGGAAGCGTCCCAGCACGTCGATCACGTTGTTGGCGTGGACGGTGGTGAAAACCAGGTGGCCGGTCAGAGCAGAATTGATCGCGATCTGCGCCGTCTCCTGGTCGCGGATTTCTCCCACCAGAATCTTGTCCGGGTCGTGGCGCAGAATCGAGCGTAGCCCGCGCGCAAAGGTCAGTCCCTTCTTTTCGTTCACCGGAATCTGCGTAATGCCGCGAATCTGGTACTCGACCGGATCTTCAATAGTAATGATCTTGTCTTCGTCGCTTTTGATCTCGTTGAGTGCCGCATAGAGCGTCGTCGTCTTGCCTGATCCGGTCGGCCCCGTTACCAGCACCATCCCGTAAGGCTCACGAATATAACGCCGGAAGCGTTTGAGATCGTCTTCGTGAAAGCCGACCACGTCCAGTGTCAGCTGCCGGAACTTCTCGCTCATCGACTCCTTGTCAAGCACACGCAGCACGGCGTTTTCGCCATGCACCGTCGGCATAATGGACACGCGGAAGTCGATCAGCCGCCCCTTGTAACGCACGCGAAAACGCCCGTCCTGCGGCACGCGCCGCTCGGCGATATCCAGTTCGCTCATGATCTTGATGCGCGACAGGATGGTCGAGTGGTGCTCGCGCGCAATAGGAGCCATCGCCGGCTGCAGCACACCGTCAATGCGGTACTTCACATGCACCGAATCGTCATAGGTTTCAATGTGAATGTCCGACGCTCGCCGCTCCAGTGCGGTGAAAATCGTCGTGTCCACCAGCCGGATGATCGGGCTGATGTCCTCCTTCGACGTGAGCTTTTCAATCGAGATATTCTCATCGGGATTGTCTTCCGACGAGATCACGTCGAACGCCAGGCCCTCTGAGGCCTCGTCCAGCACGCGCTGCGACTGCTCCGTCTTTTTCAGCAGGTCGGTAATCTGGGTCAGCGTAGCCACGCGCGTCGAAATGCGCTTTCCGAGCAGGCCCGCAATCTCGTCCAGGATCATCAGGCGGCTCGGGTCGCTCACCGCAATGACCAGCCGATCCTCGTGCAACTCCAGCGGAACGAAGTTGTAGCGGAACATCATGTCCACCGGCACACTCTTGAACAGCTCGTGCTCGATGCGAAAATTCTCCAGGTCGACGAATTCCGAGCGGTAGCGTCGCGCCAATGTCTGCGCGCGCACGGTCTCGTCCTGCTCGGTCGGCAATGTCAATACAGGTGCCTGTGCCATATATTCCCCTTACCTCAACATTCTCATACCGGCGCCCATCCGGTTTTGCGCCGAAGCGCGTGTGCCTGGACGGCCAGTCCCACCAGCGGGAGCGGCCACGCGAAGCCGTTGCCCGTGTGGCGAACACCTCAGCGGAAGTTGCTGGTGTTCGCCATCGAAAACAGCGGCAGATACAGCGCAATCAAAATGATCAATACCATGCAGCCCATGACAATCAGAATCGCGGGTTCAATCATTGACATCGCAGCGGTCAGCGCCGTCTGCACATCTTCCTCGAAAAATTCTGCCACCGAATTCAGCATCTGTGGCAGCGCCCCGGTCGACTCGCCAACCTCGATCATCTCTGTTGAGAGCGACGGGAAAACCTTGGTCTCTTGTAGGCTTGCTGAAAGCCCTTTGCCCTCTCGAACGCTGCCTACCGAAGAGAAGACGGCGTGAGAGATACGTTTGCTCGAAATGGACCGCGCCGCTGTCTCGAGCGAAGGAACCAGCGGTAATCCACCGGTGAGCAGCGTGGACAGAGTGCGCGCGAACAATGCGACCTGGTATTTCAGCCAGATATTGCCGAACAGCGGCAGCTTGATGCGAATCCCGTCGATTCGGTCCGAGCCAGCATCGGTTTTGCTCCATCGATAAACTAGATAGACGATCAGCGCGAATGTCGGTAGCGCGATCAGAACATACTTCTGCGCGAAGTTGCCAACGGCCAGCAGCCACAGCGTAATCGAGGGTAGCTTGCTTCCAATCTGGTCGTACAACTGAGCGAAGCGCGGCACCACGAACGAAATGAGGAAGACAAACAGCGCGCACACCAGCGAGATCAGCACCGCCGGATAGATCAACGATGCCGTCAGTTTTTTCCGGAATGTCAGCGCCACTCGCTGAAACGAAAGAAATCGGCCCAGCACCTCTTCCAGGTTGCCGCTTCGCTCGCCCGCTAGCAGGGTGGTGGTGTAGATCACCGGAAATCCGCCCTGCGCTTCAAAGGCCGACGAGATTGACTCGCCGGTCCTCACCCGCGCGGCCACGTTCTGGAGCTGCGCCGCGAAGTTGGGATTCTTCTGGCTTTTGGCCAGCATCTCCAACGAACTCAGAATGGGCAACCCGGCGCGAACCAGCGTCATGAACTGCTGGTTAAAAATGATGAAGGTTTCGAGCTTGGTCTTCCGTTTGCGGCGGGTGAGCCCGCGCGGCTTCACCGAGTAAATATAGTATCCAGCCTGCGAGAAGCGGTGGCGCAACTCTTCCGCCGAAGCAGCCGACTGAACCTGCTCCTGGACACGGCCTCGCTCATCGGCCAGTTTGATTACAAATTCTGCCATCTATCGCTGTTTCAGGGTACCAGTTCCTGTAGAGACTAGACGCGGCCGCACACCGGAGCGTTCAAGCGTCCCAGTACCCTGAATCCGCGGCAGGGCTTCACTTTTTCGGTAGCTTGCGGGTGTCAAGTTTGGCAATCCGCCCGTGCGGACCCACCGCCCACGGCAGGCTCAGGGCGTTCCAATTGCCATTGTCCAGCGGTGCCCAGGTCTTGCCGTCGTCATAGCTGATGTCTGATCCGTTCGTCCCGGCGGTGATCCAGGCTTTCGCGGCGGCATCCCAGGCGACGGCGGAGCGGAATCCGTGCGGAGGCTTGGCTGCCGCGGTCCAGTGCTGACTATCAGAAGACCATGCCGCCGTGCCGGTCGACTCCGCCGGCTTTGTGTAATCACCGCCGACTGCGATGAGTGTATAGCTGTATCCCGGAACGGAGCCCTCGTGATAACCAACGGAGAAGATTCCCATGCTGTTGCCGGGCGCGTGCAGTGGAGTTAAAGTTCGTCTCCATTGCTCCTTCATCTTTATAGGAGTTCCGGGCCTCGCTAAGAAATCGACGGTCCCCTGATATGACTGCGCATAGATATAGCCGCCCACCGTGCCAAAAAGGACAGGTGCGCGCAATCCGGCCAGAAGGGAAGAATTGCTGGCGGCGAAGGCGCCTGTTGCGCCAGCGCCTGCCTTCAGCCCCTCTGCTGAAGATCGCTTCCATGTCTTGCCGCCATCATGTGTATTGAGAAAAATAAACCGCCCTTGCACCGGATCACCCAGCAGGTTTCCTTTGGTACGATTTCGAAACACCATCGCATCCCAGAATCCATCCGTATCCGGATTTGTGAAAAGCAGCTTCCAGTGCGCGCAGCCATCGGTGGTTTTATAAATCCGCGACTGCTCGCCGGGACCACTGGACATGACCATAGCCGTGTTCGCGTCCCAGGCCCAAATACCTCGGAAATCGAGCTTTTCCGCGCTCGAAGGCGTGGCGCAGCGTTGCCACGCATACCCGCCGTCCTCGGTTCGCACGACCGTGCCGTTGGTCCCGCTGGCCCAAGCCACTCCGCCGCCAACAGCGTGAATCCCGCGCAGCCCCGCTGTGGTTCCGCTGGATTCCATAACCCAAGGGCCCGAGGAGGCCTGCTGGGCGTGGAGCAGAGTGACACTGAGGGCGGCGGCGAGCAGCAGCAACTGTCCGGGGCGCGCGGGACGTTTCATCGAAGCAATGGTACTCCCGGTTATACTAAGAGACCGCAGATTGGGCTCAGGGGCGACGGTCTTGAGTCATTAAATTCCTCCTAGCTCTCCTTTATTTTGTTTAGGTTACAAGATGGCGACGCAAGTAAGTCATCCGTTTTCAATAAGATGCTTGTATGTCCCAATAAATAAACAGCTTAGCGTGCATTGTGAAGGTAATTGCTTGGCTGATAGCTCGCCCATCGGCCAGTGACCAGGGCTTCGCACCAGTCAGGAATCCATTTCAAGAATGGGTTGCTGACGCACGGCTGCTTCGGGCTGTGGAGTAATCGACGAAAGCCCAGGAATCTCGCTAAGTGATAGATATAGGTTGACTTATACACAACTAATTGAAAACGGTTGACTTACGCGCTTAGCCCATCCGTAACCGCAACAAAACAAAGGAGAGTTAGAAATTTCTTGGAGAGGGGGAATTTTTCGTGGTGGTTCTGGCTCGACAGTTTTTGGGCTGACTCCCTTGGGGAGACAATTTGTGAATTGACTGTTTGCCGGGGTGGAAATTTCCAAATGAGCCAGAATTCGCAGTACCTGCCGCCGTCTGATTGGCTCAGACCGGCGGCATTCCATCTACGACGCGCACCCCGGCCGGAGCAGTGAAGACGAAATCCGAGTCTGGGGTCGGCACGTTTGGCCGCTCATCGGAAAAGACAAAGGTGTTGCGGACCCCGTCCGTCTCCTCAATCCGCATCGACTGGATCACGCCATCCGCATTCACCGTAATGCTGAGGGACGAGACGCGCTGTTCCAGGCCGTGCGGAACGCCGGCGAGCGTGTACAGGCCGTTTCCAGCTGGAGTCATCGCAAGCCCGTTCAGTTCTTTTTGAAGTTTCGTGTGCCCCAGCAGCAGCCGCAGAGGCGAGCGCAGGTCGTTCAGTTCCTTCACCGGAACCCGCTGCGCCGTTGTGTCTCCGGGCGAGTAGAAGTACCCGTTATGGCCGTCGAGAATAAAAAGCTTTCCCGCTGGTTTCGAGTAGGTCCAGCGCATACGGCCCGGCTTCTTCAGCAAAAGCATCCCGGTCTCGCGCCGGTTCATGCCCATGCCTTCGTATTCCTGGGTGAAGCTGACTTCGAGTGTATGCAGCGAGTTGTAATGGTGGTCGACGCGGCTTGCCAGTGTTTTGGCTGAAAGCGTCTGAGCATGCAACCGCGCGGAAAGCAGCCCGTAAACAAGGCTGAAGCCGAGCAAGACCATCGCTGGCGCGAACGCCGTTCTCTTGAAAGGAGCAATCCTCACTGGAGGCGAGTCGTGCAGTTCGTCCCGCCCGCTGGGTCGGCCTTGATTTCGCCCGTGAGGTCGATACAGAATCCACGGTGGCCGGTTTTACCTACCGCCTGGGGCACGGCGACCGCCTCGTAGCTCGTGTACATGTCCTGATTATTAACCGTCGCCTTGGTGCAGTTGACGATGTTGAACGTGTAGCCCGACTTGTAGCCGGAAGCGAGATCGGCTTGCAGCAGTTGCGCCTTCTGCGGGGTCGGCGCCCCGGCTGACGAGTCGCCGCCCAGCGCCGCCAGCGAGCAGGCATAGCCGTTCGCCGGGTAGGTGGTCTGGTATTGAAGCTCTGCCTCGTAAATCGCATGGAGCGACTGGATCGCCGACGTCTCGTTGGCCTGGCTCTTCAGGTTCAGCATGTTGGGAATCGCGATCAACATGAGGATAAGCATGATGGAGATGACGATCAGAAGCTCCATCAAAGTAAAGCCGGTTTCTGCCCGAGAGCGCTTCCGTTTGCGAACGAGAGATAACATGGTCGATTTCATATTCAAAATTTCCAATTCAATTTCCAATCCCGGACGTCGGGCCGTCAATCGCAATCCTAATGCATGAAGACGCACGAAACCAGCTTTGTGCTCAAAAGCAGCTTCAGTAGCGTCGTAAAATCCCCAGCACCCGGCCCTGGATCGCGACCTGCGCCGCCGGAACATAGATCGGGTCCATCTCGGCATTCGAAGGCTGCAACCGGATGACCGGGCCTTCCGAGTAATAGCGTTTCAAGGTGGTTTCCACTCCGCGCACCAGCGCCACCACAATTTCTCCCTCTTTCGCTGTCGGAGTGCGCTCTACGAGCACGTAGTCGCCGTCTAGGATATGCTCGTCGCGCATCGATTCGCCACGAACCTGCAGGGCGAAGGCGTCGCGATTGCCGACAATATCTCCAAGCGAAATGGTTTCCGAGGTCTCCACAGTCTCGACGGGCAGTCCGGCGGCGATGCGCCCGGCCAGCGGCAGCCGCTCCCCGGGGCCGACCTTGGCGCGAGGCGGCAGAATGTCAATCGAGCGGCTACGGTTGTGGGTCCGTTGCAGCAGCCCTTTGTTCTGGAGATTGGTGATGTGCTTGTGGACCGTCGCCAGAGAGCGCAGGTCGAGGCCATGCGCAATTTCTTCATAAGAGGGCGAGTAGCCGTTGCGCTCAGTAAAACCCGAAATAAAGCCGAGCACCTCTTTTTGGCGCCGTGTTATAGCCATGCCCGCATTATAGCGAACGAAAAGCGAATAGGGGACGATTTATTTTTTGATCGACTATAGGCTGATTTCCCGTTTCAGAACTTCCCAGCGCACTCTTCCCACTCCCGGACTGCCTTTGATTTTCTTCCCATTCCTTTCTTGTGTCCGGTTCCGCTACAGGAGAGGGTTGCTTCAGCAGCAATCGCGGAGATGTGATGAGGTTTCTGGTAGCGGAAGACGATGAGGCGCTGAGGATGTTTCTGCGGCGCGGCCTGGAGGCGGGCGGGCACGAAGTCCGACTTGCAGCCGACGGCCAGGCCGCGGTCGAGAGCTTCCTCGAAGAGACGCCCGAGCTCGCCATTCTCGATCTGAACATGCCGCGCCTGGATGGAACCGAGGTGCTGCGGTTTTTCCGCTCCGTGACCGAGGATCTCCCGGTTATGATTCTGAGCGCTCGTAATGAGGTGAAGACCCGAATTCAGTGTTTTGATCTGGGCGCGGATGACTGCATGCTGAAGCCGTTTGCGCTTGCGGAGCTGCGCGCCCGCATCCGCGCACTGGCCCGCCGTCGGCGTGACGGCAACCTGTTGTTGCGCCATGGACCACTCGAAGTCAATAGAGTAGAGCGCACGGTCACCTGCGGCGGACAGGCCGTGGCGCTTACCGGCAAGGAATTCGCGTTGCTTGAATACCTGATGCTCAATCGGGGACGGGCGGTTTCGCGCGGCAGGCTACTCGAGCAGGTGTGGAAGACGCAACCGGAAGCCAGCACCAACGTTGTGGACGTTTACGTGAATTATCTGCGGCGCAAGCTGGGCCGCGGAGCAGACGGGCCGCTGATCCAGACGGTTCGCGGCGAGGGCTATGCAATAGGGCTGCGCGCATGATCTGGCGCCGCACAACAGAACGCAAGAATGCAGTCAATGAATTGAAGGAGAACACTATGGCAACCGCAACCGTACTGCCAACTCAACCAGCGGCGCGAACCGCCGTCATCGCCAGCGCCGATCTTTCTTTTCGGCAGCGCGTGCGCGACGCTCTTAGCGATCTGCGTTGGCAGGTGCGCGAAGCCGCCGGAGGGGCCGAAGCGCTGGCTTATTTGGACTCAGCTCCGGCGGAAACGCTTATTCTCGACTCGTGGCTGCCTGACCTTGAGATTCAGGAGTTTATTGCCGAATTCGAAAAGCTGCATCCGGTCATTGACCTTGTGACAGTCGATGACTTGCCCGCCCGGCGCAATGCTGTGCGCAGCCCGCGCCGGAACGAAGTGCTGCTCGCGCTGCGGCGGGGCCAGGATGCCGATGGGGCTGTTTGGAACGGCGCGCCGGAGATCGGCCGTCGCGAAGTCCAGACCGAAACGGCGAACCTTGCTCTTAGTGGAGATGAGAAGGCGCTCAGCGAAGCGAATGGGGAAATGTCTGTGGGGGCCCGCAGGATTGCCCCTTCCGCTTCTTATGTCATGAATGCCTCATGCCGCCTGCCAGAGTTTATCGGCGAACATCCCGCGATGCTGAAGGTGAGCCGGCGCGTGCGCCTGGTTGCGCCGCATCGCACGCCGGTACTGATCGAAGGGCCGACCGGCACCGGCAAGGAGCTGGTGGCGCACGCCATCCACCGCCTCAGCCCGCGCTCTTCGCGGCCCTTTGTCGCGCTCAACTGCGCGGCCATTCCCGAGACGCTGCTCGAAGCCGAGCTCTTCGGCCACACCCGCGGGGCGTTCACCGGAGCGGTGCAGGGAAGAGTGGGAAGGATCGAGGCGGCACAGGGTGGAACGCTTTTCCTCGACGAAATCGGAGAAATGCCGCTGGCCCTGCAATCGAAGCTGCTTCGGTTTGTCGAGTGCGGAGAGCTGCAGCGGGTGGGAGAAAATGAACCGGTGAAGGTGGACGCGCGTATTGTGGCGGCTAAGCATCGTCCGCTGGCTCAGCTCGCCTCACAGAGAAACTTTCGCGCTGATCTTTATTACCGGCTCGCCGTGTTTCTGATCCGCACGCCATCTCTGGCTTCTCACGCCGAGGACCTGCCCGGGCTGATCGGCCATTTCCTCGCCAGGCAGTCGGAGCGCGGTCCCGCCAAGAGCCTCAGCGCGGAGGCCATTGAGTTGCTCCGGGCGCACAAGTGGCCGGGAAACATCCGCGAGTTGGAACATGTGCTGGAGCGTGCGACGATTCTGGCCGAGGATCGCCCCGAGATTGGCGCCGAAGAGATCGAATTCGGCGAATCGGTGCAGGCATTCTGAGGATTTTCCAATGCGCCGTCCGGCCAAATGGCTTAATTCCTGCAAAGAAATTCAGGGAAAGGAGCAAGCGATGCACATCACTACGCCACTGAGCGACGAACTTGCCCAATATCTCAACCTGTCCGGGCTGGAGCTGAAGCTGACGGCGCAGAATATGGCCAACGTGGACGTTCCTGGGTACCGCACCGTGGGCTTCAATTTTGCCGAAGAGATGGAGCGGTCGGTCGGCGAGGCGCTGGCCGCCCGCCGGGGAGCGGCCAACTCGAGAAAGCCGGGCTCTGACGTCGATGTTGTCAAGGTGGATGGCCTGGTTGAACGTCCTGACGGGAACAACGTCTCGATGGATCGCGAAGGTATGAAGATGGCCGAGGCGCAGTTGCAGTTCCGTATAGGCGAAGAACTGCTGAAGCACGAATTTACGCGCGTCATGGACGCGATTCACGAGGATAAGTAAGCACCGGAGTCAGACGATGAATTTGTTTGGAGTGATGGATGTCAGCGGGTCGGCTCTCCAGGCCGAGCGCCTCAGGGCCGAAGTGGTCACATCGAACATGGCCAATGCCAATACCACGCGCACGCCGGAGGGCGGGCCTTACCAGCGGCAGGAGGTGGTGTTTGAATCCGCGGCCTCTGACCAGGGCGTGTTTGCCAATCATCTTCTTTCGGAAAGCAGGGGCGAGGTGGGCGGCGTGAAGATCGCCGCGGTCGTCTCGGACAAGAGTCCGGGCCTGCGTCGCTATGATCCGGGCCATCCCGACGCGGACAAGAACGGATACGTGACGTACCCGAACATCAACCCGTTGACTGAGATGGTCGACCTGATGAGCGCCGGCCGCGCTTATGACCTTAACAGCTCGGCCGTCGAGGCCACCAAGGGCATGATCGATACGTCGATTGACATCCTGAAATAAACCATCCGGGGAGAAATTTCATGCAGATGACTTCAATATCCGATGCAATTGCGGACATGACGGGCAGAGGGCCAACTTCATCGACGGACGCGGCAGCGGCAGGGCAGACGCCCTTTGCGGGATTAATCAAAAATGCCATTGGCAGCGTGCAGAATCTCGAGAACCAGGCGGCGACGGCAGTCGAGGGATTGATGACCGGCCAGGGAGTAGACGTGCATCAGGCCATGATCGCAACCCAGAAGGCCGACATGTCGTTTGAGATGGCGCTCGCGGTACGAAGCAAGGCAGTCGCCGCCTATCAGCAGGTCATGCAGATGCAGTTTTAAGCTGCGCGATGGAATCGTTTCTGAGCGAAGCGCCGACGGCGGGAAAACGAGCGAATGGACGGAAATCAGCAAATTACAACCGCCGCGGGCGGCAAGGGTCTGGAGGCGCGTGCGATGGCGTTTGCCTCAGAATCGGTCTCTCGCTTTCGGCAGCTTGACCCGGCACAAAAAAAGCGGCTTGCGGGGGTTACGGCGTTTCTGCTGGCGTGCATTATCGGCCTTGGCTGGTATGCCACGCGAACCGACTGGCGGACGCTTTATGCGGGGCTTGATCCCGAAGACGCACGCGAAATGGCCGCGGAACTGACGGCGGCCAACATTCCCTTTGATGTGTCTCCCGATGGCACGGCCCTGCGGGTCTCGTCCGACTACCTGGACAAGGCGCGGCTGGTGACGACGGCCAAGGGCGGTCCTCACAGCGGGCGGATGGGGTTTGAGCTGTTTGACAAGCCGAACTGGATTGGGTCGGAGTTTGACGAGAAGGTGAACTACCAAAGGGCGCTCGAGGGCGAGCTCGAACACACCATCGACACTCTTTCCGACGTTGAAAGCTCACGAGTGAATCTGGTCATGCCGCACGATTCTCTTTTTACCGATAACCAGCGTTCCGCCAAGGCCTCCGTGGTGCTGAAGCTGCGGCGGCGGAGCCTTTCCGACGACGAAGCTACCGCGATTCGCAATCTGGTCGCCGGTGCCGTGGATGATCTGCATCCGGAAGATGTGGTCCTGGTGGACTCTTTGGGTGAGCAACTGGGTCGCAAGAGCGGTACCGCGCAGAACGATGCGCACGAGCAGGAACTGGCGTCGAAACTGATCGAGACGCTCCAGCCGGTAGCAGGCCAGGGCAATGTCCGGGCATCGGTCAATGTAGAGTATGATAGCTCGACCTCCGATGAAGTCGATGAGACCTACGACCCGAACGATGTGGTCACGCTTTCCATGCAGCGAACGGAGCAGACCGCGGGCGGCTCGCCGCAACTCGCCGGAGTGCCCGGCACGTCCAGCAATGCGCCCAACACCAAGCCCCCGGTCTATCCCACGTCCACACCGCAGATGCAGAGCGAGAAGCAGGAGAGTGGAACCTATGGAGCGTCGAAAAAGGTGCGGCACACGACTCAGGGCGCGGGGAAGATTCACCGCCTGACCGCAGCCGTGCTCATCAACGAGCGGATGGTGGTCAACGGCAAAAAGGCGAGCTGGCAGCCGCGCAGCCCCGAAGAGATGAAGCAGCTGACCGAGCTGGCCGAGGCCGCCATAGGCTATGACGCCTCGCGAGGAGATACGGTCAGCGTTGCCGAGCTGCCGTTCGACGCGCAGACTCCGCCTCAGCCGCCTCTGGCCCAGCGGCTGCTTGCTGCCGCCGATTCAGGGCCGGCGCTTAAATACGGATTCATTTTGCTGGCGTTGCTTGCGCTTCTTCTTTTTGTGGTGCGACCGATGATGGCCGCTTTGAAATCAGGCGCACCCGCCGCGCTGAATCCGCCGGCTCAGGCGAATGCCCTCGCAGCCGGGATTGCCGGAATTGAGGAACCTTCGACTCCGGAGCAGATTGCCGCGGAGAAACAGAAGCACCACATGCAGATGGTTTTCGATCAGGTAAGCGACCACCTGCGCCGGGAGCCGGCCCAGAGCACACGTCTGCTGGAGAGCTGGATTCATACCGATTAACGGAAGCCCATGAGCACACCGCCCAATTTGCCATCCCCGATGCCGCCTGCTCCGCCCGCCGCCACCAGTCTGACTGCTCCTGAGACGCACTCTTCTGCGCGACCGCGGACCTCTTTGACCGTGGGAATGCCCGGGGTCCGCAAAGCCGCCATTCTCATGGTGGCGGTCGGAGACGAACTGGGCAAGAAGATCATTCAGAACCTGCACGAGATGGATGTGCAGCGCGTCACTGAAGAGCTGGCGAACCTCAAGAACATCTCCCCCAACCTGTCCTTTGAGGTGGTCGAGGAGTTTTACGAGATGCTGGAGACCCAGCAGTACATGATGCATGGGGGTCTTGAGTACGCGACGCGCCTGCTGGTCGATTCTTTCGGCAAACAGCGCGCGGAAGACCTGCTGGCGCTGGTCAAGCGCGCGCAGGAGGCCAGCCAGGGCAATCTGTCGATGCTGCAGCGCGTCGATCCGGCGCAGCTCGGCAAGTTTCTGGACGGCGAACATGCGCAGACAGTTGCGCTGGTGCTCGCGCATCTTGATCCACGTCGCGCGTCTCAGGTGCTCGACAGCCTCGGACCCGCACGCCGCGTGGATGCGGTGCGGCGGCTGGCCGCCATGCGGCAGTTTCTCTCCGGAAATGGCACAGAAGGTCGCATTCATTCTGCATAAGCGGCTTGAGAACGTCGGTGACACCAGCCGCAAGGCCTATTCCGGATTCAAGGCCGTTGCGGACCTGCTCAACCGCCAGGATTCCGAGCAGGCCAAGAAAATTCTGGAACAGATCGAGGACAGCGATCCCGAGATGGCGCTGAACATCCGCAACCTCATGTTCACTTTTGAAGATCTGGTGACCATCCCCGCGACCAGCATGCGCGAAATCGTGTCGCTCGTGGACAAGCGGCAACTGGCTCTCGCGCTGCGCAACGTGCGGGACGATCTGAAGGCGCACGTGTTTCGAGCCATGAGCTCACGCGCCGTGGACATGCTCAAGACATAGAAGTGATGGGTCCGGTGCGCACCAGGGAGGTGGCTGGGGCGCAGCAGGAGATTCTGAATCTTGCGCGGCGGCTGGAAGCGGAGGGCAAGATCATCCTGAAGCTCGAGCAGGGCGACGATCTGATTGTCTAGGTTTGATCATTCAGAAAACGCGCAGGGGTAAAGATTTGTCTGGGGAAGGCGGCAGGGCAAAGATGATGGAACCAATACAAGCCGGGATCACACCCGTCACCATTCATCCAATGGAATATCGCGCCATCCTTACGGCGGACATCGCGCCATCTGGGCCGGAGGCGGACACCGACTCAGCTTCGACAGTCCAGAAATGTGAGACGCGCATTCGCGAGCTCGAGGGTGAGATCGAGCGGCAATCCCGCAGCTTCGAGGCTGAGCTTCAGACCGTGCGCGTGGAAGCCTGCGAGCAGGGGAGAACGGCGGAGCGCCACGAGCGGGCTGCACGGATGGAGGCGGCGGCGCAAGCGCTGACAGCGGCTCTCCTGGATTTTGCCAGGGAGCGCGACCGTTATCTGGCGCAGGTGGAGCAGGAAGTGGTGCGGCTGGCCTTGGCCATTGCCGCGCGCGTGCTGCACCGTGAAGCATTGATGGATCCGCTGCTGCTTGCCGGAGCGGTGCGCGTCGCGCTCGGCCAGCTTGCCGATACGACGGAAGTGCAGCTGAAGGTTCCCGCCCGGGAGCAGGAGATGTGGAGCGAGATGCTGCGCCTGATGCCGAACCTGCCTCTGCGCCCAGAAGTCATCGCGGACGACGCGATTGCGGCGGCGGAATGCCTGCTTGAAACCCATGCCGGCAGCGTCGATCTCGGGGTGCGCAGCCAGTTGGCGGAAATCGAACGCGGATTTTTTGATCTGCTGGAGCAGCGAAACCAGCGCACAGGGCACGTGGCCCAAGGAGCAGAGCAGCGATCGGCGTTCGGCGATGAGCGATCAGAAAAAGTACAGGGCGCGGCTTTGGATGGTCTGGACGTTTCGGAGCATCCGCACGCCGTGCCCGCGCGGTAGTCAAATATGGAGCTGTTTGGCACTTATTTCTCGCGTCTCAAACAGCGCCCCGCATGGCGCTGGCGCGGGCGAGTGCTCGAAGCTCTTGGCCAGACTATCGAGTCGGCCGGCCCGCTCTGCTCGGTCGGCGAATGTTGCGAGATCGTCGATGGAGCGGGGCAGCGGCATCTGGTGGAGGTGATTGGCTTTCGTGGAACGAATGTTGTTTCCATGCCGGTCGGGACCTCGGAGGGAATTCGCTACGGAGATGTGGTCGAGGGCCTGAACGCAATGCCGCTTCTTGAAGTCGGCGAAGCACTCATCGGTCGAGTGCTCAATGCTCTTGGCCAGTCGATGGATGGGGGGTGCCGCCCCGTTCTGCGCGCGACCGTTCCGCTCGAAGGCGCGGCTCCGGCTCCACTCGACCGGACGCCTATTCGCGTGCCACTCGGAACCGGCATCCGTGCCATTGACGGGCTGCTCACCGTGGGCCGCGGACAGAGGGTGGGAATTTTCGGCGGATCGGGCGTGGGCAAGAGCACGCTGATCGGCATGATGACGCGGAACAGCGAAGCGGAGGTGATTGTTGTCGGCCTGGTAGGCGAGCGCGGCCGCGAGGTCGGGGAGTTTCTGGAAGAGAGCCTGGGCGTGGAGGGTCGCCGCCGATCGGTGGTGCTTGTGTCCACATCCGACCAATCGCCACTGCTGCGCATGAGGGCGGCGCTGGCGGCAACTAGCGTGGCCGAGTATTTCGCTGCGCAGGGCAAACACGTTTTGCTGGTGCTCGACTCGCTGACGCGCTTCGCCATGGCGGCGCGGGAGGTGGGCCTGGCCGCGGGCGAGCCGCCGACGGCCAAGGGATACACGCCTTCGGTCTTCAACCGCCTTGCGCGCCTCATTGAGCGTGCTGGGCAGTTTCGACAGGGTAGCATCACGGCCTTTTACACCGTGCTGATGGAGGGCGACGATCAGCAGGATCCGCTAGTCGACGCCGTGCGTTCCTACCTCGATGGCCATGTGCTGCTCTCCCGCGCGCTGGCCTCCGAAGGCTGGTACCCGCCCATTCAGATTCTCGATTCAATCAGCCGCCTGATGGCCGCCGTCATTACGCCTGAGCATAAGCAGGCTGCGTCGGTGCTGCGCCGCATGCTCGCCGTTTACGCGCGATCCGAAGACCTGGTTCGCATTGGCGCCTACAAGCCGGGCACAGATCCCGATCTTGACCGCGCTCTACGCTCGCGCCAGACTCTCCGCTCCTATCTTGAGCAGGACGCAGGCGAAGAGGTCTCGCTCTCCTCAAGCATCGCGCGGCTGAGCACTCTGGCTGCGGGACTGTAAAATGCTGGCTCCGCTCGCCCGCCTGCTGAAGCTTCGTCGGCTGCTCGAAGAATCGGGCCGCATGGAGTTGGAGCGCCGGGCCGTGCTCGCCACTCGTATTGAGCACGCGCGGGAGCGCGAGCGGCGGATCATCCTGGAGAGTCGCGGGCGGGCACTCGCGGAGATCTGCGACAACGGCCAGGCGCGAGAACAGGCGCAGCGGCGCACTGCCGAGTGGGCGAGCGCGGAGACCGCTGGATGGCGTGAGCAGCAGCTCGAGCCACTGGCGCGGGCTGCGAAGGCGCGAGTGGCTGAGGCGCGCGAGGAATTCTTCGAGCGGCGCAAGGAGCGCCGTCAGGTGCAAAGCGTGCTTGAGGCGGAACAGGACCGGCTGCGGACCGAACAGCAGCGACGGGTGCAAAGAGATCTGGACGACTGGTTCGGCATGAAACAGATTCGACAGAACCGCAGGAATACGCGAAGCGAACCCCCATCCTGAGAAATCTCTTACCGACGCTTCGCCAGAGCCCACGATCCTGGCAATCAAGCTGCATGGTCTCCAGCGAGGACGAGAGACATGCCGATCGCCGCTCCAACCATGGCGTCACAGGTCCACGGTTTGCCCGTGCTGCCCGATAAAGGCAGCGCGAGCGGCAAGGCGGACGCGCAGCGTCCGGAATTCGGCAAACTGTTCCGTGAGCAGACCGGCCCGATTCAGCCTTCAGTCTCCGCGGAGGGCGCAACCGCGGGGAAGGCTGCCTCCGCGGTCGCCGAGGGTGAGGGAACATCTGATCCAACTGCGTCGGCGGAGCCGCGAACGACGGGCCTTCTCGACCAACCCGAGGCACTTCCAATCGAGGCTGACTCCCGTACGGCAGCTCTTCCCGGCTCGCTGAAGTCGCTCCTGCACGCCCAGTTGCAGAGCTTATTACACGCCGGACCAGCCAGTCATGACGGAGCCACTCACATCGACTGCAGCGCTTCGGACCCGGATCTCTCGGTTTCGGCTGAGAAGCCTTCCGAGGTGTCCGGCAAATCGACGGATCCGGCTTCTTCGCTTTCCGCGAAGGCACTCCAGTCGCCCAACAAGCCAAAAAAGCCGGGCGACGGCGATCAGCAGAATGTCAAAATGGCTGCGCCACTTCCGGTGCCGGAACAATCGCCGATGTCCGTGACTTTGCCGGCTGCTTCTGTGCCTCCGGTTTTGCAACCTGCTCCAGAACAGATTGCCGTTCTGATGCAGGGTAAGAGCCAACCGACGGCTGCACCCGTCACCCCGGATAAAGGGGGCAAAGCTGTTCCGTCACAGAGGGTCGGCGCGGCATCTACGCCTCTCGTCCTACGTTCAGGCACTGACGCCGGCAGCCAGGCTGTGCCTTCCAATCTCCAGCCAGAACCGCTGGTCGGGAGCAGCGAAAAAACAGTAGCGACTTCCTCGGATAGCGTGAGTTCATCCAACGCATTCTCTTCAGGGGCTCCACGTGCGGATTCCTCCACTCCGAAAAAGGTGGCTGCCGGTGCGGCTATAGCTACGGCTTCATTTGGATCGCCCCCGCCCCATTTAGGCGACGCGGCCGTGTCCACAGGCGCAACTCCGAGCGTCGCGGCAACGGCCGGTGTTTCGGGAAACGACTCTCCTAATCTTTCCAATCTCCCTAATCCCTATGACAGGATCGATCAGGGTTCCGCGCTGGTCGTTCTTCATTCCGGTGCGCAGCACATGGCGGTTGGGGTCCACGACCCGGACCTGGGCTGGGTGGAGATCCAAACGCAGAACACGGCAGGCCACCTGGACGCGCTGTTGGTCACGGCTTCCGGCCAGACCCATGCGTCTCTGGCGGCACAATTACCGGCGATGGCCCAATACCTTGAGCAACGCGATGTGAGGGTGGGTACGCTGATTGTGCATCACGAGACGTCGGGAGGCGGCTTCACTGGCGGGAGTGGAGCCAACTACGGTTCCGGGAACAGCGGAGCGAACGCGCAGCACTCCGGTTCAGGAAACCCAGGCGGCGAGAACGGCTCCTCACGATATACCGGGATCTCGCCGGCGAGGCTCAGAGCGGGGCCGGGGATCGAAGCCGGAATACGAGTGGGAGATGAAGGCCCCACGCTTCGGCCCCTCTCTTATATCAGCGTTCGCGCCTGAGCGTGCGAAGGCTGGCACGAAGATTCGAATCAAGCAGCAGGAACAGAAAGGAAAATATGCAAATTGCAAACCCTCCCGACGTAACATTGCCGTTTCAGTCGCCCACCGCGCTGGCCTCCGGCGTGCAGACGGACGCCACAAGCCCGTCCTCCACTTCATCCTCCAACCCGGGGACCTCCGCGGCGACCATCACAGCGAATGATTTTCTCCAGTTGCTGGTGACTGAGCTTCAGAACCAGGACCCGACGGCCAACACCGATCCCAACGAGTACGTGGACCAGCTTGTGCAGGTCAATAGCCTGCAGCAGCAGATCCAGATGAACCAGACGCTTGACGGCGGACCGACGCTGACCGGCGCGAGCAATGGCGTGCTGCAGGAGTTGACGCAGATGAACCAGGCGATCGACGGAGATCTCTCATCTACGGGCGCATCCGCGCAGGTGTCGCAGAGCGCAACGCCGGATGCGGTCTCTGCCCAGAGCCCAGCTGCGGTCTCGGTGGGCAACCTGAGCGCCTCCGCGGGCGGTAAAACTACTGCGGCCGAAGCGGTCGCGACGGCATTGGCGCACAGCCCGAACCACGCGGACGCGGGCGGACAGGCTGGCGCCTTCGCGCAGTTCGCCGCGGGGCTCAGAGCGCAAACGAAATAGAAGAATGCAGTCCAGAACAGGGAGTTCCAATACTTCTCGATTTCAAAACTCAGTACCTCAAGGAGAGTTATGTCCTCGTTTTCCATTCCACTGACCGGGCTTGAGTCGTCGACGACGGCGCTCAACACCATCGCCAACAACCTGGCAAACATGAACACGACGGCCTTCAAAAGCCAGAGTGCGAGCTTCAGCGACTTGTTCTACCAGCAGATCGGTTCCTCCGGGTCCGGCGATCCGCTTGAAGTCGGGGCCGGCTCGCAGGTAGCCGCAACCAGCACCGACTTTACTGAAGGCAGTATCAACTCCACCGGGAACGCTTCCGACATGGCCATAGGAGGCACCACGGGCGCCGGGTTCTTTGTCGTTCAGGACGGCCAGACCGCCGAGTACACCCGTGACGGCAGCTTCACCATGAGCCCGGCTGGCAATTTGACGACGCAGGGAGGTTTGAATTTGATGGGCTTTCCCGTGATTGGCGGAGTGGTCAATACCAATGCGCCGCTGG
Source organism: Acidobacteriaceae bacterium (assembly GCA_049280995.1). Classification (GTDB taxonomy): domain Bacteria; phylum Acidobacteriota; class Terriglobia; order Terriglobales; family Acidobacteriaceae; genus Silvibacterium. The sequence goes on from JBAPRH010000050.1 coordinate 57,779, forward strand.
CCCCGATCCAGCTCCCGGTTGGGAGCGCGCAACAGCCCGCGGCCACCCAGAACCTGTCGATTACCGGAAATCTCGACTCGATGGCTCCGGTAGGCACCGTGGCTTCAGGACAGATCCAGCTCTACGATTCGCTGGGTCAGAGCTATAACGCCACCGTGACCTACACCAACACCGGGACTAATGCCTGGAATTACAGCATTGCTCTTCCCGCTGGCACCGCCACCGGTGGAACCAATCTGACCGGCGCGCTGACCTTTGATTCGAACGGCAATCTCACCTCGCCCGCCGCCAATATCGCTGGCGTCAGTTTTACGGGCATGGCCGACGGGGCCAGCAACATGACCTTCAACTGGAATCTCTATGGATCGAACAACCAGCCGACCATTACCCAGTTCGCCTCCACCTCGGATGCCGTCGCCAGCTATAACCAGGACGGCTACACCAGTGGCGAATATGAGGGCTTTACGGTGGACAACAGCGGTTTGATCTCAGCGAAATTCAGCAACGGCCAGACCTCTCCAGTAGGCCAATTGGCGCTGGCCAATGTGGTGAATCCGGAGGGGCTCAGTGTTGAGGGGGGCAATCTCTATCAAACGACACTGGCTTCCGGCGCGGCCAGCATCGGCGTGGCGGGAACAGGTGGTCTGGGGATGATTCAGGACTCAGCGCTGGAGGCGTCAAACGTCAACATATCCAGTGAATTTTCGAATCTGATCATCGCGCAGCAGGCTTATGAGGCCAGCTCGAAGGCCATCACCACCTTCGACACTGTCTCCCAGGACACCATCAACATGATTCACTAGGCAACTGGGCCGGGGGTTGGCACGAAGCTGCCTCCGGCTTCTATTCTTAAATTGTTCTAATTTTTTGTGACCCAATTTCGGTCACTCAACTGCACCATCTCGGGCATCATGTCCGACGAAACAGTATCCAGCCCATCCTCCGACAGCAAAACAGAGCCGGCGACGAACGCCAGCTCCGCTCTCCTGCTGCCCGGCGAAGCGAACGCAGCCGACGCCGCGCGGAATCCGGCTCCGAAGCTCCTATCGGAGGCGTCGCCTTTGGCCGGGCTGCCGATGCAACTCGACGTCACCGTTCCAATCCCATCGTTCCGCGTTCAGGACCTGCTTGCCCTTGAAAAAGGCGCGGTGCTTGAGAGCCGTTGGACTCACTCCGATGACGTGCCCGTCTGGTGCGGAGGCGTGCAACTGGTGTGGAGCGAATTTGAAGTCATTGATCGGAAACTGGCCGTGCGAGTAACGCGCCTCGGGTAAAGAAAAGCAATCACAAGAACAGGGGAAAAGATGTTCGCAAAAATCATGGCCGCCCGCCTGCCGAATTTCGCCGAAGTGCCGCCTCTGGCAAAATATGTTCGCAATTTGGTGCGGTGGCTGCTCAGGCGTGTCGCGCCTGCCGCCGGTTCCGCCGAGCGCGCGCTTGCCGTTGAGGAGAGGGTCACGATCGGCCCTAAAAAATCGCTCTTTGTTGTGCGCTGCTACGGCCAGCATTTTCTAGTAGCGGCGGCGGGCGATGCCGTAGGGCCGATCGTCGAAATTGCTTCGCCGAAGCTCGCGGAGATTGCTCCGCCGAAGCCTGCGCGCCGCCGCAGGGAGCATGAAGCATGAGTATTCTACTGGCGATCGCCACACCCGGATTGCTTCCGCTGCGGGGATTCAGCGTCCATGCCGGAAACAACGACTCGATTCCGTGGACCATCGTCTTTACCCTGACGCTGATGACGCTATTGCCTGCCATCATTCTCTCCATGACGCCGATGGTGAGGCTGCTGGTGGTCTTTCATTTTCTTCGCCAGGCGTTGGGAACGCAGACTGCGCCCAGCAACCAGGTGTTGATGGGCCTGGGCCTCATGATGACGTGGTTTCTCATGCAGCCCGTGCTTCTCCAGGTTCAGCACCAGGCGGTCGAGCCGTTTCAGCAGGGCAAGATTTCAGGATGGGAGGCCATCGAGCGCGGAGCCGGCCCGCCAAAGCTCTACATGCTGCATTACGCGCGCGAGAAGGACCTCGCGCTGTTCACCTCGGCGGCGATGCTTCCGCGCCCGGCGAAACCTGAAGACCTGCCGCTGCGGGTCGTCGTTCCGGCCTATATGCTTTCCGAGCTGAAGGCCGGCTTTGAGATCGGAGCGGTACTGTTTCTGCCCTTCATGCTCGTGGACATGGCTGTGGCTTCGATTACCACTTCCATCGGCATGTACCAGTTGCCGCCAGTCGTGATCTCGACGCCGCTCAAGATTTTGTTATTCGTCATGGCCGACGGTTGGCATCTGCTGGCCGGGTCGCTGTTGAAGAGCTTTTAAGCCGGAAAGGAACGTATGGGAACTGACCAGGCGGTTGAACTGATGCGAGGGATGCTGCGCGAGGCGTTGATTGTCAGCGCACCGCTGCTGATCGCAGCCAGCCTCACTAGCTTTATCCTGAGCTTCTTTCAAACGTTGACCTCGCTTCAGGAGCAGACCCTGACCACAGTGCCGCGCCTGCTGATCGTGGTTGCCATGGCATTAGTGGCACTGCCATGGTTCGCGCAGCGGCTGGTGACTTACACCGTTCTGCTGTTTACCAACTTTCATCGCTACCTGGGTTAGTCCATGCTGGCTGCGCCGCTCGTTCAAACTATCGCCGGGCATCTCAAGGGAGATACCGACTGGCCGCACTTTCTCTCCGCCATGGTGCTGGTCATGGTCCGGGTCAGCGGCATCATGGTCTTCGCGCCCATCTTTTCCTCGGGAGCCATCCCGGCGCGCATCAAGGTGGGCTTCGTGCTTGCCGTCTCGTATCTGCTGGCGCCGATGGCCGCGGCCCTGCCCATGGCGCATGCCGATCTCGGGGTGATGGCGGTGCTGGGAGAGCTGGGCGTCGGACTCATTCTGGGCCTGTCGCTGAGCCTGCTGAACGAGATACTGTACTTCGCCGGCCAGTTGCTGGGGTTTCAATTCAGCTTTTCGCTGGTGAATCTGCTTGACCCCAACACTCAGATTGAGACGCCCCTGATTGCCCAGATGTTCACCCTGCTGGGCACGCTGGTTCTGTTCGGAGCGGGGCTGGATCGCACGATCCTGCTGGCTTTCATGCGCAGCTTCCGCGACGCGCCCGTGGGCACCGTCGTTATCAACGCCCAGAGCGGCCTTTCGCTGGTCATAGCGATGAGCGGGGTCTTTTTTGCGGGACTGCAACTGGCCGCACCGGTGGTGGCTTCGACACTTCTGGTCGAGGTGGTCGTTTCCGTTCTCGGCAAACTATCACCGCAGTTGCCGGTCATGATGATCGCGGTCCCGGCCAAGACGATGCTGGGATACATCGTGCTTATCGGCTCGCTCGCCCTGTGGCCGCGCTTCCTTGAGTCGCGGTTTTCTCTTTTGCTTGACGGCGCGGAGCATGTGCTGCGTCATGCGGTGGCAGCCGGATGAGCGAAGATCGCACAGAAAAGGCGACGCCGCGAAAGCGTCAGCAGGCTCAGGAAAAAGGAGACCGTGTCCACAGCCGCGAATTAATCGGTGCGTCCGGAACCCTTGCCGGCGTCCTGGCGCTCGGCCAGCTTACGGAAAAATGGTCGGGGAGCTGGGCCGCTGTTTACCAGACATTTCTCGGCCTGGGAATGCCGCAGGCGTGGACGGACGATCGCGCGCCTCAAACCATGATGGCGATGCGCCATGCGATGGCGGTGCTGCTCTCGCCCCTGCTGCTGCTGTTCGCGTTTGTCGCCGGAGCCGCGCTGCTTGCGAGCTTCGCGCAGGGCGGCGGCGTGCACTTTCAGGCCGATGCGCTCCAGCCGAAGTGGGAGCGCATCAACCCGGCCGCCAATCTCAAGAGCCTGTTTTCTCTTCGCAGTTTCACCCATGTTGCTAAATCGCTCATTCCCGCGGCCGTTCTGCTTGTGCTTGCTGTCCGCAAGATTCAGGATCAGTCGCTGATTCCGCCCTTGAGCGTGGAGTGGCTTCCCATCACATTTGGAACGGTCTACAGCATCCTGCTCGATACGTCGTTCATTCTTTTCGCATGGTCGGCGGTCGATTACCTGGTTGAGTGGCGGAGCTGGGAAAGCCGCCTGAAAATGTCGCACCAGGAGTTGCGCGAAGAGTACAAGCAGACCGAAGGCAATCCGCAGATTCGTGGGAAGATTCGCTCGTTGCGTCGCCAGATGCGCCGTCGCCATATGAAAGCCGATGTAAGCCGAGCTTCGGTCGTCATTACCAACCCGACTCACTATGCCGTCGCCCTCAGCTTTGATTTTGAAACCATGGAGCCGCCCCGCGTGCTGGCCAAGGGCCGCGACATTCTTGCCGAGCAGATCAAGAGCGATGCGCGCTGGGCCGGGGTCCCTATTGTCGAAAACCCACCGCTCGCTCGCTCGCTCTACCGCCACGTAGAGGAGGGCCGCAGCATCCCCTTCGATCTCTACTCCGCCGTCGCCGCCATCCTCGCGTATCTCTACCGCCAGCAGGTTGAGGAGCGCGTGCGCCGGGAACAGGCGCGCCAGAAAGCGGTGAAGCCAAAAAACTGCGCCACGGAGGCCGTTGGCGATGGCGACCCTTCCAGGCAAACCCACAAGTTTCTCCACAAGTAAGGAAAAGCCATGACACCAGCCGCACCCGTTTTGCCGTCCCCAGCTGAAAGCGCGGCGCCCGCAGCCGCCGTCCGCTCTGTTGCCCAGGGAGATGCCTTGGGCGCGGCGGCCTCGCCTTCGCTGAAAGCAGTCCGGACAGCGGAGTATGTTCCCGCCACCCAAGGCCGGGGAAGCGGTCTGTTGCGCCACTTCAAGGATCTGGCACTGCCCATCGGGGCCATCGGGGTGATGTTCGTGATGCTGGTGCCGGTTCCGGCCTTTCTTATGGATGTGCTGCTGGCCTGCTCGATGGCCGCTGCGGTACTCGTCTTCCTCTCCGCCGTACAGGTGAGGAAGGCTGTCGATCTGTCTGTCTTTCCCACTCTGCTTCTGCTGCTCACCCTGTTCCGTCTCTCGCTCAACATCGCTTCCAGCCGGCGCATCCTGCTTCACGGCAGTGAGGGCACGGCAGCGGCGGGAAAGGTCATTGAGGCATTCGGGCAGTTTGTGGTCGGCGGCAATTATGTTGTCGGCTTCGTGCTCTTCCTCGCCCTCATCGCCATCCAGTTTCTCGTGGTGAGCCACGGGGCCGTACGCACTGCCGAAGTGACCGCGCGCTTCACTCTCGATGCTCTGCCAGGCAAGCAGATGGCCATCGACGCCGATATGAATGCTGGACTGATCGACGAGGCCACGGCGCGCAAGCGCCGCCAGGGGATCGCGCAGGAGGCCGAGTTCTACGGCGCAATGGACGGTGCGGCTCGCTTCAGTCAGAGGGACGCGCTCGCGACCATCCTCATCACGGCCATCAACATCGTTGCCGGTCTGCTCATCGGAACCATCCAGCAGGGTGTCGCGTTGGGTGAGGCCGTTCGCACCTACACCATCCTGACGGTAGGCGACGGCCTTGTAACCATGATACCGTCCCTGCTGGTGTCGGTCGCGGGAGGCATCGTGCTCACGCGCGCTTCCTCCTCCGGCTCTCTCAGCACAGAGCTGGGGGCGCAGTTGTTCCGCAAGGGAACCACACTTTACGTCGCCAGCGGAGTCATGGCTGCGCTGTGCCTGGTCCCCGGCTTGCCGAAGGTCATCTTTCTCCTGCTGGCGATTTCGCTCGCATGGCTCGGAAAACGCATCAGCAAAGCCACGGCCATACCGCCAACGACGAAGGAAGCGGCGCAGAAATCCGCCGACAAGACTCAGGCAGAAAGCCTGGCGGGCTTACTCAAGATGGATGACCTCAGCCTTGAAATCGGCTTCCAGTTAATCCCCCTGGTCGATGAAAAGCAGGGTGGGCAGATCTTGGCACGCGTGCGCACGCTCCGTCGCCACCTGGCCGGCGAGTTGGGATTTCTGGTGCCTCCAATTCATATTTCCGATAACCTGCGCCTGAAGCCGCGCGAATATGTCTTTTCAGTGCGCGGCCTTGAAATCGGGCGCTGGCAGACGGAGGGCAACTCTCTTCTTGCGGTCAGTGCCGAAGCGACGACCCACCCCTTGCCCGGGAAGGAGACGCGCGAGCCGGCCTTCGGCGTTGCCGCGCGCTGGATAGCGCCGGCGCTCGAAGACCAGGCCACGGCCGCGGGGTATTCGGTCGTCGATACCGTGACCGCCATCAGTACCCATGTTGCCGAAATGATTCGGCAACACGCGTACGAATTATTGGGCCGCGCCGAAACCAAGCGGCTGCTCGACTCGCTCAACGACACTCATCCCAAGCTGGTTGAGGAACTCGTGCCCAAACTCCTCACGCTTGGGGAAGTCCAGCGGGTTTTGCAGCAGTTGCTGCGCGAGCAGGTGTCGATACGCGATCTTGGCACGATTCTCGAAGCCCTGGTCGAAAAAGCCGCGAACGTCAAAGGCCTGCCGCAACTGGTCGAGGCTGCTCGTCAGGCGCTGGGCCGCCGCGTGTTGCAGCCTCTGCTCGATCCCGACGGAAGCCTCCGCGTGTGGATGCTCGACCCGGCAGTTGAGGAGGAGATCGTCTCCACCTTCCAGCCAGAAAACCCGGTGCGCCTTCTGAACGATGGACGCGCGCAGACCGCGCCTCTGCTGCACCGTCTCACCGATTCTTTGAAGCAGCTAATCGGGCCGCATGTTTCTTCGGCCTCTCCCGTGCTTCTTTGTCAGAGTCCGGCCCGGTATCACCTGCGCCGTTGGCTTGAACCCATCCTTCCCCGGGTTACGGTCATTGCGCCGGCGGAAATTCCGCCGGATATCCATCTTCGTCCGGCAGGTGTCATTCGTTGAATCTACGAAAAGTTCGAGGAGGAGCGGCAAGAGAAGGAAGAACGGGTGGGGGAAAGGGGCGCAATATGCAGGACATAGAAATTCGCCGCGAAGCAAGTCATGGCCGGGAGGTAATCGAGGCGTTTGCTGGAAATCCAGAGGCTAAGAATCCGGGGACCAAAAATCAGGGAATTAAGAATTCAGGTGCGAACCTGCCGCCGATGCCCCTGCCGGCTACGGCCGTGGAGACGGCCACAGCGGCCAGCGCGGTTTATGGGAGGCGGGAGATGAGCGAAGAGATGACCCCCGAGCAGGAGCGGCTCATGATGGAGCACCTTCCGATCGTGCGGTATCTTGCACGGCGCATCCATGAGCGGTTGCCGCAGCACGTCGAAATCGACGATCTGGTATCCGCCGGAGTGCTGGGACTTATCGACGCGTTCCGCAAGTTTGATCCAGGGAAAAAAGTGCAATTCCGCAGCTATGCGCAGTTTCGCATTCGGGGAGCCATCCTCGACAGCCTGCGCACGCTGGACTGGAGCCCGCGAGACCTGCGTCGCAAGGGTCGCGCCATCGAAGAGGCCGTCCGCGCGCTCACCGCGCGTTCGGGCCGTGCGCCGTCAGAGCCGGAGATTGCCGCCGAACTAGGCATGGGGCTCGGCGAATATCAGCAGTTACTCGGCGAGTTGAAGGGCCTTGAGATAGGGACCTTGAACGTCGAACATTCTGAAGATTCAGGCGAAGAAGAGCTGGCCTACATTCCAAATAAGCCGGAGGAAAACCCGCTCTTCTGCTGTCTCAAAAGTGAGATGCAGACCCGCCTTGCGTCTGCTGTTGATCAGCTTGCGGAGCGCGAACGGCTGGTGATGACCCTCTACTACTACGAAGAGATGACAATGAAGGAGATCGGCCTCACCCTGGGCGTGGTCGAGTCGCGCGTCTCCCAAATTCACGCTTCGGCGGTCCTGCACCTGCGATCGCTGCTCGGCTCTTCAATGCCGGAGCATTCAGAAAATACTCGTCGCGAGCGAAAGTATCCGGCCGGACGGTAGAAGGGGCGAGGGGAGACTATGGAGAAGACACTCAAGCAGGACGAAATCGACGCTCTCTTTCAAGCGGCTCGCGCTAAAAAAAGTACCACCGCCAATAGTAGCCGGGCCAAAGTGCAACCATACAGCTTCGCCCGTTCCGGCCAAATAAGCAACGAGCAGATGCGGGCCATCAGCCTGCTGAATGACATCTTCGCGCGGAATCTTACGCACAATCTCGGAGCCTGGCTGCGCAGCAGCTTCGAGGTCAACCTGGTTTCCGCCGAGCAGATGCCCTTCAACGAATACATGCTTCGTATCCCGGAACTCTCCTATGTCTGTTCAGTGCGGCTGGAGCCCTTGCGGGCCATCTCGGTCCTGCAAATGGACCTCGCTCCGGCTCCGGCGATGATTGACCTGCTGCTCGGCGGCGTGGGCACACCGGGTGAACTGCGGGAGTTGACCGACATCGAAGAATCCATCCTGGCTAGCGTTGCCGAGGCCATCTGCAGGGAACTCAGCACGGCCTGGCAGCAGGTGGGGCTGAGCTTTCATTTTGAGCAGCGCCAGATGCAGACGCAGATTGCGCGGCTGATGCCGGTTTCAGAGAAGACACTCTGCCTGAGTTTTGAGATACGTATGCCCGGAACCAGCGGTCTGTTGAATCTAGCGTTTCCGGCGGTTGTCTCGAATACCGTCCTTCATCGCCTGGTGGGCGACTGGACGCGCCAGAAACGGCATGCACCGGAAACCCGGCAGAGGATTTTTGAACGCGCCGGCAAGGCGATGGTGGGCGCGGCGCTGCAAATGCCCCCAACGCGCATCGCCGCTCGCGAGATCGAAGCCTTGCAGCCGGGTTCGGTCCTGCGCCTCAAGCTGTCGTCGCGCCAGTCTGCCGAACTACATGTTGCCGGGGTTCCACTTTTTGCCGCGTCGCCCGTGGGTTGCGGCGATCATCGCGGGGCGCATCTCGCAGCGCTTATGCAATAACCACGAAACAGGAGAACAGGATGAGCCAAGCGATGGAATCCACGAGAGGGAGCAAATGAAATCTTTTCTGACCGGGTGGCTGGCCGAGACCCCTAAAGTATTGGGGCGCGAATTGTCCGTCGAGATGGAGTTGCTGCCATCGGCGGGGCTTCCCCAGCCGGAGACCGCCGCGACCCTGGCTATCACACTCGGCACCGCATTTCCCGGGCGATTCCTGGTCAGCGTTGACCGTGCCGCGCTCCATGCATTGCTTGTCGCCTCTCATATCACTGCCGGCGATGAAGACGTCGAGCGCGATCTCGAGCTCTGGCGTGGCATCCTCCGGCAGACGGCAGCCTCCGCAACACAGTCCCTTGATCCGGCCCATGCCGCTTCGATCGCCATCTCCGTCGAGGATGCTGCTGTGCCTACGGGCCTTCCGTCTGAGGATTATGAACTACGCTCAGGCGAAATCAGAGTGCCGCTGGCAATTACGGACGAAATCAAGCTCATCGAACCTGTCGCTCAAAGAGCGCCATCCCGGTCCGTTTCGTCGCCGGTCAATTCGGCCAGAATTGCGCCGGGCGGAATCGATCTCTTGCTCGATGTCGAGCTTGAGGCATCGCTCCGGTTTGGCTCGCGCGAAATGCCTCTGAGCGAGGTGCTCGATCTGGGGGCGGGGGACGTTGTCGAACTTGACCGCCATGTTTCCGATCCTGTCGATCTGCTGGTGGGTGACAAGATAGTCGCACGCGGCGAGGTGGTGCTGGTGAACGGCACCTTCGGCCTACGCGTGCTTGAAGTTGCCGAGCCGAAGAAATGCCTGGAGAGCATCCGATGCCTGTTCTGAATCTGCAAATCGCTCCAGCAATCGAGGCTTCTGCCATCCGCCGTGGCGCACGCACCTTTCCAGCCTGCGCTAATCCGCGTTGCGCAAGTGGATGGCTGCACCTGTGGCGCAAGCGGCGAGTCCCCGTCGTCGAGAGCGGATGGCTTTGCAGCCCTGCCTGCACTCGGGCGCGGGTTGGGGACCTGCTCCGCCGCGAAATGGCTGAGGCGAATCCGGCAACCGCGCATCGCCATCGCATCCCCATTGGCCTTGTGCTTCTGACGCAGGGATGGATCACGCACGATGAGCTCAGGCAGGCGCTTGAGTCCCAGCGCGCCGGCAGCCCGATGCGGCTGGGTGAGTGGCTAGTGGCCAATCGAGGGCTCAACGAGTCGCGCCTGGCACAGGCCCTGGGGATTCAATGGAGCTGCCCTGTTTTTTCTCTGGAGAAACACAGCGACGCCTTCCCGGTCACGGTGGTTCCGCGCCTTCTTTCCGAGGGCTTCGGCTTTGTGCCTTTGCGGCTCACCGCTTCAGGCGTCCTGTACCTGGCTTTCGAAGACCGCATCGATCACAGCATTGCGCTTGCGGTGGAACGCATCACGCGCCTGAGGGTCGAAAGCGGCTTGTTGGGCGCGTCGGAATTTCGACAGGCGCAGGAACGTGCCCTGCAGAGCCATTTCCCGCGTGCGCGGATGATTGAGGCGGGTAGTCTCGATCTGCTCGCCGACGCTTTTACAAAACACATTGAAAGGGAGAAACCGGGCGAGTCGCGGCTGGTTCGTATTCGCAATCTCTTCTGGCTACGACTATGGAGCAGGCCGGATACTCCAGGCCTTGTTCAAGGCGGAGGGGTGGAAGACGCAATCGGCTCGGTGGTCCAGTTCGGGTAGGGAGCCAGGGCGCGCCTCCAGCATCCACGGCTAAAACCAATCTGCGATGATTGCCGCTGCGCGGGGCGCATCCGCCTCCTGCTGAAGATCCCCTGCAATCTGCCGATTAAGCTGATGCGAGGGAGAATCTGGAATGAGTGAAATTTCCGCGCTGATTGTGGATGACTCCTCTGTGATGCGCAAGATTGTCGAACGGGCCCTCCGCCAGGCGGGCCTGTCTATCGCCAATGTGTTCGAAGCCTCGAGCGGTGTCGAGGCGCTCGATGTGCTGCGCGAGCATACGGTTGATCTGATCCTGTCCGATATCAATATGCCTGTCATGGACGGGCTGGAATTCCTGCGCCAACTGCGGGCGCAGGATCTCACGTCGGATATACCGGTCGTCATGATCACGACGGAAAGCAGCGAAGAGCACGTGCGCGAAGCGATTCTCGCGGGCGCGCAAGGCTACATACGCAAGCCGTTCACCGCCGAGCAGGTAAAAGACCGTCTTCTTCCGCTGCTGGGGGCCTAGGAGCGTTTAAGGCGGAAAGCTTCTTGAGCAACGCATCAGGAGAATGATTTATGGGGTCAGCAGTAAAGCAGGTGGATGCAGCGAGCGTCTATGGACGATCGATGGATGAGGCTGTGGACGAGGTCTTCAATCTGATGATGGGCATCCACTGCGCTTCAGTCGAGGATTACCCCATCGACGAGGCCGAAACCATCTCCGCGGTCATCGGACTCGCCGGACCGCTGAGTGGGACCTGTGTGCTGCGCAGCGGAGAGTCGGCGGCCATGCGCAGGGCCGGAGCCCTTACCGGCATCGAGGTGGAATCGCTCGATGACATGGTCAAGGACGCCACCGGCGAGATATGCAACATGGTCGCCGGGGCATGGAAGGGAAAGCTCACCGATCTCGTCTCCAGTTGCATGCTATCGACGCCTACCGTCGTCACCGGAAGCAATTACCAGCTTCACACCCAGCGGCCCGAGTTCCGCATTGAGCGCTACTACCGCTTTGAAGCTCTCACCTTCTCCTTCACTCTGGTTTGCGAGCCTATGCAGTAGCAACTCCTCCGGGCCTGTTCAGGCCAATCCTGAGTACGCCCTAATCTCCGACTCTTAGCTTTGGCTCGCGTCTTGCTTCTTCCCCAGCTAGAAGGAGACAGGACAGTGAGCAGCGGTTTTTATGCGGCATTTTCCGGTTGGCTGGCGCGCTCCGAGGCGCTTGATGCCGCGGCAAGCAATCTGGCGAATGCGGGGACGCAGGGGTTTCGCGCCGAGCGGGAATATTTTCGCTCCGCGCTCATGGGTCCTGGCGCGCTTGGTGATCAGCTTGACAGCACAGTAAACAACTTTGGCGTGCTCGGCGGCAACCAGCTCGATCTAGGCCAGGGCGAGCTCACCACAACTGGCAATCCTCTCGACGTGGCCATTGAAGGACTAGGCTTTTTCGCCATCAGGGCGAAAAACGGCATTCGGTACACCCGCGACGGCAGCTTCCAGCGAGCTCGCGACGGAATGCTCATTACTGCCGAGGGCGAGCCGGTACTGGACGCGAAGAACAAGCCGATTCTTATTCCCACCGGAAACGTCTCCATCGGCTCCGACGGCGCCGTTTCCGTGGACGGAGCGGTGGCCGGCAACATCGGCGTCTTCACTTTTCCGTCGGCCACCTCCATCACGCCTGAGGGTGCCAACCGTTTCGCGCCCGTGAACGGCGCCAAGCCGCAGATTGCGACGGGCGCGTCCCTGCATCAGGGCGCACTCGAAGGCTCCAACCAGGACGTGATTCAGGGGACCATGCAACTGATCCTCGCACAGCGCCAGGCGGAGATGATGCAGAAGGCGCTGGTGCTCTTTGATAACGACCTCGATAAGACGGCCTGCGAGCAGTTGCCCAAAGTTTAGAAGTTCCAAGGAGAGAGATACCCATGATTCGAGCCCTCTACACAGCCGCCAGCGGCATGAGCGCACAGCAGGCAAACCTCGATACGATTGCCAACAATCTTGCCAACTCTTCGACGGTCGGCTTCCGCCAGCGGGTCTTGCAGTTTCAGGACATGATCTACCAGAACCTGGTGACACCGGGCGCGGCGGAAAGTGACCAGACGGTTTCCGCGGGATTGCAAATTGGCTTGGGTACTAAATCCGCGGCAAGCGAAATCATCATGACGCAAGGTGACATGAACCAGACCAACAATCCCACCGACCTCGCGATTCAGGGCAAAGGCTTCTTTCAGGTGCAGCGCCCGGACGGAACCATCGCCTACACGCGTGCGGGGAACTTTTACCGCAATAACCAGGGAACGCTGGTCGATACGCAGGGAGATCAGCTGATTCCGGCTATCACCCTTCCTCCAAACGCGACCGACGTCACCATCACCCAGTACGGGATGGTGAACGCCACCGTTCCCGGACAGCAGAACCCGCAGCAGCTTGGTCAGATTCAGCTTGCAACTTTCGTCAATCCGGGCGGCCTCAACAGCATGGGATCAAACCTCTATACGGCAACGCTCTCCTCCGGCGACGCCGTGCTCGGCAATCCCGGAGGGCCGGAAGGGCTGGGCACGTTGCAGCAAGGCTACCTTGAAAATTCCAATGTGGACGTGGTGGGCGCATTCGTGCAGATGGTGCTCGCCCAGCGGGCGTATGAGAGCAACTCCAAGGTCATTACCGCCGCCAATGACATGTATAGCGAAGTTAACAACATGGTGAAGTAACGTGCGCCTACTCATCATTCTCTTTCTCGCCGTTGGGCTTGTCTCTCTTCCCGCGCATGCGTCTGTCTGCCGAGATGTGCGCGGAGCGGAGGCCCCACAAGCGCACTGGAAAGTCGCCCACTATATCTACGACTCTTCGCTGCACAGGGACTGGGAAGTCCTGGTGGATTGTCAGCACCCTGATGCTCCGGCCCGAATCGGGCTTGCTCCCACAAGTGTGCATCGTGCGGCCGGAACTGGAGCCCACAACGTGCAAGGCACGGGCCACGAAGCTGCAAGTCGCGGTCGTGCGAATCGCCCGTCGGCAGCACCCATCAGCATTAAGGCGGGGGCGGCCGTCGAGGTCTCAAACGCGCCTGACGCGTCCGCCAGTATTATGCTCACGGGAACTGCGTTGCAGACTGCGTTATCCGGCCAGATAATCCGGGTGCGCCTGAGGCCAAGCGGACGATTTGTAACCGGCATCGTGCGCGGTCCACATTCGGTTGAACTGGCCACGATAGCCAGGCTTTCGTGGGGGAAGCCATGAAGCGCTTCGCAGCGTCAGCGGCGTGCCTGCTGGCAATCCTGCTTTTCGCCGGGCCGGCCAGTGCTGGGAAGAAGAAGTCCGTGCCCAAGACGAGCCCGCCCGACGCGGCGCTGAACGCCTATATTGCGCGGGTGCGCGCCGAAAGCGCAGCGGAGGTACGCACGCCGGGATCGATCTGGGTCGATGATGGCCTGTTGACCCGCCTGAGCACCGACGTCAAGGCGACGCACTTACATGACCCGATCTCGGTGGTGGTGGTCGAGGCTCTTTCCGCATCGACCGATGGAACGGTGAAGGACTCGCGCTCGTCGAACGCCAGCTCGCAGGTCTCCGCGCTGCTCGGAAAACTGAGCGCGGGCAACGCCCTCAACAACCTGCTGAACCAGGCCTCCAGTTCGGGGCTGAATGCGCAGGGGCAGAGCGTCACCGACTCCAGCCTTACCACCACGCTTGGCGGCGAAGTCGAGGACGTTCTTCCCAATGGCATGCTGGTGATTCAGGCCGTGCGCCAGGTCTCGTTTAACCAGCAGACGGAACTGATTCGTCTGCGCGGTCTCGTCCGGCCCGCCGACATCAACGCGCAAAACCAGGTGCTCTCAACCAACATCTCGAACCTCGAGCTGGAAGTCGTGGGCAAAGGCATCATCAATGACTACACCTATCGCCAGAACGTGGTGGTGCGGTTCCTCGAAAAGCTTCTGATTTTCTGAAGGATTTCCTGTGGTTCGATCTGTTTCCGCCCTCGCTTACTTCGCCATTTTGGCAATGACACTGCCGCTCTATGCCGGTACCACACCGCCATCGCAACTGGCTCGCATCAAGGACGTGGCGACGGTCGAGGGCATTCGCGATAACCAGCTCATCGGCTACGGCATTGTGGTCGGACTGCACGGTACTGGAGACAGCCAGCAGACCGTCTTTCCCTACCAGACGCTGGTCTCGACGCTCGAGCGTATGGGCGTGAACCTGCCGCAGGGGCAGGCCGCTTCTTCGCTCCAGGTGCGGAATATGGCCGCGGTATTCATCGCCGCAACGCTGCCGCCCTTTGCGCAGCCGGGAAACAAGATTGACGTGATCGTCTCCTCGGCCGGAGACGCGCGCAGCATTGAAGGCGGCCTGCTGCTGATGACTCCCCTCTACGGCCCGGACGGCCAGATCTACGCGCAAGCGCAGGGCCCGATTGTGCTCGGCGGCTACTCGGTCGCGGCCAACGGCAGCAGTAAGACCGTCAACGATCCGACGACCGGGCGCATTCCCTCGGGCGGCATCGTGGAGCGCGCCGTTCCGCTGGACCTCGATCACATGCGCAAGCTGTCGCTCCTGCTCAATGACCCGGACTTCCGCACCGCCGAGCTGGCAGCGTCCTCGATCAACAAGACGCTCGGGCGCAACGCGGCCCATGCGATGGACAGCCGCCGCATTGAAATCACCGCGCTGCCGACGGATGACATTCCGGATCTGCTGGCGCGCGTCGAATCGATCGAGGTGCAGGTGTATCCGCGGGCCAGGGTGGTCGTCAACGAGCGCACCGGAACCATTGTCATTGGCGGGGAGGTGCGCCTGCAGCCGGTTTCCATCCTGCACGGGGGGTTGGTGGTCAATGTCATCAGCCGTACCGAGGTCTCGCAGCCCGGCGCCCTCTCTTCAGGAACCACGCAGGTTGTTAAACAGACAACGATCCAGGCGCAGGACAAGCCAGCCAACCGGATTGAATTGCGCGAAGGCGCAACCGTCGATGATCTGGTGCAGAGCCTGCAACAGATCGGCGCCACGGCGCGCGACATCATTTCCATCCTTCAGGCGATGAAGCAAGCCGGGGCGCTCGAAGCCGATCTAGAGGTGATGTAAAGCAAAGCCTGCCGGACCAGGCGAACGATTCGAGGAAAAATACCATGAATATCAGCAGCCTTCACAGCGCGCTCACCGGGCAGGAGCCGATGTCCGCCGACAACCCAAAGCTCAAATCGGCGGCTCACGAATTCGAAGCCAGCCTCATGCAGGAGTTCTTGAAACCGCTCCAGCATGACCCTCTTTTTGCCCCGGACAAGTCTGATGGCTCGAGCGATTCAGATGACGGCTTCGACGATCAGGGAAGCTCCGGGGCCCTGATGAGTTTTGGTTCCGAAGCCATGGCCAAGGCCATCTCCGAGCGTGGGGGCTTCGGGATCGCGACAAAAATACTGGATCATTTCAGGACGGAGGCCAAAACCGCGCCCTCCTTAAACACAGGCAAAATATAAGAATTCTCTAAAATTTGCACTGCTGCGCATAACTAAAGTGTTCGTCTTTTCTGCCGATGGACTCAAGTGAGGAGACGGTAACCCATGAACGTTCGCAATGATCTTCAACCCATCCTGCCAATCAATGGCGACGCGCAGGTTTCGGCTTCTGGAAAAGCGTCCAGAGGATCAGCAGTATCGACGGCATCTGTGAGCAACGACGAAGCCCATCTGAGCGGCGCGGCTTTGCTCGCCAGCCAGGCAGCCTCCCTATCTGATGTGCGCACCGGAAAGGTGCAGGCAATTCAGATAGCGATCGCGAACGGCAGCTATAGCGTCAGTTCGACTGATGTCGCCGACTCGCTCATCAATTACATGCTCGGAAGCAAGGAATAGCCACGCTCGCGATAGAGAACAGGCAGGCAGCATGAAACCAGCGGCTGAAATCCCGGTGGACGACTTTCTGGATCAGGCCCTGTCTGCGCTGATCACCACGGACGCTTCGATGCTTCGCCGCCTTGAGAGTGCTGCGCCCACCGTGGCCGCGCCTGTCAGTCGTGCGCGATACCTGAAAGACCGCGACACCTTTGCGGCTCTGCTGGAAGCGACGGGTCGTAATCTGCGTTTTCTGCGCCGCGCGACTCAAAGACAGCCCCATAGCCGGCCGCGCTAAAGGGCCTCGGAAAGGACTCTCCCTGAATGGCAACGCTCAACACAGCCTTCAATATTGCGACCGGCGCGCTTGACGCCGATCAAGCCGCACTGAATGTCGTTTCTAACAATGTGGCCAATGCCAATACGCCTGGCTATACGCGCCAGGTGGCCAACTTCGAGGAGAATGATCCCGTAACCATCAATGGCCAGAGCTATGGCATGGGCGTAACCATGACCGGGGGCGTCTCGCAACGTGATCTCGTGCTCCAGCAGGCATTGCAGCAGCAGGGACAGGTTGCCAGCGCATCCAGTGCCCGCCTGGCCGCACTTCAGCAGGTCGAGTCGGTGTTCAGCCCGACCACCACCGCCGAGTCGGGTAGCTCGGCGACTGCCTCGAGCGGCATTGCCCAGGATATGTCGAGCTTCTTCGATTCGCTCTCCTCGCTTGAATCAAGCCCCGCTGACACGGCGCTGCGGCAACAGGTGCTCACCAGTGCGTCCGACCTTGCTGGAGATTTCCAGGCCGCGTCCTCGCAGCTTTCGGCGCAGCAGGGCTCGCTCGACCTGCAGGCCGGCAGCCTGATCACGCAGGTCAACGGGCTCACGCAGTCGCTTGCGCAGCTCAATGAGGAGATTCAGTCCGCCAGTCCCAACTCCGATGCCGGAACCCTCGAGGATCAGCGGCAACAGGACCTTCAGCAACTGTCACAGCTCGTTGGCATTCACCAGATCCCGACCGACAGCAACGGGCTCGAGATCACCACCTCGAACGGAGCGTTGCTGGTTGGTGGCAACCAGTCGTTTCCGCTTTCGGCTGCTTCGGTCAGCGACTCGCTCCACATCTTCGATTCGGAAGGGAACGACGTCACCTCCAGCCTCATCGCCGGAGGAGGGCAGATTGGCGGATTGCTGACTGTCCGCGATCAGGATGTTCCCCAGATGCAGGGCGCGCTCGACACGCTGGCCTATAACTTTGGCACTGCGATCAACGCGCAGAACGAGGCCGGCTCGGAGGTGAACGGCAACCCCGGCGTGGCCATCTTCAACCTGCCCGGCAGCGCGGCGGGGGCCGCAGCCGGAATCTCCGTTGCGATCACGGACCCGTCGCAGGTCGCCGCCGCAGCCAGCGGAGCCGGCTCGTCCGACGACGCCAATCTGCTGGTCATGGCCGGCCTCCAAAACCAGGCCATCATCGGCGGCGACACGCCCTCCAGCTACTACTCCGATTTCGTGACCACTGTTGGCAGCCTGGTCTCCGGCGTCTCTACGCAGAACGCGGCGCAGGAGGCCTCCGTCTCGCAGTTGCAGAATCAGGTCAGTTCACTATCCTCGGTAAACCTGAACGAAGAGGCCGCTTCGCTTGAAACCTTTGAGCAGGCATACGAGTCGGCTTCCAAAATATTCACCATCCTCGACCAGGTGATGGCGGCGGCTCTCAATCTGGGCGTGGAAACGGCCTACACGAGTTAAAAAGCTGAAGATCGAACCGCGGGAGGATAGGGAACAAAATGCGCGTGAATCCCAATTACGTTACCGGCCTGGTAGGGTCGCTCAACCAAGTATCCGCCAATGAGCAGACGCTCACCGAAGAGCTTGCCACGGGTGTTAGGGTCAATTCGCTCAGTGATAATCCAGCGGTGGCGGGGCAAAATGTCCGTCTCACCACGCAACTGAACGCCGATGACACATTTTCTCAGACGGCAAGCTCGGTGGAAAGCCGTCTCCAGGTCGGCGACTCCGCGCTCGGCAACGTTGTCAGCCAGCTCACCTCCGCCATCTCGCTTGCGACTGAGGCCAACAATGGTACGCTGAGCGCGAGCAACGAGGAGGCCATCGCCATGCAGCTTACCGGCATTCGCGACGAGGTGCTTTCGCTGGCCAATTCCTCCTATATGGGACAATTCATCTTTGCCGGAAGCCAGGGAGGCGCGGCGCCGTTCAGCATCGATACCACGACGAGTCCCGCAAGCGTTTCCTATAATGGGGACGACGATGTCAGTTACGTTCAGACCCCTAGCGGACAGAATATTCAGACCAATGTCCCCGGCGACCAGATATTCACCGCGGGACCTGATGTTCTGGGGACACTGAACGATCTGATCGCCGACTTCTCCAGTGGTACGCCCGCGGCGTCCTCCGTGTCCGATCTCGGCAATCTGAACACGGCGTTGAACTACGTGAGCCAACAGCGCGTTGTTCTCGATGATTCCATCGCGCGCCTGACTGCGGCAGGCAATTACAATTCCAGCGAATCGATTCAGTTGCAGTCGGCGCAAGACACGTTGCTCCAGACCAACACGGCGCAGGTAGCGAGCCAGCTCAGTTCTACTGAAACGCAGCAATCCGCGCTCATCCAGGTCATTGCCGCCATTGACCAGCAAGGCACGCTCTTCAACCAACTGTAATAAGGGGAACCGGCCGACTTGTTCTTTTAACCGGCCTGTGCCGGACTCACTTTTGAATCGAAGTTGACGGATACGCGCAACGGATCGCCCTGAACGTCCACGACGTTACAAAAGGTGCGTCCCTCGTGGCGGGAAAAATCGAGGCTAACACGGCTGTTGCCGACACGCAGGTTGCGAAGGTGCAGCCAATCGAGGAAGGGCGGCAGGGAGGGGTCAGTCACCTGTAGCTCGCGAGAGTGTGCCGACGGCTGCAGTCCGAGGAGTGATGAGAGCATTAGAAACATGCTGCCGGAGGCCCATGCCTGTGGCGAGCAGGACACCGGGTATTCGACCGGGACTTCATAGGGCCTCCGCTGAATTCCGCAGAACAGCTCGGGAAGCCGATAGTCACGAAAGTTCAGCGCGGCCTCATAGAGATTGCTGCAAATCTGCCCAGCACGTTTCTTGAAACCGGAGTGCGCCAGGCCATGCACAATGAGGGAATTGTCGTGTGGCCAGACCGAGCCGCGGTGGTAGCTCATCGGGTTAAAGGTCCTTTCCTTCTGAGAGAGGGTCCGTATGCCCCATCCACTGTTCAGCCCCTCGCGCATGCAGGCCTGGGCGACATTTTCGGCGCGTTCGTGCGAAATCGCTCCGGTGAAAAGGAGATGTCCCGGATTGGACGAGATGACCTCAAGCTGCCTCTTGTTCTTGTCCAGAGCCATCGCGTAATACTGGCGGTCCGGCATCCAGAAGGCCTTATCGATTCGCACCCGCAACTCGCCGGCCTCTCTCTTCAGACGGCCTGCGTACTCGAAATCTCCCAGGCGTTCCATTAACGTAGCCATTCGACGTTTGGCCGCGTAGACGTACCCTTGCACTTCGATTAACGCAATGGGCGCTTCGGCGAGCGTGCCGTCAGGAAAGGCATTCGCGTCGCCGGAGTCCTTCCACCCCTGGTTGAGGAGTCCGATGGGCGAGCGACGCTTGAATTCGATCAGTCCGTCGCCGTCGAGATCGCCATGCTTGTCGATCCAGTTCAGTGCGGCCTGGGCCGCGGGCAGAAGCTCGATATAGAGTTCCGGGTCGCCAAGCCAGTCCAGCATCGATGTAAAGAGAAGCAGGTAAAAGGGGGTTGCGTCCACAGAGCCGTAATAATGGCCGAAGGGAACTTCGCAAAGGTGAGACATCTCTCCCGAGCGATGTTCATGGAGGATTTTGCCTGGATCCTCGTCGCGTAGGTCGTCGACCGCGGTGCCTTGATAGTGAGCGAGCACGCGGAGCGTGTCGGCGGCGAGGCGGGGATTGAGCATGAGCGTCTGATAGGCAGCGATCAGGGAATCTCTTCCGAAGATGGTGTCGAACCACGGAATGCCGGCGGCGATAATGTGATGATTGCCTTCCGGAACCTGCAAGGCATGAATATCGCCGATGTTGTTCATCAGGAGGCGATCAAAAACCTCATTGCTGCTCCGAAACGAAGTCGATTCCTTCTGCCAGACGGAAAAGGCCTCGCGCCGCTGCTCAAGCAGGTGCGCGTAAATACTATGATTGAGGGATTCATATCTGACGGGTCCGTCACCTTTGGCGTTTTCCTTTGGGCTTTCCTCGGCGCACCTGGTATTCGGCGAGGTAATCTGGCGCGTCTGCGGCGTGATGCGCAGAAGCAATTCGCTGCGCGTGAACGGAGGAAGCCGAACGTTCCACAGTGCCATGTGATCAGTGATGGCGGCGGGCTCCGGTGCGAAGTGAATCGCTGTTGTCCGCTCGATCCCGTCACGTCCGTGGTATACGAAAATCATGGAGTCAGGCTTGATCACCGGCTTGAAGTATTGGCCACAATAGCCGCGCACCATGCCGCGCACCTGAAAAATATCCATAAAATCAGCGTCGAAAGTCATCTCTATCTTCAACTGCTGCTCGCGCTGGGTAAAATTCTCAAACTGAAGCGAATCGAAAAGAGTGTTGTCGGCCAGCACCTGTTCCCGGCGCATGTGAATCGTGTTTTCAGGAATGTCCATGGTGCTTTCTTCAGAGAGGGTCTTCATCGTCATTTCGATCTTCGACGCGTAGGTCCGCTCGGTCGAGGACGACAGGAGGATTGTCGCTTGTCCCCCCACCTTGAGCTCAAGCTGGCTTAGAAACCTTGTGTCGTTGGTGAAGAAGCCGACATCCGGAGCTCCAGGCGGCATGATGTTGCCGGATACGGTGCTGGCCAGAAACGTTCTGCCATCGATCAATGTCAGATCGTCTGTTTTGTGAGGAATCTGGGTGCGGTACGCAACCTTAGGTTCGGGTGGGCAGTCGGCCGGCTCCAGGCGAATGCCGTCATAGGACAGGCTCGCATTCTCCGGAAGTTCTTCGGCTGGACGGGAAGTGCCTTTCATGCCGCTGCCGGGATCTCGGCGTCGAATGTCTGCTTCACGATGGGCAAAGTACGACGGAGCAGTGTGTCATACAGTCCGATATAACGCTCAACCATCGTGTCAACGGAGAAGTTGGCTTGTGCATACTCGCGCACGACGTGAGACTGAAGGTGTAGAGTCTGCACGGCTTCAACCATTTCGTCAATGCAGCCGCATACCCACCCGGAGACGCCGTTTTTCACCACCTCGCGAACCGAACCTCCCTCGAGCGCGATAACCGGCGTTCCACAGGCCATCGACTCGATCATCACCAGCCCGAAAGGTTCGTCCCACTGGATAGGGAAGAGCATCGCCATTGCGTTGCCGAGAAGCTCGCTTTTAGCGGCGAAATCCGCCGGGCCCAAGTACTCGATAAAGCTTCCGTCAATATGCGGACGAATTTCAGTATCAAAGTAGTCCTGGAAAATCGGCTGCACCTCTCCGGCTATCTTGAGGGGAATGCCTGACCTTTTAGCCACCTCGATGGCGAGATGCACGCCTTTGATAGGAGCGATTCTCCCGATAAACGCGAGATATGGCCGTTTTTCTTCGACCGGGATATAAGTATCCATCGAGATGCCGTGGTGGATGGTCTGCATGCGGGGCATGCTTTCCAGTTGCCGCTGGGCGTCGCTGATCATCGCATAAAAGACTTCCGGGTAGAACCGGTAAAACTCGCTGAGGGCCGGGACCTTGGGATGGTGGATGGTGTAAACGAATGGGGAGTCTACAAAGCGTGAGAAAGTAAGCCCGGTGGCGTTGTTCAGGTGGATGACGTCACAGGTTTTGGCCGCGTCATGGACCGCCCATGCGGTATGATTCGCGTCCTTGAATTGAGCCTGAACGTCGGAGTGAACGGGCCACTCCATTTTGCGGTAGAGGTAGCGGTTCTCCGCCTTCACCTCGGATTCGCCGTTGGAGTAGACAACCGCCTCAATGCCGTTGCGGACCAGACCCTCGGCCAACTGCGCAACAAACAACTCGGTGCCGCCGTAAAGCTTTGGCGGGACAGGGATAAACGGAGCCGCTATAAGTCCTACACGCATGGGGAGGGCCTCTGAATGAGCTATCGATAATAGACGCATTTGCAATGCCCAGGAGTTGTATTCGAGCTGATTTGCGCGTGCCGGGAGAGAGCTCGTTTGATGTGAATTCAACGCCTTGGGCAAACTCCATTGGTCTTATGTGCTCCAATCAATGTACGTCCGTGGCCTGGATATGGATCGTCGTGTACTGGCCGACTTTCCGGCTGGCAGTTCAAGGTTGAATAAATCAGAGGGGGCTCGGTTATGGCGCTTCGGGAGCTGAAAAGAGCGGCGGCAGTGGGTTTTGTGCTTGCAGGCGCTGGAGTTGTCTGCACCGGAGCGGTCGCGTTTCTCGCCGTCGGAAAATGCAGGAAGAAATCGACATCGCTGCATGGTAAGACGGTGTTGATTACAGGAGCCTCGCGGGGACTGGGCCTTGCCATGGCAGAGGAGTTCGGAAAAGCTGGCGCAAGGCTGGTGCTGGTCGCTCGCGATATGGCGGCACTGGAGCGGGCACGCTGGCTGCTGCTGCGGAGGCGCGCGGCCGATGGGCCGGAGGATATCCTGCTGCTGTCGGGGGATCTTCGCGAACCTGAGGATGCGGAACGGCTGATTCAACAGGCGACCGACCATTTTGGAGCCATCGACGTTCTGGTGAATAATGCGGGCGTCATTACGGTCGGCCCGGTCGAGAATCAGACGATACAGGATTTCCGTGATGTGATGGACTCGAATTTTTTCTCCGGTGTTCACTGCGCGCTTGCGGTGCTGCCGCAGATGCTGGCGCGCGGGCGGGGCAGCATTGTGAACATTACTTCCATCGGAGGAAAGATCGCTGTGCCGCATATGCTTCCATATACGGCCAGCAAGTTTGCCGCAGTTGGATTCTCCGAGGGATTGAATGCGGAGCTGAGGTCCAGAGGGGTTCGTGTGACGACCGTGTGTCCAGGGCTCATGCGTACCGGCTCCCATCTCAATGCTGTTTTTACCGGAGACGCTGAGCGCGAATATCGCTGGTTTAGCGTGGTGGCGGGATTACCGGGAGTTTCTACATCTGCCCGTTCCGCAGCCCGCAAGATTGTGCGCGCGACGATTGCGGGGAAGAGTGAAATTGCCATTACACCGCAGGCGATGCTCGCGGCTCGCCTGGGGAATCTAAGCCCAACGGCGACAATGCGAGCGATGCAACTCGTGAAGGCGGCTCTGCCTTCGGCTGTTCCCGGACCGGCGGAAAACTTCCGTGGCGCGGAGGTACGTGGCCGGGAGGTGAAGCGAGCGGTCTTTCTGGCGCATGCCGCTGCTCGTCGCTA
The DNA here is from genome assembly GCA_049280995.1 of Acidobacteriaceae bacterium. Lineage (GTDB taxonomy): Bacteria > Acidobacteriota > Terriglobia > Terriglobales > Acidobacteriaceae > Silvibacterium. The sequence continues at coordinate 81,518 of JBAPRH010000050.1, forward strand.
TAACCAGTCGGAATGATTCCTCGACTGGATTGAAACCGCGACGGTGTGCTACTTCCATGCCCCGAGCTGTTTGCGCAGCATCACCAACTGCCCTACGTGATAGCTCGTGTGATCGATAGCGAGGAGTGCCTCGCGGAGCAGCGTTTGTCCATCGCCCCATGGGATTGGGGCGTAGAGATTCGACGCCGGGTTACGGATGAATTGCGCAAAGGCGTTGAGATCAGCCCTGAGCGCCTTCACAGAAGCGCGCCATGCGCCCGCATTCTCCGGCGCGTCTTCCCGTGGCCAATAGGCATCGGGCCACTTGGGAGCCACATAGTTGGAATCGGTCGAGAAGACGAGCAGATCATTCAGGCTTAAGCGAATGTGCTCCAGCAACTGCCAGGCGCTGTGCGGCGCGCCTTTCGGTTTCCTGCCGTAGAGGTCTTCAGGGAAATCCTTGAGTGCGCTGAAAAGGTCAACGTGGGCATTGCCTTTTTCGAGTGACTCGATAAGCTGCTCGCGCAAGAGGACATCGTCGGTTGGCATGGTAGCTCCTCGCCGTTAAGATGCTGCGGCGGGAGCCAAGGATGAAAATTAAACCGCCGCGACCTCCTCGCGTTTGTCGCTGAACACGTTGCCGAGACGACGAATCTGCGCTCCTACGCCGCGCAGCTTCTCTTCGATATGCTCGTAGCCGCGGTCCATATGGTAGACGCGATCGAGGATGGACTCGCCATCGGCGATCAGCGCAACCAGAACCAGCGAAGCCGACGCGCGCAGGTCCGAGCACATGACGGCTGCGGCCGATAGCGGCGTCTTGCCGCGAACAGTTGCGGAGCGCCCATCGAGCTTGATGTTTGCGCCCATGCGGATCAGCTCCTGAACGTGCATGAAGCGGTTCTCGAAGATGTTTTCCGTAACGATAGAAGTGCCTTCGGCCTGAGTGGCGAGCGCCATGTACTGCGCCTGCATGTCGGTGGGGAAGCCGGGATATTCTTCGGTCGAAATGTCAGCTGCGTTCAGGATGCCCTCGCTGCGAACGCGCAGCGCGTCCCTGCCTGCGGGATCGACGCGCACCCCGCACTCTTCGAGCTTGGTGATGACGGCGCTGAGATGCGCGGGATTGCAGTTGGCGACGCAGAGGTCGCCGCCGGTAATGGCTCCGGCGATGAGAAAGGTTCCGGCTTCGATGCGGTCAGGGTTGATGCGGTGCCGCGCCCCGTGGAGTTGTTCAACCCCCTGCACGCGGATGGTGCTGGTACCCGCACCCTCGATCTTTGCGCCCATGGCCGTGAGCAGCGCAGCGACGTCCGTTACCTCCGGCTCGCGGGCGCAGTTCTCCATGAGTGTCTCGCCCTCGGCGAGGACAGCGGCCATCAGCAGATCTTCGGTGCCGGTCACGGTGATCTTGTCGAAGTTGATGTGCGCACCTTTCAGCCGTTCGGCGCGGGCTTCGATATAGCCGTGCTCATAGGCGATGGTGGCGCCCATAGTTTCCAGACCCTTGATGTGCAGGTCGATGGGACGGCCGCCGATGGCGCATCCGCCGGGCATGGCCACGCGGGCGCGGCCGGTGCGGGCGACGAGCGGGCCGAGCACAAGCGAGGAGGCGCGCATGGTCTTTACGATTTCGTAGTTGGCCACGGGATCGACGGCGCGGCAACTGATGGTAGTGCGATGCTGCGCACGCCCGTAGCCGAGTTCAACTTCGGCGCCCATGGAGACGAGGAGCTTGCGCTCGGTTTCGATATCGCGCACCTGCGGGATATTCTCTAAGATGACTTCATCTTCGGTGAGAATGGCCGCAGCCATGCAGGGAAGAGCGGAGTTCTTCGCTCCGCTGATGCGAATGGTGCCGAGCAGCGGATTGCCGCCGCGAATTACGAATTTGTCCATAAAGTTTTGCGGCCTTTTTGCCTTAGAGACAGTTTAAGGCCAGCATGGAGCTGGGAGGCGTGCCTAGCTCGATACCGGCCCGGTATTTGCATCGAGCCGGTGGGCCAGTTCCTCTTCCGAGAGCTTGCCGGCGGCGAGGTTGTGGAAGGCGAAATAAGCCTCCTCCTGCGAGGCCGTCACGATGAAGCCGTTGGCCTCGATAAAGGTAAACGCGACGACTAGTCCGGTGCGCTTGTTTCCGTCGACAAACGGGAGGGTTCCGACGATGCCGGAGCCGTAAGCAGCGGCGAGAACGGCGAGCGAAGGAGGTTCTTTTGCGGATTCCAGCAGCCCTTCGTCCCGGGCGCCCGACGCGCCTCCGTGCCAGGTGAGATTTTTATCTCGGCTTCCTGTGTTTTGTTGGATTTAGGTCGGCTGTGGTTGCGTAGTTCCAACAAAACAAATGATTTGCTCGATTCTCATGATTTATCAATGACTTGCAGCCTGCAAAGGCCTCTTCGAAATAAAATTCCAAGACAAAAAAGACCGCCGCAGCGGTCTCCACTTCTCTAGCCTCTTATTTCCCTCCCTTCATTATAGCGGAACCGAGAAAATTCAAATGCATGGCTGGGTCGATTTTAGAGGAGAGCGATTTCAGGAAGAGGCGGTTAGCTGCTTGAGGGGCAGCTCGATGGTGAGACGGGTGCCGCTGGTTCCGTCGACGGCAAAACGGCCGCCGAGGGCTTCGATGCGCTCGCGCATGCCACGCAGGCCGTTTCCTTCTTCGCGGACGCCGCCACGCCCGTCGTCTTCGACGACCAGGGCGGTTCTTTCATTTTCTGTGAGGAAGCGCATGACGCAGCGGGTGGCATGGGCATGGCGCACGACGTTGGTTACGGCTTCGCGGAGGGCGAGGGCGAGTACGGTTTCCTCGCCTGGATTCAGGAGCGGCGGGGTTTGATCGCAGACGAGGGCGACTCCGGCAGCGGCCAGGGTGCTGTGAGCGCGTTTGATTTCGGCGGCGAGGCCTTCGGCGCGGTAGCCGGTGATGGCTTCGCGGACTTCGCTGAGAGCTTTGCGGGCGATGGTTTCGACATCGGTGATTTCGGCGGCGGCGCGCTCCGGGTCTGCGGCGATGAGGCGTCCGGCGAGCTCGGATTTGAGGACAATGACGGAGAGAGTGTGGCCGAGGACATCGTGCAGATCGCGGGCAATGCGCTCGCGCTCGGCGACCTTGGCGAGCTGCTCAATTTCCTCGTGGGCGAGCTCCAGTTTGCAATTGGCGCGGACCTTCTGCGCCATGAAGATGTTGGTGCCACCCACCACTGCAGTGATGACGGCGCCTATGCCCCACAGCCATGGACTGGAGTGCAGCAGGATGCCTTCGGCGACCAGCGTGACGCAGAGTGCGGCGAAACCGACGATGACGATGGCAAGCGAATCCACGAGAAAGGGCAGGAACGCCGCCGCGAAAATAAAACAGCCGTAGGAGCCGTTGTTCAAGGGGTAATACGCGACTCCCAGCAGTGCCATGAGGGCGAGGCATGTGACCTGCCAGGCGCGCCGCCGGGCGAGAATCATGCCGGAGTAGAGCGCGAGAAAGACCACATAGAATGCGCCAAATTCCAGCCACACGCGGGTTTTATGCTGCTGAATCGGCTCAATAAAGAAAAAGACGGAATAGAGGACCCAGACGAAGTCCCAGTAGTAAAGTCGCTTATTCCCCCGCCTATGCCAGCGCTGCCAGCGCGCTTGCGCGATTGAGGACACCGCCGCTGGATCGCTTTTTGCGGCGCGCGCGCCGCTCTCGACTTGATTCCGGGCTTTCAAGCTTTTGCCTCGCTGCGCGTGATCACGAGCCATGCCGCTCCCACGAACAGGCAGGTAAAGCCTACCAGAGCGTCCCAATGCAGGGCCATGCTGGCGCCGGGCTGCGCGTATCCGAAGATGTTGAGGGTGAGCTGCGTGTAGTGGTAGGTGGGCAGGGCCGGAGCGATGGTTTGGATCCAGTGAGGGAGGACGTTGATGGGCATCCACATGCCGGAGGCGAAGGACATGGGGAGATAAATGATGTTGATCATGCCGGGGCCGGCGTTGGGCGGCAGGATGAAAGAGATGAGCAGGCCGAGGGCGGCGAAGGGGATGGCTCCGGCGAGGGTGACGGCGATGAGCTCGGTGACCTGAAGGGCGGTCATGGTGACTCCGCCGAAGGTGAGGCCGAGCGCGAGCAGGAGGGCCACGGTGATCATGGCGATGGCGGCGCAGGTGAAGGTTTTTGCAGCGAGATACGCGAAGCGGGGCATGGGCGAGGCCTGCTTCAGTTCGAGCCAGCCCTGGGCGCGCTCCATGGCGACGCCGGCGCCGAGGCCGAACAGTGCCGCGCCGAACATGCCGAAACAACTGTAGCTGGCGAGCAGGTAGCGGGCGTATTCCACATGGCCGTTGGTGAGTCCGAAGAGGGCGTAGAACATGATGGGGAAGCCGATGACGGAGAAGGAAAAGACCTTGGCGCGCATCATTTTCAGGAATTCGTAGCGCGTTTCCTGGGCGATGACTCGAGCGTAATAACGCAGGCCGAGCGGCTGCGGGCGGGCGGTGATGACGGCAGTGGCCATGGTTTCTCCTTTTAATTGGCTTCGGAGTTGGTGAGGGCGAGGAAGGCGTCTTCGAGGCCGGCGGTTGAGATTTCAAGACCGCGCAGCGTGGGATCGTTGTGGAGCAGCTCGCGGACGACGGTTTCGGTTTCGCCGGCGGTGATGAGGAGGGCGTCGCGATCCTCCTCCACGCTGAGGACGGAGGGCAGGGCGCGAATGAAGGCGGCGTCGAGCCGGGTGATGCAGCGAATTCGGCGTCCCGCGGAGCGATGCTTGATCTCCGCCGGAGTGCCTTGGGCGAGGATTTTTCCTTTGCCGAGGACGATGATGCGGCTGGCGAGCGCGTCGGCCTCTTCCAAATAGTGAGTGGTGAGCAGGACGGTTTTTCCGCGAGCGGCGAGCCCGCGTATCTGCTCCCAGAGGGCGCGACGGGATTCGATGTCCATGCCGACGGTCGGCTCGTCGAGAAAGACGAGGCTGGGGTTGCCGGCGAGCGCGATGCCGAAGAGCACGCGCTGCTTTTGTCCGCCAGAGAGCTTGCCGTAGAAGGTGTTTTCGATGCCTTCGAGGCGGGCGAGATGGACGATTTCTTCGGCGGGAAGCGGATGGGGGTAGTAGCTGCGGAAGAGGTCAATATGTTCGCGGACGCGGAGGGTCTCGGGCACGCGGGTGATCTGGAGCATGGCTCCGATGCTGGTGCGGGTTTCAGAATCGCGGGGATCACGGCCCATGACGCGGGCGGTGCCGCTGGTGGGCGCGATGAGACCGAGCAGCAGGCGAACGGCGGTGGTTTTTCCCGCGCCGTTGGGGCCGAGCAGGGCGACGACTTCGCCGGGGTAGAGCGACAGGCTCAGATTGTCGAGAGCTGTGACCGCTCCATAACGCTTGGTGGCGGAATGGAGCAGCGCGACGGGCTGGTCGGGGCGCGTTGCCGGATGGGTGAGGGAGTCAGCCCGGAGTCCCGATGCGAATGCGGTTGCGGCCATAGTGTTTTATCTCCTCGCAAAGACAGAATCGCTCAGAGCGGGAGATGGGGGCAGTGGGAGTTGTCATGAATCGGAGGTGACAGATGTCACCGGCGCCAGGTGGGTCCGGTTATTTGCGTGTGGACATCACGATGGGCAGCGTGGGGGTTGGAGCGCCCTGGGTGTCTTCCACCGTCACCGCGAAGAGCCTGGCTTTGACTCCCTCAGGCAGCGAGAGGAGCGCAATTGAGGCGCTTCCGTTTGCGTCGGGGTGAAACAGGCCGACGGAGACGGGGGCGTGATTGTCGGCGGGAAACAGCCAGAGTTCGTAGCTTTTCCTCTGCGGTAAAGGACGCAGGCCACTGGCTACGAATACCAATGTGCCGCTGGATGGCTGATAGACGACGTGGCCAGAGGGCCGCGACGGACGGCGGGTTTCTGTCAGGTTCATCCGCGTCGCGTCGGGAGAGGTGAGGGCGTCCATCAATTTTTGAGAGCGCGCATTCTCGGTTTTAAGCTGTGCGATCTGACCGGCGTCGGCGTTGACCTGATGCAGAAGGATGAAGGTGCGGCGAATGTGATAAACGGCGACGGCGATGGCCACGGCGGCGATGATCCAACCCAGCCATCCAACCCAGCGGGGACTGGCCTGACGCCGGTGGTCGCCTTCGACGGAGGAGACGCTCGGATTGGAGGGGCTGTCGGGCACGGGCTGGCTTGTATTCTATTCCGGCATTCTTGAAGATGCACAACAGAGGAAGTGCGGTGAAGGGTCGCGGCGAGAGAACGACTGGAGATATGGTGCTACCGGATGAGAGCGGCGGCGGCAGGGCTGATTCTGGAAAGGCCGACTCGGGAAAACTCAGTTCCGGAGAGGCCCGTCATCCGGAGAAGGGTCGTTTGGACAAACTGCTGGTTGACCGCGGTCTGGTGGCGAGCCGGGAGCGGGCGCAGGCGATGATTCTGGCGGGACGCGTTCTGGTGGACGAGCAGAAGGTGGAGAAGCCGGGCCATTCGGTTGCGGAATCGGCTGCGGTGCGCCTGCTTGGTGATGATCTGCGCTATGTGAGCCGAGGCGGGGTGAAGCTGGAAGCCGCGCTGGAGCACTGGAAGATTGATCTCGGGGAAAAATTCTGCCTGGATGTTGGAGCGTCGACGGGAGGGTTCACGGACTGCATGCTGCAGCACGGGGCCGCGCGCGTGCTGGCGGTCGATACCGGATACGGGCAGATTGCTGACAGCCTGCGCCGCGATGCTCGCGTCACGTTGATGGAGCGGACGAACGCACGGAAGCTGGGGCTGGGCGAGCTTCCGACAGAGATTGAGTTTGTGGCGATGGATGTGGCGTTTATTTCGGCGACGCTGGTGCTGCCGGCGGTGATGGGCGCTATCGGCCGGGAGTCGCGGCTGGAAGCGGTTGTGCTGGTGAAGCCGCAGTTTGAAGTGGGGCGCGGGCGGGTCGGCAAGGGTGGTATTGTGCGCGATGCGGAGGCGCGGGCATTCGCTGTTCAGCGGGTGCGGGGGTGCGTTGCGGAACTGGGGGGCGCGGGGATTGAGGTGATCGAGTCGCCGATTCGCGGGGCGGAGGGGAATATGGAGTTTCTGCTCCACGCGGTTTTGAATCGCTGAAGGGAATGGCTTCGCTTTCGTTACACTGATGTTCATGCGCCCTGTCGCCATTATTTCCAAACCGCAGAAGGAAGAGTTAGCGGCTCTGCTGCCGGAGTTGGTGCTCTGGATGAAGGAGCATGATCTTGATCCGATTCTTGACCCGGTGAGCGGAGGCTACGCGCCGTTGGGCCGCGTGCTGGAGCGGCATCGGCTGCCGGAGGAGGCGCCGGAACTGGTGGTGGTGCTGGGGGGCGACGGCACGCTTTTGTCGGCGGCGCGCGTGTTTGCCAAGACGGGGACGCCGATTCTCAGCGTGAATCTAGGCTCGCTGGGTTTTCTGACCGAAGTGCGGCTGGTTGATCTTTATTCCACGCTTGAGGGCTGGTGCAAAGACTGCTTCAGCGTCGATCCGCGCTTTATGCTGCACAGCGAGCTTTGGCGCGAGGGCAAGTTGTTTGCGGAACACGAGGCGCTGAACGATGTGGTGGTCTCCAAAGGCGCGATTGCGCGGATGGGTGATTTCCTGATTACGCTGGATGGCCAGCGCGCGGCGGCATTTCGCGCGGATGGGGTGATTATCGCCACTCCGACCGGTTCGACGGCGTACTCGCTGGCGGCAAACGGACCGATCCTGGTTCCGGATGTGGACGCGCTGATTGTTACGCCGGTATGCCCGCACCTGCTGACGATCCGGCCAATGGTGGTGCGCGGGGACGCGCGGGTGAGCGTGGGCATTGAAGGGATTCCCGACCAGACTTTCCTGACGGTGGATGGGCAGGAGGCGATTCCTTTGAAGGTCGGCGATGAAGTGCGTTGCTGGCGCTCAGGCCACAGTGTCAAGCTGCTGCGTCTGGGTGCTAGCGGTTTTTTTGATGTGCTGCGCTCGAAGCTGAAGTGGGGAGAGCGATAGGAGTGCGTGAAACGTGGAGTGCGCGAGAACCGTCCTAGATAATGGGAGGGGCGGAAAAGTTGTTTCGGGTGCAAGGCGGAACCCGGTACACTGATCAGCTCCGCTGAGGAAACGGCAGGGAAGCCGTCTGGGAGGTGGTTCAGAGCTTTGGCACGCCAGCTTTATACAGCACGCCTTGAGGAGAAGCTCCTGCTTTCGGAGCCGACTCAGTGTTTCCACCTTGAATTTTCTGTTCCGGAACTGGATTCTTTCGATTTCACCGCGGGCCAGTTTGTTTCGGCGGTTGCCGAAGACTCAAACGGGAAGCAGCAGACGCGGGCCTATTCTATCGCGTCGGCAGCGAGGGGCAATCGGTTTGATCTTTGCGTGAACCGCGTCGAGGGCGGATTTTTTTCTAACAAGCTGTGTGATCTGGAGCCGGGACAGGAGGTTCGGTTTCACGGCCCTCACGGGTTGTTCCTACTGCGCCAGCCGTTTACCGACAGCATCCTGATTGCCACCGGCACCGGCATTGCGCCCATGCGGAGCTTTACGCAGCGGCTCTTTCCGGAGTTGGGTGGAGACTACAGCGAAGGCCGCCACATCTGGCTGGTGTATGGGACGCGCTACCCGACGGAGATTTACTACCAGAAATATTTTGAGACGCTGGCGGCGGAGCACTCAAATTTCCACTATCTCTCCAGCCTGAGCCGTCCCCGTGAGGGCTGGGAAGGGTTGCGCGGCTATGTGCAGGACCACGTAGCGGAGGTGTTGAAGGGGCGCTCGAATGGATTCCACCCGCCGCCGACGGCGGAGTCCGCGGCGTTTGATATTCACGCTTATATTTGTGGGCTGAATGAAATGGTGTCGTGCAACCGCGACCGGCTGGTGGAGATGGGCTGGCATAAGAAGCAGGTCGTCTTCGAGCGCTACGACTGACTGCGCGTCAGGGCGACACGCGGGGACTGGCCGTCCAGGCGCACGCGCTGCGCGCCATCTTGGTGCTTACTTTTTTGGCCCTCCCGCTGGTCGGGGAGTTGGTCATTTCTGGCCCTCAAAGAAATGCCTTGCAGGAACGGCCCGGAGGCGTTCGGCCGCGCCTTCCGCTGTGATGTCGCGTTGCGGCATGCCCAGCATTTCGAAGCCGACCATGAATTTTCTTACCGTTGCGGAACGCAGCAGCGGAGGATAGTAGTGCGCGTGGAAGTGCCATTCGTCGTGAGCTTCTCCGTCGGCGGGTGTCTGGTGAAAGCCCATGGTGTAGGGGAAGCTGGTCTCGAAGAGATTGTCGTAGCGGGTGGTGGTCTGTTTGAGAATGTCGGCGACGGAGGTTTTTTCGCGGTCGCTGAACTGCAGGAGCGAGCCGATGTGGCGCTTTGAGAGGACCAAGGTTTCAAACGGCCAGACCGCCCACCAGGGGATGACGACGAGGAAGTCTTCGTTTTCGCAGACGACGCGAGTGCGTTCGCCCGCTTCCAGGTTGAGGTAGTCGCACAGGAGGCAGCTTTGGTTTTGGGCGTGGTACTCCTTTAGCGATTCGGTCTCCTGCGCGGGCTCGTCGGGGACGTGTTCGGTGGCCCAGATCTGGCAGTGGGGATGGGGATTGCTGGCGCCCATCATGGCTCCGCGATTCTCGAAGATCTGGATATAGCGCAGATCGGGCTGGTGGCTCAGTTCCTCGTATTGCGACGTCCAGGCGTCGACCACTTTGCGGATATCGGACGGCTCCATGCGCGCGAGGGTGAGGCTGTGGTCGGGATGAAAGCAGATGACTTTGCAGCGTCCGCGCTCGCGCTCGGCCCGGAGCAGCGGGGAAGCGGCGGGCTCGGGAGCGGGCGAGTCAGGCAGCAGGGCGGCGTAGTCGTTGTCGAAAATGAACACGCTTTCATAAGCGGGCGTACGATGCCCTCCGGCGCGCTGGTTGCCGGGGCAGAGATAGCAGTTTGGGTCGTAGTGCAGATCGGAGAAACCGGAGGACGGATTGACTTCGCCCTGCCAGGGACGGTCAGTGCGGTGCGGGGAGACCAGCACCCACTGGCGGCGCAGCGGGTTGTAGCGGCGATGCGGAAATTGCGAGGCGCAGGGCAAATCGGCTTCCTTTCCGTGGGTATGCCTGCAGGCTGAGGTGAGTTTGCGGCTGCAAGCCTTTCCGGAATATTCTGTGACCTTTCCAGAATATCCTGTGCAGCCGCGGACGGCTTCGGGCGAGTCGATTACCATGAAAGGCATCACGCGATGACCCAGAGTCTCGATACACAACTCGCGCGGCTGCTCGATGCGCGCTCGATCGCGTCTCTTCAGGACGCGTGGACGGAGGAGTGGCATCGCAGCGTGCCGGAGGGCGTTGCGGCGGAAGATTTTGCCGGGGCGGTTCGGGCGCAGCATTCCGCGAATTTTGAGCTGTGGCACCTGGAGGATGAGGCCCGCGCGACGGGCGCCTCCGATGAGGAGATCGCGGCGGTGAAGCGGTTGGTGGACGGCGTGAATCAGCGGCGGAACGACCTGATGGAGAGATGCGACGCGCTGCTGCTGGAGGCGCTTGCCGGCCATGGGCTGCCGGCGGCGGAGTCGGCTCTGCACTCGGAGACTCCGGGGCTGATTCTGGACCGGCTTTCGATTCTCGCACTGAAGATTTTTCACACGCGGGAGGAGACGCTGCGGAGTGACGCGCCGAGGGGCCATGCTGTGCGGAACCGGGAGCGCCTTCGGCTTCTGGAAGAACAAAGGGGCGACCTGGCGGAATGCCTTGACGAGCTGTGGCGGGAGATTCTTCGCGGTGAGCGGCGGTTTAAGCTGTATCGCCAGTTGAAGATGTACAACGATCCGTTGCTGAACCCGGCTGTGTATAAAAGGCGGGCTCAGGGCTGAAATAAGCGCGCTCGGAGCCGAGGATGAGGGCGCGAAGTTGAATGGCGGTATCATGGTAGAGTTCACCTGAAGATGACTTCTGTATCCACCAGTACTGTTGTGTCTGCCGCTGAGGCCCCCGCTGTGGGATCGCCGGAAGCGCAGGGCCACTCCCATATCCATGCTCCGGCGGCCGGAGAGACGGCGTCGTGGATTTCCGATTACCGCAAGCTGTTCAAAGACCGGGTTACGGCCCTGGTGGTGATGACGGCGTGGGCCGGATTCTACATGGGATCGATCCGGTCCGGCATCAGCAGCGTGCAGCCGGAACTGATCGCGGCGCTGCTCGGGATCGGGATGGTGTCGGCAGGTTCGGCGGCGCTGAACGAGTGCATCGAGCGCAAGCTGGACGCGAAGATGATTCGCACATCCAATCGGCCGCTGGCCTCCGGACGGATGAGCCTGTGGCACGGGATTTTGATGGGGCTGGGCGCGATCATTGTGGGGTCGATCTGGCTGACGCAAGCTACCAACGTGATCACCGGGACGCTGACGCTGATTACAGCTTTTACTTATGTTGCGATTTACACGCCGCTGAAACGGCGCACCACTCTGGCGACGTTCATTGGGGCGTTTCCCGGAGCGATGCCGCCTCTGCTGGGCTGGACCGCGGTGCGGGGCCGCATTGAGTGGCCGGCGGTGGCATTGTTCGCGATTCTGTTTGTGTGGCAGTTTCCGCATTTCATGGCGATTTCGTGGTTGTATCGCGAGGACTATGGGCGGGCAGGCATCAAGATGTTGCCAGTGGTGCAGCCTGATGGCTGGTCAACGGTGCTGGAGGCGGTGACCTATGCGGTGCTGATGATTCCGGTCAGCCTGGTTCCGGTTTACTTGCACGTTGCGGGAATGTTCTACGGAGTGACGGCGGCGGTTCTTGGGCTTGTGTACCTCGGGTATACGATTCGGTTTGGACGGATCACCAGGGCCCGGTCGGCGATTGAGTCGAAGATGTATGCTCGAGACCTGCTGAAGGTGAGCGTGACCTACCTGCCCGTGCTGCTGATCGTGCTGATGCTGAACGCAAAAGGGGGCTGAGATGCCGGTTACACGGGCTGCTCCTGAGTCGAACAAGACGGTCATCGCGGGCATGATCGCGTTGAGCGCGGCGGCGACCGCGTTTCTTGTCTGGCTGATTTATGTGCATGCTGCACCGCAGGCGTTCGCCGACCGGCTGCTGTTTCTGCCTGCTCTGGATGCGCTGATGAACGGCTGTGCCGGCATCTGCCTGATTGCCGGCTTCTTCTTTATCCGGCGGAGGAATGTCCGGGCGCACCGCAGGTCGATGATTACGGCTCTGGTTTTCTCGTGTATTTTTCTGGTTGCATACACTGCGAATCACGCGTTGCACGGAGATGTGCTTTATCAGGGTCAGGGGGTGATGCGCACGGTTTATTTTTCCGTGCTTATCAGCCATATTGTTTTGTGCACGGTGGCGCTGCCCATGATTCTTATCACCTTTTTCTTTTCACTTACCGGGCGATTTCCGCAGCATAAGAAAATTGCGCGGTTCACGCTTCCCATCTGGCTGTATGTATCGATTACGGGCGTGGCGGTGTTCGCCATGCTGCACGCGGGAGCGAGGTAGGGCCGATGCGCCAGCCAAACGACGGAACCAGGCAATTGCTGCAGACCGGCATAGGAACGCTGGCCGCAGGTGTGCTGGCCGCGGTGCTGGCCAACACCGTCTTTGGCGGCATAGGGCCTCAGGGGCCGCATACGAATCCGGGCTGGATATCGCTGATTGTCGCCATGATGTGCCTGCCGTTCGGCTCCCTGGCGTTTGTGCTGGGCGCGGCGAAGTGGCTGCGAAACCGGCGCATGGCGGGGTCCCAACGCCGGGCTTCCGAGCTGCCTTTCGACCCTGTATCGCGGGAGGGGAAGTCCCTGTTATCCTTCTCAGAACACTCAATGGAGCACCGCAGTCATGGCAAAGAGCGTCAATAAAGTTATTCTTCTCGGCAATGTAGGCAAAGACCCGGAAATTCGCGCAACGGGCGGCGGGACGATGGTCGCGAGCTTCAGCCTGGCCACAACTGATCGAACCAAGGACCAGTCGGGCAACTGGACCGACCGCACGGAGTGGCACAACCTGGTGGCTTTTCAGCGCACGGCTGAGATTATTCGCGACTATGTGAAGAAGGGCTCCAAGCTGTACGTTGAGGGCAGGATTCAGACTCGGTCCTGGGACGATAAGACCTCGGGCGAAAAGAAATACCGGACAGAGATTATCGTTAATGATATTTCGCTGCTCTCGGGCCGGAGCGAGGGCGAAGGCGGCGGTAACTACAACCGCAGCAGCAGCACGTCCTACGATCAGCGCAGTTCGGCGCCTGCGGACGATGTTGCGCAGTCCACGGAAATTACGGACGACGACATTCCTTTCTAGGGCTTTTCAGCCAGCGCGTGGCGATTCCGTTTTATGAGCGGCGACGATTCCATTCCGCAGCGATCCCCATCTGAAGCTGACGAGCGCTGGAGCAGGGAGACCCTGGCTCCTGCGTTGACGAAGTCGCCGGAGCGACCGCTTGGGAAGGCCTCGGGCGTGAATGTGGATGAGCGGGGCGAAGCGCGCTTTACGACGGTTTCCGGGAAGCCGGTGAATCGGCTGTATACACCGGCTGATCTCCCCGAAGGATGGGAGGCGGGCCAGCCAGGCGAGCCACCTTACACGCGCGGCATTCATGCTTCCGGTTATCGCGGCAAGGTGTGGACGATGCGCCAGTTTTCAGGTTTTGCGAGCCCCGAGAAAACCAATCTTCGCTACAAATACCTGCTGGAGAACGGCGGTGACGGGCTGTCTGTCGCATTCGATTTGCCGACGCTGATGGGGCGGGATTCGGATGATCCGGAGAGCGAAGGCGAGGTGGGCAAGTGCGGCGTGGCCGTTGATTCTCTTGAAGACATGGAGGTCCTTTTCTCGGGTATCGACCTGGAGAAGACGACGACGTCGATGACGATCAATTCGTCGGCGAGCATTCTGTGGGCGATGTACCTGGTGGCGGCGGAAAAGCAGGGTGCGGATTGGGCGCGCCTTTCGGGCACACTGCAGAACGACATTCTGAAGGAATACATCGCGCAGAAGGAATACCTGTATCCTCCCGCGCCTTCGATGCGGCTGGTAGTGGACACGTTCGAGTTCGGAGCGCGCTTCACGCCTCGCTACAATCCAATTTCGATTTCCGGGTATCACATTCGCGAGGCTGGCGCGACAGCGTTGCAGGAGCTGGCTTTTACGCTTTATGACGGGGTGGAGTATGTGGAGTGGGCGCTGCGAAGGGGACTCGATATTGATGATTTTGCGCCGCGGCTCAGCTTCTTTTTCAATTCGCACAATGACTTTTTTGAGGAGATTGCGAAATTCCGTGCGGCGCGCAAGCTGTGGTACGCGCTGATGACGGACCGGTTCGGCGCGCAGAACCCGCGTTCCGCATGGATGCGGTTCCACACGCAGACCGCCGGAGTTTCGCTTACGGCGCAGCAGCCGAAGAACAATATTGCGCGTGTCGCTTTGCAGGCGCTGGCAGCGGTACTTGGCGGAACACAGTCGCTTCACACGGACGGGTTTGACGAGGCCCTTGCGCTGCCTACCGAACATGCGGCGCGGATTGCACTGCGGACGCAGCAGATCCTGGCGTTTGAGTCAGGAGTTGCGGAGGTAGCGGATCCATTGGGCGGATCGTACTTTGTGGAACGGATGACATTGGATATGGAGCAGGGCGCGCTTGCCTATTTTGAGAAGCTTGACCGGATGGGCGGCATGATTCGTGCCATTGAGCAGGGATTTCCGCAGAGAGAAATCGGAGACGCGAGCTATGCGTATCAGCGTGCGGTTGAAGCCGGCGAAAAGATCATTGTCAGCGTCAACGAATATGTGATGGAGGAACAACCGCCGGCAATTCTCTATATCGACGAGTCGATTCGGGAGGCGCAGACCGTGAAGCTCCGCAGACTGCGCGGCGCCCGGTCGAACGAAGCCGTGGACCGGGCGCTGGGCGGGCTTTGCCGTGCGGCGGAGAAGGAACCGGAGATGCGGACAGGAGAGATCTCGGCGGAGAACTCGATGCCGTTGATTCTGGATTGCGTGCGTGCCTACGCGACAGTAGGCGAGATCGCCGACGCACTGAAAAAGGTAGTCGGTGAATATCGCGAAACCGGAGTTTTTTGAAAATACTCGTTGCAAAAACGGTTTAGCAGCGGCCCACAATTGAAAAGACTTTTTAAAAGGTGGGCCCGACGTGTTACAACATCGGCTATGAGCAAGGCTAAACCGCCCGAAGCGGGTTCGATCAATCTGAAGCGACTCTCGCAGATTCTGGAACTTTCGCAAACCACAATTTCGCTGGTATTGAACGATTCTCCGGCTGCCAAGTCGATTCCCGCGCATACCCGCGAGCGAGTGTTTGAAGCGGCCCGCAAATTCCACTATCGTCCGAATTATTTTGCGCGGTCGCTCCGGTGCAGCCGCAGCATGTCGATCGGCGTGATCGCTCCCGACCTCAGCGAGGGGTATTTTACGTTGGTGATGCGGGGGGTTGAGGAGACGCTGCTGCGCTCTCATTATTTCTACTTCACGGCCAGTCATTACTGGGACGCTGAACTGATGCAGCAATACCCACGATTGCTGATGGAGCGAGCTGTGGACGGATTTCTGCTGCTGAATACTCCAGCCACGGTGCGGACGCTGCTGCCGGTGGTTTCGATTTCAGCGCACAGTAATTTGCCCGGAGTGAGCGATATTGTGCTGGACCACGGCAAGGCGGCTGAGCTTGCACTCACACATCTCCATCAGTTCGGACATCGGCGGATCGCGTTTGTGAAAGGCCCGAAGGTCATTCCTGATACGGAATACCGCTGGAAAAGCATTCTGGAGACGGCGCGAGGGCTCAAGATCGACGTCAAGCCGGAACTCTGTTTGCAGCTTGGCGCTGACAGTTTTGTGCCGGAGGTCGGCTACCTTCCGATGAAGGCGTTGCTCGAGAGGCGGAGAGACTTTACCGCGATTTTCTGTTTCAACGACATTTCCGCCATCGGAGTGGTCCGTGCTGTGCACGACGCAGGGTTGCGGGTGCCGGAGGACATCTCTGTGATCGGTTTCGATGATATTGTGAGTGCGGCCTATCAGAAGCCAAGTCTGACGACCGTGCGGCAACCATTGCGTGAGATGGGAAGCAAAGGTGCGCAGATGCTGCTCGACGCGATCGCCAATCCTGAGTCCAAGCCGCCCGACAAAACGGTAATGGAGCCGGAACTCATCATCCGCGAATCGACCGCGCCGGCGAAGTCGCTGAAAAAATGAAGAGCCGGTGAGGCTGTAGAGGGTTTCAGCGCAACCTGCACAGGGGCGCAACACAACTTTTATAATTCAAACTACCGATGTCCGCCCCGCGAACAACACGGCGAGTTGTGCTCACGGGCTTTATGGGGGCAGGGAAGTCCACGATCGGGGCGTTGCTGGCGCAACGGCTCGGCTGGGAATTTGTCGACGTCGATAGCGCAATTGAATCTCGTGCCGGGAAGACAGTTGCGGAGATTTTCTCCCAAGAAGGAGAGGCGGCATTCCGCCCGCTTGAGATGGACGCAATCCGCGACCACACCTCGCGGGAATTTCTGGTGCTCGCGCTGGGCGGAGGGGCCATTGAGGCCGAATCTACCCGCAGGCTTCTGGCCGGACTCAAACGGACCCTGGTGATCTTTCTGGAGGCGCCGCTGGAGGTACTGGTCGCGCGGTGTCTTGCACAGGCGAACGCGGCGGAACGGCCGGTTCTGGCCGATCGCGAGGGCCTGCTGCTGCGATTCAACAGCCGCCTGGGCCATTACCGGAATGCGCATTTGACTGTTGCGACGGGCGGGCTTTCCCCTGAGGATGTTGTGGACCGTATTTTGATCGACCTCAAATGATGGTCGCCGAGATTGCCCGAGCATCTGTGTTTCTGGCTGCGCGGCGCGAGAACGTACCGTGCGGCACCGTGGCTGAAGGTTCGCCTTCTATACTTTGGGTGAGGGGCTCCGGTGATCTCTGCGATTCGATTCCTGTGGGCGGCTACGAGCGGTTCGCGATTGCGTCCGTGGCGCAGCGAGTACCTTAAATGGCGCATAGAAACGTACTCGGGCATGAAGGCAGAGAAGATCACTTCGCTCGACATGCTGCGCTTCGTCTGGCGTGAACGATGGAACGTGATGTCGTTTCTGCGATGGGCGGGAAGCCTTGAGAAGCGGGCCACGGCGGGCAGAGAGTGAATGGAACAGGAGGGATGATGAGCGAGACGACGAAACTGAAGGCCGAAGATGGACATGAGCTGGACGCGTATGTTGCGATGCCCGCTGGCGATCCGATTGCGGCGCTGGTGGTTGTGCAGGAGATTTTTGGCGTGAATGGGCACATCCGCTCGGTCGCGGATGGATATGCGAAGGATGGATTTCTGGCGATTGCGCCGGCGCTGTTTGATCGCGTGGAGCGCGGGGTGGAACTGGCCTATGAAGGCGAGGACGTGCGGAAAGCAATGGCCCTGGGGAAGAAGCTGAATATCGAGGACGCGCTCAAGGACATGGCTGCCGCTATCGACTATGGCCGCAAGCGGACAGCAAAGAAGACGGGCGTGATCGGTTATTGCTTTGGCGGGTCGGTGGCATGGCTGGCGGCTTGCAGGCTGACGGTGGATGCCGTGGTTGGCTACTACGGCGGGATGATTCCGCAGTACGCGGCCGAGCAGCCGCGATGCCCGGTGATGCTGCATTTTGGCAGGAAAGACCAGCACATTACGCGGGAGTCCATCGCGAAGATCGAGGCGGCGCATCCCGGGGTTCCTGTGCATCTTTATGACGCGGGGCACGCGTTTAATTGTGACGTTCGGGCGTCGTACGATGCTGGCGCGGCCAGCCTGGCGCGGAAGCGTTCGCTTGCGTTTCTCACAGAGAATTTGAGCGAGGCTCAGCGCTGAGGGGGCGGAGGGCGCGGACGCAGGGCCGCGCATCCAGGAAGCCATCAGGAATGGGTACAAATCCTCCGCAGGAAGTCGGATCAACGCCTCCACATCGCGACTTTTCGCACATGTGGCGGGCGCTCGAGCATCCGAACTTCCGGTTGTTTTTTGGCGGGCAGAGCATTTCGCTGGTCGGGACGTGGATGACGCGGATTGCGACCGCGTGGCTGGTCTATCGGCTGACCAAATCGGCGCTGCTGCTGGGCACGGTGAGCTTTGCTGGGCAGATCCCCACGTTTCTGCTGGCGCCGTTCGCCGGCGTGCTGGTGGACCGGCTGAATCGGCGCACGCTTTTGATCTGGACGCAGGCGCTGGCGATGGTGCAGTCGCTGGCGCTGGCGGCGCTCACGCTTACACACCTTATTACGATTCACGAAATCCTCGCCCTGAGCGCGTTTCAGGGCTTCATCAACGCATTCGATATGCCGGGACGGCAGGCTTTCATGGTGCAGATGGTTGAGGACCGGAACGACCTGTCGAATGCCATCGCAATCAATTCGTCGATGGTGAACCTGGCGCGGCTGGTGGGCCCGTCGCTGGCCGGCATAGTAATTGCGGCTACGAGCGAAGGCTGGTGCTTCCTGATTGACGGCATCAGCTACATTGCCGTGATCACGTCGCTGGTGCTGATGCACGTCCACGTTGCTGACGTGAAGCGGGCCACGGCTTCCATGGCCGAGCAGTTGCGCGAAGGCTGGGCCTATGTCTCCACGTTCGTTCCCGTGCGCTCCATCCTGCTGTTGTTTGCGCTGGTGAGCCTGATGGGCATGCCGTATGTTGTGCTGATGCCGATCTTCGCGGCGCAGGTGCTGCAGGGCGGGCCGCACACGCTCGGCTTTCTGATGGGCGCGGCGGGCGTGGGTGCGCTGGCGTCGGCGCTGTCGCTGGTGGTGCGCAAGTCGGTGCGCGGACTGCTGAAGATGCTGCCGATCGCCGCGGCGCTGTTCGGCGCGGGGCTGCTGGCATTCGGGTTTTCGCAGGTGGTCTGGCTTTCCATGCTGCTGATGGTGGTGGTTGGCTTTGGGATGATGCAGGGGCTGACGGCGAGCAACACCATCATTCAGACGCTGGTTCCCGAAGATCGCCGCGGGCGCGTGATGAGCTATTACACGGCGGCGTTTGTGGGGATGGCTCCGTTTGGGAGCCTGCTGGCGGGCGCACTGGCGCACTGGATTGGCGCTCCGCGCACGGTAATGCTGACAGGGAGCTGCTGCATTGTGGGCGCGGTGCTGTTCACGGCGCGCATCAAGACCATTCGCGACCACATGCGACCTGTCTATATTGAGCTGGGGATTGTTCCTTCCGAAGAAGCTGAGCTGGTTGAGGAGCAGGCGGGGAACTGAGGCAGTCAGCGGGTCAGCATGACCAGTCGGCGAGGCGTGTGCAAAAATGAAGTCATCTCTCATGTCAAATCCTGAAATTTCTGAAGATCAAACCTCCGTGGAAGAAGTGAAACCTGAATTGAAACAAGAACCGAATCAGGAACCGGATCAGGCGAGCGAGTCGTTTGACGCGCTTTTCGCCGATTACGAGCGCGCCCATGCCCGGCGCCCGGAAGAAGGCGGCCGGCAGATTGACGGCACCGTGATCGCCGTGTCGCCGGAGCAGGTGTTTGTAGACATCGGCTTCAAGGTTGAGGGCGTGCTGCCGGTTTCTGAAGCGGAGCCGCTGCAGCCGGGAGACCATGTTCCGGTTTCGGTGAAGGGGCGCAATGAGGAAGGCTACTACGAGCTGTCGCGCTTCAAGGTTGCGCAGCCGAAGGACTGGGCCTCGCTGGAGCGGGCGTTTGCCGATGGAGTGGCCATTCCGGGGCGCGTGACCGGCGTGGTGAAGGGCGGGCTGAGCGTGGATGTGGGCGTTCGTGCGTTCATGCCGGCTTCGAGAAGCGGAGCGCACGAGGCTGGGGAGCTGGAAAAGCTGGTCGACCAGGAGATCGTCTGCCGGACCATCAAGCTCGATGTGGCTGATGAGGATGTGGTGGTGGATCGGCGCGTGGTGCTCGAGGAAGAAGCGCGGTCGGTGAAAGAGCATCGCTATGGGGAGTTGAACGAGGGCGATGTTGTTACAGGGACGGTGCGCAGCCTGGCCGATTATGGGGCGTTTGTCGATGTGGGGGGCGTGGACGGGTTGCTGCACGTCGGTGAGATTTCGTGGAGCCGGATTGAGAAGCCAGCCGATGTGCTTGCGGTTGGGCAGCAGGTCGAGGTCAAGGTGTTGAAAATCGACTCGGCGAAACAGCGGATTTCGCTGGGCATGAAGCAGCTTCAGGCGCATTCGTGGGACGCGGTTCCAGAGAAGTACAAGCTGGGCCAGCGCGTGAAGGGAAGGGTGACGCGCGCGACCGATTTTGGTGCGTTCGTGGAACTGGAGCCGGGCATCGAGGGGCTGATCCATATTTCAGAGATGGCGTGGGGCAGGAAGATCCACAAGGCGACAGATGTGGTGAAGCCAGGCGAGACGGTGGAGGCGATGATCCTCGGGGTCAGTGCGACGGAGCGGCGGCTTTCGCTGGGACTGAAGCAGGCGTTCGGCGATCCGTGGGCGGAGGCGGCGCGGAATTTGCAGCCCGGTTCACAGGTGGAAGGGCCGGTGGTCAGCTTCACGAAGTTCGGAGCTTTCATCCAAATTGCCGAAGGCGTGGAGGGCATGATCCACATCAGCGAGATCACGGCGGAGCGGCGGCTGAATCATCCCTCAGATGCACTGAAGCTGGGGGAACGGGTGAAGGCGCAGGTTCTGTCGATTGATTCGGAGAAGCGACAGCTTCGGCTGAGCGTGAAGAAACTGGTTCCGACGGAGCTCGATGAGTTTCTTGCCGAGCACAAGGAAGGCGATGTCGTTACCGGGCGACTAGTGGACGAGCATGGCGAGAACGCGCGGGTCGAGCTGGGCGAGGGTATAGTGGCGCATTGCCACATTGCCTCTCCGGTATCGGAAGAGCGTGCGGCCCCGGCGAAGGCTGATCTGGGTTCGCTAACCTCGATGCTTCAGGCTCGCTGGAAAGGCGCGCCTTCCAGCTCCGCCCCGAAGCGGGAAGCGCTGAAAGCGGGGCAGATTCGCAGCTTTCGGATTGCGAAGCTGGACGCCGAGGCGAGGAAGATCGAACTGGAATTGGCGTAGGCAACAGGCCGCGAGATTGGCTTCTCGGTTGCCCGACTTGCAGCGGCATTGCGCGGGTGCCTGCTTAGGGAATCCTGAGTCCAGGGAAGGTAAACAGCCAATATCTATTTTGAAAGTATTAAAGTTGATTCGTCTATATACCATTGATTACAATACTATTATAGTAAGCTAAGATTCTAAATTGCTCGTTTCAGGTCGGATGTGTTTCTGAACTTCGTTCCCTGGCGGCCAGGTTTGGGTTGGGGCTGCATGATCGTCGAAGTTGGCTCTTTCCTCCCCGCCTTGTCATCCACGAGTTAAACCGAACTCACGGGAGGAGCCGGCTTCGCTGTGTAATCAGGGTAAGCCTTTCGGCTTGTGCCACTTGAAAAATGATTTCTGGTGCAGAGGTTGATGGTATTTTCAGGCACACAAAAACCGAGCAGACGGGTAAGCCGTGCTGGGTTTGGGTTGCGCGTCCGCTGCCATGCTTCCGGACCGCCGCACTAACCTGGATGCGTGGACGCGACAGTCTCAAGCGGCGTTCTGGTGGCGAACCACCTGGTCCGCCTGCGGCCCTTTCTGGCCCTGGACGATGTCAAACTCTACCTCGTCGCCCTCTTTCAAACTTTTATACCCATCGATCTGAATGGCGCTGTAATGCACGAAAACGTCAGGGCCGTCGTCTCGTCCGATGAAGCCGTACCCTTTCGCGTTGTTGAACCATTTGACTTTACCTATATATTGAGCCACGAGCCTTGCCCTTCCTTGTGCAGCAAATTCGATTGGAGCGGTAGCGCCAACCTGCCTTTCTAAGAGACGCAGATTGGGGTGGTTTGGTTTTCCTTTCAGGCTGTGGAAGGAGTAAACACTCCTTGCAGGGGCTGGGCCGTCCGCAATTCCGGATTGGGCGTGGGGGCGGGTCCAATCGAGCCCATCTCCGATACCTCTGTTGACATTCAACTGGTGTTGCGGTATCACACCTGTAGGTTGTAAACATGGAGGGGCGATGGGAGAGAGCCGATCGGACGTTTTACAGGGAACGCTGGACCTGATGGTGCTGAAAACACTGGAATCGATGGGGCCGCTGCACGGCTATGGCATTGCGCGCCGCATTGAGCAGGTGAGCAATGAAGCCCTGAGCCTGAATCAGGGCACGATCTATCCCGCGCTTCTTCGCCTGCAGCAGCGTGGATGGATCAATGCGGAGTGGGGAACGTCGGAGAATAATCGGCGGGCCAAATACTACTCGCTGAGCCGCCTGGGCAAAAAGCAGATTGAAGCGGAAACGGAAAACTGGGAGCGCATTGCCGCAACGATGGCTCGCTTTCTGGCCGGCACCAGATAGGAGTTGTTCATGGACTGGCTACGAATTCTGATGAGTCGCTGCAAGGGATTCGCCGGCGGGAGAAAGCTGGACGAAGAGCTCGACGAAGAACTGCGCTCGCATCTTGACTTTGCGGTCGAAGAAAACGTGAAACGCGGCATGTCCGAACAGGAGGCCCGGACGGCGGCCTTGCGCAAGTTTGGCGGGGTGACGCAAACGCGGGAGCGATACCGGATGCAGCGCGGGCTGCCATTTCTGGAAGGACTTATGCAGGACATCCGTTTTGCCCTTCGGCAATTGTGGAAGTCGCCGGGCTTCGCTTTCACAGCGATATTTACATTGGCTCTTGGCATTGCCGCGACAGTGGCCATTTTTGGCTTCGTAGATTCGGCGCTCATTCAACCATTGCCGTATCGCAGCCCGTCGCGGCTTGTGTCGGTATTTGAGACGAGGCCGCAAAGTGGCCCGCGATCCATGTTCTCCCATGCCAACTACCTTGACCTGGAGCGCTCGAATCGCGTATTCGCTTCCATCGCCGCCTACGATGTTCGGAGAAAATTCGTTCTTTCCGATGCTGGAGGCGCGCACCCGGTCAGTGGGACCGGTGTAACGGGCGGGTTCTTCCGCACTCTCGGCATTACGCCGGTTCTCGGAAGAGATTTCGTTGCCGATTCCGCGAATGAAGGTCTGCCATCCGCGGAGCCAGCGGTGATCCTGAGTTACGCTGCGTGGCAGAAGCGGTTTGGCGGCAATGCCGATGTGCTCGGAACGGCGGTCACGCTGAACGGGGAATCGTACACCATCATCGGCGTTCTGCCGCGCAGCTTTCAGTTCGCGCCGACCGGGGGCACGGAATTCTGGACTACGCTTCACGCTTATGCTGCCGATGCCTGCGAGTTGCAGCGTGGATGCCTGGTGACGAACGTCGTGGCCCGGGTGAAGAACGGAGTCACCCTAAAGCAGGCGCTGGCCAACGCGCAGGCGATTGCGGCAGAGGACGCAAAACAATATCCGGATGCGGACCGGGGCGACGGCGCGAACATCGTTCCTCTGAGTCGAGTGATCCTGGGCGATATACAGCCGATTTTGCTTGCGCTGCTCGGCGGGACAGCGTTGCTGTTGCTGATTGCCTACATCAACGTGGCAAGCCTGCTGCTGGTTCGCTCTGAGAATCGCAGACGTGAGTTTGCCGTGCGCGGTGCGCTGGGAGCGGCTCGCGGACGACTCATCCAGCAGTTTGTTACCGAGGGGCTGGTCATGGCCGCCGCCAGTACGGTGTTGGGCCTCGCGGCTGCGAGCTTGACGGGACGGTTGCTGCTGAAGTTGGTTCCAACGGAGATGCTGAACTCGATGCCCTATCTGCGCAGCGCCGGATGGAATTGGCATATAGCGGCGTTCGCAGCCGCGCTGGTGACGATCGCTTGTATTCTGTTCGCGGCTATGCCGATGCTCCGGCTTCCGTTCGCCGATCTGCGCGCCGCTTTGACAGAGGGGGATCGCGGCTCCGCCGGAATGGGCTGGCGGCGCCTTGGAGCAAGGCTGGTCATCCTGGAATTAGCTACGACGATGGTGCTGCTGGCGGGCGCGGGACTGCTGGGCAAAAGCTTCTACAAGCTGCTCCACGTCGATATTGGATTTGTTCCCAGCCATTTGGCAACGGTCCAGATTATGCCGCCGGATGGAAGGTATGCGAAAGGCGAGCAGGCGATCGCGTTGCAGAGGGCGGTCGTGAACCGCGTCGAAAGCCTGCCGGGAGTCACCGCGGCCGGCACCGCAAACGCCCTGCCGATTAGTTGGGAAGGCGCGGTCGGGATCGGAATTGCAGGCAGGCCAAACCTCGGCGAGCATAGCGAGGTGGGATACCGGCAGGTCGGCACGGGATACTTCTCTGTTCTGGAAGCTCAACTCCTGCGAGGGCGTTATTTCAATGAAAATGACAGCGCGGCCGCGCCCAGCGTCGTGATCATTAATCAAAGCCTGGCACGGCGGTTTTTTCCGGGCGAAAACCCGATCGGGCGACAAATTTTCTACCACGGACAGCCGCAACATCCGATGCGGATTGTAGGCGTGATTGCGGATGTCAAAGAGGGCGCGCTGGATGAAAAAGATATGCCATTCATGTATCGACCCTTCGAGCAGGACCCGTCTCCTCTTTTCGACATTGCGGCTCGAACGTCGCAAGCGGCCGCATCTGTTTTACCGTCGCTGATTGACGCTGTCCATGAAATCGATCCGGGGATCGCAACCTTCGATGCTGCCACCATGCCGGAGATGATCGAGGACTCGTCGGCGGCTTATCTGCATCGTGCTTCAGCATGGCTGGCCGGAGGCTTTGCCGCGCTCGCGCTGATCCTGAGCGTGGTGGGGCTCTACGGAGTCATCTCTTACTCCGTCAGCCAGAGGACGCGCGAGATCGGAGTCCGGATGGCGCTCGGCGCACAGCGCAGTTCCGTCTATCGGCTCATTCTGAAAGAAGCCGGTTGGTTGACGCTCATCGGAGTTGTGATCGGAGTTTCGGGTTCGCTGGCGGCCGGCATGTTCATGCGCAGCCTGCTCTTCGATGTTCGCTCCTGGGACGCGTCGATTCTGGGCGCAGTAGCCGCCGTGCTGATAATTTCAGCTCTGCTGGCGAGCTATATTCCGGCTCGGCGGGCTGCGTCGATTGATCCGATACGTGCGCTGCGGTCCGAGTAGAGGCGGGGATTGCGGAAGAGTTTCGACGCGGTCTGAACGCGGCGCGCGACAGGATAGCGGGGCTTGCTGGCCAACCGGAATTTTGCGCTGTTGTTCTCTTCGCTCTCGTGGCTGGGCGTTTGACAGGCTGGTCTGTCTCTTCCATGCTGGCATCCAGATAGATAGAAAGGAATTCTAAATGCCAACGACTGCTCTTTTACCCCCATTTACTCGTGAAACTGCCATTTTGAAAGTGCGCGCCGGCGAGGATGGCTGGAACTCACGCGACCCGCAAAAGGTCTCGCTCGCCTACTCCGTGGACAGCAAGTGGCGCAACCGGTCGGAATTTGTGGTTGGACGGGAACAGATCCTGGCCTTCCTGACCCGCAAGTGGGCGAAGGAACTGGAGTATCGCCTTGTCAAGGAAATGTGGGCCTTCGACGAGACGCGGATCGCTGTTCGCTTCGCGTACGAGTCCCGGGATCCGGCGGGACAGTGGTACCGCTCTTACGGCAATGAAAACTGGGAGTTTGGCGCGGACGGTTTGATGCACCACCGTCACGCCTCGATCAATGATGTTCCGATTCCCGAGTCCGAGCGCTTGTTTCACTGGCCGATTGGACGCCGTCCCGACGATCACCCCGGATTGAGCGAACTGGGGCTTTAGTTCTGGAGCACCTGCGGGAACATCGCTTTTTTTTAGAGAAAACGTGTCGCCTGCGAACGCGGGTGGCGGTGGTCCATCTACGCTGCAAGAGAAAGGCCCGGAGTTTGGTCCGGGCCTTTTTGTTTGGGTTGAAGACGGGTATTTCAGCCTCGGCCCCTGCTGCGTACGATGTCCACCGACACCGTGGTGGTTTCGGTTGTGCTGCCGCTCTTGCCGGTGATGGTGATGGTGTCGGTTCCGGTGGAGGCAGATCTGGACGCCTTGACGGTCATGGTTGAAGTCCCGGATCCGGTAATTGAGGCGGGACTGAAGGATACGGTTTCGCCGCTGCCCTGGCCGGAAGCGGACAGACTAATGGCGGAGTCGAATCCTCCGCTGGCGGTGACGGTGATGGTGGAAGCGCCGGAGGAGTTACGGTCCACGGTCAGCGACGCGGGCGAGGCTGAGACGGCGAATCCGGACGCCGAATTGCTGACGGTGAGCGAGACGGCGGTGGTGGAGGTGACTCCGTTGCCGGTGCCGGTGATCGTGATGCTATAGGTTCCGGCGGCGGTGGTGGAGGCCACGGTGAAGGTTGCGACAGAGGAGCCACTGCCGTTGGCGATGGGGTTGGTGGCCAAGCCTATGGTTACGCCGGAAGGCATTCCAGAGGCGGTGAGCGTCACGGAGGAGTTAAATCCGTTGGACGGGGTTGCGGTGATGGTGGAGGTTCCGCTGCTGCCGGCCGCGACGGAGAGCGAGGCGGGCGAGGCAGCGAGCGTGAAAGCCGGATTTTGCGACGTGGAGCCGGTGAGGGCGGCGATGAGTCCGGTGTTGGGGCTGCCCCATCCGGTGACGAGGTCGAATCCGGTGACGGCGGAGTAGCTACCGGAGGTTCCGCTGGTGATGTCGTGGAAGTCGGCGGCGTAGCCGGAGCCTACGTTCTGCTGGTAGAGGGTGGGGTCGAGGAAGCCGATGGTGGTTTGGCCGTTGGCCTGCAACTGCTGATTGACCAGCGCGATGTAGGCGGCCCACATGGGCGTGGCGAAGCTGGTCCCTCCGTATTCGTTGGCCAGGCAGGTGGTCTGGTCGGCGCAGGTGTAGAAAGTGAAATTGGCGTTGGCCGATACGTCGGGGCCGTTGCGGTAGGTGGTCGATCCCTTATTGCTGGAGTTGATGACTCCGGCGAGCTGCTGCCAGGAAGGAATGGCGATTTTGTCGGGAGAGATGCCGCCGCCGCTGTCGGACCATGCGGTTTCGGACTTCCACAGTCCCGCGGCGCTGGCGGTGATGAGGTCGGTTCCGCCGACGGAGATGACGTTGGCGTCGTCGGCTGGCCAGGCTTCGTTTTTGGAGGACCATGTAGAGCTGTCGCCGGAGGCGGCGAAGAAGTTCTGGCCCTGCGCGGCCATCTTTTCAAAGTAGGGATCGAGAGTGCTGGGATCGTCAGGCGTCCATCCCCAGGAGCAGCCGATGGTGGTGGGCAGCGGGGTGTGGGTGGTCATGGCGGCGATCATCGCGGTGTCGGTCGAGCCAATGTACATGACGAGGCTGGAGAGGCCGGGAGCCATGCCGATGGCCTGGGTCATGTCGAGGGTCTGCTCGGTGTCGTCGCATTTGCCGCGACCGCTGTAGAGGCAGGAGGTGCTGGTGCCATCGGTGGACAAGAGGGTGATGGGCACGTTATTGGTCTGGCCGACATTCTTGAAATAAGTTGTGAGGTCGGCGAGGTCGGTTCCGTAGTACTCCAGCAGGCCGAGGTTCTCGCCGGCTCCGGTGAGCGAGCCGCTGCCGTAATAGGCGGCGCGCATGTCGCTGCCGAGGAAGGACGCCGAAGGGCCGGAGCCGGTGGTGGCGTAGGGTACAACCTGATTGACACTGAGCCCGTGCGCTGCCGCATAGTCGCTCTTTTTGATGAGCATGGAATGCGGGATGGAGTAGTTATCCATTCCGGAGATGTGCCAGAGCTGGAAGCTAAGGCTGGTGGTGGGCTCGCGGTCGGGCGAATAGAAGTTGCGGTTCTCCGATGGGTGCTTGTAGGTCCGCATGGTGACGTGGAAGGCCTGCTCGACGGCGGAGACGGGGCCACGGATGACGATGTTCATGCCGTCGCGGCTGCCTCCGATGACCTGGAAGCCGTCGGCTTTGACGTAGCTGACGGCGGCGTTGTAGTCAGCCGCGCTGGGGCCGAAGCGGGCCGTGAACTGGGCCGGCGTGAGGTACCGGTGGTACGAGGAACTGTTGGGGTCGTAGAGCTCGCTCAGGAATTCGTCGAGGCCAGCCTGGTTGCTCAAGGGCAGGACAACGTTGAGGGTCATCAACTGGCTTTCGGGCAGGCGTCCGACGATCTGGGCCGTGCCGTTGCGCACCACGCTGCGAACATGGCGGGTAGAGACGTATTGCGCGTAGGAATCCATGCTTCCAAAAGCCGCAATCGCGAAGATTGCGAGCAGAAACAGCCCGATTCTCCTCATGGTGGTTTCTCCTTGCGCCGGCAGGACGCCGGGCGCGTGTTCGGAACGACGGACAATTGTGGCAGCGGCAGGGGTGGGTGTCAACCACTTCTTTGGGGGATTTTGCACAGCAAGATAGTTTTGAAAGCTACTTGCAAATCGCAAGTGTAATTTGGTAGATTGCGGGCGTGGTGGAGAAGTTGAAGCAGGACGGTGGGAGGCGATCAGGATGTCCGGTGAGCATTTCCCTGGAGCGGTTCGGGGACCGGTGGTCGCTGCTGGTGATTCGGGACATGATGGTTCGCGGCTATAAGACCTTCAAGGAATTTCAGGACTCGGGCGAGGGGATTGCATCGAACATTCTGGCGGACCGGCTGGGCCGGTTGCGGGCGGCGGGGATCGTGGAGACGGAACCGGACAAGGCCGATGGACGTAGAGTGATCTACCGGCTGACGGAGAAGGGAATTGATCTGACTCCGGTGATGCTGGAACTGCTTTTGTGGGCGTCGAAGTGGGAGGAAACCGGGGATCCGTGCGAGGTGATGGCCGGAATGGGGGCGAACCGGGAGGCGGCGATCGAGGAAGTGCGAAGGCGGTGGCGGGAGCGGGACCCGGAGCCGTTTCTGCCTTCGTTTGGGGGAGATTTCGAGGGACGCGTTGTCAGTGACGGCAGGGAAAAGCGAGTGAGAAAAGGAGCAAGCATATGAGCGGAGTTCGAGTTCTGGCAGGGACGAGGAAGGGCGCGTTTGTGCTGACTTCTGACGGCAAGCGCGACAAGTGGGAGATTAGCGGGCCGCATTTTGCGGGATGGGAGATTTACCACATGAAGGGTTCGCCGGTGAATCCCGACCGCATTTATGCGTCGCAGACTTCAGGGTGGTTTGGGCAGGTGATGCAGCGCTCCAACGACGGCGGCAAAACGTGGGAGCCAGTGGGAAACAAATTTGCCTACGACGGCGAGACGGGCACGCACCAGTGGTATGACGGAACGCCGCATCCGTGGGAGTTCAAGCGGGTGTGGCATATTGAGCCTTCGCTGACCGACGCCGAGACCTTGCTGGCAGGTGTGGAGGACGCGGCGCTGTTCAAGTCGACGGACGGCGGGATGAACTGGACCGAACTTGCGGGGCTGCGTAAACACGGAACGGGTCCGAACTGGCAGCCGGGTGCGGGCGGCATGTGCCTGCATACGGTGATCCAGGACACGAAGGACGCGGGGCGCATTTACATTGCGATTTCGGCGGCGGGGGCCTTTCGCACCGACGACGGCGGCGAGACGTGGAAGCCGATCAACAAGGGGCTGCACTCGCAGTACATTCCTGATCCAAACGCCGAGGTCGGGCATTGCGTTCACCACATCGCGATGCACAATTCGCGCCCGGGCGTTCTATTTATGCAGAAGCACTGGGACGTGATGCGGAGCGACGACGGGGGAGATAACTGGACCGAAGTGAGTGGAAATCTTCCGACGGATTTTGGGTTTGCGATTGACGTGCACGCGCACGAGCCGGAGACGATTTACGTTGCGCCGATCAAGAGCGACTCGGAGCACTTCCCGCTGGACGGCGCGCTGCGCGTGTATCGGAGCAAAACCGGCGGGCATGAATGGGAACCGCTGACGAAGGGGCTTCCGCAGAAGGACTGCTACGTGAACGTGCTGCGCGACGCGATGGCGGTGGATTCGCTGGACAAGTGCGGCGTGTATTTCGGCACGACGGGCGGGCAGGTGTATGCGTCGGCGGACGCGGGCGATAGCTGGGAGCCGATTGTGCGCGACCTGCCGGCGGTGCTCTCGGTTGAGGTGCAGACATTCGCGTGAGCCGGATTCATGTAGTCTTGCCGCAGCATTTGCGGACCCTGGCCGGGGCTTCCGGCGACGTAATGCTGGAAGTTGACGGAGTGGCTTCGGTGCGGTCGGTGCTGGATGCTCTGGAGGCGCGGTATCCTGCGCTGCAGGGGACGATCCGCGATCACCAGACGCTGGAGCGGCGCGCGTTTCTGCGGTTTTTTGTCTGCACGGAGGACTGGTCGCATGAGCCGGTTGAGAAAGAACTGCCGGAAGCCGTTACGAGCGGCAGGGAGCCGCTGCTAGTTATCGGCGCCATCGCCGGCGGGTGGGACTGACCGTCCAGGTACACGCGCTTCGTGGGACTGACGGTCCGGGTACACGCGCTTCGTGGGACTGACGGTCCGGGTACACGCGCCTTCCCACCCCGGCACGCATAGACCGCGTGCCGGGGGCCCGGGCTTCGGCGCCATCGTGGTGCTGGCGTTCGTGGCCGCTCGCGATGGTCGCGGGAAGAGTGTTTCAGAAGGTTTGGGGTTGCAAATTTGAGAGGAGAACACGATGCAGGTAACAACATATTTGGCTTTTAGCGGCGACTGCCGGCGGGCGTTCGAGATGTACGAGCGCGTGCTGGGCGGCAAGATCACCTTCATGATGACGCAAGGCGAGTCTCCTATGGCAGAGCAGACTGCACCGGAGTGGAAGGACAAGATCATGCACATAAGCCTGGAAACCCCTGGCGGCGGGATTATTCAAGGCGCGGACCATCCGTTGGGCCGCAAGGTCGAGCCGGCGGGGTTCTGCGTCTGCGTGCAGGTGAAGGAGAAGGCCGAGGCGGAGCGGATTTTCAATGCGCTGGCCGACGGAGGCAAGACCCAGATGGGCTTTCAGCAGACGTTCTGGTCGCCGGGGTTTGGCATGTGCATCGACAAATTCGGCGTGCCGTGGATGGTGGATACCGAAGGGCAGATGGCTGCCTGAGTCCCGCAAGCGAAAATTTCCCGCTGCGCGTGAAAGGCTGCGTAAAGTAGGCGTGCGGCCTATCTGGGAGAGGCTACGCGGATTGCTCGAGCGCGCGCAGGCGCAGGTAACAATAGAGCGGCCAGGCGTGGGCGTGGGCGCACCAGGGGATGGCGGTGGACAGGCCGCTGGTTGGGAGCAGCGACGAGTCGAGGCTGTCGGACGCACTCCACTGGCCGGTCCAGTATGTAGGAAAGTTTTTGGCGTAGTTGGCGAAGGTCATGTGGCGCAGAAGATTGTGAGCCGCAGGGCGGTCGAAGGTGGCGACGCCGAGGACGAGCGGGCCGTTGAGCGCGTACCAGAAGCCTCCGTTTTCGCGCGAGCCGGCGGGCGTGGCCGACTTGGGGGTGGGCTTCTCGATCTGGCGTGCGTCCATGGCTTCGCCGGGGAGCAGGCGATGCTGCAACTCGGCAAAGAGGCGGCGTTTGCGCTCGTCGCTGAACTCGGGAATGAGCAGCGTGTAGCCTTGCGGTTCAAGCCACATATTGTCTTCGCCGAGTGGGGTTTCGCTGTCCATCCATGCGCGGCGCGGGAAGGCGCGGTCGCCGAGGTCGCGGTCCCATGCGGTGTGTAATTCAGCGCGGTACTCGCGCATGGCAGCGGTGAGTTCCGCAGCGCCGGGGTCACCCGCAGCGTCGATGGCGGCGGCGAGGTCGCCGAGGATGACAATGGCCATGGCGGAATTCATGTGGCTCTCGCCGACTTCGAATTCCGTGTTGTAGGGAATGGGGCTGCGCCACCAGCCGAACATGTCGTTCCAGTCGGAGTTCCAGCGACGGATGATGCCGTGCCCACCCACTCCGACGCGGTCGCGCAGGAAGAGAAATGCCTGGCGGACGTGGGCGAGGCCGGTGTCGTGGCCGGAGTTTTCGAGCGGGTAGTAGCCGATTTGCTCGGTGAGGATGGACCCGTCGCGGGTGACGCGGACGTATTCGGCGAGCAGCAGGAAGAAATAGAGCTGCTGGTCGCTGGTTTGCTGCGCTCCGCTGGGGGACCATCCGAAGCCCTCATCGTTGAGCTTGATTTCGCCGTCGGGGAGGGTGCGCTTCATGATGAATCGCAGCGTGGAGCGGGCGATGGCGGGGTTGGTGTGGCAGAAGGGCAGCGCCTGCTGGGCGAGGTCGCGGCTGGAGGCCATTTCGCCCCAGATGTAGTCGTACATGGTGCCCTGCGGGATGACGGTTTCGTCGTAGTATTCGCGCCAGGTTGCCATCGCTTCGAGGGTCGCGGCGTTCCAGCGCATCTCGCGGCGGAGGTTGGTGTCGGGCTCGTCGGCAAAGGGAGCAACAGTGCGGAGCCATGCTTCGCCATAGGCTGAGCCGAGGGATTTTGGGGCCGCCGGGGGAAGGGCCAGCCGGGCACAGAGCTTGTCAATTGTGTGGGTGTAAGTGTGCGCATCGGCGTCGGCTTCGCGAATGTAGCCGGTGATGAAGCTGAGCGCGTGTTGCTGGCCGGGCTGGAGGGTGAGATCGGCAGCGATCCCGAGATTGCGATGGCCGGCGGGGTCCGTTTCGGTGTGGGGAAGCGCGCCGCCGCTGATGGCCTTGACGAAGAGCGTGGGCGGAAACTGTTCGAGGCGCGACATTTGCCCCGGCGGCGGGAAGGTGAGCGGCCGCTTCGCTTGCGCGGTGAAGTCGGCGCGCACGACGCCCGACGCAGAGGGCTGGGGCGGCTGGATGGGCCAGGAGATGTTGGAGTCGAAGCCGTTCCATTGGGCGTGGAGCTGCTCATATTGCGCTCGGACGGTTTCAGAATAGCGAAGGGTGATGGGCTCGGTTCCTGTGTTGCGCACGAGGACCTGCGTGAGAAAAGCTGACGTGCCTTCTCCGACCTTTTCGGAGGGTGCGACGGAGAGTGTGCGCGTGACGTTGAGCGAGGGAGCGAGCGCGTAGTCGTAGCGCGCGAACCCTACGCCGAAGCGTTTGGTGGCTGCGGCTGCGGCCGGTTCGTCAAGCCCGATGAGACTGTGGTGTTGGCCGGAGATTTCGACGGCGGCATGATTGGCCCCTCCCCAGAGGGCGTCGCCCTGATTCATGCGTCCCCAGGCGCGCTCGCCGGTAAGGATCTGGTAGAGTCCGCTGGCGTGGGTGAAGAGGGTGAGGCGGTAGTTACCCGTGAGGAAAAACGGGTCGTCGGGGATCATGGCTTCGCCGTCGCGCTTTGGGCTGTCGGGGAAGCGCATAGGGCCGGTGTAGTGGTACGCGGGAAGGCCGTAGTCGTCGTCGATCCATTCGCCGAGAGCAGTGGCGGGAGACTGGGCCGCTGACTGGGCGGATGACCGGGGCGGCGGGACAAGGGAGGCGGCTAAGACGGCTCCGGCACCGGCGAGAAAGGTTCTGCGCGTCAGACGATCATCATCGGTTGGCATGGAGCCTCCGTTATTGCTGAATTTTCAGACGAGGATTTTGCTATGGGACGTCCAGGCAGAAATTATATGGCAGCGACGGTTTGGATTTTTGGGGCCAACGGCAACGCCTGTGTGGAACGAATGCCGATGCGAAGAATGCCCATCCGCCGAGCGAGAGCCGCGGCGAATGGGCATCCGGTGTTGGGTGAGCGAGAGCTGCGGCTTACTTTTTACCCCAGAAATCGGGCGAGGCAGTGGCCCATGACGCGGGCTCGTAGCTCATCTGTGGGCTGATCGCGAACAGGTCCGATTCGGAAGACTTGACGGTGCGGTTATAGAGTTCCTGCATCATCTGCATCTGGGCTTTGCCTATGCTGGCGGGCAGCTTTTTGCTGTCCAGTTGTTCCTTGTCGATTTCGTTGGCCGACTTCATGGGAGTGGCGAGGATAAATATATTGTCGCTGCCGACACCGTACATCTTTTCAAAGACGGCCCAGCGCTCGTTGGGCATCGACTCGTAGGCTTTTGCGAACACCTTGGCAAGCGATTCGAAGTCTTGTCCGTGCCCGGCGCGGACATGGTAAAGGGTGATCTCAAAAAGGCGCATCTGCGGGAAGTCGACACCCGGGTTGAGGCTGAGGTCTTTGCGGTACTTGTAGATGCTGTTGGTTTTGCCGGTGAGGAAGGTGCCGTCCGTCGCGTCGTTGCTTGCGAGCGTTGCCTCGAGCGTGGCGTTCGACACCATCGCCATATGGCTCTTCGCCAAATCGGCGAACGAGTCGAAGCCGTGCAGGAACATTACATGGGAAGGGCCGGTGATGTCCCGCAGCGCGAAATAATGGAACGGCGCGTTGGCCTGGCGCATGGCCTCTGCCGCGGCGTGTTCATTCTTGGCGTGGGCTGCGCTCATGCCGGGTTTCTCGATTTCATTGGTGAGGTAAAGATAGGCACTGGGGCCGGTTACCTGGCTGCTCTGGTTCTGCGCCAGAGCGGCAGGAGATGCGGAAAGACCGAAGCCTGCGACGAATAGACAAAGAGGGACTACTGATCCAAAGCGAGCCTTCATAATGCTTGCCTCCTTGGGCAATCAACAGAATGGAATTGAGTTTCAGGTCAGGAGTAACGGAAGGGAGGAGAACTGGAGCCGGAGCGCAGCAGATGACGGCTTTCGCGAGAGAAACGTCTATCACTCTTGAGCGCCTAGAACCATATACCCGGAAAGACGAGATGCGCAATGGGTTCCAGGGAGCGCGCCTGGAGCTTTCAGCGGCGCCTGGTCGTGGCCCGTCGGCGGGCGTAGAGAGTGGCGGCGATGATGGTTTTGGCGTCGTAGATTTTTCCCTGGTCGATGAGGCGGAGGAGCTCTGAGAACGGGACGAAAAACAGCTCGATGCGCTCGTCTTCATCGGGGCTGGTGTCGCCGGGGGTGAGGCCTTCGGCGAGGAAAATCTGCATCCACTCGGCGAGGAAGCCGGGGCTGGCGTAGTAGCGGGCGAGCGGGGTCCACTTGCGGGCGCGAAAACCGGTTTCCTCAGCCAACTCGCGTTTGGCGGCGGCAAGGCGGTTTTCGTGCGGGTCGATTTTGCCGGCGGGAACTTCGTAAAGAGACTGCGCGGCGGCGTGCCGGTACTGGCGTTCGAGGATGACGAGCGGATCACGCTTTTTTGAGTCGTCGATGGCAAGGATGACAACTGAGCCCCCGTGACGCACGATGTCGCGAACGACGTTGGGGCAGCGCGGCTCGTTGATGCGTTCCTGATCGACATGGAACAGCGGACCGGCGTAAACGGTCTCTTTCGAGAGAACCTGGGCCGGTTTGCCGGGCCTGATCTTCAGATGCCCTTTGATGATTTCGATGGTTTCGGTTTTCTTTGGGAATTTTTGGGCAGGCTTGTTCGCGGCTTTCTTTGCGGGCATGCTACTAGGGTACAGGATAGGGTAAAGGTGTGAGGGTTTTGGCGCGGGCACCGATTGGCTTTCTCAACAGAGGAGACACAGAGCAAGAATGGCGCGAGTACAAGCGATGAGCATGGCGGTGATTGGCGCGGGGAACTGGGGCGGGTCGTTGATCGCCGCACTGCGCGCGGCTGGCTCAGAGCCGTGCGAGGTGATTGGGAGGAGCGACTGGCGGCGGCCGCGACTGGATGCTCAGGTGATCTGGATTTGCGTTCCCGATGCGGCGATTGCGGAGGTCGCGGGGAAAATCGCGAGGCGCTGCGAACGCCTGCCCGGGGAACAGGGCATGCGCGGGCACATCGTGGTGCACTCGAGCGGGGCGCTTTCCGCCGAGGTCCTTGACGCAACGCGTCGCGCGGGCGCGAACATCGCCGCTGTGCATCCGGTGATGAGCTTTCCTTCGCGTCGCGTTGTGCCGCTGGCGGGCGTCATGTTTGGCATTGAGGCGCGGGAGGCGGCGGTGCGGCGGAAATTGTTTGCGCTGACTCGGCGGCTGGGTGGGGTTCCGTTCGCGGTGAAGGCTGAGGGCAAGGCTTTGTACCACGCGGCGGGGGTGATGGCTTCTCCGCTGTTGGTGTCGGCGCTGCTGGCGGCGACGGAAACGGCGCGGCTGGCGGGGCTCGATCACGCAACGTCAGAGGCGTGGGTGCGAGCGCTGGCGGAGGCCACGGCAGCCAATGTTTTCGCGCGCGGGCCGCAGGCGAGCTTCAGCGGGCCATTTGCTCGCGGCGACGCGGACACGATACATCTGCATCTTCAGGCATTGGCGGAGCATCCGATTCTTGCCGACGTTTATCGCTCGCTCGCTCGCCACGCCGTTGCTGCGCTTCCGGTGAAGAACCGCGACGCGCTGCTCAAGGCGATTGAGTCCGATGCGGGCGGCGGGCACACGTTAAAGTAGATAGAGGAAGTGAGAGCGACTTGCATACGGAGTGTTACCCTATCTCGATTCTGCCTCGACTGAGCCGGTTGTTTGTGGAGTATGCGGCGAGCCGGGAGCTGGTTACGCCTTTTTATAGCGCTTCGCCCTATGGGCAGGTCGGGGCGTTGCCGCCGGCGGTGGCGGGCCGTTACGCCGCGATTGCGGATTTGCTAGCGGTGCAGAATCGCGGGTTCGGCGCGGGTGACGCGGCGCTTGCGAATATCGGAAAATTGCGGGCAGGTTCGGCGGCGGTGGTCACGGGCCAGCAGGTCACGCTGTTTGGTGGGCCTTTGTATACGCTACTCAAAGCGGCGGCGGCGATTCGGCGGGCAACGGACGCGGGTACGGTTCCGATTTTCTGGATGGCCACGGAAGACCACGACCTCGATGAAGCCGATCATGTGACGCTGCCTTCGCGCCACGAACTGCACACGCTGCGAATGGAGCATTCAGCGGACGACGCGGGAAAGCCTGTCGGGCAGGTGCGGCTGGGCGAGGGGATTCGTCCGCTGCTGGAGCAGGCTGCGGAGTTGCTGGGGCCGGGCGCTGCTCTCGACGCATTGCAGGCAGCGTACACGCCGGAGGCTACTTACGCGGAAGCGTTCGGGAGGTTTCTGACAACTGTTTTCGCCGAGCAAGGTCTGATATTGATCGATGCGGCCGGGCGGGAGTTTCATCGGCTGGGCGCGCCAGTGCTGCGCGCAGCGATTGAGTGCGCGGCGCGGCTGGAAACCCTGCTGCTGGAGCGCACGCGGCTGCTCGAAGCACGCGGCTATGCGGCGCAGGTGTTGGTGGCCGCGGGCGGCAGTCTGCTGTTTTTGATTGACGACGAAACGGGTGCGCGGCTGGCGCTGAAGCGCAAGGACGACGAAGGCTGGATCGCCGGAAAACGGCAGTATTCGAAGGCGGAGTTACTGGCGATTCTCGACGACGCTCCGGAACGGCTGAGCCCCAACGCGCTGCTCCGGCCTGTGTTTCAGGACGCGATTCTGCCGACGGCGATGTATGTGGGCGGGCCGGCGGAGATCAGCTATTTTGCGCAGTCGCAGGTTCTGTATCAGGCGATTCTGGGGCGGACGACGCCGGTGCTGCCTCGATTGAGCGCGACGCTGGTTGAGCCTGCCGTGGCGAAGATTCTGGCGCAGCATGAGCTTTCGCTGCCGGAGTTGATGGCGGCACAGCCGGACGAGATGGCGCAACGGCTGGGCGCGCGCGTGCTTCCTGATGAGGGAAGGCAGAAGCTGGCTGCGGCGGGCACTGCGCTCGACGAGGAACTGAAGACGGTGACGGAGTGGATGGCTCGGCTGGATGCGGGGCTGGGCAAGTCGGCGGAGGTGGCGGCGGCCAAAATGCGCTACCAGATGGATCGCCTGCGGCGGCTGGCGTCGGAGTATCAGTTGCAAAAGGAAGGCAGCCTGCGCAAGCATGTGGACGCGCTGTATATGAACCTCTTTCCGGAGCGGCATCCGCAGGAGCGGGTGATCGGGGCGGCGGCGTTTCTGGCGCGGTCGGGCGCGGGGCTTGTGAGCGAGCTGGTGGAGCTGGCCGGGTTGAAGTGTCCGGGGCACAAGGCGATCTTCCTTTAATCAGGAAGCAACTAACGGACGCGGCGGCGAGCGCGCGAATTACTCCATAGGTGTCGTCTGCTTCGGCCTGAAGCGAGGCTTCTTCATCAGGTAACCGATGGGGATGAGGCAGGCGGTCATGATGACCAGGACGTGGACCGTATCCACATAGGCTAGCGTCTTGGCCTGTTGGACCATCATTTCGTAGATGCGGGCGGCGGCTGCTCCTGCGACGTTGGCGGAGGAGAAGCCTTTGGCGTGCAGGGCCGCGGCGAGCGATTGGTGCATGGCCTGG
Source organism: Acidobacteriaceae bacterium (assembly GCA_049280995.1). Taxonomy (GTDB): domain Bacteria; phylum Acidobacteriota; class Terriglobia; order Terriglobales; family Acidobacteriaceae; genus Silvibacterium. The sequence goes on from JBAPRH010000050.1 coordinate 119,410, forward strand.
TAATTGGGCGAGGACGGGTAGACGCGTGCGGCGAGATACGCCTGGTGCGTCTGCGCCCGGCGGACCAGCATGGTGCTAATGAAAGAAATGCCCAGGCTTCCCCCGATGTTGCGGGCGAGCGCGGTCAGGCCGGAGACTTCGTTGTTCTTTTCCTGCGGTACGCCCACGTAGGACATTACGCTGATGGGCACGAAGAGAAACGGCATGCCGAGCACCATGATGACGCGCCAACTGGCGGCGTCCCAGAAGCTGATGTTGAGGCTCAGGTCCTGAATCCTCCAGATGCCGAACGTGACGAGCACGAAGCCGAAGGCGATCATGGTGCGGGGATCGATTTTCTGCCCGATGTAGCCGACGATGGGCAGCAGGATGATAAGAACAACGCCTCCGGCGGAGAGCACCAGTCCGGCCTCGGTGGCGGTGTAGCCCATGATTTCCTGAAGGAACTGGGGAATCATCACTGTGGTCGAGTAGAGCGAGGCGCCGATGACCAGCATTACGATCTGGGTCATGGCGAAGTTGCGCTTGCGATACATGGAGAGGTCGATGACCGGGTGCTTCGTTGTCACCTCACGCCACATGAACAGGAGGAAGCCGGTGAGAGCGATGAGGCCGCAGGCGACGATGAGGTGCGAGCCGAACCAGTCCTTTTCCTGGCCCTTGTCGAGCATAAGCTGGAGCGCGCCGATGGTGAGGGCGAGCAGCCCGAGGCCGATTCCGTCGATGCCGCCGACGGTTTTGCGCACGCGCTTGAGGTAGGGTGGGTCTTCGACGATGCGGCTGGTGAGCAGCAGGGAGACGATGCCGACGGGAATGTTGAGGAAGAAAATCCAGCGCCAGGTGTAGCTGTCGGTGATCCATCCGCCAACTGTGGGACCAATGGCGGGGGCGACGACGACGGCCATCCCGTAAAGCGCGAAGGCCATGCTGCGCTTTTCGGGCGCGAAGGTGTCGGCGAGAATGGCGCGCTCGCTGGGCTGGAGGCCTCCGCCGGCGGCTCCCTGAATCACGCGGAAAAACACCAGCATGCCGAGTGAGTTGGCGAGCCCGCAGAGGAAGGAAAACAGGGTGAACAGCGCCACGCAGCTCATGTAGAAGCGCTTGCGCCCCACGCGATTGGCGATCCATCCGCTGATGGGCAGCACGATGGCGTTGGAGACGAGGTAGGAGGTGAGGATCCAGGTCGCTTCCTCAAACGTTGCGCCCAGCGTTCCGGCAATGTGCGGCAGTGAGACGTTGGCGATGCTGGAGTCGAGCGACTCCATAAAGGTGGCGAGCGTGACGGTAAAGGTGATGATCCACGGGTTAAATCGCGGCGTCCAATGTTCGTAGTGAAACTCGCTGTCGGCGTCGCGCTTTTCGGCGGGCGATGCAGCAGTTGCCTGCGCCATGCTTGCTCCCGTGAGGATTGAGGTCTTCCAGACAGGATACTTGATTCGGCGCGGAGGAGGTCGAAGAGGCGGCGGCTGTGGGATTAGAATGAGGAACGATGACGGGGAAACAGAATTCGACGATTGAGGTGGCCTGCCCGGAGTGCGGATCCACCATGAAGATCGATGTGGCCACGCGGGCTGTGATTGCGCATACTCCGGCTCCCAGAAAGCGCACGTTTGAGGACTTCGAGACGGCGGCCAAGGCGATGCGCGAGCAGGACGAGCGCAAGGAAAGCATCTTTCGCCAGTCGGTGGACGCGCAGAAGAATCGAGAGGACCTGCTGGCGAAGAAGTTCGCCGAGGCGCTCAAGAAAGCGAAGGAATCGCCCGATACGGGAAAGCCGCTGCGGGATTTTGACCTGGACTAGGTGCTGGCCGCACGGGCACACGCGCTTCGCGCCGTCAGGTGCTTGGCGCTTTGGCCCCTGTCGGTCGGGGGCGGAATTCGACCGGTATTTGATCTGGATTGGCAGCGCGGAGGGCTCAAGCTGTCTCCAACTATGGAAGGACTTGCTGGCTGAACTATGACAACGGACATGAATACGCTCCCCTCGCAGACCGGCGCTCCCGCTGCTGAAATCGTGCATGAAAACCCGTGGCCGCGCGCCATGGCCGCCGGGTCGCTGCTGGCCGGGGCATTTCTGCTGCTGGCCGGCCGACGCAGGGCTGCGCTCGTGGC
>JBAPRH010000051.1:0-16358 GCA_049280995.1 Acidobacteriaceae bacterium
AAAAGCGGCTCGCTACTTCACCTGTGTCGTTGCGGGCGGCTGCTGTGGAGCGTCCACCTTCGCGATGGTCTGCTGCTGCTGCGGCTGCGGCGCGGGATCGCTGCTGCCGATCCCCTTGATGCCTTCCTTGAAACCCTTCAGCCCTTCGCCCAAGCCTTTGCCAAGCTCAGGCAGTTTGCGCGGGCCAAAGATCAGCAGCGCAATGACCAGAATGAAGATGAGATGGGTCGGTGTAAACAAGTTATCGAGCATCGCGTTAATTCTCCCGTCACCCAGCAGCTCTCGAACAACCGTCGGGAAAGCGAATCTGCTTCGCTACGTCTCATTGTCGCACACAGCCGCTCCTCCGTGCATGTAATTGCGGCATAGGGAAACGTCCCGGAAGCCTCTGTGCTCTTCGGGCCTTTTGAGGGATCCCGCGGAGTCTCGGAACCAGGATTTCCGAGAAGCGGGAAATTTCAGATTGCAAAATTCAGCAGAACCGAGTTTACAAATCCCAGCAGCGGGCCCACAAACATCATCAGCAGCGGTCCGCCAAGAAACAGGAATACCAGCAGCCCGATCATTCCAATGGAGTCGTACGCGCGCAGCGCTTTGTACGGAAGGAAATGCCGCAGCACGTGCGAGCCGTCCAGAGGAGGCAGCGGAATCAGGTTGAACACGGCCAGGATCACGTTCAGCCAGACTGAAAGATAGAGGAAAATCGCAATCGGAACCGCTGCGCCCCCCGTGCTCAGCCCCGGTCCTGGGATGCCGCCGGCAAGCTCGCGGACCATCTCAGCGCCTGTTACGTTCACCCGCGCCAACACAATCAACAGCACCGTGGCGCCAACCGCTGCCAGCAAGTTGCTCACCGGGCCGGCCAGCGTTGTAAGAATATCGTCGCGACGTAAGTTCTTGAAGTTCTGAGTGGTTACGGGCGTAGGCTTGGCCCATCCAATCAGATATCCGCTAGGCAGAAGAAACAGCATCGCCAGAGGAACCAGGATGGTGCCGAACGGATCAACGTGCTTCGCCGGGTTCAGCGTCAGCCGCCCCAGCATGCGCGCCGTCGGGTCGCCCAGGCGCGAGGCCATCCAGGCATGCGCCGCCTCGTGCAGGCTCAAGGCAAACACAAGAATGACAAACTCGAAAATCTTCAGGACGACCGTTTGGTTCATGAGCTATAGACGATGCTAACAGCCCTTCCGCATCCCGCTCACCAGGGATGGATGCCGGGGTCCCCACGAACAGGTCTTCGTGCGTGGGGTGGCTCTCACTTACATTCCGGCTTCCCGCTGCCGGGCGAAGCCTTCACGCCGGTGCGGTCCGCGAACAGCGTGGCCTCGCTCTTTGTCTTCAACTGCTTCGCTGGAACGCCTCCAAAAATCTCGTGGTCGCCAATCTCCCGCGTCGCCAGCCCCATCGCGCCCAGAATCGCGTCCTCGCCGACCCGCACACCGGCCATGACGGAGGAATGATAGGTGAGCCGTGCCCCAGGACCGATTTCAGTCTTGCGATTCTCCACCACGCCGGGGTCGACCGGATCGTGCGCGTGCGAGTAAACCGACGCGTAGTCGGAGATCGAAGTCCCTTTCTTGATGATGATTTCGCCGCGATCGTCCAGCATCACGTACTTGTGGATCACGCAGTCGTCCTCAATCGTAAGGTTGTAGCCGTAGCTGAATTCGACTCCGTGGAAGATCTTCACGTTGTTCCCGATCTTCTTGAAGATGTGCCTGCCCAGCATGGCCCGAAAGCGGAAGCCCAACCAGTGGTTCAGCCCAACGGGCGTGCGGTCGAACATCTGCCAGAACCAGATCAGCGGCTTGATGCAGGCATAGCGGTCGGCATCGATGTCGCCGTAATACTCCGGCTCCAGCGTGACGTTGGCCGGATGCAAGGAAAGCTGCAGCACGTTGAAGGGCAGCTCGGTCGACAGCGTGAAATTCAGCCTGCTGCCGGCGTACGGAGCGCCCAGCATCAACTGGTGCAGATTGTCCCGCACCAGGTCGCCGCGCAACAGCGGGCTCTTGTGACGGGTCAGCTCGTCGTCAAGATAGTTAATCCAGCGCGTGAAAACCTCTTTGGCTTCGCGCGACGGCTCAAGCTCGCGATATTCGTAACGGGGCATGGTGTCCTTTGGGAATTTATTCGATGGCAAACACGGCATATACCGTGGCATTTTCCTCGATCTGCTGCGGGCGGATGGCGAGCGGTTTTGCGGCCTGGGCCTCGGTCTTAAAAGCTCGCATCACGAGAGGCAGTGGTCTCACCGGCGTCTCAGGCTCTCGATTGCTTGCATAAAGCAGCGCACCGAGATGCGCATTCAAGCCCCTCGCCATCTGCTCGGCCATTGCCTGCGCGTGTTGGAGGGCCTTCGCTGCGGCTTGTGCTTGCAAAGCGGCGCGGTCCTTTACGTCCCAGTCGATCTGGCCGCTGTTGTTCGCGCCTGCTTCCACGGCAATGTGGAGCACCTTCGCCGCATCGGCAGCAGACGCCTTCACCGTCCAAGATTGCGTTAGTACAAACCGCCGCTTCGCTCGCTCCGCCTCTGATTCTTTCTCGTCGAACTGGAAGTTCTGTCGCAGGTTCTGGCCTTCGCTCTGAATTGCCTTGTTGGCCACGCCGGCCCTAGTCAACGCGTCGATGATCGCATTTGAGGTTTGCGACCCGGCCGCGTATGCGCTGTCGGAATCGGGTGCGTAGACCTCAAAACCGATGTGGACCGTGGCCGTGTCGGCTTCCGCCATGGCCTTGGCGCTCACCGTTACGGCAATGGTGCGATTGTTCTGGTTGACCTGGATGGTCTGCGCCAGGCCCGCAACCGTAAGGCCGGCGGAAATCGCTGTTACGCAGCAACTGCGAAGGGCATTGTTCCTCATGCTCAACTCCTTACGATTTTCCAAACTCCCGCAACTCGGCCAGCTTCTGGCGCACCGCTCCGGAATCGATCGCGTCAGCCGCGCGTTGCACACCTTCTTCGATGGTCCCCGCCACACCGCCAAGATGCAGAGCAGCTGCCGCGTTCACGACCACGATGTTACGCCGCGGCCCACGCTCGCCGACAAAAACGCTCTCCAGAATCGCTGCGTTCTCCGCAGCCGTCGTGCCGCCGGCAAGGTCGCGCACCGCGGCCCGCTTCATGCCGAACATCTCCGGGCTGTACCGCACCCGCGCTACCCTTGGATGCCCATCGCCGCCCGTCACTACCACCGCATCCGTTACAGAAAGTGCGATCTCGTCCATACCGTTGCGCCCGTGCGCCACCATGCCGCATCGGATTCCCAATCGCGCCATCGCTTCAGCCGCCAGCATCAGTTTTGCGCCGGAATAGACGCCCATGACCTGCGCCGGAGCGCCCGCCGGGTTAGTCAGCGGCCCCGAGAGGTTGAAGATGGTGCGGAAGCCCAGTGCTCGCCTGACCGGCTGCACGCGCTTGAGCGCCGGATGCAGAGCCGGAGCATAGAGGAACATGAAACCCGTGGCCCGCAGGCAGGCGACCGCGGCGTCAGGGGTCAGTGTAACCGGGACACCCAGCGCCTCCAGCACGTCTGCCGAACCGCACTGTGAGGTGACGGCGCGATTGCCGTGCTTTGCGACGTGCGCCCCCGCCGCAACCGCCACCAGCGCCGCTCCGGTAGAAATGTTGAAGGTGCCCAGACCGTCGCCGCCTGTGCCGCAGGTGTCCACCAGCCGGGCGCGCTCCTCGTCGGTCAGCGGAACCGGAACCGCCAGTTTCCGCATCGCCTCGGCCACGCCGGTCAACTCGTCCGCCGTTTCGCCGCGCGTCGCCATGGCCGTCAGCAGAGCGGCGATTTCGAGATCCGAGGCCGCGTCTTCCCCATCCACCGGCGCAAGAATCCGCGTGATCAGCTCGCGCGCCTCCAGGCGGTTCAGAGCCGCGCCCTCCTCCACCACCAGCTTCAATGTACTTCGCAAACCCGCCATAAGCTATTTAGTGTACCGTTCTCATCATTCGCCCGTGCGGCCAGCACCTGACAAGTGCCGTCGATGTTCGATAAACTGGAATGTCTGCTGCAATGGAAACATTCAAGCGCGGGGTGCCGTGCGCGAGCGAGCCTGCGGTTAGTCAAGTTTTTCTGCTGAAACCAACCTATGAAAATTCACGAATATCAGGCAAAGGACATCCTCGCGAAATACGGCGTCGCCGTGCCGCGTGGAGAAGTGGCCAATACGCTCGACGAAGCGTTGGATGTGGCCAAGAAGCTGTTCGCGAACGGTGCGAAGGGCGTGGTCGTCAAGGCGCAAATCCATGCCGGAGGCCGCGGCAAGGGCGGCGGGGTGAAAGTTGCCAAAAATATCGACGAGGCCGAGCAGTACGCCAAGCAGATTCTGGGCATGCAGCTGGTTACGCACCAGACCGGCCCGCAGGGGCAGAAAGTTCGGCGCCTGCTGATTGAAGAGACGGCGGCCATTGATCGCGAACTGTATCTGGGCATCGTGTTGGACCGCGCGGCGGCGAAGCTCGTTTTTATGGCGTCACAATCCGGCGGCATGGAGATTGAAGAAGTCGCCGCGAAGAACCCGAAGGCCATTCACAGGGCATATATCGATCCGGCGGTCGGCTTCCAACCCTACCAGGCTCGCCAGCTTGCTTTCGCGCTCGGGCTGAAGCCGACGCAGATCAATGAAGCGGTCAAGTTCATGCTCGGACTCTACCAAGCCTTTGTTGAAACCGATGCCTCGCTGCTCGAGATCAATCCCTTCATCACGACGAAGGACGACAAGCTCTTCGCGCTCGACTGCAAGATCAACTTCGACGACAACGCTATCTTCCGTCACAAGGACCTGAAGGAGCTGCGCGATCTGGCCGAAGAAGACCCGCTTGAAGTGGAGGCGTCGAAGTATGCGCTGAACTACATCCGGCTGGACGGCAACATTGCCTGCATGGTCAACGGAGCGGGGCTGGCGATGGCGACGATGGACATTATTCAATACGCCGGCGGAATGCCCGCCAACTTCCTCGACGTGGGCGGCGGCGCGAACGAGCAGCAGATCGAGCACGCTTTTGAGATTCTGCTCTCCGACAAGAACGTGCAGGCCGTCTTCATCAACATCTTCGGCGGAATCCTGCGCGTGGATGTTCTGGCGCAGGGAGTGGTCGGCGCGGCGAAGAAGACCAACGTGAAAGTTCCCGTGGTGCTGCGGCTGGAGGGCACCAACGTTGAGCAGGGCCGGAAAATTCTGAAGGAATCGGGCCTGAACTTTATCATCGGCGATACCATGCAGGACGCCGCAGGCAAAGTGGTAGCCGCGGCCAAGGGAGGCAAGTAGACATGGCGGTTTTGGTAGACAAAAACACTCGCCTCATCGTTCAGGGCATTACCGGCAGAGAAGGCACCTTCCACGCCAAGGGCTGCGCCGAATACGGCACCAAGGTCGTTGGCGGAGTGACGCCGGGCAAGGGCGGCACCAAGCACGAAGGCTGGCCGGTATTCAATACCGTTCAGGAAGCCGTCGAGAAGACCGGAGCCAACACCACTGTCATCTTTGTTCCGCCGCCGTTCGCGGCCGACGCGATTCTGGAAGCGAATGAAGCGAAGTTGCCGCTGATCATCTGCATCACCGAAGGGATTCCGGTGAACGATATGGTGAAGGTGTGGAACGTGCTGAAGCAGTCCAGTTCGCGGCTGATCGGCCCGAACTGCCCGGGAGTGATTTCGCCGGGCAAAGCGAAGGTCGGCATTATGCCGGGACGCATTCATAAGGAAGGCCACGTCGGCATCATCTCCCGCTCGGGCACGCTGACCTACGAGGCCGTTTACCAGCTGACGCAGCGCGGCATTGGCCAGAGCACGGCCATCGGTATTGGCGGCGATCCGATCGTCGGGACGACGCATATCGACGCGCTCAAGCTGCTGAACGAGGACCCGGAAACCGAGTCGATCATCCTGATCGGCGAAATCGGCGGAACGGCGGAAGAGGCCGCAGCCGAGTACGTCAAGAAGCACGTAAAGAAGCAGGTGATAGGCTTCATCGCTGGGCAGACCGCGCCTCCGGGCCGCCGCATGGGCCATGCCGGAGCCATCATCTCCGGCGGCCAGGGCACGGCAGCCGAAAAGATGAAGGCACTGAAGGCGGCGGGGATTCACGTGGTGCAGTCGCCAGCCGAGATCGGCGAGACCCTGGCGAAGGTGATCGGGAAGTAACAAATCAATTTCAGTTGTTAGGCCGCAGTTCCAATTCACTGGAACTCGAAACGTACAACTAAATTCAGGAGAAACTGTGTCGCAACGCACGTTCAGCATCATCAAGCCAGACGCGGTCCGCAAGGGCCATACCGGAGCCATTCTCGCCGAAATTGAGAAGGCCGGGTTTAAGATCATCGCCATCAAGAAGCTCTCCATCTCGAAGACGCAGGCCGAGGGCTTCTACTACGTCCACAAAGAGCGCCCGTTCTTCGATTCGCTCACCACCTTCATGTCGTCGGGGCCGATCGTTCCGATGGTGCTCGAAAAGGTCGACGCCATTGCCGATCTGCGCAAGCTGATGGGCGCGACCAACCCGGCGAGCGCCGAGGAGGGAACCATCCGCAAGAAGTTTGCCGCATCGATTGAAGAGAACGCCATCCATGGCTCGGACGCCGAGGACACCGCGCAGTTCGAGATCGGCTATTTCTTCGCCCGATACGAGCTGGCCTGAGCACTCGCGCAGCCCCGGCCAGGCGTGGATACTGTAGTATCCTGAACACACGCGCCCGTAGCTCAGCTGGATAGAGTGATTGCCTCCGAAGCAATAGGTCGGGAGTTCGAATCTCCCCGGGCGCACCATTTCTCTTTGACAGGACGACCATTCCTCCGTTCTGATGGCATTGTGATATTCGTGCATGCCTCCCAAGGACCTTCCATTGGGCGAAGGTGCACCGGGGCGGAAAATTCGTCGTGGTCTGCATCCTCTTCAATTCGTCGGCGGTCATGGCACTCCTCGCAATTCCCAGCGAGGTGATCTGGGCGTATTTTGTCGGCGGGGTGGTCTTTATAATCGGACTGGTCGCGATTTCTCTTCGCGGCGATTGGCAAAAGGCCCGAGGACTCGACAAGTTGATTCTGTTCGGGCCGGTTTTCTACGCGGCGTCCATCGCGGCTTTCGGTACCGAACATTACACTCAGACGAAGGCGATCGCGTCGATCGTTCCGGCGTGGATGCCGTGGCATGAGTTCTGGGCGTATTTTGTGGGTGCCTGCTTTATCGCAGCCGGGTTCAGCCTGGTGACGAGAATTCAGGCGCGCCTCGCGGCGAGTTTGCTCGCCCTGACGTTTTTCCTTTTCGTCGTGCTGATGGATGCTCCGGCCTGGGTACAAAATCCGCGAGATCGGATTGCGTTGACCCTGACGCTTCGGGAACTGTCCTTCGGTGGCGGCCCTCTGGCGCTGGCAGCCAGCCTCACCGAGCAATGGCGCAAGGGCGGTGCGCACATCCTTGCGACGATTGCGCGATACTTCGTTGCAATTACCGTGCTGTTTTACAGCTTCGAGCAATTCATGCACGGCGATCACGTTCCCGGCGTTCCTCTGGAACCACTGACTCCCACCTGGATTTTCGGACACGCAATTTGGACTTATCTGGCAGCTGTGGCTTACGCAGTCACTGGCATTCTGATGCTGGTTGGCAGGAAAACGCGCGCAGCAGCGACGTGGGCGGGCGTGACGGTGCTTTTCGTGGAGTTGGTCGTCTACGTGCCGATCGGAGTAGTGGAACGCGCCAGCCTCAACAACGGCTTTAACTACGTGGCAGACACGCTGATGTTTTGCGGTGCCGTTCTTCTGCTGGCGGGCGCCATGCCGCGCGAAGCGCAGCGGCGAGAATCATCGGCTGATCAGCAGCCCCAGGAAACCCGCCTGCCCGATCAGTGGCGCCCGTGATTCGATCGGAGGTGCGAGAATAGGGTCTGCTTTTTTGACAGCGATCGCGGTTTAGCGTTCTCATTGATTACGTAGCTTAAGGAGCCTGATCCATGCCGCGGAAATCCCTTTCTTTCAGAATCATCCCTCTCGCTTTCGCACTTCTGCTTTTCGCCTTCCTGCCGGCAGTGCATGCCCAGTGCAAGCCTCCGGCGAGCCAGCATCCTGTCCTCAGTCCGGCGGCGCAGGCCAGTGTTACGCTGAACGGCAAAACACTGACTGTTTACTACTGCGCGCCTTCGGCCAGGGGGCGCAAGGTCATGGGTGAGCTGGTGCCTTATGGCAAAGTGTGGCGCACCGGAGCCAACACTTCGACGACGCTGCGCACGGACGCTGACCTGCGGATCGGCAAGCAGGACGTTCCTGCCGGAAGCTACACGCTCTACACGCTGCCTTCGGCGACGGTCTGGAAGCTGATCATCAACAAGCAGGTAGGGCAGTGGGGATTGACCTACCACCAGCCGCAGGACCTGGCGCGAATTCCGATGAAGAAGGGGCCGACGCCGAGCTCGCCAGTCGAGACGTTCAAGATTTACTTCGACAATACACATGGGAACCACACGCAATTGCACCTGGCCTGGGAAAATACGGACGTGTATGTTCCGGTGACGGCGGTTCAGTAAAGCAGGGCTCTCACCACTCTCCGGCGGGGGTTCCGATCTCCACTGGGTCGTTGGGTCCTGGAGTTTTCCAGCGTAGGACCGGCTTGTGCCAGCGAAGGATTGGCTTGCGCGCGGCGGTGGTTTCGTCGAGGCGCGCGATGCGGGTGGAGTGCGGCGCGGATGTCACCACCTCTGGGCTTTCTTCGGCTTCGCGCGCAATCTGCCGCATGGCGTCGATGAACAGGTCGAGTTCCTCGCGCGATTCGCTTTCGGTGGGCTCGATCATGAGCGCGCCGGGAACGATGAGCGGGAACGACGTGGTGTAGGGGTGGAAGCCGTAGTCAATGAGGCGCTTGGCAATGTCTCCCGTCTTGACCTTGTTCCTGACCTGGCGCTTGTCGCTGAAGACGACCTCGTGCATGGAAGCGGTGGGGTAGGGTAATTCATACACGTCTTCAAGCTTTTTACGGATGTAGTTGGCGTTGAGCACTGCGTCTTCCGTGGTCTGGCGCAGGCCGTCGGGACCATTGGCCAGGATGTAGGCGAGGGCGCGCACGAACATTCCGAAATTGCCGTAGAGCATGCGCACGCGGCCCACGGATTGCGGACGATCGTAGTTCCAGTGGAGCAGGCCGTCGGAGCCTTGCGCGAGAACGGGCGCGGGCAGGAACGGCTCCAGAAAACTCTTGCAGGCGACGGGGCCTGAGCCGGGACCGCCTCCGCCGTGCGGCGTGGAGAAGGTCTTGTGGAGGTTCAGGTGCATTACGTCCACGCCGAAATCGCCGGGGCGGGTTTTGCCCACGAGCGCGTTCATGTTGGCCCCATCCATGTACAGCAGCGCGCCTTTGGCGTGGAGCACTTCGGCGATTTTGTGAATCTCGTGCTCGAACACGCCGATGGTCGAGGGGTTGGTGAGCATCATCGCCGCGGTGTCTTCATCGACAATCTCGGCGAGGGCGGCCACATCGACTCCGCCCTGTTCGTTCGATTTGAGATTGACGATCTGATAGCCGCAGCTTGCCGCGGTTGCGGGATTGGTCCCGTGGGCCGAGTCGGGGATGATGACGGTCTTGCGGGGATTACCCTTTGATTCCTGCCAGGCGCGGGCGAGCAGGATTCCTGTGAACTCGCCGTGTGCGCCGGCAGCGGGTTGGAGCGTGATGGCGTCCATGCCGGTGATTTCGAGCAGGCAGTCCTGGAGTAGCTTGACGATTTCGAGCGAGCCCTGCGAGAGCGCTTCGGGCTGATAGGGATGGGCTTCGGCGATGCCCTCGAGGCGGGAGACGAATTCGTTGACGCGCGGGTTGTACTTCATGGTGCAACTGCCGAGCGGGTACATGCCGAGATCGATGGCGTAGTTCCAGGTGGAGAGACGCGTGAAGTGGCGGATGATTTCGATTTCGCTCAACTCGGGCAAAGTGGGCGCGTCGGTGCGCAGGGCGCTGCCGAGCAGGGTGGCGGAGTCGACATCGGGAACGTCGAGCGGAGCAAGCTTATAGCCCTTTTTGCCGGGCGCGGATTTCTCGAAGCTCAGGCCCTCGTTCTGCGTGAGGTGCGAGGTTACCTTGCGGGTTGTGCCGGTGAATGCCATTTTTCTGTTCCGTTCAGGAACCCTTCTTATCTTGCTGCTGCTGCTACCGGCGCGTCCGCAATAACCGCAGCCGCCGCGTCGATCTGATCTTTGGTCGTCAATTCGGTTGCGCACCACAGTGATGCGTTACCGAGCTCGGGATACCACTTTTTGAGCGGCAACCCGCCGATGATTTTCTTTTCGAGTAGGCGCGCGTTGAGCTGCTTTGGCGGCTCTTCCGTCTGCAGGACGAACTCGTGGAAGCGCGGCGTTTTCGCGAAGAGCAATTTACCGTGTAGGCCCAGCGTGTCGGCGGCGTATTTTGCCTTGGCGAGATTCTGGACGGCTAGCTCGCGCATTCCCTGCTTGCCGTAGATGGTGAGGAAGACGGTTGCCATAAGGGCGACGAGCGCCTGGTTGGTGCAGATGTTGGAGGTCGCCTTTTCGCGGCGAATATGCTGCTCGCGGGTGGAGAGAGTGAGGACGAATCCGCGTCGGCCCTGGGTGTCCCTGGTTTCGCCGACGAGCCGGCCAGGCATCTGGCGGAGATATTTCTCTTTGGCCGCGAGCACGCCGCAGTAAGGGCCTCCATAGCTGAGGGCCACGCCGAAGGACTGGGCTTCCATCGAAACGATGTCGGCCTCGACGGGCGGCCGCACGATGCCGAGCGAGACGGCTTCGGCAATGGAGACGATGAGCAACGCCTCTTTTTTGTGGACGATTTCAGCGATGGCGGGAATATCTTCGACGATGCCGAAGAAGTTGGGCGATTGCACGAGGACGCAGGCGGTTTCTTCCGTCACGGCCTCCTCCAGCGCGGCGAGATCGATGCGTCCGTCGGGCGCGTATCCGATTTCGCTTGCCTGATGGCCCTGGTGCTGCGCGTAGGTGTGCATGACCTCGCGGTACTCGGGATGGGCGGTGCGGGCGACCAGCACGCCGTCGCGTCCGGTGACGCGGACGGCCATCATGACGGCCTCCGCCGCGCCGGTCGAGCCGTCATACATCGAGGCGTTGGCGATGTCCATGCTGGTGAGCTCGCAGATCATGGTCTGGAATTCGAAGATCGCCTGGAGCGTGCCCTGCGTGATTTCGGCCTGGTAGGGCGTGTAGGAGGTGAGAAACTCGCCGCGCTGCACGATGGAGTCGATGACGACGGGACGATAGTGTCGGTAAGCCCCCGCGCCCAGGAAGCTGGTGTACCCGTTGGCGTTTTTGCGGGCAGCGGCTTTGAAGTGGTCGACGATTTCGGACTCGCCCATCTGGCGCGGAACATTCAGGTCCCGAGTCAGGCGGTACTCCTCGGGAATGGCGGCGAACAGATCGTCAATGGAGGCAACGCCGATTTCGCGGAGCATGGCGGCGCGCTCGGCGTCAGATTTGGGGAGATAACGCATCGGGCTTTATTTCCCGCCCTCTTCGGCGATGAAGGTTTCGTAGTCGGCGGCGGAGAGGAGGGAATCGAGCTCGCCTGGATTGCTCAATTCGACTTTGATAATCCACGAGGAATGTGGGTCGATGTTGAGCTTGTCGGGCGAGTCTTTGAGTGCCTCGTTGATTTCGGTGACGGTTCCCGTGACAGGCGAGTAGAGATCGGAGACGGCCTTGACTGACTCGACGCTGCCGAAGACTTCACCCTTCTGGATGGCGGTTCCGACTTTGGGGGCGTCGACGAAGACGATGTCGCCGAGCGAGTTTTGCGCGTAGTCAGTGATGCCGATGGCGCCGTGGTTGCCCGCGGCTTCGATCCATTCGTGCTCGCGCGTGTATTTGTAGTTCTCCGGATAAGCCATCCGATTTGGTCTCCTCTGACTTTACGCTTTCTTTTTCGGCCTGCGGTAAAAGGGCGTGGGGATGATTCTTGCCTTGACCGGATTGCCGCGAATCTCAACGGCCACTTCGGTGTCGGGGACTGCTAATTCGATAGGCACGTAGGCGAGGGCAATGTTCTTTTTAAGGAATGGCGCGGGCGAGCCGCTGGTGACGAATCCAGTTTTCTCTCTGGTGGCATTGAGGACCGGGTAGCCGTCGCGGGCGATGCCGCGCTCGATCACCTCGAGGCCGACGAGCCTGCGTTTGGGGCCGCCCTCGGCCTGTATCTTCTTCAGAGCTTCGGCACCGACGAAGTCGCCCTTCTCGAGCTTGAGGAAGCGGTCGAGGTGGGCTTCGAAGGGGTTGATGGTTTCGGAAATTTCGTGGCCGTAGAGCGACATGGCCGATTCGAGGCGGAGCGTGTTGCGGGCTCCGAGTCCGCAGGGCAGGATGCCGGATTCCCTGCCGGCTTCGAGGACCTCATTCCAGACGCGTTCGCTTGTCGGCACGTCGGACGGGATGTAAATCTCAAAGCCGTCCTCGCCCGTGTATCCGGTGCGGGCGACGAGGGTGTTGGGCAGGTTGCAGACGGTTCCCCACTTGAACCAGTAGGGGCGGATCCCGGTGAGGTCGAGACTGGTGAGTTTGGCCAGTGTTTCCGCGGCGCGTGGGCCCTGGACGGCGAGCTGCGTGTAGTAGTCGCTGTAGTTGGCGACGTGGCAGTCGAAGTGCTGGGCGTTCTGCCTGATCCACTGGAAGTCCTTCTCGCGGGTTCCGGCATTGATGACGATGAGGTAGTCGTTCGCGCTGAGCTTGTGGACGATGATGTCGTCAACGAACGTGCCCTGCGGGTAAAGCATGGCAGAGTAGTGCGCCTGGCCTACTTCGAGCTTCGCGGCATCGTTCATCGAGATGTGCTGGACGGCGGCGAGGGATTCCGGACCGCGGAGCTGGATGTCGCCCATGTGGCTGACGTCGAAGAGGCCGACGCTGGTGCGAACCGCCATGTGTTCGGCGATGAGACCGGAGTATTCAACGGGCATGTCCCACCCGCCGAAGTCGACCATCTTTGCTCCCATGCGGCGATGCATGACGTTCAGCGCGGTCTGGCGGAGAGCAGGAGGCGCAGAGGTGGACGCAGAGCTGGATGCAGAACTGGACAAGGGGCGTGGTTCCTTCCCGAAATGAAAATCCGGAACTTTTTACGTTAGCACGACGAGCGGTTGGCTCGCTCAGCGGAGTCGAAGATCAGCGGGGAAGAGCGGGTTTGAGTGTCAAAAAAAGAATCGGATGTAGATTTTAAAGGGCTTAGCAAATTTGATACAGGAAACAAAAGGCTTACCGAACAACTATCGAAAACATTATGCTTAACATGATTCGACAGCAAAAGGCCCGGCAGCTTTCGCTGCGGGCCCTTTTCGTATGTGCTTTATTTTAGCAACTTCGCGAGCATGAAATACACGTTGGCGAACTATTTCTTGCGGCGGTGGAGGCCCTGGCCGAGGCGGTAGACGATGCCTACCGACAGAGCGAACTGTTCGTGGAGCCCTGCTCCCCCAAAGTCGGTTAGAGTGGCGTCGGGCGAGATTCGGAAGACAAGGCGTGGGGAACGGTTGAGGTCGATGGATCCGCCGATGGCGCTGCCGAAGCTCAACTGGTTGTTGAAGAAGCCGACGTTTGCAGGCGGGACGGGGTTGCCGTTCTGGTCCTGGAGGCCGCGGGTGAAGTAGCCGTAGGCTCCGCCGAAGAGAGCATGGAAGAGCATGGAGATGTGCTGGTTGCTGGGGCCGCGATATTCGGGACCGACGAGGAACATGTTTTCGCTGACGAAGGGGCCCTCAATGCGGTAGGGATTGGGCGCAACGCCGCTGGTTCCGTAATAGCCGCGCGCGTTGCCGGCGACGGCCCAGCGCGGGGTGAAGAAGCGAGCGGCCTGGATGTCGAATCCACCGAGGTTGGCACCTTGAATGAGGTTGGCGCCGGCGTTGAAGTGGGAGTAGGCGAAGCCTCCGTAGACCTCCCAGCGCCAGTCGTAGCGAACGTTGGCCAGCGTGTTGTTGGGCGCGACCGTGGGCTGGGTGTACTGCGCCCGGGCCTGAAGTTGGCAACATGAGAGCACGGCGAGGGCCGCCGCCAGAGAAAACAGAATCTTCCGCACTTCCAGACGAACCTCCAAAGCCTGCTTGCCGCAGTTTCAATGTCCCGTAATCTTCAAAGATACACGACTCGGGGGTCGAGGCGCGGCTTCCGGCGGCCACTCTCGCTGGACAGGGAAATCGGGAATCGGGATTTGGCATTCGGGCTGAAGGACAAACCTGATATAGGTTGGATTCAAGAACAGAAGGGATGCAGTCAATGCCGACAAACCGTGAACTCATCGCGGAAGTTTATGCGTCTTTCAACAGACGCGATATTGATGCAGTCTTTGCGCGCATGCGGCCAAATGTGGATTGGCCGAACGGGATGGAGGGCGGGCGCGTGCATGGATATGATGAGGTGCGCGCCTACTGGACGCGCCAATGGGGCGTGCTGAATCCCCATGTCGAACCGCTGCGCATCGAAGACGACACAGCCGGACTTACAGTCGTTGACGTTCATCAGGTTATTCGGGACCTGTCGGGAAATATCCTCGTAGACCAGATCGTTCAGCACGTGTATTCGATTCGAGATGGACTGATCGAGCGCATGGATATTCAGACGCCAGAAGCGGGTCCGGCACAGGGAAACTCCGACTGAGCGCCAGCCTGTCCGCGTCTCAGCGAGCCTTTTGATGTTTTGCAGGATGCGGGTCCATTGCGTCACGCCACAATATCCTAAAAGATTAGTTGACAAAATAGCGCGGGGTGCGTCTTATGAGGACAGGCGGCTACGAACGCTTTAGGAGATGAGAATTGGGCATGGGACGGAAGGAACATCAGACGCTGACTCCGCTGGAGCTGGAGATTATGCAGGTGCTGTGGGAGCGGGGCGGGGGCACGGTGGCCGAGGTGCAGCCGGAGCTTCGCGCGGAGCTGGCCTACACGACGGTGCAGACGATGCTGAACGTGCTGTGGCGCAAAAAGAAAGCGAAGCGCGTGCGGGAGGGCCGGGCCTTTCGGTATGTGCCGGTGGTGAGCCGGGAACGGGCAACAGGAAGCGCGTTGAAGGACCTGGTAAGCCGGATGTTCGGAGGCTCGAGCGAGGCTCTGCTGATGGCGATGGTGGATTCGCGGCAGATCAGCGCGGAGGAGTTGGCGAAGTTGGCGGAGAAGCTGAATAGGGCTCAGGGCCAAGGGCACAAGGATTAGGGAACAGGGCTCAGGGCGGGGAGCAATCGAGATGGAGCGCGTGGTAGTGGAGTATTTGGCGAATGCTTTGTGGCAGCTTCCGGTGCTGGCGGCAGGGGCCTGGCTGCTGCTGCGGATGTGGGAGCCGGGGCCGGCGGCGCAGCACTGGATTTGGCTGGCGGTGCTGGGGTTGGGGTTGGTGCTGCCGCTGCGTGGGGCAGTTCCCGCGGCGGCTTCGGTTGCGCCTGCGATGGCGACGAGCCCGGCTACGACCTTTTCCGGGACTGCGTTTGATTCGGTGGGCGAGCCGGGAGGATTTGTTCTGGGTCAGCAGACGGATGGGGCGCAAAGCGCGGAGTGGGCGGATTTTGTTTCTGCGGCGTTTTCGGATTGTGTGCGGCGGGTGAGTGTGAGCGCAGCGGCGGCCCGGTGGATTGTGGGGATTTGGCTGGCGGTGATGCTGTTGGGGTTGGTTCGGCTGGCGGGGGCCTGGCGGGCGGCTCGGCGACTAGTGGCTGAGTCGCGGGCGGTTGCGCTGCGCGACCGGGAGCAGGTGGTGCTGGAGGAGTGCGCGCGGCGGATAGGGGTGGCGGCTCCGGAGGTTCGGGAGTCGGACGGGATTGCGGGGCCGGTGGTAGTGGGGGCGTTTGCGCCGGTGCTGCTGTGGCCGGACAGCTTTCGGCGATCTTCCGATGACGAGCTGCGGGCGGTGCTTTGCCATGAACTGGCGCACCTGCGGCGGAGGGATTACGGGATGAACCTGGTGTGCGAGGCGGCGGTGGCTCCGCTGAAGTGGCACCCGGCGGCGCATGGGGTGGGGCGAAGGATTCGCGCCACGCGGGAGATGGCGTGCGACGCGATGGCCGCGGCGGCGATGGATTCGGGGACGGTGTATGCGGAGTGCCTGGTGCGGCTGGCGCGGAGTATTGCTGGCGGCGGGGTAGCGGCGGGTTCGGTAGCGGCGGGATTGTTCAACGGCAATGTGATGGAGGAACGAGTCATGCGATTGATGCGGGGACGGATAGCGATGAGTTGGCGGACAAGACTTGTGCGGGGAGCGGCCGGCGTGGCGGCGATGATGGCGGCGATTGCGGTGGCGGGGATGTTCCATGTGGCTCCGGCGATGGCTCAGGGGGTTGGGGCCGCGGTGCGGAGCCCAGGTTGGAATGCCGTGGTAGTCGCGGCTTCGCAGGCGGTTCCGCTT
>JBAPRH010000052.1:0-98515 GCA_049280995.1 Acidobacteriaceae bacterium
AAATCACCGCGATGAAGGCAACCGGCGTAAGTCTGTATCGCATTGTGACGCCCGTGCTGGTGATCGCATGTGTGCTGGCGACCTCGCTATTCGTTTTCGATGAGCTTTACCTGCCCAAAGCAAACCGCCGGCAGGAGGCGCTCAGGAACATCATCAAAGGCCGTCCTGCACAGACCGTGGAACACCCGGGAGAGAACTGGATATTCGGCCAGCAGGGACCAGGGCGGTCACAGCACATTTTCTACTATCAATTGTTTGACGCCGGCCAGGATACGTTCGGAAACATCTCCGTCTTTGAGTTCAACCCCGGTACGTTTTCCATCTCAAAGCGGATTTTCGCGTCGAGAGCGCATTGGAGCCCAAGCCTGAAGCAGTGGGTCTTCGAAGACGGATGGGAACGAACCTTCAGCGGCGCTGAAGTCAGCAGCTATCGCACTTTCGTGGTGAGCACGTTCCCTGAAATCCGCGAGCATCCCAGCTACTTCAAAACCGAAGAGAAGCTGGCCGATGAAATGAGCTTCAGCGAACTCGCATCTTACATTCATACGCTGAGCCAGAGCGGCTTTGACACTATGCGCTTGAGGGTCGAGTTGAACCGCAAGCTGGCTTATCCGCTCATTACGCTGGTCATGGCGATGCTCGCCGTGCCGTTTGCCTTATCTATGGGCCGGCGCGGCTCGCTCGCCGGAATCGCCGTCGCCATCGGAGTGGCGATCGCGTATTTTGTGGTGGACGGTACATTTGAGGCGATGGGAGACGTGAACATGCTGCCGGCGATGCTGGCCGCCTGGTCGCCCGACTTGGTATTTGCGCTCATGGGCGGCTATCTGTTGCTGCGAACGTCTACATGATTAGGTGTCTATGCTGGATAAACTGAAACCGCTGCTGCCCTACATGCGCCGCTATAAGCGCAGCTACGCATGGGGCACCCTGGCCATCGTGCTGAACAACGCCATCTGGATATTTTTTCCGATGGTGATCGGCGTGGCCATGGACGACCTGCTCCACCACGGCGTTACGCAAAAGAAGATTCTCGGCTACGCCGGCGTGCTGATTGCGATTGCCCTGGCCAAAGCCGTGTGCCTGTTTTACACGCGCTGGATTCTCATCGGCATTTCCCGCGACATCGAGTTCGATCTTCGCAACGATCTCTTCCTGCAGCTCGAAAAGCAGTCGTCCGAGTATTACCAGCAAAGGCGCACCGGCGACATCATGGCGCGCATGACCAACGACCTGAGCGCTGTGCGCCAGCTCCTCGGGCCAGCCATCATGTACAGCGCGAATACCGTGCTGTTTTCAATCGGCGCGCTCTTCTTCCTGCTGCGCATCAGCCCCATACTCACGCTCTTCGCGCTGGCTCCGCTGCCCGTGGCCAGCATTCTGGTGCAGTCGCTGGGGCGCAAAATTCACGACCGCTTCGAGCGCATTCAGGCCATGTTCTCGGACATCTCCGCGCAGGCGCAGGAAAACTTCTCTGCCGCACGTCTGGTGCGCGCCTTCGCGCAGGAAGAGTCACAGATCAAGGCCTTCGACACTTCCAACCGCGAATATGTTCGCCGCGGGCTGCGCCTTGTACAGTTGATGGGGATGCTGTGGCCGACGCTGGAATTCATGCTGGGCATCGCAATGGTCATTGTCCTGCTGGTCGGCGGCCACGAAGTTCTATCGCATCGAATCTCCGCCGGAGATTTTGCCGCGTTCACCATTTACACTGTCATGCTCACCTGGCCCATGATCGCTCTCGGCTATGTGGTCAACTTGTTTGAGCGCGGGACAGCTTCGATGGTTCGCATTCACGAGCTGCTGGTCGAGGAGCCGACCATCGACGACCGCGATGCCGCGCCGGACAAGGTCCACGCGATCAAGGGCGATATCGAATTCCGGCACTTGTCGTTTTCTTATGAGAACGCTGTGGTCCTGCGCGACATCTCGCTGAAGATTCCCGCTGGAACAAGCCTCGCGCTGGTTGGCCTGACAGGAGCGGGCAAGACCACACTGGTGAATTTGATTCCGCGGCTCTACGATGCCCCCCCCGGCTCCGTTCTGATCGATGATCGCCCGGTGCGGGAGTATCCGCTTTCGGAATTGAGGAAAGCCATCGGCTTCGTCCCGCAGGAGACGTTTCTGTTCAGCGAAAGCATCCGCGAGAACGTCGTGTTCGGCAGGCCCGAGGCCAGCATTGAGGAAATGCTCGATGCTGCCGAAGCCGCTCATATCCGAAGTGAGTTTGAAGAGTTTCCGCACGGATTTGAGACCAAGGTCGGCGAGCGCGGCCTGACGCTGTCGGGCGGGCAGAAACAGCGGTCCTCCCTCGCTCGCGCACTCGTCACCGACCCGAGAATTCTGATTTTGGATGACGCTCTCGCCAGCGTCGATACTTACACCGAAGAGCGAATTCTCGAAGAATTACGGCGGCGCATGGAAGGCCGGACGACGATCATTATCTCCCACCGCGTTTCCACGGTGCGCAATGCCGACCGGATCGCCGTGCTCGCCAATGGCCGCATTGAAGAGCTTGGAACCCATGAAGAATTATTGGCGCGGGAAGGCTATTACTTCGGGTTGTACGAGAAGCAAAAGATGGAAGAGGAGCTTGCGGAAGTGAGGTAGCCGGCTACGCGCTCCAGCTTGAGGAGACAGCTTCTTCCGCCGGCGGGATCGCGGCCGCGGAAGACATACGCAGTGTCCTTGGTTGATTTTCGCGGAGCTTGCGAAGGGCATCGGGGTCATGCGCAACCGTGTGCCAGGCTTCGCGAACATCGCGAATGCAACTGATGGCCTCTTTGAGTCGCGCTGTTGACGAGAGCCGCGACCCGTCGATGCAAAGTGCGAAAATCGCTGCATAAAACTCGGCCAGCGCCTTGGCGGAGGAGCCACCCGTATCCATGCGAAGTCGTGATTGCAGGTGCATGAGAATATCAAGCGTGCGCTTGATCGCGACGCGCCGCGCGGATACATCGTTGGCTTCAATCGCCTGAATTGCGCGATAAAGAAAACGCACCATCCCGTCGTAAAGCGCAACGATCAACTCAACGCCGTTCATGCCGGCAACACTCTGCTGCTGATAATTCATGCTTCTTCCTTGTCCGCTACGATTTCTCGTTGTATCCGGTGATCGCGCTGTAAAGCTCATTGACCTCGTCGATCTGCGCCGGTATCGCCTGCAGCGTGTAGTTCGCCTCGTTCAGCTCCGTCGTCAGGTTCGTCTTCTCCGTGCTGATGACGACCTCTTCGTTGCTGATATTGGTATTCAGCGTTGATTCCTCTGTGGAATCCTGGTTGAGCGCGAGCGTCAGAACGCCGGTCGGTCCGGAGTTTCCCAGGTTATTGAGCACGGACGTGAGATTGCCGCCAAAGGAAGTAAAGCTGCCACTCGGCTGAAAAAAATTCACCACGTCCTGGTAGTTGCTGTTCAGTTCGCTGTCCAGCGTGTCTGTGTCCAACGACAGCGTTCCGTCGTTGTTCACGGAAACGCCAAGCTGAGTCAGCGAAGTGACCGCCCCGCTCGGCTGCGTGAAATCAAGCGCCTGCTGTAGCTGGCTTTGAAGGGTCGAAAGGGTCGGGTTTCCGAAAAGTGGCTCCGGATTGCCGGAAGAGTCATTTCCTTCCTGCGTGTTCAAGTCTCCGACGACCGTGTTATACGCCTTTACAAAGCTGCTGACCGCCGACTCTACATCGCTGTTATCGTTGGTGATTTCAACCTGGACATCAGTTGCCGATGCGGCGCTCAGCAGTTGAAACGTAACCCCGGGAATCACGTTGGAAACGGTATTCGATGCGCTGGTTGCGTTGATCCCATCCACGGTGAACTGCGCGTCCTGGCCGGCCTGTCCCTGGGTAAAGTTGATCGCCGCGCTTGTGGTGGTGTCGCTCAGACTGGCTGAAACGGTGAGGTCGCCGGCTGCTCCGCTGGTATTGCTGACAAGCGACAGCCGCTGCGTCGAGCCGTCGTTAATGACACTTGCTGATACCCCGTAGCCACCCGAGTTGATGGCGCTGGCCAGCGACGCAATCGTGTTGTCCGTCCAATCGATGGTGATGGTCTTGGCCGCGCCGCTTCCAGCCGGCAGCGTGACGCTGCCGCTCAGAGTATCCGTGCCGGAGATTGCATCGCTATAGTAAGAGGACGTCTGCGCCAGACTATTGACGACGATCGTATGGCTGCCGGCCACCGCGCTGGTTGCTGCCGAGGTCAATTCCAGCACCGAATTGTCGGAACTTGAGCCTTCTTTTTCCGAGAGCACGCCCTGAAAATCCGTTAGAGTCTGAAGCGCGCTCGATAGCGTGTTGAGATCAGACCCGATCGCAGTGAGCGCGGTGTCCTGCGACTGTAGTGCCGACAATTGCGTCTTCCAGGGCGTTTCGACCGCCTGCAGATTGGTGACAATCTGGCTCACGGTACTGGCGACGTCAAACCCCTGTCCGCTTGTCGGTGATCCGAATGATATTCCAACAGCTCCCATGGTTTCTCTATCGTCAGCCCTCGTGGCAAACTTCAGTCGTACGTTCCGCAAGCGCCGGTCCGCGGGCAGGGGGCGCAGATTAGAGACAGCAAAGAAAACGGGGAGCCGAAGCTCCCCGTCTGGGGGAAGACACTGAAGTTTACTGCAACAGCTTGGTTACTTCCTGCTCCACGCTGTTGGCCTGTGAGAGCGCGCTGATGCCGGTTTGGGTCAGAATCTCGTACTTGGACAGGTTCGAGGTCGCCACGCCGTAGTCCGTCGCGGTGACGGAGTTTTCCGCCGACACAACGTTCTCCTGCTCGGTGCTCTCGACGTTGCTGACCGCGTTGAGGGTGTTGATCTGCGCACCCGTGTAGCCGCGCTCGGCGGCAGTGTCCTGCACGGCCGTGTAAATGTCGGTCAGAGCTGCCTGCGCGTCCGTGCTGTTGTTGAGATCATCCGCGCTTAGATTCACCGAGTCGGCGGCAACCGGCGTGTACGTCAAAGTGGAGGTCGCCGTTCCGGCGCCCGAGGTGTAGGTCAAGCCTGCTGAGCCGGTCGAGTCGCCTACGGTCGCGCTCGAAAGAGCCCCCAGGGAGATGGTGTCGCTGAATCCACCTCCTGCCGTTCCGTCGCCGGTGAACACGGCGAAGCCGGCGGCGCTGCCGAAGACCTGCTGGCCGTTGTATGTGGTGGTCGCGCCGATGTTGGTGATTTCGTCCAGGATGGACTGAAATTCAGAGTTGGCCGCGCCGTCCTGGTCCGCGTTCAGCGTGCCGTTCGAGGCTTCGGTCGCCAGCGTAATGGCCCGGTTGAGCAGGTTTGTGACCTGCGACAAAGAGCCATCGGCCACCTGCAAAAGGCCCACGCCTTCGCTGGCATTGGCGGAAGACTGCGTCAAGGCCGCGGAGTTCGCGTTCAGGCCGTTCGCGAGCGAAAGGCCGGCGGCGTCGTCGGCGCCGGAGTTGATGCGCGAACCAGATGAGAGCTGCGTGAGCGTGTTCTGCAGGCTGGCCTGCGTCTGGTTCAGGTTGTTTTCCGCGTAGAGCGCGGAGATGTTATTCAGGACACCCAGAGACATATAGTTGCTCCTATTGATCGATTGATTTCCGCCCGGGGCGCCGTACCGGACCAAAAGCGCGGTGCTTTTGTCCGGGTCACCTTGCGGGTAGAACCGCGTAACACACTGCCTACATCGGCGCGGAAGGTGGGCGCATTATGCGGTCAGCCGACTTTGGCATGTGGCGTGCACGGGAAGTTGGATTCTGTCAGATGCAAGCGCTTTGATCTTGGATTGTCACAAGGCTGCCAATCTGCAATTCTGGCAATTCAACAAACCCGCGACCAACGAGAGCGCCGCCGAGGATGCCTGATTCAGGATTGCGGCGAAGCCGCGTCCGCCCGTGCGGCAAGTACCTAGCCGGCGGCCATGCGCTCCTTGAGAATGCAGCGGTCCATCACCACTTTGACTCCCGCGGCCTCAGCCTGGGCCGCGGTCTCGGGATGGGTCACGCCCTCTTGGAGCCACAGGTAAGGAATTTTGAGGCGGATAACATCTTCGACAATTGCCGGGACGTGCTGCGGAGCACGAAACACATTCACCAGTCGAATCCCATTGACCGCGTCGCAGGCTGCCTCAAGGGTGGGAAAAGCGTTTTCCCCCAGTACGCTTTCGATTCGCGGATTGACGGGAACAATCCGATAGCCGCGTGACTGCATGAAGCGCGAAACGCCGAAGGAGGCCCGGCTCTCCTTATCGGTGAGGCCGACGACCGCAATGGTCTTGCAGTTCGTGAGAATTTCCTGAATGAGTGAGGGCTCGTTCATCGCGCTTCTATGGCAAATCGTCTTCGGCCTGGACCGCTGCTGGGACGCCGCCATTGCGGCGCATCTTGAGATAACCGCGAATGAACGGGTCCAGATAGCCGTCGAGCACGCGGTCTACGTCGCCAACCTCTACCTTGGTGCGATGGTCCTTCGCGATTCGATAGGGTTGCAGGACATAGGAACGAATCTGGGAACCGAAGTTGATGTCCAGCTTTGAGTCCTCGAGCTTTTTCGTCGCCTTCCGCTTCTTTTCCAATTCATATTCGTACAGGCGAGACCGGAGCATCTTCATCGCGCGGTCGCGGTTCTTGTGCTGCGAGCGTTCGTTCTGGCAACAGACGACAATGCCGGTTGGAAGGTGCGTCATGCGAACGGCAGAGTCGGTGGTGTTCACATGTTGGCCGCCTTTTCCGCCGGAGCGGTATGTGTCAATGCGGAGGTCTTCGGGCTTGATGTCGATCTGGATGGAGTCGTCAATTTCCGGCGATACGAATACCGATGCGAACGAAGTGTGCCGCCGCTTTGCCTGATCGAACGGCGAAATTCTCACCAGCCGATGCACGCCGGTTTCGCCGGAGAGCAGGCCGAAGGCGTATTCTCCGGTGATGGTGAAGGTCGCCGATTTAATGCCGGCTTCTTCGCCGTCCTGATAGTCGTTCATTTCCGTTTTGAAGCCCTGCTGCTCGGCCCAGCGCAAGTACATCCGCATCAGCATCTCGGCCCAGTCCTGGCTTTCGGTGCCGCCTGCGCCGGGATGAACGACCACGATGGCATTCAGGGCATCCGTCTCGCCGGAGAGCATGGTGCGCTCTTCAAACGCTTCGGCATATTCGCTGAGCGAGTGGATCTCCCGTTCCAACTCGGTTTCGACCGGCTCGCCTTCGCGCGCGAGATCGAAATACGCCTCGACGTCGTCTGTCCGGCGAGCCAGCTCAGCGTCGCTGGCAAGCTGCTCTTCGAGACGCTTGCGGTCACGCATGAGCGGCTGCGACACCTGAGGATTGGACCACAGGGACGGGTCGGAAAGCTTCTGCTCGATGGCGGCTAATTCAGTTTTGAGGCGTGGTGCGTCAAAGATACTCCCGCAGGTCGCGGATTTTGTCGCGCACGGGAGCGTAAGCGAATTCAAGATCGTTCAACACGATGAGGGGACCTGGCTTTTCTGTTGGACTGGGCGGCGTCTGAAGATGAAAAACAGCAGCACACCAATCACTATTATCCCACAGGCGTAACCAAATACGTCGCCGTAGCGCGTGTAGAAGGTAAGGTCATTCTCGTATCCGTAGCGAACCACGAGCGATGTGTCGATGTTGCGCGGCGCGCTGTAGGTCACGCGGCCCAGGGGGTCAATTGCGGTTGTGATTCCGTTGTTGGTATCGAGCAGAATCCAGCGGTGGTTCTCAATGGCCCGCATGCGGGCCATGTTCAAGTGCTGCCAGGGCGCACTGGTGTCGCCATACCATCCGTCGTCGGAGATGTTGATAAAGACATCCGCTCCATTACGTGCAAACTGGCGTACCTCGTCGGCGAAGATCGACTCATAGCAGATGAAGATGCCGAAGCTCTGTCCGTCGGCACGAAATACCTTGTGCGACTTGCCGCGCTGCAGGTCTACAAGCTGCTGCGTCAGCTTGTGAGCGAAAAAGAAAAGTTGTCGATAAGGAATGTATTCGCCAAAGGGAACCAGGTGGATTTTGTCGTAGCGGCCGAGGATGGTGCCATTGGGCGCGGTAAAGACCGCCGAGTTGTAGGTTCCGCTCCGGTCGCGGCCCAGCATGCCCGCAATAATCGGCGCATGGGCTGTGGTGGCGAGCGTATGCATCAACGCGACGAGACGAGGATCATCACTGAAGAAGGGCGACTGCGCCTCGGGCCAGACCACAAGGCCCGGCGGGGGAACATTCCGACTGCACGGGGGCTTGATGAGCGAGGCGTCCAGCGAAGGCATTCCGGGGTAGGCCGGCGTGCAGGTGCGAAGACTCTCGCCCATCATCCACGACGCATGTTCATCCCATTCGGGGCCGATCCAGTTATTGTTTGACCCTACGTCAAGGTTGGGCTGAAGTAAGACAGCGTAGGTCGAAGTCGGCGATGGTTTGGCCGTGACCGCGGAGCCGAGTTGCAACAGCACGATCAGCAGGGCGGCTCCGGTGCCGAGGCGCACGCGCGCGTGGATACTTTTCGAAAGCAACGCGGCTGTAACCAGAGCGTTGACCGCAACCACAACGAACGATATCCCGTAGGTTCCGGTGAAGGGCGCGAGCTTAGTGAGCAGCAGGTTGTCCACCTGCGAGTAGCCGAGCTGGTCCCAGGGAACGCTGGTCAGGTGCGCTGCGAGAAGCTCAAGGGCCGTCCAGAGAAAGGGAGCGGCAATGAGCGGAACGGCGATTCCTCCCGATGCCCGGCGCAAAAACGCGAGCGCCAGTCCAAAGGCTCCGAAGTATAGACCCAACACGGCGCTGAACAGGAGAAGGATTCCGACCCCGCCCGCTGCGGAAACGCCCGCCGCATACTGAGTCATCGTCTGGTAGACCCAATAACAGTTGAGGACGTACCAGAGCACTCCGCACAGGTAGCCAACCAAAGCGCCGCGCCAAACAGGATGGCGCGCGGCGGCATTCCCACGTGAGAAAAGCGCGAAGAGTAGGGGAACCAGGGCAAACCACGCGATCACGGCGCGCCACGGCGGCAGCGGTCCTGCAATCGGGAAAGGGAGATCAAGCAGGAACGCGGAAAGAAGCGCCAGGAAGACAGCGCCTGAAAGAGGGCTGGGTCGGGGAATGGGTCGCGGAGTCGTCCGGTTGTGAGACACGGGCATTTGATGCCGAGTTTAACATCGCGGGCGGATACCTACTTCATCGTTGAACTCCTCCTTGACACTCTCTTGCGGCGGACGAAAGGCAGTCCACCGCCAGATCTTGATTGAGTGACCTACTATCTAAGGATGGATGACGGGAAGATACGCTTGAAGATCGTACAAGTCGGAGAACCGGTTCTGCGGGAGCCGGCGCGGGAATTATCAAGAGTACAGATTCTGGATACCTCGATTCAGGCCCTCATCGAGCTCATGCGGGACACGGTCCGCGATGCTCCGGGGGTAGGCCTTGCGGCGACACAGGTTGGCGAGCCGTTGCAACTGGCCGTGATCGAAGACAGGGCGGAATATCATAAAACGCTCACCGAAGCCGAGATGAGAGAGCGCGGGCGAAGTGAGATTCCATTTCATGTCATCGTGAATCCAGTCCTTGAGCTGCTTGCTGAGCCGACGGAGATTTTCTTTGAAGGCTGCCTGAGCCTGCCAGGCTTTACCGCGCTTGTGCCCAGGGCGAAAGAGGTGCGCGTTCACTGCCTCGACCATCGAGGGGAACCGCGGACCATAGAGGCGTCGGGGTGGTATGCGCGGATCCTCCAGCATGAGATCGATCATCTGAGAGGCACACTCTATATCGACCGGATGCAGGTCCGGAGTTTCTCCACGCTTGAGAACTATACCCGGTACGGGAAGGGTCGGCAGCTGGATGCCGCAGCAAAGAGCGAACCATTGAGCGAATTAGCGAATAGACAAAATGATCTTTCCGAAGTTTCCTGAGGCCTCCATGGCCCTATGGGCGTCGGCCGCATGGTCGAGTGCAAATGTCCGATCGACGATTGGTGCCAACGTGCCTGCCGCGAAAGACGCAAGCCAACGGTCACGGAATCTTGAGGTCATCGCCGCCTTCTCCTCGAAGGGACGAGACTTCATGACGGTGCCGATGATGCGCAGGTATTTTTGAAGGAGCAGATCCACGGGCAGCACGCCTTCCCTTCCGCCGAGCAGGCCGACTTCGATCAACCTTCCCCCGTCGGCTAGAGAGCGCAGATTCCGATCGAGGTAAGGCCCACCGATGAAGTCGATGACCGCGTTGACTCCGAGCCCACCCGTAGCTTTCATTACCGCATCGAAGAAATCTTCCTTCCTGTAGTCGACGCCAACCGTACCGCCCAGCTCCGCGACACGCGCAATCCGCTTTTCTCCGGAGGCCGTGTAAATGATCTTTGCCCCGATTGCGTGGGCCAATGCAACTGCCGCGGAGCCAACGCCTCCCGCCGCCGCGTGGACGAGCACCCAATCGCCGCTCTTTGCTTTGCCTAGATGGACAAGGGCTTCGTGTGCGGTCACGAAGGCCTCAGGGATCGCCGCCGCCTGAACGTAGGTCAGCGAATCAGGAATCGGCATGCACATGCGATGATGTGCGCGCGCGTATTCTGCGTAGCCGCCTCCTCCAACAACCGCCATTACCCGGGCCCCAGGCTTGAATCCCGTTGCTCGCGCTCCGACCTCGACGACTTCCCCTGCCATTTCCAGACCGGGAATGAGGGAGTCGCCGAAATCCGGCCGCTCTCCATAGAAGCCTTTCCGCTGCAGGATGTCCGCGCGATTGACCCCGGCCGCATGGACCCGAACCAATAGATCATCCGGCCTGAGTTCCGGCATCGGCTCCTCGACCAACCGAAGGACGTCGGGACCCCCAACTCCCTCAAACCTGATTGCCTTCATCTTGTTCGCCTGCTTCCTGGCGTGTTGCTGATTCCGCCTTCTCGCACGAAACGAGATTTTTCTCTTCTCCTACAGGATACGGTGGAACCATGGCTACGAGCTGCTGTTCGGGAAGATCACCCATCCTCGTTGTTCTTCGCGGTCGAACTATTCCCGCCAGAGCCCGACCATCGTGTCTGGTCACGACATCCTCGCGGCAGCCGTTGACACAAAACGTTTACGCGCCAAGATTCGGAGTCCCTGACGCTGGGATGGTGTTGTCCAAACATGCGCGGGGAGCTTTGGCTGCCGCGGTTTTGGCTGTCGTTCACCGGATGTTACAACCAAAGCAAGACCCGAGCGAAGCGTGGCCGGCCAAACACGCCCCGAGCTTCGTGGCTTATGATCGGTTCGAAGAAGAATTCACTGAATCGAGGTTATCTATGTCCCAGTTTCGGTCCCAGTTTCGATCTTTACTCTGGCTGGCTCCTGCGCTGCTGATGGTGGCGACCGGTTGCCAGAAGTCCTCCACATCTTCCTCATCGAAAAACAGCCCCACGAAGACTACCGCAACGACCGCGGCCGAGCCGGCAACCATCAACGGCATGCCGGTGGTGCACCTGAGTCGCAAGCAGGCCGGGGATGGTCCGCAGTTTCTGGGAATGACGGTGCTTCCGGGACGCGGCATGAACACGTTTCAGATTGAGGCGTACTTCCCGGGGCTGGGCGTGTTTCACGTACTGCATGCGCCGACGCTGGCAGTAGCCGACAGCCAGTACTACGGCACGGCGAGCGATGCGTATGGCGACAACAGCTTCGCCTTTGGCGGCGCATTCCTGGTGCCGTATCCGAATCGGGTTCTGGGCAAGCTTTCCCCGGATGGCAAGACGATTACGACCTACTGGCATGGGCACGCACTGGTGCTGCCGGCGAACTGGCATAACAGCGCACATCCGGACGAGAACAAGCATGCGATGCACGGACTGATTTTGAAAGAAAATGCCAGCAACGTGCAAGTGCAGGACACGCCGGGCGGGCAGGTGTTGACTGCGGACATGAAAGATGCGTTTGGAGGGCAGTGGCTTTCGAAAACCGACCTGCACTTCCAGATCACGCTGACGGCCGATGCGGTGGACACACAGATTACGGCGACCAACGTGGGTAAGGAAGACGAGCCGATCTCGATGGCCTGGCACCCGTATCTGACGATTCCGAGTGGGGAGCATGCGCAGACGCGCTTACACGTGCCGGGCACCATGCACACCGAGGTGAACAACTACCAGGACGTGTTCCCGACGGGCAAGCTGACGCCGGTGAAGGGAACGCGGTTTGACTTTACACCGCCGGACGGCAATCCGCTTGACGATGGGTATCTGGACGACAACTGGTCGGATCTGCAGCGCACCGACGGCAAGGTGGTGGTTTCAGTGATGGATCCGGCGTCGAACTACAAGATCAGCGAAGTGGGATTTTCGCCCGAGATTCGCACCTTGCAGGTGTACTCGCCGCCGACCGCGAAATTTGCGGTGGTCGAGGAGCAGTTCAACTTCGCCGATCCATTCGGCAAAGAGTGGCATGGCATGGATACCGGCATGGTGACGCTGAAGCCGGGCAAGTCCGTCACGTGGCACGTGCAGTTGCAGATGGCGGAACTGCATCCGGCGAAGTAAGTTCATGCGGCGGGCCGCGAAGCGTGATGCGCGGCTCGCCGATCATCCGATCTGGTGCTGCTTGGGAAATTATTCCAATTTCAACCGGCAGCTCAAAGCGGACCAAAGGCCGTGTCCCCGGGGCGCTGCGCAGCAACTTCACGACGGCTCGGGCGGGATTCCGCGTGGTCCGTTCCGCAGTTCCAAACCCTTGTCCGAGGCTTGTTCAAAGCCACCAAAACGATGTAAAAAATATGACGTTGATCCTGATTCGAAAGGACTTAATGGTAGCGCAACCGCCAAGATATTCATAGCATTGGAGTTATTTCTATAATCCAGAAAATAGGGCACTTAGCTAATGGGCTGTGAAACGGGATTTCTCCTGCGAAATAAAAAAAGACCGTGCAGAACGGTCTTTTTCTGTGGATTAGGTTCTAGTTCTATTTTACGACTTCAGGAAAATTCAACTGCATGGTTGGAGAGAATTTTTGGCGCTTGGAATCAGTGGATTAAGAGGGAGTTTGCGCGAGAGGGGTTGACAGAATTTCGCTGAAGAGCGGTTAACTGGTGAAGCGGTCAGCTAAAAAGCGGTTGGCTAAGAGGCGGGTAGCGACGGACTGGCTTCCTCCCACGCCTCAAAATCGAGACGTGGGGCACCCGGCTGTCCGGAACTTAGCTCGGCTGGGGAAGTATTTCGATCTCTAGGCGGTCCTTTCTATGATCGAATGCAATATTTACTCGAGTTAGCGGGTATGACCACTTGCCATTATTCAAAGAAACCGTAACGTAAAATCCATTGCAGGCCAGAAGCTTAGCGTCACCCTCGTGTTTGTCCATTCTGTAAGCCACGCCTTCGATACGCGAGAATATGCGGATCGTAATCGCTCGGTCAATCCATTGGTGAAGAAAGTAAGCTTTGTCGCTCCTGGTAGCAAGTAGTTGTTCGAATTGTTCTGGAGTTGCAGCGTGGGCAGTTGAAGCTACTCGGAAATATGGCGGTCCAGCGAAGTATGGTTTGCGCGTGCCTCCGGGAATCACAATAGCCAAGCAGGATCTGCCGTCTTTGCCAAGCTCCTGCGTTCTGTAGTATGGGCACTCGGGGTAAATGACTCTGGTCTTTTCGACGAACTTCTTTTGAAGCGAGTCAAGATCGGTGTTGTGATTTTGAATGTCGCCCTTGTCGGTGACTCCCAAAAATAGAATGCCTTCCTGCTCGGGGATAAGTGTGTTTGCGAACGCAACCACAGTCTTTACCCAATCTTGGGCGTCACCCATGCTCTTGCGTTCTACAAAGGTAGTTTCACAAGAGCTTAACAGCCGAAGTAGGTCTGCTTCGTTGTATGGCATTTCGTGCCTCTCAATCAAGACGTTAAGAGCCGGGTTGAGGAAGTTCTCAACCCGGCTCGGTTTTTTCCGGGCGCGGCGACACTGCGTGTGCCTGTCTGGCTAAGAGCAGCCGCTTGTACTGCCGCAGGACATGCAGCGGTAGCAGCTTCCGTTTCTTACCATGATGGCTCCGCAGGTGAAGCAGCTTGGGGCGTCTCCCATGTCGTACATCTCTTTCATGGCGTCGGCGGGGTGGTAGACGCCGCGGTCCTGCAGGTGCAGATCCCCTGGCTCGGACGAGGAAGTGTCGGCGAGCTCAGGCAGGATTCCTCCTTGCGGGGCGCTGGTCGAGCCCATTCCTCTGGTGGGTGCGTGCTGGTCGGGGCTGAGCGATACCGCAGATCCTTCACTTTGCTTCGCTTCGTTCAGGATGACATCGGAGGACGAGGAGGCAGCGGGAGAGGTCCCTGAGGGAGGGATGGTTGCCGCTGCGGTTCCGGCGAGTCCGGCGAAGAGGCTTAGCTGGGTTCCGGAGAGGAAACGGAGCTGGAGCCAGCGGAAGATGTAATCCATGATGGACTTGGCGTAGCCGATCTGCTCGTTGCCGGTCCATCCGGAAGGCTCGAAGCGGCTGTGCGCGAATTTCTCGCAGAGGACGCGCAGTGGGACTCCGTGCTGGAGGGCGAGCGAGATGGCGGTGGCAAAGCTGTCCATCAGGCCAGCGACGGTCGAGCCTTCCTTGGCCATGCGGATGAAGATTTCGCCGGGCTGACCGTTGGGGTAGAGGCCGACGGTGATGTAGCCCTCGTGTCCGGCGATGCTGAATTTGTGGGTGAGCGAAGGGCGCTCCTCGGGCAGGCGATGGCGCACGGCGCGCGGCGGGCCCTGCGCGGGCTGCGAATCGCTTCGCGTGGCGAGCTCAGCGTCGATGCCAAGGCGGGCGAGCGCGGCGTTGAAGGCCGATGCGGCTTCGGTAACTGAGCGTGCGGAGACTTCGATTTTTTCCGCAAGCTTGGCTTCGAGAGTTTTGAGGTCGGAGTCGGGCGCGGGCTTGCCGGTGGAAAGCGCGGCGAGGACGCGATCAGCGGCGGCGGCGAGGGTGTCGTCGGCGGAGGCCCCCTTGATGGCCTTGGCCTTGTTGCCGTCGGAGACGTTGAGGGGCTGCGCGCCCTTCGAGCCGTCGCGGTAGATGGCTACGGCCTTGAGGCCCTGACGCCAGGACTCGAGGTAGGCCTCGGCAATGTCGTCGATGGAGCAGTCATGGGGCAGGTTGACGGTCTTGGAGATGGCTCCGGAAAGGAAGGGCTGCGCGGCACCCATCATTTTGACGTGGCCCATGTAGTGAATGGAGCGCGTGCCCTTGGAGGGCTTGAAGGAGCAGTCAAAGACGGCGAGGTGCTCAGGCTTGATGCCGGGCGCGCCTTCAATGGTTCCGGTGGCATCGATGTAGCTGACGATGACGTCCACCTGCTGGTTGTTGTAGCCGAGCTTGAAGAGCGCGGCGGGCACGGTGTTGTTGACGATTTTGATCATGCCGCCGCCGACCAGCTTCTTGTACTTGACGAGGGCGAGGTCGGGCTCGATGCCGGTGGTGTCGCAGTCCATCATGAAGCCGATGGTGCCGGTAGGTGCGAGCACGGTAACCTGCGCGTTGCGGTAGCCGTATTCTTCGCCGCTGGCAAGCGCCTCATCCCAGCAGTCGCGGCTGGCCTCAAGCAGCTGGTCGAACTGGGGAACGGAAAATGTTTTGTCGCCGGCGGTGCGCGACTTGCCGATGTTGTTGACCTCGGCGCGGTGCATGCGGATGACGTCGAGGAAAGGCTCGCGGTTGGGATAAAAACCGGGGCAGGCTCCGCCGTTATGTTCGACCGACGCGGTGAGCGGTGTGGCCGAGGCCAGCGCCGGGCACGCCGCAGCAATGCGCGAGGACTGGAGATACGCCTCGCCGCACATGATGGCAGTGAGCGTAGCGGCGAAGTCTCTGCCTGCGTCGGAGTCGTAGGGAAGGCCGAATGCCATCAGCAGCGCGCCGAGGTTGGCATATCCCAGACCGAGGGGCCGGTAGTCGTGCGAATTGCGGGCGATGGATTCGGTCGGATAGCCCGAGTTGTCGACGAGGATCTCCATGGCCGTGATCAGAATGTCAATGGCGGCGCGATAGGCGGTGATGTCGAACGTTCCGGCGGGGGTGACGAACTTGAGCAGGTTGAAGCTGGCCAGGTTACAGGCGGAGTTGTCGAGGAACATGTACTCCGAGCATGGGTTCGAGGCGTTGATGCGTCCGGTATTCTTTGAGGTGTGCCAGCGGTTGATGGTGGAGTCGAACTGCATGCCGGGGTCGCCGCACTGCCAGGTGGCTTCGGCGATTTTGTGCATGAGGTCGCGGGCGCGGTAGGTCTTGACCGGCTCGTGTCCCTTGACGGTGTAGGTGGTGAAGTCGCCGTCCTTCTCGAAGGCGCGCATGAACTCGTCATTGACGCGGACGGAGTTGTTGGCGTTCTGGAAGAAGATGCTGGAGTAAGCTTCGCTGTCGGGGCCGGAAGCTCCGTCGTAGCCCTCGCGCATGAGAGCCCAGGCCTTGGCTTCTTCCTTCATCTTGCACTCGACGAAGTCGATGATGTCGGGATGGTCCACGTTGAGGATGACCATTTTCGCGGCGCGGCGGGTTTTGCCTCCGGACTTGATGACACCGGCAAAGGCGTCGAAGCCGCGCATGAAGCTGAGCGGGCCGGAGGCGGTGCCGCCGCCCGAGAGCAGCTCCATGGACCCGCGCAGGGTGGACAGGTTGCTGCCCGTGCCCGATCCCCACTTGAAGAGCATGCCTTCGGTCTTGGCGAGGGTGAGGATGGAGTCGAGTGAGTCATCGACGGCGTTGATAAAGCAGGCGGAGCACTGCGGGCTGCGATAGCCGGTGGCGGAAAACTCGATGCCGCAGGTGTGCGGGTTCCAGTGCCAGTTCCGGGCATCGGAATCGGGCTCAAGCCGGTCGCAGCCCACGTTGAACCAGACGGGCGAGTTGAAGGCGGCTTTCTGGGTGACGAGCAGGTGGACCAGCTCATCGTGGAAGACGGCTGCGTCTTCGGCGCTCGAGAAGTAGCCGCCGGCAAGACCCCAGTCGCGGACGGTTTCGGCCACGCGCGCGATGAGCTGGCGGACTCCGGTCTCGCGTTCGGGCGTGCCCATCTGACCGTGGAGATATTTGCTGGCCACGATGTTGGTGGCGGTCATCGACCAGTCGACCGGCACTTCCACGTCCTTTTGCTCGAAGATGGTCTTGCCGGACGCATCAGTAATCGAAGCGGTGCGGCGCTCCCACTGGACTTCGTCGTAAGGCGAAATGGCGGATTTCGAAAAGAAGCGGTTGAAACTCAGCGTAGACGCAGAACCGCCGGCATTGACGGCGGTGGAGCTGGAGGCGGTTGCGACGAATTTTCTGGTGGCCTCGGCCATGATTGCTCCTCCTGGGGGCTAAAGGAATTTGGGTGCCCGGTTGGGCTTATTTTTCATCAAGACAGAGCGGCGAAAAGAGAGCCGCGACAGCAAGATGGTTCCAAAAACAGCAGAGACCGGGGAGATGTCGCTTCCTGCGGAAGATTGCCGGATTCCCAGGACCTGCGGCAAGAGTCTATACAAGAGCCGCAGTTGGCAAAATACCGCTGTTAATAGGGCATGTCAAGCAATAACCACTACATCTTGTATTTTAGATGCGTTTGGGTAACCGGATGTCTCAAATTCAGGCGTTTGGCTCTGGAGAATCACCAAGGCCCGCTCTGGGTACGGCTCGGGCCCGGCCCGGGGGAGTGGAAGCCGGGTTTCATCGGGGGAAGGCACTCTTTGGCTGACACTACTCCGCTGATGTGCCGGGGGCAAGGCGCAGAAGGTGTGCAGATTTTGTGGAGAGCTGTGGAAGTGGTGGAAAGCCGGGTCCGGATCTCTTGGAGAGATGGGGTAGTCCCCTAGCGTCAGGCGGGGCTTACGTTGAGTCCTCCTATCACGATGCGCGGACGCTCGCCGCGAGTATCGGCCTGCTTCAATTCGGTCGTGACTGTTTGCCGCTCGCCGGGCATCAGCGTCACGTAGTTGTCGCTGTAGATAGCGGGGAGGATGCGATCTCCGGACTTTTCGCGAACGGCTTTGAGGCGGACCATGAGCGCGGGGTACGCGGAAGTATTTTCTAACTGGGTGGTTAGCTGCCACAGCTCGCCTTGTTGTTGAGCATTGCTCACGGCCCGCACTTTGGCCGGAGGCAGCTCACGGATGGCTCGGTAGTTGCCGTCTTCAAGGCCGCGCATGTAAAGGTTGGTCGAGACGGGCGCGCTGGCGCGAGTGAGGGTGAGGCGGAGGAAATGGACGGGCGTAAGCCCGGCGGGATATTGCATGGGGATCGCGGAAACGGTGCTGTCCTCTTTGCTATCTACGGACACAGTTTTAGACCACTTGCTGACGCCGTCGAAGTTGAGAATTTCGACTTTGGCCGTGTGGCCGGAGACGTTTCCGGCGGAGTAGTTGACGACCTCGATGGCGTCGGTTTCTCGGTTCCACTGGATGTGAAGGGGCTCCGAGCCTTTTTTGCAGCCGAAATAAGCGGCGGTGGGCTCGAAGTAGTAGTCGTAGGTCTGCCAGACGAAGGAGGGCCAGCAGGGATGGCTCATCCATAGCAGGACGCCCATGCGGTATTTGCTCTGCGCCTCGAAGATGGCGCGGTAGCCCTCGTAATTGAGAAACTGCGCGAGCGTGACCCATTCTTCGGCGTTGTTCGCGCCACCGTAGCCGTTATCGATGATGGCGCGGAAGCTGCGGCCCTCCTGAGCGCCTTCGAGCGTGAAGTCGTGAAGGCCCCAGTCGAGGCCCTGCGGCCAGAGGGCCTTTTCGGGCATCATGAGGCGCACGCTTTCGATGGGCGGGATGTTGGGCATGCCGATTTCGCTGTGGAGCTTGGAATCGGCGAGCTGGAAATAGGCGACGGGCGGAAGCGCATGGTAAGGGCCGTGGCCGCTGACGGAGTCGTCGGCGGAGCTGGGGATGTAGTGCATCTCCGGGTCGAGCGCGGCGATGGTTTTGCGGAGACCGCTTTCAAGCGTGGGGGGCGGGAAGCCTTCGTTGCGTCCGCAGTAGAGCCCCATCGAAGCGTGGTTGCGGATGCGCAGGATGAGGTCGCGGGCATTGCGGAGGAAAAGCGCGTCGTCGTTGGGATTGGGGCCGTCCCAGGGATTAGCGAGCCAGAAATCCTGCCAGACGACGATGCCGTGGCGGTCGCAGGCTTCGTAGAAGGCCTCGTCGCCGATCTGGCCGACCCAGTTGCGGACCATCGTGAAGTTCATTTCACGGTGGTAGCGCGCGGCGGCGTCGTACTCGCGGGCGCGGTAGCGGAGCATGGATTCGCCGAAGCCCCAGTTGCCTCCGCGAGCGATGAAGCGGCGGCCATTGATCCACATGCGGAGCCTGCCGCCGTCTTCGCTGTAGGTCCAGTGGCGCAGACCGGCCTGGAAGGTTTTTTTGTCGGAGACTTCGTGGTGGCCTGTTTCGAAGGAAAGTTCCACGTCGTAGAGGTGGGGTTCGCCGTAGCCGGTGGGCCACCAGAGTTGCGGGTTCTGGAGACGGAGCTCGGGGTGAGTGTTTGGGTCGAGCTTGAGGTGCTGGGTGGCGGAGGGTTCGAGATGGACTGGCTGCTCAAAGGAGATGCCGGCGATACGCCCGCGCAGCGTGCCGTGGATGGCGTGGGGATGGTGATTGATGAGATCGGCCTCGACGGTGAGGTCGGCGCGGGAGTTGTCGGACAGGGGAAGCGCGGTGGTGACGAAGGGATTTTCCAGCGTCACGGGCCCGCTGGTGGTGAGGAAAACGTCGCCCCAGATGCCGGTATTTCTACCGCGAATGGTGGGAATCCAGTCCCAGCCGATAGAGGCGTGATAGGTGGGGTTGTCGGCCCCGAGCGCGCCGCCGTTTTTGCCGGTGCTTTCAAAAGTTTTCTGTTTGCAGCTTCCGGGAGTGGCGTTCTTTTCGATGCGCACGGCGAGGGCGTTGGGCTGGTTGGCGAGGAGCTTGCTGGTTACGTCGAAGCGTCCGCGCATGAAACC
This sequence comes from Acidobacteriaceae bacterium, assembly GCA_049280995.1. Classification (GTDB taxonomy): domain Bacteria; phylum Acidobacteriota; class Terriglobia; order Terriglobales; family Acidobacteriaceae; genus Silvibacterium. The sequence goes on from JBAPRH010000052.1 coordinate 19,838, forward strand.
GCCCTCGATGCGGCCCAGCTTTTCGCCGTTCAGGAAGACGTCGGCCTTCCAGTTGATGCCGTCGAAGTTGAGCCAGGCGGTTTGATCATGCTTGAGGGGCGGAGCCTGGAACTCGGTGCGGTACCAGAAGTCGGAGTAAAAGTAAGAGTCGGAGATTTGGAGCTGGTTCTGGCCGTAGTTGGGGTCGGGGACGGCTCCGTTGTTGAAGTAAGACGTGAGGACGGTTCCGGGGACGGTGGCGACGAGCCAGGACTTGTCCTGAAAGCCGGATTTGGAGAGGGCTTCGCCGGGGTCGGTGACGAAGTTGGCGCGCTGGAGACGCCATGCGCCTCCGGCAAGGTCGAGGCGTCCGTCGGCGTCCTGCGTGGCCGACGGATGGGCCTGCGAGACAGGGCCGCCGCGTCCGTAGACCTCGATTTCACTGAGGAGGTAGCCGTCGGGCGAGGTAGGGCGCGTCATGAGGACGCGAACGTAGCGAGCCTGCGCGGGCGAGGCGAGATGGATATCGTCCACCTGGCCGGTGTTGTTGGGGAGCGCCTGAAGGTCGCGCCAGTTCTCGGCGTCGTCGGAAATCTGGATGGAACCTTCAGCGGCGCGGGCGATCCAGTAGAGCGCGACGCGGTCGAAGGAGCAGCGTGCGCCGAGATCGACATAGACCCATTCCCGTGCTGAGCCGGCGCTCATCCACGCGCTGGTGAACGAGTAGGGGCCGCCGATCTGGACGCGCTGTTTGCCTTGGTAGAAGGCCACCTGGCCAATTTGCCAGAGAGAGGCGAACGGCGACATTTCGGGCGGAACAGGCGCGGCGAGGTCGACCTTATAGTAGCGGCTGTGGCAGAGCTGATGAAGCAGAATGGATGGATTGTAGAGGCTGGAGGTGCGGACCATATCGGGCGGATAGCCTTCCGGCGGGAGCGCCGTAGGCGCGGTGGCGCTGCCCATTTCCTGCCAGGTTCGGCCGTCGTCGGAGACCGAGATGGTGAACTTCATGTCCGAAGGAGGCAGATGTTGCGGCACCGACACGAATACGTCGATGCGGTCGATGGGCGCAGGCACGTTGCCGCCGAGTTGAATCTGGACGGATGGGGTGAAGCCGGTGAGCGGCAGCAAAGCGTCGTTGAAGTGGTCCACGACGATCTGGCGCTCGTTGATGGGGAGGGTCTCGAATGGGCTGACGGCGACCGCGATCCAGTCGGGGAGGTGGGTGTCCTTGATGCCGTCGGTGACGAGCTGCGCAGTGAGGTTGTAGTCGTAGCTGCTGGAGTGGTACGCGGGGCGCAGTAGCGCGAGGTTGCGGTAGGTCGAGTGGTCGAGGACCAGCGTGGGGCTGAAGTTTTCGTCGGGTGCTCCGGGGTAGAGGCCGATGCCGCGGGTGTATTCGGATGAGGGGCTGGCAGCTGCCGCTGTTGCGGCGGGATTTGATTCAGGCGAAGCTGCGCTGGCCTGCGCGGGCTGGGCGGCGGCTGCGGCTGACGCGGGCAGCACCGCTCCGGCGCCGGCGATGATGGTGGTTTTGAGGAAATCGCGGCGTGATGTGGACATTTTTATTCCCTGAGTTCTTATTCTCTGGCTCGCGGACGGGCCGGCTGAGATTTTGAATGCAATCGTTGAGGAGAATGACCGTTCTCGCCCTTATATCAGTTCTGGAGAGCAATTCAAATTGCGGGGGAAGATGCCGCCGGGGCTTGCCGACAGTGCGAGCAGTGATAAGCGCTAATGCGGTGCGAAGGCAGATGAGGTTCGGTGGCGATGCCGCATCCGAGTATGCTGGAGTTTGACCGAGCGGGGAGCTGGGTTGGGCCGCGCTTGACGCGGCGAGCGGTTCTGCGTATAAATGCGACTTTAACAGCACTTGTTTTCTGGGAACACTCTGCATGCCCGAAGCACGACAGGAAAACGCCAAGAGAAAACCGATCCATGCGATTGCGGGGAAGAAAGTGCCGTCCGCGAAGCACGCGGTGCATCCGTCGTTTGCGCAGTACCAGAACGCGGTGCAGTTGATGCAGGAAGGGAAGTTCGACAAGGCGCACACTCTTTTTGAGAAGCTGGCCCGAGATGGCGCGCCAGAATTGCTGGAGCGGTCGCGCACCTATATGGCGGCGTGCGAGCGCAACGGGCAAAAGAAGGGGCTGGCTTTCGGCAGTGCTGAGGAACGGTATGACTACGCCGTCTCGTTGCTGAACACCGGCAACTATGAGGACGCGCGGGACCAGTTCGAGAGCCTGCTGAAGGGCAACACGCTGGCGGATTGCGCCCACTATGGGCTGGCGATTCTGAACAGCATTACCGGGCAGGCGGAAGAGTGCCTTGACCATCTGCACAAAGCCATCGAGTTGAACCCGCAGATCCGCATCCAGGCGCGGAGCGACACGGACTTCAACGATATGGCCGACGATCCGCGCTTTACCGAACTGCTCTATCCCGAAGCGCAGGCCTGACCTGAAGTACCGCCCTGGTCGGCGCGGTAGAGTGTGCTCGGCAAGTTTCCCCTGAGTAGATTTCCTCTAGACTGAGGTATGGACCTTTCCGTGATAGCGAAGTCACCGGTGGCGCGCTCCGTGGAGCGAAGCGGGCTGCGAGTTGTGGCTATCGGCGGGGGGACGGGGCTCTCGACGCTGCTGCGGGGGCTGAAGCAGTATGCGCCTTCCGCGTTGGTGGCGGGATTTCCTGAAGACGCGCCTTATCGCGTCAGAGACCTCACCGCGGTGGTCACCGTTACGGACGACGGCGGCTCAAGCGGCAGGCTGAGAAAAAACTTCAACATGCTTCCGCCGGGGGATTTGCGGAACTGCATGGTCGCTTTGTCGGAAGATGAGCGCCTGATGTCGCGGCTGTTCCGGCACCGCTTTCAGGCGGGCGGGGAACTCGAAGGGCACAGCTTCGGCAACCTGTTTGTGGCGGCGCTGACGGAGATGACGGGCGACTTTGGCCACGCGCTGAAGCTGGCGGGCGAGGTGCTGGCGATGCGCGGGCAGATTTATCCGGCGACTTACACGAACACAACGCTGGTGGCCCGCATGGCGACGGGCGCAGTGGTGCGCGGCGAGACGAACATCACGGCCAGCAAAGACCAGATTGTGGAATTGAGCCTGGATCCGGCGGTTGTGGAGCCGCTGCCGGAGACGCTGGCCGCGATTGCCGAAGCCGATTTGATTACGCTGGGGCCGGGGTCGCTTTATACGAGCCTGATCACGAATCTGCTGGTAGACGGGGTTCCCGAGGCTCTGGCGGCGGCGAAGGGGACGCGGGTTTATATCGCCAACCTGATGACCCAGACGAACGAGAGCCTGCACCTTTCGGCGGCGCAGCATATCGAGCGGATTTATGCGCATTCCCGCAAGCCGGTGTTTGATTATGCGCTGCTGAATACGGCTCCCGTGTCAGACGCGCTGCGGGAGCGGTACGCCGTGCAGGGCGCGGAGGCGATTGAGCCGGACATTGAGCGCATTGAGGCGATGGGGATTCGCTGCGTCACAGGCAACTTTGCGGCGGAGGGGAATGTGCTTCGGCACGACGCGGGACGCGTGGCGAAGACCGTGCTGGAGATTGCGGCCGGGAAGACCGACCGGGAGTAGCGCACGATTTCGAAGGGGAAAAATGCCGGAAACCTGTGAGGCTTCCGGCATTTTTGCGTGGAGGGATTATTTTTGGAGGACCACGACTCCGTACTTCGGCAGATCGACAGAGGAGACGCGGGCGTGATCGGCGGCCAGCAGGTTGGTCATTGCGGCGGGCAAGGTGACCTGCTGCGGCGCGGTGTTGTGGTTGATCAGAATGAGGACGGTTTTGCCGTGGCCGGAGCGCTCGCAGACTTCGACGCCTTCCGGCGCGCTGGGGACGATGGGCTGGACTCCGGCCTGCTGGAGCCAGGAGGCGGTGAGCCTGCTCAGCAATTGCGGGTCGAGCCATGCGCCGATGTAGGTGATGATGCCCTTGCCCACGCGCCGCTGGAGTACGGCGGGCTGCTTGTCGAGCCATCCGTTGCTTTTGCCGTAGCGCATAAGGACTTTGGTTTCGGGCGAGGTTGCGGTAAGGGTTTCGGCCCAGATGTTCGCAGTTCCTGAGCCGGCCTCGCCGCTTACGGGAACGTTGTAGTTGAGCGCGTAAAACTGGGTTACGGATCCGCCGAGCAGGTTGACGAGCGGACCGGGCTGGCGCTGCGGGTTGAGCGCGTCGTACTGGTCCTTCATGCCGCTGCGCGGGCCGAGGACCAAGTGGCCTCCCTGCTTGACGTAGGCGATGAGATGGTCGGCCATGCTTGGCGGCAGGACATTGAGCGCGGGGGCGACGACGACCTTATAGCCGTCGAGAGGTGCGTTGGGCGAGACGAGATCGACGGACTGCGACTGGTCGCGCAGAGGACGGTAGAAGGCGAGCAGCTCGGTGACGGGATTGAACTTCGCGCTGTGGCGCTGGAAGTTGATGGCCCAGCGGCTGGGGTACGACTGAATGATGGCGACCTCGGCGTGCGGCGAGGTGCCGTCGAGCGCGGCTCCGGTTTCGTCAAATTCCTTGCCGACCTGCTGGACTTCGGCGTAGACGGGCGCGGGTTTGCCGTCGATGCCGACGAGCACGCCATGGTACTGCTCCTGTCCGTTAGGATTGGCGCGCCACTGCCAGTACTCGACGGTGTTGGCGCCGTGGCCGATGTCCTGCCAGGCGAGGTCGCGCACTTGTCCCTTTTGCAGCGGGGTGTTGGTGGGCCTCCAGTTGACGAACGCGGGCTCGGTCTCCATGATCCAGTAGTCCTTACGCTTGAAGCCTCGGGTGAGGTCGTTGACTGCGCCGTTGGCGTCGTAATCGTAGTCGTCGGTGCTGATGTAATCGTCAAATGCAGCCATGTCGAGGACGGAGTGGACGACGTATTCGTCGAAGCCGTCGAACCAGCCCATGGTGTTGGTGGTGATGAACTGGCGCGGGTCGGCGTGGGGACGGATGGCGCTGATCTGGTTGATCGAATAGCTCTTCCAGGTGTCGCTGACGAATCTCTTCCAGTCGAGCAGCAGGGCGGGATTTTCTCCGTCCTCGCGAACCGGAATCTGGTCGAAGTTGTTGTAGGTCTGGCTCCAGTAGGCGGTTCCCCAGTGGTGGTTGAGGTTGGCGATGGTTCCGTATTTCTTCTGGAGCGAGGCGCGGAACTGGGCTTTGGCTTCGGGATCGAAGGAGGGATTGGCATATTCGTTGTCGAGCTGCCAGCCGACGACATCGGGGTTGTGACCGTAGCGGATGGCCATGCGCTCGGCGATGTCGTGAGCGAGCTCGCGGTATTTTTTATCGGCGAAGGAGAACTGCTGCCGGTTGCCGTGCTCGGCGCGGACTCCGTTTTCATCGACGCGCAGAGTTTCCGGATATTTCTGGGTGAGCCATGCTGGCGGCGCGGCGGTGGGCGTGCCGAGCACGACGGCGATGTGATGCTTCGCGGCAAGAGCGATGGCGCGGTCGAGCCAGCCGAATTGGTAGTAGCCCTCGGTGGGCTCCATGGTGCTCCAGGCGAATTCGCCGACGCGCACGACATGGATGTGCGCGGCTTCCATGCGGTCGAGGTCGGGGCCCCATTGCGATTCGGGCCACTGCTCGGGATACCAGGCCGCGCCGAGCAGGATGGGCGGCTGGTTGGCATAGTTGGTGGCCTGCGCGTATGTAAGCGGTGTCACCAAGGCCGCAGCAGCCAGCAGGAAAGAAGTCAGGCGCATGGATTGAGTCTCCAGAGTTAGAGGTTATCGGCGAACGAGAACTCCCGCCGACTGATAGGTTACGCCATCGACGGCGGTCTCGATGACGGGCAGTTGAGGCGTGGCTGTCAGGACTTCGAGTTTGCCGTTGGCGACGACGACTGTATCTTCGGCCTTGGCTCCGCGCAGGCTGGGATTGTAAGCAAAGGCCTGGGGGGTGGCGACGCGCTCGGTCCCGTGCGGAGTGATGATCCAGTCGCGCTCCGCATAACCACAGGAACCGCCCTGATGATGGCGCTCGATTTCGTCGGCGGCTCCCGCCTCTGCGTAGGCGCGCTGGGCGGCGGCGAAGATTTCGCTGGAGACGGCTCCTTCGCGGGTGGCGTGGAGAATGTGCGCGTGAATCCGGGCGGCGGCTTCAAAGGCGGCGGCGAGTTCGGCGGGTGCGGTTCCGAAGTGGACGAAGCGGGTGATGGAAACGACCAGCCCGGAGCGGCGCGCGCAGAGGTTGACCATGCCATAATGCTGGAGGACTCCGGTGCGGGGGACGGCGTGCTTGTAGCGGTGGATACGCTGGTCGACGCCCATGAGCAGAACGGTAGGAGTGATGCCGCGGGTGAGCAGCGCCGCAGCGGTGCGGGCGGCCATTTCGTGTTCGGAGACACCGGGGGTGAGGCTTTCGAGCACTTCGACGGTGGCGGCTGCGGTTTCGCGCGAGAGCGTGCGGAAGCGGTCGATTTCGCCGGGCAGCAGCGGCGTTTGCAGGTCGACCAGGCTGACGAGCTTTGCGCCGGGATGGGCCGTGTCTGAGAGCAGCGCGGTGTCGCCGAGCAATTCGTGGAGGCGATTGGCCGGGCTTTCGTGCCACGGATAGAGGACGGCTTCGTAGCCGAGTCCGGCGAACTCCTCGTCGGCGAGGCGGGAACCTTCATTGTTGGGCGCGAGATAGTAGCGGTGGCCGTCGCGGGTTAGGAGCAGCGAGCAGACGGCTGTCTCCACCCCTTGCGGCACGCGGGCTTCGACCTGGCCGGCGGTGATCCAGGCGATGTTGCCGTGGCGGCTGAGGAGCAGGGCCCCGGCGGCGCTGTGGTCGAGGAGACCCTCGATCCGCTTCAGCTTCTCGCTGATTTCGCTATCGCGTGCGTGGGCCTGCTGCGGGTCGCGGGTGGCTGGCATTCGGCTCCTGTTAAATGGATAAGTTTTGAGTAAACCGATTCTATCTCAGCGGTTCAGCGCGTAGCTCAGGCGCAGGATTTGGCCGCGCATCCGATGGGGGTGATGCTGAGGCGCGCGGCGAGGACGATGAGGGCAATCCAGAGCAGATCGGCTCCGAGCAGGTGAAGGATCTGCATGGAGAGCGGCGTGAGCAGCGTGAGGTCGGCGACTCCGAGCGCGTACTGGATGAGGAGCAGTGCGGCGACGGTGACGGCGAGCCTGCGATGGCTGGCATGGCGCATGCCGAGGACGATGAGCGCGACGACGAAGGCTCCGGCGAGAATGGCGGCGGCGGGGTGAACCCAGCGGAGGCGGAGCATCCAGTTGCTGTGCGCGGAGAAGTCCTGGAGAAATGCGGCTTTCAGGCTGGTCGCCGGATGCAGGGTGTCAGTGAGCGCGGTGAGCGAGCCGGTGGCTCCAGTCAGAAGAACAGCGACAACCGCGGTAATGGTCAGACCGAGGCTGCGAAGCTCCACGCTACCGCGCATATATCCACGCTTCCGCCCCAGCAGATGCGCGGTGACCGCCATGGCCCCGAGCATGAGCAGGGTGTTGGTCAGGTGCAGCGCGAGATAGACGGCGCGCGCGACGGACTGGTTGTTGGCCGTCATGCCGAGCAGTACGAGCCCCGCGCCCAGCAGCGCTTCGTCCAGAATCAAGATGAGCGAGACGACGGCGGCGACGCGGGCCAGGTGACGCCTGCCGGTTCCGCGATAAACCCACACGACGAGTCCGGCGACGGCGAGCAGATCGACGAGGCTGGTGGCGCGGTGGGTGTATTCGATGATGGTGGCGACGGCGGGGTGATGCTCGAAAACCGATCCGTTGCAGAGCGGCCAGTGGTCTCCGCAGCCGTTGCCGGAGCCGGTGGCGCGGACCGCGGTTCCCCAGAGGATGACGAGGACGTTGTAGGCGACGACGGCCCAGGCGTAGGTTCGCAGCGCTCGCGACGGAGTGGGAGACGATACGGAAGACGCCGCAATAACGGGGCTGGAGACGCTCATGGCTGTTACACCAATTTATTTTGCTACTCCGATTATTTTACGTCCGCGCTGTGCAACTCGGCGGGATTCCCGCGAATCTGGACGGAGATGAACAGCTCAAAGCTATTAGGGATACTGCTGGCTTCCGCGATGGTTTGCGGAGTCGGTGTGACTGCCAGGGCGCAGGATAATGGCGCCAAGCAGGATATGAAAAACGCCGGAAATGACACGAAAGACGCAGCCCAGGATGCCGGACACGCCACGAAGAAGACGACTAAGAAGGCGTATCACAAGACGAAGAAGGGAACAAAGAAGGCGTATCACGAGACAAAGAAAGGGACAAAGAAGGCCTATCACAAGACGAAGAAGGGGACGCACAAGGTCTACGACAAGGTGAAACCCCAGTAGGAGCGGAAGTCAGGGGACCGCGGGACCGAACACCCAGGGGACCAGGGCGGTGCAGTGTCCGAGCGTTCAGCGATCAGCGTTCAGCGTTCGGAAAGCGGGCTTGCGCTACGGTTGCGTGGGCTTTCCCTTGGTTCGCGCGCTCGATCTCGGCTGCTATCTGGTGGAAACGCCTCATGGCCTCCGCCCTGCGGGTTTCGCTGTTCCTTTCCTCGTCCTGCGGCGGCTGGACAGGCTCCGGGCTCAGGGTTTGGGGGAATTGAGCAGGGTAGTCCTTCAACACAGACGGCGCCGGGGAAACCGGGAAGGGTTCCGTTTCCTCTTCCCCGCTCAAGCCGGGAGCGGGGTTGAGTGGGTCGCCGTCAGGCGAAGAGAAGTATTGGGCTTCGAGGTCGGTCAATTCTCGTTTTGTTTCGTTGGGTGAGGGGAGTTAGGGTTCGTGCTCTCCCACCCTTTCACGCGATGAGGTTGCGCGAAAGGATGGGGCACCCTCAGTAATGGTTGGTTGAGGAGCTGCGGGTTCTTGTTCCCCACTCAAGCCGACGACGGGCTTGAGTGGGCCACCGTTGGGGTTCCGTTTCTCCCAGCGGTGCAGGTTCAATTCGCTGGTGCGGAAGATGCGGTTGTAGGTGTTGGCGGTTTGGGTATCGATCTTTCCTTCGCTGAGCGCCTGCGCTATGAGAAAGAGGTTGTGCTGAATGGCCTCACGGTCTCCGGGATAGACGAAGTCCAGTTTGGCGGTGGAGCGGGTGGATCGGGCTCGAGCGAGGGTACTGACGCTGCCGCCGATGTGCTGGTAACAGAAGTTTATTCCCGTCATTGCGGGCGAGTTGCAGCGGTTTCCGTCGGATTTGATGTGCGCGCATACGCGAAACATGGCTTTGAGTTCTTCCATAGCGACCTCGGAGGACTGGCCGTCCAGGCAGCGGCGGCTTCGCCGCTCCCTTGGTTCGGTGAATTTGGTTAAAAATAGTACGTTGATCCTCAAAATAAAGAACGTTGATCCTGGAAACAAAGGGCTTACGCAGATCGATCCTGAAAACAAAGGGCTTAGCTCGAAATTTCCCCTAAAAAGCGAAAGGCGCAGCTTGTGGCTGCGCCTTCGGGTCGTGACTTTCTTCTACTCTTTTAGTTTAGCAGGTTGGGTGAATTCAGATGCATTTGTAAGTCAAAGTATATGAAAGATTTAGGTGTGTAGGGACTTGACATCTATTGAGGATGAACGCTGAAGGGCCTGGGGTTGTGCTCTCCCAAGTCTCAAAAGCGAGACCCTTCGACTTCGCTCAGGGCAGACTATGGGGCATCCGGCTGATAGTGCGGGTGGCTAAAAGGCGGTTCGCTAAAAAACCGGGTTGCTCAGGAGCGGGTAGCGAGGTTTTGCTGTCCGCTTTTTAGCTGCCCGGAATATCGGCGTCCGGTCATAGCCACCCGCCTCTTTAGCTGATAATGAACTGATGGCATACGACGATCTGAGAGAGTGGATCAAGGCGCTGGAGAAGGCGGGCGAGCTGGTGCGCGTGCGCGAGGAAGTGGAGCCGGTGCTGGAAATTGCCGAGATCACGGACCGTGCATCGAAAATGGGCAGGCGCGGCGCCGGGCAGAAGGGACGGAAGGGCGGCGAGGCCGGCGGACCAGCTCTGCTGTTTGAGAATGTGAAGGGGTATCCGGGCGCGACGGTGCTGATGAACCAGTTCGGCGGCGAGCGACGGATGAAGCTGGCGCTGGGCCTCGATCCGGACAAGCCGGATTCGCTGGACGAGATTGCGGGGCGGATGAGGGCGCTGCTGGATGTGAAGTCGCCTGAAGGGTTCCTTGAAAAACTGAAGATGCTGCCGGTGCTGGCCGAGGTAGGGAAGTTCTTTCCCAAGACTGTGGCTGCGAAGGACGCGCCGTGCAAGCAGGTGATTCTGCGGGAAGGCTTCAGCGTGCTGGATTTTCCGGTGCTGCAATGCTGGCCGCTCGATGGAGGCAGATTTATTACGCTGCCCTGCGTGGTGACGCGCGATCCGAAGTCGGGGAAGCGCAATGTTGGGATGTATCGCATGCAGGTTTATGACGGCCAGACGACCGGGATGCACTGGCAGCGGCAGAAGAACGCGGCAGAGCACTTGCGCGAGCGGTTGCGGGCGGCCGCGGGCGCGACAGCGGCGGCACACGTCAGCGCGATGGCGGAGACCGCCGGCGGAACTGTTGCGTTAGCGAATGTGAAAGACGACCGGATGGAGGTTGCGGTGGCGATTGGGACCGATCCGGCGACGACGTTTTCTGCGATTGTGCCCGCGCCTCCCGAGGTGGAGGAATATTTGATCGCCGGGTTCCTGCGGCAGAAGCCGGTGGAACTGGTGCAGTGCGAGACCGTTGACCTCCAGGTTCCGGCGCACGCGGAGATCGTGCTTGAAGGCTATGTGAAACTGGACGAGCTACGCGTGGAAGGCCCGTTCGGCGACCACACGGGTTTTTACACGCTGGAGGAGGAGTATCCGGTCTTTCACATTACCTGTATCACGCATCGCAAGGACCCGGTGTACTCGGCAACGATTGTGGGCAAGCCTCCCATGGAGGACGCGTGGATGGGCAAGGCGGTGGAGCGGATTTTTCTGCCGCTGATGCGGCTGACGCTGCCGGAGATTGTGGACGTGAATCTGCCGGTGGAGGCGGTGTTCCATAACTTGATGATTGTGTCGATCAAAAAAAGCTACGCGGGGCAGGCGCGCAAGGTGATGCATGGCATCTGGTCGATGGGCCAGGCGATGTTCACGAAATGCGTGGTGGTGGTGGACGAGGACTGCGACGTGCAGGACCTGGCGGAAGTGACGCTGCGCGTGGCGAACAATATCGATCCGGAGCGGGACATCCAGTTCACGCTGGGGCCGGTGGATTCGCTGGATCACGCTTCGCGGATGCCGAACTACGGGAGCAAGATGGGCATTGACGCGACGCGGAAGTGGGCGGCGGAAGGATTTACTCGGCCGTGGCCGGCGGTGATTGAGATGGACGCGACGACGAAGGCGCGGGTGGATGGGATATGGAAGAAGCTGGGGATTGAGCAGAAGTGAATTTTTCGGGATGCGCTTCAGTGAAGCGCGGTTTGCTGGTGTGGGGAATGGTGTTGGGGCTCAGCGCAGGATGTGCGCAAGCCGTGGATGCACAATCAGCGGCTTCCAAGACGAAGTCGCATTTCCATTTGAAGCGGCACCCGGTGGTTGCGCTGACCTTTGATGATTTGCCGGCGGCGGGCGGGCTGCCCGATGGCGATTCGCGCGTAGGCATTGCGACAAGGCTGACGGAGGAGCTGCGGGCCAATCACCTGAAGGGCGTCTATGGATTTGTGACGGCGGTGGATCTGGATGATGACCCGGACACGCACGGGGCGCTGAAGGTGTGGATTGACGCGGGGATGAACCTCGGCAGCCATACATGGTCGCACCCGGGGCTGTCAGACGTGACGGCGGCGGAGTACGAGCACCAGTTGGCGGAGAACGAACCGGCGCTGCGTGAGTATGCCGGGAAGCGGGATTGGCACTGGTTCCGGTATCCGTACCTCGAAGAGGGCGACACGGTGGCGAAACACGAGGAGGTGCGTGAATGGCTGCGCGCGCATGGGTATCGGGTGGCGGAGGTTACGCTGAACTTTAACGATGACGATTGGAGCGATCCGTACCTGCGGTGCAGGGACAAGCGCGACGAGGCGGCCATTGCGTGGCTGAAGCAGAGCTACCTGGCAAACGCGAAGGAGTTTATCCGGCGAGGGCGCGAGAGACAGCCGTTGGCGTTCGGGCATGAGATTCCAAGCGTGCTGCTGCTGCATGCGACGGACTTTACAACGCTTATGCTGCCGGATCTGATCAAGATGCTCAAGCAGGAGGGCTTTCGGTTTTGGACGCTCAAGAAAGTGGAGCGGAACCGGGCGTATGCCATCGATCCCGCGGTGGGGTTGCAGGAGGGCGGGCCGTTCACGGATGAGGTTCTGGCGTGGCGGCATATCAAGGACCCGCTGGGGCCGCCTGCGAATCCGGAACCGACGGAGAAGCTGGAGAGCGTGTGCAGGTAGCGGCCGAGTGCGGTTGTTGAAGGCTATGCTGAAGAGGTGCCCCTCGACTGGAAATCCGGAGCGCTTGCGGAAGGGCTTCGCTGCTACCGGAACTCGGAATTTTTTCTGGCTCACGAGCATTGGGAGAGCGTCTGGCTGCGATTGGACGAGCCGGAGAAGAGCTTTCTACAGGCGCTGATTCAGACGGCGGCGGCCTTCCACCACTGGAACGCGGGAAACTCTGTTGGAGCGGCCTCGCTGTTGCGACGGGCTCTGCGGCGATTCGAAGCCTGTCCCGCATCGTTTGGGGGCATCGACCTGGGACCGCTTCGCGAAGAAGTTCGCGCGTGGCTGCGGGCGCTTGAGGATGGGGCGGGAGCCGTTCCGGGGAGAGCGCCGAGGATTTTGGTAGCGGAGCAACGGGCGGCAAGAAGTTGAATGATGAGCCTTGCGAAGTGTGGACGGTGGAGCGGCACCGGAGCCGTGGTCCTGATTCGGATGACGTTATACTTGAAGCATGTCGATCGTGGACAACATTGCAGGCATCAGCAAGGGCATGGGCATCACCTTCAAGGAGATGTTCAAGCCGACCGAAGTTGAGAACTATCCGGATGGCCCGGGCCCGACGCGCGGAGCGGTTTTACAGGAACGCTTTCGCGGGGCGCATGTGCTGCAGCGCGATGAGAACGGTCTGGAGAAATGTGTAGCGTGCTTTTTGTGCGCGGCGGCGTGCCCGGCGAACTGCATCTACATCGAGGCCGCCGATAACACGGAGGAGAAACGGATTTCGAGCTCCGAGCGCTACGCGAAGGTCTACAACATTGACTACAATCGCTGCATTTTCTGCGGCTACTGTGTTGAGGCCTGCCCGACGGACGCGATTACGCACGGGCATGGATTTGAGCTGGCGAGCCTGAACGCGACGAGCCTGGTGATGCGCAAGGAAGACATGCTGGTGCCGGATGTGAGGATGTCGGGCGACTGAGAAACATTCCTGCTAAGGTGAGAGTGGGCTGTCGGGCCAATCCAGCTATGAGTCCCTAAGCAAAGGAGTCACGGATGAAAGTGCTCAAATCTGCGGTGCTGTCTGCCGCTGCTCTCACAACAACCCTGGCAACAACCATGGTCCTGCTGCCGGCTGTGGGCCACGCGCAGTCGTCGAACCCGATCACTGCCGCCTTGAAGGCTTCGCTGCAGCGCTCGTCGCACATCATGGCCGCGGCCGCGGAGCAAATGCCCGCGGACAAGTACAGCTTCAAACCCACCGCTGGTTCGCGGACGTTTGGCGGGCTCGTGCTGCACATCGGCAACGCCAATCGCGCCGCCTGCCATTGGCTCACGGGTGCACCCGCCGCGCCGAAAAACGATTTGACCCCCAGCTCGCCCAAGGCGCAGTTGGTCGCCTCGCTCAAGAGCTCTTTCGACTACTGCGACGGGGCGCTCGGAAACTTCAACGACTCCAAGCTCAGTGACCGGGTCCCTTTCTTCGGAGGACGAACGCTCTCTGTAGCGGCCTCCGTCCTCCTGCTCACCGACGACTGGGCCGATCACTATAGCCAGGAAGCCGCGTACCTGCGCGCCAACGGCATGCTTCCGCCCACTGCTCACCACGGCCAGCCGTAGGAAAGCTGCCAGCCCAAAAGAGATGGTGCAGTGCGATTCAACCAGATAGAGCCACTCTGCGAGCAAAGGCCTGTCAGCGGGGACCCGCTCAGGTAGCCAAAGCCCAGTTCGAGAGCTCGGTTTGATCCGCAAAGCATTCATTCGATAGCTGGAAATTGCAGTTCTGTGCGGGAGCGTGTGGATTTGTGCGTTATTCCAGTTAACATGGAAGAGGCGCGTTGTCCTTCGTGGGGAAGCTATCTCTCAAGGGCCAAAGCCCCTCTCGATTTGAGACTTTGCGGTGCGGCTGACGCCAGGCCTTACGCAAAAAAATTGTATGCATTCCAGCACGGCTCAAGCTGTGCCCTGACCGGAGCCTACTCGAAATTCCTATGTCCGACTTTCTGAAGATTCTGCGCGAGCGCGTCCTTGTTTATGACGGTGCGATGGGCACAAACATCCAGGTCCATGCGCCGACGGTGGATGACTACTGGGGCAAAGAGGGCTGCAACGAGCTGCTGGTGCTGAGCAAGCCGGAGATTATCCGCGGCATTCATGCGAGCTTTTTCGAGGCGGGCTGCGACGTGGTGGAGACGGACAGTTTCGGCTCGACGCGCATTGTGCTGGCCGAGTATGAGCTGGGGGACAAGACGCGCGAGCTGAACATTGCCGCGGCCAAACTGGCAAAGGAAGTGGCGCGGGGATTTTCGACTAAGGAGAAGCCGCGGTTTGTGGCGGGGTCGATCGGGCCGACGACCAAGCTGCCGTCGCTGGGGCATATCACCTATGACGCGATGGCCGCGTGTTACCTGGAGCAGGCGGAGGCGCTGATTGAGGGCGGTGTCGATGTTTTGCTGATCGAAACGAGCCAGGATCTGTTGCAGGCGAAGATTGCGCTGGCGGCGTGCCACGACGCGGTGCGCAAGAGCGGGAAGCGGCTGCCGATCCAGATGCAGGTGACGCTGGAGGCGACGGGCACAATGCTGCTGGGCACGGAGATTGGGGCGGCGTTGGCAGCGATTGAGGTTCTGGATCCGGACATTGTTGGCCTGAACTGCGCGACGGGCCCGGCGGAGATGAATGATGCGGTGCGGTTCCTGTGCCAGAATGCCGTGCAGCCGATCAGCGTGCTGCCGAATGCCGGGCTGCCGCAGAATGAGGGTGGGCATGCGGTCTACAAGCTGACTCCGCAGGAGCTGGCGACGTACCACAAACGGTTTGTGACCGAGTATGGCGTGCAGATTGTGGGCGGGTGCTGCGGGACGACTCCGGCGCACTTGAAGGCTGTGGTCGAGGCGGTGAAGGACGCGAAGCCGGCGAAGCGCGATGTGAAGCCGCAGAGCGTGGCAGCGAGCGCGTTCACGGTGGTTCCGCTGGAGATTGACGGCCAGCCGGTGGTGGTGGCCGAGGAAATGAACACGACGACGCGCGCGGAGACCTTCCGCAACATGGTGCGCGCGGGCGACTACGACGGGATTCTGGCACTGGCGAAAAAGCTGGCTGCGGAAGGCTCGCAGATGCTGGACCTGTGCTGCGCGATTGTGGGCGAGGACGAGAAGGCCTACATGAACGCGGTGCTCGAAAAGATTGCGACGCGGGTTCCGGCTCCGATCATGGTGGACTCGACCGAAGCGGATGTGGTGGAAGAGGCGCTGAAGCGAATTCCGGGCAAGTCGATTATCAACTCCGTGAACCTGGAAGACGGCGAGAAGCGCACCAGCAAAGTGCTGCCGATGGCCAAGCGCTACGGCGCGGCGGTGATTGCGCTGACCATTGACGAAGACGGGATGGCGCTGACGGCGGAGAAGAAGCTGGCCGTGGCCAAACGGATTTATAAGCTGGCGACGGAGAAGTACGGGATTCACGGGCGGGACATCATTTTTGATCCGCTGACGCTGCCGATTTCGACGGGGCAGGAAGACTACCGCAACGCGGGGATGGAGACGCTGGAGGGGGTCCGGCTGATCAAGCAGGAGCTGCCGGAGGCGAAGACGATTCTGGGCGTGAGCAACATCAGCTTTGGGCTGACGGCGTACTCGCGGCGGGTGCTGAACAGCGTGTTTCTGAAGGAAGCGGTGGACCGCGGGCTGGACGCGGCGATTGTGAATTACTCGAAGATTTATCCGCTGTACAAGATTCCGGAGCGCGAGGTGGAACTGGCGCGGAAGCTGATTTTCCACGACACTTCGGAGGGCGACCCGCTGCAGGGCTACATGGCGTTCTTCAGTGGCGTTGACAGAAACGCGCCGGCGGAGGACGAGTCGGAACTAGAGTCGCTTTCGACCGAAGACAAGCTGAAGCAGCTGATTATCCGCGGGGAGCGGGCGATTGGGCACGGCGCGGAGAAGCGGTCGCTGGAGCAGGTTCTGGAGACGGCACTGGAGAAGTACACGCCGCTGGATTTGATCAACACGGTGCTGCTGGATGGGATGAAGACCGTGGGCGTGCTGTTTGGCGCGCGCAAGATGCAGCTGCCGTCGGTGCTGGATTCGGCGGGGGTAATGAAGGCGGCGGTTGCGTTTCTTGAGCCGAAGATGGAGAAGACGGAGGGCACGCAAAAGGGAACGATTGTGCTGGCCACGGTGAAGGGCGATGTGCATGACATCGGCAAGAATCTGGTGGACATCATTCTGTCGAACAACGGCTACAAAGTGGTGAACCTGGGGATCAAGCAGACTGGCGACGTGATTATCAAGGCCGCGCAGGAGCACAAGGCAGACGCGATCGGGCTGAGCGGGCTATTGGTGAAGTCCACGCTGGAGATGAAGTACGTGATTCAGGACTTGCAGCGGCTGCAACTGGAAATGCCGGTGATCTGCGGTGGCGCCGCGCTGACGCGGAAGTATGTGGAGGATGATCTTCGCAAGGAGTATTCGTCGGCGGTGTTCTATGCGGAGGACGCGTTTGCCGGGCTGCACGTGATGAGCGATTTGACTGCGGAAGAAGAAGCGCGTGAGAAGCGCCTGGAAGAGGGGCGAACGGTGAAGGTTTTTGTTCGTCCGGCGAGTGCGGAGCCGGTCGCGCCCCAGGGACCAGTTTCGACGGAGCGGTCCGCGTGGGTGCAGCCTGCGCCGAATATTCCGACGCCTCCGTTTTTTGGCGTGCGGGTGAAGAAGGACTTCGACCTGGACGAGGTTTTCCAGTATGTGAATGAGACGGCACTGTTCAAGAACCAGTGGCAGTTGAAGACGGCGTCGGCGACGGATTATGTCCGGCTGGTGGAAGAAAAGTACCGGCCTGTGCTGGAGGGGTTGAAGGCGGAGATCAAGGAAAAGGGCTGGTGTCACCCGCAGGCGGTGTATGGATTTTTCCCGGCGCAGTCGGACGGCAATGACGTTGTGATTTATGAGCCCGAGGATCCGACGAAAGAGAGGTTGCGGATTACGTATCCGCGCCAGAGAGAAGGGCGCAAGCTTTCGATTCCGGATTTTCTGCTGCCTAAAAGCTCGGGGCAGATGGACGTGATCGGGTTTCAAGTGGTGACGGTTGGGCGCCGCGCGAGCGAGGAAACGAAAAAGCTGTTCGACGCCGGAGATTTCACGCGCTATCTCTATACTCACGGGCTGAGCGTGGAAACGGCTGAGGCGATGGCCGAGCTGACGCATAAGCTCATTCGCCGGGAACTGGGGATTGGAGGCGAGGACGCGGAGCGTGTCACCGATCTGTTCCACCAGAAGTATCGCGGTTCGCGTTACTCTTTTGGATTTGCGGCGTGCCCTAACCTCGAGGACCAGGCGAAGATCTTCGCGTTGCTGGAGCCGGAGAAAAATATTGGCGTGCGGCTGACGGAAGGTTTTCACATGGAGCCGGAGCAGAGCACGAATGCATTTGTGATTCATCATCCGCAGGCTAAGTATTTTGCCGCGTGAGAGGGACGCGGGGATCAGGAATAGCGATCAGGAAAGATCGCCACAGAGAGCGCAGAATTTCCTGTGGGGACAAGCTCAGGATTGCCTGTTTTGTTTTTCCGCTGCTTTGAGCGCCGATGTGCGAACCGGTTTTTCCTGGAGCAGGAGCTGGTTTGCCTGGACCTGGAGATTGGCGTGGAACCACTCCTGCACAGCGTTATTGTCGAGAAGATTGAGAATGGCGAGAAGGGCCATGCCCTGGTGGTGCGCCATCCACTCGCGGACCAGCACCGGAGTCTTTGATTCAGAGTAGTCCGCCGATTCATAGAAGCCGTATGCGCCGATCCATCCCGCCTTCGCCATGCGATGCAGGTTGTCGAGGGCGGCGTCGGGGTCAATGCCGAGAGCGAGAAATGTGGAGTAGGGCGAGATGACGGGGCCGGCATCGGCGTCCCATTTAAGCGAGATTTGAGGAATTCCAAACGCCTCATACTGATAGTGTCCGGCGTCATCTTTTTTGCCGTAGCCGGATTCGGAAATGCCCCAGGGAATGCCGAAGCGGCGCGCGAAACGGCGCTGGATCTGGACGGCGGAGGAGAGCGAGCGCGCGAGGAGAGTGTCGGGATAGCTGCGCATCCAGAGCGACGGCATGAGGTATTCAAACATGGTGCCGGTCCACGAAAGCAGGATGAAGCAGCCGAAAGCCGAGGTATGGGCGCGGCCCATTTTGAACCAGCTCTGCTGCGACAGGTCACCGCGCGAGACGGCGATGAAGGTCGCGATGCGGGCTTCGGATGCGAGCATGTCATAGCAGGCGTCGTGGAGCTTACCGGCATTGACTTCATAGCCGATCGACAGGAGCTGGCGTTGTTTCTGCACGAGGAAGGAGAAGTCCATCGCTTCCGCTTTACGGAACGCTTCGCTGGAGATGGCATGGATGCGCGCAGCCAGCTGTTTCATGCGGTCGCCGGCGGCGGGGAGTCGGGCGCGCAGCTTGCCGATGAGGGCGTTGTGATTTTCTGATCTGGTTGACGCGCGGGTGAGGCGCTTTTCAAGCTCCGTGGCGAAGGCCGCCGCACGGTTGAGGGCGGGAGAGAGATTTTCCGGCAGGTCCAAATCTGAAAGCTGGCGCAGCGGGGCAAATTCGGGCAGAAGCCAGGGCATGTAGCTGGTGACGAGGGTGGCGATGGCGCGGAGCCGGACTCGCGTTTCGCTGAGCCACCAGGCGGCTTCGTCGTGCGACGGCGCAGTGTAGTCTGGAATGCTCTGAACGGCGGCCATGGCGAGGGTTTCGACCACCCAGGCGCAGCATTCGGCGAGGTCGGCGTGCGGGCCCGGCCATGCGCGGGCAGCGATCTCGGGAGGGATATCTTTCTGCTGGGTCAGCAACTGCCAATGGGTCTGGAGCCCGCGAAATAAGGCGGGAGGCAGAAGCGGGGCGCGGAGGAGAGCTTCCGTTCCGGTGCGGAGAGTGTAGAGCGACGCGACGAGGTTGCCGCTGTCCACCGAAGAGATGGTGGCGGGCGGAAGCGGCTCAAGGGTGCGCGTATCATACCAGTTATAGAGATGGCCGCGATATTTGGGGAGGCGATCCATGGTGGCGAAACTCTGCTGGGTGAGGTCGCAGAACTCGGGAACGGTGAGGAAGCCGAAACGGACCGCGGCCTGGCGTGCGTTGAGGAGCAGTCCGAAGTTGGTGGGCGAGACACGGCCGGCTTCAAAAAGAGTTTCTTCTTCCACGTTGTCGGGAATGAGGAAGTTGTGTCGGGCTCCTCCGTACTCGTAGAAGAAGCGCCAGATGCGGAGCGCGTGGCGAAGGAGGAAGTCCTGGTCGCGCGGGGCCAGCCGGCGCTTTTCTTCGCGCGGCGGACGATTGAGCCAGATGGAAATGCCGCCGGCGAAGGTCCAGAGCACGAGGATGGGCGCGGCAACGGCGAGCGCGTGCAGGCTGGTGGCGGCGAGCACGATGGCCACGACCACGGCAAAAATAGAGCTGGCGGCCAGATAGCGGTCGACCGGCGTGACCTTTCCCTTGGAGGATTCGGCTTCGGCGGCGGTTTCCCATTCGAGCAGATGCTGGCCGGTGACGAGGCGCCGGACGAGCGAGCGAATGATGGCATCGAGCGAGAACATGGTCTGGTGAGGCAGGAAGGCGAGGTTGAGCAGCGCGATGAAGACGGCTTGCCAGAATCCGCTGAAGGCATCGAGCAGGCGGCCCTTTTGCTCGCTGAACAAGGCGCGGCCGCTGCCGAAGGTGAGATGGACGAGCGTAGGCGCGAGGAGCAGAAAGACGGTGACGAGGGTCCAGTAGAGCGCGCCTCCGGGCAGGCCGAGCCATCCGGCGACGAGCAGGATGAGGGTGAGGGGCTCAACGAGCGAGCGGCGGAGGTTGTCGAAGATTTTCCAGCGCGAGATGGTGGAGATGGGGTTGCGCACGAAGCGGCCGGACTCGTCGGGGACGCGGGAGAAGAGCCACTGCGCGATTTGCCAATCGCCGCGTACCCAGCGATGCTGGCGGCGGGCATAGGCGCTGTAGTGTGACGGGTAGTCGTCGATGATCTCGATGTCGGTGGCGAGGCCGGCGCGGGCGTAGGCTCCTTCAATGAGGTCGTGACTGAGGAGCGCGTTGCGGGGGAAGCGTTGTTCGAGCACGGCGTGGAGCGTGTTGACTTCGTAAATGCCTTTGCCGGTGAAGCTGCCTTCGCCGTACAGGTCCTGATAGACGTCGGAGACGGCGCGGGTATAGATATCGAGGCCGATTTCTCCGGAATAGAGGGCGGCGAGCCGGGAGCGCGTAGCGGAATGGACGCTGACGCCGACGCGGGGCTGGAGGATGCCGTAGCCGGCGGTGACGATGCGGCGAGCGGGATCGATGACGGCGCGGTTGAGCGGGTGGGCCATGGCGCCGACCATGGCGGCGGCGGTTCCGCGCGGCAACTTGGTGTCAGAGTCGAGGGTGATGATGTATTGCACGCGGGAAAGCTGAGCTATTTTGCCGGCCTTGACGGGGAAGGCGTCGAATTCTCCGCGCAGATATTTGTTGAGGTCGAGGAGCTTGCCGCGCTTGCGCTCCCAGCCCATCCAGACGCCCTGGCGGGCGTTGAAGACGCGATGACGATGGAGGAGGAGAAACGATCCGTGTTTTGGCGAGGCGGGGTAGCGGAGGTTGAGGTCGTCGATGAGCGCGACGGCGAGATCAACGAGCGGGTCGGTATCGTTTCCGCGGGGGCGGGTTACGGAGTCGGGCAGATCGGTGAGCAGGGCAAAGTGGAGGTTGGGGTCGGGGTTGGCGAGGAAGCGCATTTCAAGCTCGTCGATCAGCTCACGTAATTGTTTTTCATTCATCAGCAGGGTGGGGACGGCGACGAGAGTCGTGTAGTCGGCAGGGATTCCCCTGGTGAAGTCGAGTTTGGGCAGCGGGGTGGGTTTGAAGAGCGCGGTGAGAGTGTTGTTGACGAAATCGACGGCAGCCTGCGTGGCCGGCAGGATGAGAAGGATGAAGGCGAAGGTGAGTCCGCCGATGATGGAGTGGTTGGGGATGAGCGGCAGCAAAATGGCGGCGATGAGCAGGACGGAAAGAACTTCAATGCTGCCGATATAAACGTCGTCGGCGTTGCTGCGCACAAACTTGCGGGCGCGGTCGATGGGGCGAGGGTGATAACCGATTCTGGAGACGAGGGAGTGGAGGCCGCGGTCAATGAGGTAATAGCCGACGTGCGCGTGGCGCAGATAGAGTCTGGGATCTTCGAACTGGTCTTGCCGGACTTCGCGGGCGAGATCGAGAGCGATGGAGGCGACATCGGTTTCTGAGCAGTCGGAGTGGCGGGCGATTTCGGCGACGCGCTCGCGATATTGCTCGCGGCTGTCGTAGTCCATCTGTGGATAAGCGTGCGCGGGGTCCTGGCGGAGAATGGTCTCGAAGACGACGAGCGGCTCCATGAGCGAGATCCAGTTGGCGTTATTGAGGTCGCGCAGGCTCCTGATGCGGGTGGTGAGGAGCGCGGGTTCGGGCGTCTCCGCCGAGTGCGGCGCGTGCAGCATGGCGTGAGCCTGATCAAGGATGGATTCGAGCAGCTCGAATTTGATGAAGGACGGAAGCGTCCCGAGTTCCTGCAATTGGAGCGGGTCTTTCTGTTGCGCTGCTTCGACGTAAATGCGGAGCGCGGAGCCGTTCCAGATGAAGCGCGCCGTTTCAAGGTAGGCGCGGGCGAGGACGGCGTTGCGCGGTTCGCTGCCGATGCGGGGCAGGAGCGGAAGCTTGCGCCGAAGGGAGCTGATTTCGTTGATGGCGGAACGCAGGAGGCGCGGATTTTCGCGCAGCTCGTGCAGAGGAACGGGGCTGCCGGCGTTGATGCCTTCGAGTTCGGCCTGGAGCGTATTGAGGGCGAGCAGGGATTTCTGCAGGCGGCCGGGAAACGTAAATGCTTCGCGCCGGGGCTGCGTGGTGGTCCATCCGGCAGAGGCGGCCAGGGCTTGCGCACGGAGATGCTCGGCGGGGATGCCGGCCTCGTCGAGGATGGTTTGATCGATCTCGGGGACCTGATATGCCATGAAACTCCATCAACGATAACTTGCGGCCTGCATCTCGAACATTTCAGCGTAGCGCTTGCCCAGAGCGATGAGCTGCTGGTGGGTTCCTTCTTCGACAAGCTGGCCGCCATCGAGAACGACGATGCGGTCGGCCATGCGGACGGTGGAGAAGCGATGGGAAATGAGCAGCGCCATTTTGCCCTCGGTCAGCTCGGCAAAGCGCTGGAAGACTTCCAGCTCGCTTTTCGCGTCGAGTGCGGCGGTGGGCTCGTCGAGCACCAGTAATTGCGCGTCGCGCAGGTAGGCGCGGGCGAGGGCGATCTTCTGCCATTCGCCGCCGGAGAGATCGACTCCACCTTCAAAGCGGCGCCCCAGCATCTGATCGTATCGCTGCGGCATGGTGTCGATGACCCCTTGCGCGAGGCTTTTCTGCGCGGCGGATTCGATTTCGTCCTCGGTGTGCGGAAGCTCGACGCGGCCAATGGCGATGTTTTCGCGAGCCGTCATCTCGTAACGCATGAAGTCCTGAAAGATGACGCCGATTTCCTGATGCAGATCCTCGAGGTTGTATTCGCGCAGGTCAATGCCGTCGAGCAGGATCTGGCCTTCTGTGGGATCGTAGAGCCGGGTGATGAGCTTGACGACGGTGGTTTTGCCCTGGCCATTTTCGCCGATGAGGGCGATGCGCTCGCCGGTGCGGAGCGTGAAGTTGAAATTTTTGAGCACGCGGCGCTCGGTTCCGGGATAGGCGAAGGAGACGTTGCGGAACTCGAAGCCTTTGACGATGGGGCGCGGCGCGGGAAGGGCATTCGGCTTGGACTGCACGGTAGGCTTCATGTCAAAAAAGGCGATGAGGTCGGTGAGGAAGAGGGCCTGGTCGGCGATGCCCGAGGCGGTGGAGAATGCCTGTTGGAAGTTGGTGCTGGACTGCTGAATGGCGACGGTGACGAGCGTGAAGACTCCGATGGTGGGGTAGTGGCCGGAGATGGCTTCGTAGATCGCGAAGACATAAGCACCGTAGTAGCCGCAGGTGCTGATGAGCGAGAGCAGCCCCCCCCAGAACAGCTTGCGGCGGGAGAGGGCTACGTCTTCGTCATAGATTGTTTTGGAAAGGGTGCGGAAGCGATTGGTGAGATATTCGCTCAGATTGAAAAGCTTCAGTTCCTTGGCGGCTTCCTTGCTGCCGCCGACCTGGCGCAGATAATCCATCAGGCGCTTGGCCGGGGTCTGGTGGAAGTTTTTGGCGTAGCCGAGAAAAGCGAAGTGC
Source organism: Acidobacteriaceae bacterium (assembly GCA_049280995.1). Lineage (GTDB taxonomy): Bacteria > Acidobacteriota > Terriglobia > Terriglobales > Acidobacteriaceae > Silvibacterium. Next base: position 43,390 of record JBAPRH010000052.1, read on the forward strand.
GTTTCGCCGAAGAAGGACGGCAGCACGCCGGCGATGAGCAGCAGGATCATCCAGGGCGAGCGGTAGATGAGGACGGCGCTCCAGATGATGGTCAGGATGACTTGCTGAAAGAGGCGGCCCATCTGCTGAATCATGGCCAGACGGTCGGTGGATTGGGCGCGGGCGCGTTCCAGGCGGTCGTAAAAGACAGGATTTTCGTAAGTGGTGAGGTCGAGCTGTGCGGCCTGCTGCATGACGCGCACGCTGACGTGATAGGTGTAACGGTCGGCGAGCAACTGGTCGCTGTAGTCGATGCCACGGCTGAAAATTCCGCTTAGTAGCGCGAGGGCGACCTCGGCCGCGACCAGCCACCAAAAATGAGGAAACTGCGGTTGATGCTGAAGCGCCTTGGCGACGCCGGTGACGATTCTGGCTGCGACAATGCCGATGAGCAGGCCGAGGACAGGGACGATTACACGGAGAATCAGGCCCCATGTGACGACGGAGCGGCCGGAGTCCCAGACGATCCGCAGAACGGCGGGTACATTGTGGAGTGCGCGGATGCGATCTCCCCACGCACTCTCGGAGCCAGATTTAGGCTTCTCATCTTGCATCAGGCTTAACGTCCCATTGGATGGTCAGCAAACAAGTATAGTTGTGCTGCCGGTGGCTGCCTTCACGGGCCGCGCAGGCGCGAGCGCCTGTTACTTCAGGATGGCGTTATAGCCGTCGTTGAGCAGTCTGGTACGCATGGCCATGGCCTGATCGCGCGTGGCGAATGGCCCGACCTGCACGTGCAGCAGCCGGTCACTGGGTTCGGTGCGCACGGAGACTTGGTAGCCACGGCCCTGGAGGGCGGTTACGAGCACGTCCGCATCTCCACGGCGCGACACGGCGGCAATCTGTACCATGATGTTTGCCGGGGTCGCAGTGGTAGTCGCCGGGGCGGAAACGGCGTAAGCGGCGGGGACGGCCTTTCCAGGAGTGGGAGCGGCGGCTGGTGCGGGCTGGGTGCTTGTGGATTGAGGAGCGGTGGTGGCGCTCGCGTTGCTTGTGGCGGCGAGCAAGGGTGGAGCAAGCGGCGCGCCTGCGGCTGGTTTTGCCTGTTGGGCGGTGGACGATGGCTCGACGATCGTTTTTATATCGGAAGCGAGCGTTGCTCCGGGCTTCGGCGAAGCGGCCCCGGAGGCGATGGACAGCCTGGAGTTGTTGCCTCGTCCGACCGAATAGCCGAATCCGAAAAAGACGCCGCAGATGAGCGCAAGCCCAAAGAAAATGCCAAGGATGGACTTCATCCCGAGCGTGATTTCAGTGTCGGAGCGGCTGGCTCGTTCGGATTCCTGATAAGTCTTCATTCGGGTTTTTGAGCAGGTTCAACGGGAGGATTTGGGTTCAAGCCGGGGACAACCTTGCCGAGGAGGGAGATGAACTCGACGGGCAGCGGAAAGACGATGGTGGTGTTTTTCTCGGTGCCGATGTCGGTGAGGGTTTGCAGGTAGCGGAGTTGGATGGCGAGGGGTTCGCGCGCCAAGAGATTGGAGGCTTCCACCAGGCGCTGGGCGGCGGCGAATTCGCCCTCGGCGTTGATGATTTTGGAGCGTTTTTCGCGCTCGGCTTCGGCCTGCTTGGCCATGGCGCGGAGCATGGATTCAGGCAGGTCCACCTGCTTGACTTCCACGCTGACGACCTTTACGCCCCAGGGCTCGGTGCGCTGGTCGATTATGGTTTGAATGCGCTGGTTGAGCGCGTCGCGGTGCGAGAGCAGGCCGTCGAGCTCGACCTCGCCCAGGACCGAGCGCAGCGTGGTCTGCGCGAACTGCGAGGTCTGGTAGACGTAGTTCGCCACTTCGATGACGGCACGGCTGGGGTCGAGAACGCGGAGCGTGATGACGGCGTTGACCTTGATGGTCACGTTGTCGCGGGTGATGACGTCTTGCGGAGGGACTTCGAGAACGTCTTGCCGGAGCGAGATGCGGACCATTTGATCGAGGGGGCGGAAGACCAGGATGATGCCGGGGCCTTTGGGCTGCGGAAGGGCGCGGCCCAGGCGAAAGATCACGCCACGCTCATATTCGCGGAGAATCTTGATGGAATTGAGCAGATAAAGAACGATTATGGCAAGAACGATCAATACCGGAATGCTGGTCATGCGGGCCTCACCCGCAGCGATTGTATCGCATCAGCGGGGGGGCACGACGCTAATTGGAGGGGGTGGCCGGCGCGGGAACCCGCTCCACTAACAGCGTGAGGCCGCGGACGCCGCGGACGCGGACGGAGTCGCCGGAGCTGATGGGAGCGTCAGACTCGGCCTGCCAGAGCTCACCGCGGATGAGAACCTGGCCGCGCGGCGCGATAGGTTGCTGGGCGAGGCCGATGACGCCGAGGAGCGATTCAGGACCGGTGACGACTTTGTTGCGCTGGGCGCGAACGGCGATATGAGCCAGGAAGGCGGTGATTCCTCCGAAGGCAACGCCGCAGGCGATGGCGGTGGCAATGTGGACCCGCAACTCGGGGATAGGACCGTCGACGAGCGTGAGGGTTCCAAAGACGAGCGCGGCCACGCCGGTGATGGCGAGAATGCCGTGGCTGGGGAACTTGGCTTCAAGCCCCATGAGGATGAAGGCGGCAATGATGAGCACGGCGGCGATGTAGCTGATGGGCAGCAGGTTGAGCGCGAAGATGGCGACGAGCACGAACAGAGTGCCAAGCGCGCCGGGAATGATGGTTCCGGGGGCATGGAACTCAAGATAGATGAGCAGGGCACCGACGACGAGGATCAGTACGGCGAGGTCGGGGTTCATCATGCGGTCGAGGATGCGTTCGCGGATGGTTGGCTCGGAATAGACGAGGGTTGCGTTGCGGGTGTGGAGGGTCTGGCTTGCGCCGTCGAAGCGCGTGATGGTGCGTCCGTCGAGCGAGTTGAGCAGGGCGCGGTCGTTGGGCGCGATGATGTCGATGAGATGGAGTTGGAGGGCTTCCTGCTCGGTGTAGGACTTCGAATGCAGGACGGCGTCCTGGGCGGCATCGACGTTGCGGCCCCGGCGGGAGACGAAGGAGCGCAGGAAGGCGGTGGTGTCGTTTTCGAGCTTCTGCTTCATGATGGGGCCGAGCTTGGCTCCTTCGACTACCGGGTGCGACGCGCCGGCGTTGGTTCCGGGAGCCATTGCGGCGATGTCGGCGGCCTCCAGCAGAAAGAAGCCGGCGGAACCGGCGCGGCTGCCCGAAGGCGCAACGTAGACGATGACCGGAACAGGCGACGCCAGAATATTGCTGACCATGGCACGGGTGGAGGTGAGCAATCCCCCAGGCGTGTTCAGGTCAACGAGCAGGGCGACGGCATGGTCGTGCGCGGCCTGGGCGATTCCGCGCTCGAGATACTGCTGGCTGACGGGCTGAATGGTGTCATCGAGGTGAAGGACGACGACCTCGGGCGTGGTTGATGGACTCTGGGCGAATCCCACCCTTGCCGCAAAAAGCGCGCCAAGGATGAGACACCCCGCTGTCAACACAAGGCACAGGATGGAGGCACGCCTGATCGCGCATACGAGGCGGCGTGCTGCGGCGCGGATAGTAGGAGCGTTCATGGGACCTGTTGTCCTTTGGCTTCGAGAGCCTGCTTCATTTCTTTGGCACTGGCATTCGCAGGATCGACACGGAGCGCCGCGCTGACTTCAGCGGCGGCGGCGGAGAGCTGATTGGATTCGAGGTCGAGGCTCGCAAGCACCAGATAGGCGGGAGCGTTGGGAGCGAAGCCGAGAGACCGCTGGGCCTCGGCGCGCGCGGCCTTCGGGTCCTGGCTGTGTTCGCGGACCTGCGCCAGGCCGGCGTGGGCGGCAGCGGACGCCGGGTTGGCCTGGAGGGCGGCCTGATACTCACGCTCGGCTTCGAGGATGAGGCCGCGATGGAGGTACTGGTCTCCGTCGTTGACCAGCTTTGTGGAGCGTTGATCGGGTGGAAGAGTGGCGAGGCGGGCGGCCTGGAGCTGCTCCATTTCAAAGGCGGCCTGGCGGAACTCAGTTTCGTTGTAGGTGCGCTTGATGCGCTCGATCGGCAGGGTGTCGTCGGAATTGGAAGCCGACGGGCCTGGGCCGGAATTGGCGATTGAAGGCGCCGGATCTTTCAGGGCTGCGGCGAGGGCCTGGGCGTCGGTGTCGGAGGGGCGCAGCTTGAGCGCGGTCTGGATTTCGCGGGTTGCTCCGGCGATGTCTTTTCTCTTGCGGAGAGCGATGGCGAGATTGAAGTGATAGTCTTCGTCGCGGGGGTCGGACGCGATGGCTTGCTGGAAAAAAGGCGCGCCGTCGTGGCCTCTGCGGCTGGCGGCTACGCCCTCGTTGTTCACCACCTCAGCCAGCGGCAGTTGAGTGGCGACGAAGGCGAATGCGTCTTCGGCTTTGAGGTAGTGGGCGGTGAAGAACAGGGCGAGGCCGCGGTCGAAGTCGGCTTCGAGGGCGCTCGGCGCGTCCGTCGGCATTTGCCCAAAGGTCGTGGCGGCGGAATCGTAATCCTGATGAGCGAAATACGCCCTGCCAAGCTCAAGCCTGGCGGGAGCAAAGCCGGGATTGAGCCGAACAGCCTCCCGCAGACGCGGAATGCGGTCTGCGGGCGCTTCGGCAGTCATGCCGCGGATGTAGTCTTCAAACGCGCCGGGCTGAAGGGCGCCGTCGGCGGCGAGAAAGGTCTGCTCGGCGACGGAATAGGTGGGGTCGAGCTTGCGAGCTACGTTCCAGGCAAGGCCGTTGAGCGTGTCGAGCAGGTCTTTGAGGTCGGATTTTTGCTCGATGGGCGGGCTTAGCGCGAGCTTGTGCAGGTCGAGGATCCTCGCTGTGACGGTGAGCTCGTCGCCGGACAGGGTGTAGGCGCCGATGATGATGGAATCGGCGTCGAGCAACTGCGCGATGCGGATCGTAGTGGCGCGCGAAGGCTGAAAGTTCGCAGGCAGACCAAGACGGTCGAGGGCGTAAAGGCGGTCGTCCCGGCTGATGGTGAGGAAGCCGGCGGCATCGAGCCGGCGGTTGAAAATATCCGACGCGCCTTCCCCGATCCAATCAAGATTGGGCTGGCCGGTGTGGTTTTCAAAGGGAAGCACCAGCAGGAGGCGTCCTCGCGCCGGAGTTTCGGCTGTCGGCTCGGCGGATGCTTCCTGCGCGCCAGCGAACGCGGGCAACGTGAGGAAGCTCAAGAGGAGGACCGGAAACAGGGCCGGGAGAAGGCGTCGAACTCGAAACATCCACTGCACAACCGGATTATAGTTGGCGCGGGTTTGCGGCGCATGGGGCGCGTTGTTATGGCCGGCGCAGCCGCGCTTCGGCAGGGCGATCAAAGTGCAGCACCGCCGCCCACTGGCCATGGCGCTGCTCGCTCCAGACGAGGCGGCCGCCGAGAAGGCGCGCGATGAAGGCTGGGTCAAGGTCGCGGTGGAAGCCGAAGTAGCGGGCATCCAGCCTCTGGTTGATGCGGCCGAGGCTGAGGCTCCGCTGGGGTGGGTGGTATTTGGTGGAGAAGATGAGCGCCACGTTGTAGGACTGACCGGATTGCGCAGCGCGGCGAATTTGCGTGAAGGAAAAATTGTCGATGGAGGTCACACGAACGGGCTGGGTGACGTAGCCCAGCTCGGGCTTGGTGAGCTCGTCGGAGGCGGGCCATGCGGTGAGGACGGTTTCGTGCGGGTAGCGCGTGACGATTTGTGCGATGGCGTCCTGCTGAAGTCGGACCATATCGCTGTAGGCGAGGTTGTCTTCCGGCGCGAAGCGGTAGGGCGGATTCACAAACAGTGCAGCGAGAAAAGCGACGGCAGCGAAGGCGGCAAACCAGGGCCACGGCTTCAGTCGTCGGTGCAGCGCGTAGGCGCAAAGCAGGATGACCAGCGGGTAGAGCGGCAGCAGGTAGCGCGTGAGGAGAGCGCCTCCCAGCATGGAGAAGAAGGCGGCGTTGGCGAGGATGACGACGAGGAATATGGCGAGATGGACACGGGAAATCGAGGGGCGACGGGAGCCATCCCTTTCCGGTGCGGGATCGAGTAACAGGCAGGCGACGGCCAGCAACACGGGCACGAAGAGGTTCATGTGCATCGTGAGTTGGAAGGCTCGGTGCAGGAAAGCAACGACGACGCGCAGCGGTGAAAGGGTTGCGGTTGCGTTGTAGCGGAGGTACTGAGGGTTTCCAAAGACGAAGCCGGTGCGATGCCAGTAATAGACGTACCAGAGGGCGAGAGGAAGCAGCGGAACGAGCAGGAGGGCTGCATTTCGCGCGACCTTTGAGGAGCGAGTGCGGAAGGCGCGCCATGCCTGCCATGCTGCGAGCCCGGCGGGCGTGACGACGGCGGTTTCTTTGGAGAGCGCGGCGAGCGAAAAGCAGAGGACGGCGGGCCAGATTCGCTGCTGGTCTTGCTGCCCGTCAAGGAAAAATACCAGAGCCCATAAAGTACCAGCGGCGGCGAACATATCGGCGTGCGCGAGCGAGCTTTGCGCGAAAAAGATGGGGTAGATTGCAGTAAGGGTCAGCGTCGTCAGCGCGACGGAGCGCCGCCGGGAGACAATGAGCGCGATGCGCCAGACAGCGGCGAGCGCGAGCGCAGCGACGATGCACATGGCGGTTCGCGTGACGAAGGGCGAAAATCCGAAGAGCTTCCACCATGCGGCGAGGTAAATGGACGGCAGCGGCGGGTGCGCATTCGAGAGGGTGGAGTAGGGGATGAGCGAGCCGGTGCGGAAGAAGTCGAAAGCTGCGGGAATGTAGTAGCCAGCTTCGTCCCAATAATAAGGGAGGCGCAGCAGAGGCCAGTGAGCGAGGTAGACCGCGGCAAAGGCGAGAGCAAAGATTGCCCAGGAAGGCGGGCTGCTCCAAAAAGATGGACACGGGCGGTGTGGGGTGGATGCGCCTCGTTGCGCCAATTTCGACATTTGTTGTTCTAGGGCCTGTTAACACTACTAGGGCGAACAGCGTTGCGAGCCAAAATCAGGCCGGACGAGGCGGAGTCCGAAGCCGGTGGCGGGACCACCGTCGAGGAGGACAACGGAGTCTGGGCTGATTTTGGCCGCAACCCGGAGGGAAAGGGCGAATTTCCCCGATTGCTTCGTCCCTCGTTGCTAAAATACACCCGGTATTTGTCGCTCCTCGCTTCTCGCACTCGAAAAAATTCGCTCCTTTCGCTGCCGTCCTAATAGTGCTAACAGGCCCTAGTGGACGGGGCCGTTGGGCATGGGGATGGCGGGGCCGTGCGGCTCCAGTGCGATGGCTCCGAAGGCCTGCTCATATTGAACGAGGTTCTGGCTGAGCATGTTCCAGAGAGCCTTGGCCTGCTGCGGACTGAGGTAGACTCCCTGGCTGTTCTCGACCGTGACCTGGTCGGGCGTGTCCTGATGCGCGATGCCGAAGCTCAGGAAAAAGTCCCACACGCTGACGCGAACCTGAACGCTATTGGCGTAGGTTTCGCGGTAGTCGGGAGATTTGCTGAGGTGAATTCTGGGCTGGGACTGGGCGGCTGACATGGTGCTCTCAGGGTATCGCAACGGAGAGCGTGGTGCGAAAGGGGGGACTTGAACCTCCACGGGTTTTCCCGCCAGCGGCGCCTCGGAAGCAGCTACCTTTTGGAAAAAGTGATCCGCAAGTTGACGGGGATATCGGTGCTGTTGCGGTCTGAGTGCCCATCCGGATGTCGTATAGGTCATGATAAGCCGCCTGAATGGAAGAGAGGCCACGGCGGGAACTTCTGGATCAGTTCTGCGGGGAAGTCTGGGGAGGAGCCTGATTCGGTGCAGGCGCGGGTGGCGGCGCGGTGATTCGAATTTGCTTCAGGGCCTGGGCGTCGGTGGGGAGCGCGGTTTTTCCCGCGGGGAATTTGTTGGAGCTCAGGATGAAGGCGAGAAGCTCGGCGGTCTGGTCCCGGGAAAGCGTTCCGGGGTTGTCGGCCGGCATGGTGTTTTCGATCTTGTCAAATAAACCGCCGAGCGGCTCGCCGGTCCACTCGGATGTGAAATCCTTGCCGACGAGCGGTGGATTTTGGTCTTTGCCCGTCAGGTCCGCGAGGTGGCAGGACGAGCACTTCGCGTTGTACAAGGTATGGCCTAACGCGGCTTGCGCGGTGGTGTAGACACCTTGCGACGTGGTGCTTGCGGTTGGCGTTTGCGGCGGCGCGGCGAGTAACGCCGATGCGGCCACGGTGAGAGAAAATGCGATGATTCCCTTTGTGATCATGCCTGTAAAGTGTTGAACTCCTGTTGCGGTTGGAATGTAATCTAGAGGTGAGTGGTTGTCCGCACGTATTTCCGAGGGGGTTTCGCGAATGAAGGCAAGGAGAGCAGTTCAAGCCGTCACCATCGTAGCAGTATTTTGTTTAGCGAGCTTTACGGCGTACGCCGCGCCGCCCGCCTGCGACCCCGGCAATGGGGGAATCACGCTGCCACCGGGGTTCTGCGCATTTGTGGCGGCGGACAACCTGGGCACGGCTCGACACGCGGTGGTTGCGCCGAACGGCGATCTCTATGTCGCGCTGCAGAATGGTGGAGTCGTCGCTCTGCGCGATACCAACGGAGATGGGCGCTACGACGTGAAGGAAAAATTCGGCGAGGGCAGCAGCACTGGCATCGGCCTATATAACGGCTATCTTTATGTGGCGACGGTGGACGCCGTCATACGGTACAAGATGACTCCGGGGCAACTGAAGCCCACCGGGCCGGCTGAGGTGGTTGTGGGCGGAATGACCGCGCCGCGCGAGCATCACGACAAGGGACTTACCTTTGACGGCAAGGGGTCGCTGTACATCAATATCGGGACGCCCTCCAACTCCTGCCAGGTGCATGATCGCCAGAAGGGCTCGCCGGGAATGGATCCTTGCCCCGTCCTCGAAAAGCATGGCGGCATCTGGAAGTTCAACGCCGATAAATTGAATCAGACCCAGGCCGACGGCGTGCGTCTCGTGACTGGCCTCCGCCAGGAGCCGGCCATCACCTGGCACGACGGAGCGGTTTATGTTGTGATGAACAACCGCGACCAGCTCGACACGCTGTGGCCGGCGAAGTTTACCGCCGAGGAGAACGCCACTCGCCCGGCCGAGCCGATGTATCGCGCGGTTCCGGGATCGAATTTCGGGTGGCCCTACTGCTATTACGACTATTTCCAGAAAAAGCTGGTGCTCGCCCCCGAGTACGGCGGGGACGGCAAGATCGTGGGCCGCTGCAGCCAGTACTCGCTGCCTATCGCGAGCTATCCGGCGCATTGGGCTCCGCTGGGGGTCGTTTTTTACACCGCGCATCAGTTTCCCGCGCACTACCGGGGAGGCGCGTTTATCGCCTTCCACGGATCGTGGAACCGCGCGCCGCTGCCGCAGGCGGGTTACAACGTGACCTACCAGCCATTCAAGAATGGCAAACCGTCGGGTAAGTTTGAGGTCTTTGCCAACGGCTTTGCCGGCAAAGCCCCGCTGATTGGCTCGACCCAGGCCGTGGCGCGACCCGACGGCGTCGCGGTGGGACCGGACGGCTCGCTCTACATTACCGACAGCGAGAGGGGAAAGATATGGCGCGTCCTCTATCGCCCCGCGAGCCAGTCTAGCCAGGGAGTGCCTATTCAGAAATAGAGGCTTTTGGGGGATGCGCGGTGTCGGCGCTCGCGGCTGGCCGCGCTGAGTTGGGAACCCGGTTTTGTTCTACAGCACTTCCGAAAATGCATTGATCGTCGAATGCTGATCCTCGAATGCGCTCAGGAGGGCAGACCGCGGTATGCGGGTGCGTTCGGTGATGGACGTGAGGATTTGTGGGCGGATACGCACGGCCGCCGCTAGGCGGGGGGCCGCAACCATGAGCCTGGAAATCCTGGTTGCGGCGTCGACTGGGCTTTGCAGTTGAAGGCGGAGACGCTGCTGGAAATCGTCGGCGGTCTGGCCGCGAAGATAAGCAGCGGCGGCAAGATGCGCGCTATGCAGGGCGATGGAGACGCCGTCGCCGGAGAATGAGGGAATCACGGCCGCTTGGTCGCCCACCCTCCAGAGTCCGTCCGAAGAATGGCCGCAGAGATAGCCGTAAGGAATGGATGCGAGCGCGAGAGGCTTGTCCAGCAGAGGGGTTGCGCCTGCGAGCAGCCGGGCGAGGTAGGGCGACGAGGCCTGGAGATGTTCCGAGACGTTGGGCCATTGGCCTCCGCAGCGGTGGATCGCCGAGCGCTTTATGAGCAGGCAGAGGTTCATGGTTCCTTCGGAAGAAAGCAGCAGCCCCGCATAGCCTCCGGGGAACAGAACCAGCTCCACGCGGTGGGCCATTGCCGCATCGTCGAAGCGTGCCAGCCGGTAGTACATTTTGAACGCTACCAGATCGCTTTGTTTGCCAGCGGGTCTGGCCCATCCGTGAAGGTCGTGCTTGCCGGTGGCCAGAAACGCAGCGGGTGCGCGGCGCTCGTCGCCATTGGCAAGTTGAGCAATCCAAGCGCTGCCTGCGCGTCGCAGCGACCTGACGCGTGCTCCCCGCGTTACGGTCGCGCCCGCTTTTCGCGCATGAAGCAGCAGCGCTTCATCAAGCACTCTGCGCGTCAGCGACATTCCGGTAAACGGGAGTGCGCATTCGCCCAGCAGGCCTCGACGAGCGAGGCGGACGCGCGAGACAAGCGTTGCGCCCAGCGCAACGGGATCGATTCCGAGATTGTGCAGGTACTGAATCGCCTCGTCGCTGAGGAACTCACCGCACACTTTGTCATGTGGACCGGAGGTTTTTTCGATGATCTCGACGGAGCGGCCGGACCGCGCGAGCAATGTGCCGAGCGCCGCGCCGGCGGGGCCTCCGCCGACGATGATTGCGTCGAGAGTCACGACTTCACCCTTGAGACGCAGAGACGCGCCGGGCGGATCTCACTGATTTGTACGTCCTCGGGCCGCAAACCGGCGGAGGAACAATAGCGCTCCCAGTCCTCGCGGAGAAAGCTTCTGCGGATGGAGATGGGACCGTCGTTGCGCACGAAGCGGTGCCAGCGCATCAGCCACGCCAGGGCACTGAATCCGTAATACGGCACGGGCTTGCGGTGCAGATCGTTGATGAACCATCCGCGCTGGGCGACGCTCTCCATCCACTTCACGAAGTTCACGATTTCGCTGTCGGTGAGATGGTGCGTGAACATGGAGCTGATGACCAGGCCGATCGGCGTGGATGGCTGGTAGGAAAATGCGTCGCCGGTGATCCACTCGATGGAGCTGCCCGGATGGGTAAATTCGCGAGCGGCGCGAGCGGCGTAAGGGTTCAGATCGATCCCCGTGAGCTGGACAGCGAGCCCTCGCACGCGCGACCAGGATTCGATGCAGCGCAGCATGTCGCCTCCCCCACAACCTACATCGACGATATGAAGGTGCGGGGTCTTCACTTTTGCGAACTGCTCAAGCCAGTTCAGGGTTGGAGGGTACGAACGCACGGTGCGGTTCACCTTTTCCAGGTCGCGCAGGCAGGCACGAAACTCCGCGTACTCGCATGGCTCGTCCATCAACTCGTGGAGATGGCTTCGCTCGGAAAAATCCATCGCATCAGATCGCATGAAAACGCATTGTCTCCACGGTGAGCCCCGGCCCGAAGGACATTGCGCAGCCGGCCTGCCCGCTGCGGGCGGTCCGCATCAACTCGCGCAAAACGAACATGACGGTTGCCGAGGACATGTTTCCGAACGAGGAGAGGACGTGGCGCGAAGCGGAGAGCGCCTGGGGGCAGAGCGAGAGCCCTTCTTCCACCGCATCGAGCACGGAACGGCCTCCGGGATGCACGGCCCATAGATCGACGGGGCTGCCGTTTGAGAAACTGGCGGCTTCGGCGTGGAGGGCGCTTGTGATTTCGCGTGGCACGCGACCGGAGAGCAGCATGTCAAAGCCGAGGTCGCCGATGCGCCATGTGATGAGGCCGCGCGTGTTCTTGATCTGGATGGCGTGAAAGCTGTCCAACTCCAGTCCGATGGGCTGGCTGCTGATAAGGGAGGCGGTACATCCATCGGCGAAGATGAGAAATGACAGTACCTCGTTGAGGTCCTCGGTTTCGTGCAGGTGCAGCGTGCAAAGCTCAAGATTGACAAGCAGGACGCTCTCGCCGGGCTCGGATCGAACGATGTGGCGCGCCTGCTTCAATCCGTTGATGGCCGCGTAGCAGCCCATGAAGCCGATCGTGGTTCGCTCGGTCGAGGGAGAGAGATTGAGATGGTCGATAATGGCGAAGTCGAGCCCCGGAGCATAGAAGCCGGTGCAGCAGGTAACGATGACGTGACGGATGCGGTCGCGCTCGTGCCGCGAGAGCGCAAGCTGGTCGAGCGCTTTCGAAGCCAGCACAGGGGCAAAACGCTCGAACAGTTTCATACGCTCCGCTGTTGAAGGAAAAGCGCCACGGCGATATACCTCGTAAGCATCGGCTGCGTCCGCGGCCACGGGTTTGCTTACCTGAAGGGGCGAGAATCGATGCTCGATTTCTGATCTTGCGGACATGCGCTGGAAGATGGTCAGGACGCGCTGCTGAGAGAGCATCTGTTCCGCATATTCGACGAACGCCTGATGAACGTCGTGTTCCGGAACGACGGTTGCGATGCGGTTAATGCAAGCGTGTGTCATTGAACCTCGCGCATCGAAATGGGTCGATTCGAGCACGTCACCGAATCGCCGGATGTCATCGGTTTGGCACCAAAATGGGCAGAAAAGCCGCCGGTCATGCTAGTTGGATGCGGCCCCAACCGGCGAGCGTGAAGGAGGCATCCGAGAATTCAGCCGGTGCTCAGCGAGCGGCGGTGCAGGAATGCGAATCCGGAGGTGCTTGTATGCGGAGGAGAGACTTGCTGATCACGCCTGTGAGCGAGGCGGTCCTTATTCTGATTGTGGCGATCGTCGGCTGGGCCTGTCACCAGCCGCTTATTTTCGCCAGCCTGGGGCCCACGGCCTATGAGCTTGTCGAAACGCCTAGGCGACCAAGCGCTCGCACCTACCACGTCGTTATTGGGCATTTGATTGCGGTCCTCGCCGGGCTCGCCGCGATTTTTCTTGCCCGGAGCTGGAGCGTACCCAGCGTGTCAGTGCATGGAGTGCCGCTTCCCCGTGTATGGGCCGCGGTTCTGGCGTCGTTGCTCACAGTGTTTTTCACTTTGCTGCTGCGGGCAACGCAGCCAGCCGCATTGTCGACGACGCTTTTAGTTTCGCTGGGCATCATGCAGACGGGGCAGGACGCGCTGATGATTATGGCTGGCGTCGTCCTGATGGTGCTGGCAGGCTGGCCCATACGCAGGCTGCGTCTGCGCTCCAACGTTGAACCTCTTTCGGTTCCGTACTAGCGATTTTGACCTGATTCGGCACTGAAGAATACGTGACGCATGTTGCGCACTTTGTCCATGATGCAGCATTCTTGTGAGGGTATCGATCGCTGAATTTCGAGGAGAAATGATGAGAAAGTTTCTTGCCTGCGGTGTCCCGATTCTGTTTTTGATGGCCGCGCCACTGCTGGGAGCGCAGCAGCGGGCGGCGCACTGGGTGGGGAGCTGGGCGGCTTCGCCGATGAGAGACCAGATGGCTCTGGGCGACACCACGTATCGCAACATTGTGCATATCAGCCAGGGCGGATCGTCGGTGCGCGTCGAGTTGACGAACGAGTTTGGTTCGCAGCCGCTGACGGTTGCGGCGGCGCATATCGCGCTGAGCGCGGGCGGCGATGCGGGCACACACGACGGATCAATCCAGCCGGGCAGCGACCACGCCCTCAGCTTCGGCGGACGGGCGTCGGTTACGATTCCCGCCGGGGCTCTGGTGTTCAGCGATCCAGTGCCGATGCGGGTGGCAGCATTCTCCAACCTGGCGGTGAGCGTGTACCTGCCGCTGCAGGCGGTGAGCGAGTCCACGTGCCACGACGACGCGCAGTCGACGAACTTTGTCACGCGGGGAAACACGACCGCTGACGATACGCTTCCGGCCAACCACGCGACGGACTCGTGGTGCTTTGTGAAGGGCATCGACGTGACCGAAGCGGACAGCCACGCGGCGTCGATTGTGGCCTTCGGCGATTCGATTACAGATGGCTGGCAGTCAAGTCGCGACTTGAATCATCGCTGGCCGGACGTTCTAGCGCAGCGCCTGCAGGCCGATCCGGCGACCGCGCATCTCTCGGTGTTGAACGAGGGCATCAGCGGGAACCGGCTGCTTCATGACGGGGCCGGACCGAACGCGCTCTCGCGCTTTGACCGCGACGTGCTGGCGCAGAGCGGAGTGAAGTACCTGATCATCATGGAAGGCATCAACGACATTGGCGCCATCGCCGAGCCGCACGAGCCGGGAGACATCATCACCGCGAAGGACCTCACATTTGCCCTGACGCAATTGGCGGCGCGCGCGCACAGTCACGGGATCAAGGTGTTTGGAGCCACGCTGACTCCTTACATGGGCGCGGGCTATGCATCCGCCCAGGGGGAGCAGATTCGCGAAGAGGTGAACCACTGGATCAGGACCAGCGGCATCTTTGACGGCGTGATTGATTTCGATAAAGTCACGCGCGACCCGGCCAAGCCGTCGATGTTTCTTCCGGCCTTCGACTCGGGGGACCATCTGCATCCGAACGACGCTGGATATAAAGCCATGGGATCAGCGATCGACCTTTCGCTTTTTCGCTGATTGGTCGCTCGCGCGGCGCTGGAGGAACCAAGAAAGGAACCGTCGAGAGGCGGTTTTTTTCGTTGCGTTCCGGAAACCAATGTGTAGAATCTCTGCAACAACTACTAAGTATAAGTAACTGAACGTTTCCGCTTCCGCTGAGAAGCGTTGTGCCTTCCAGAGGCAGATTTACGCAGTGCTCGTCGTCTGCGTGTCCCCGGTGAACTGAACGCGTTCACCTCTTCCCCTTGCTCTGTTGCCGGCACCAGGCCGGCTAATCGCAAATCCCGATTCGAATCCCGTTCGGCTGCGGGCCCCGCGATCTTTTCGCGACGCTGCCCTTGTGCCCACTGGATGCGGTGACAGACAACCTCGTTTCAACCAACGCCCCGGCCACGCAGGGGTGCGAAAAGCCCGGCTTGCCGGGGTGTAGTGCTGCCAAAACCGGCGGAGAGAAGATGAAGGCCTCTGGAAAGAACTTCTTTGCATTTGCAGTTGTAATTTTCACCGCGATATCAGTCACGATTTTTCTGGCAGGGTGCGGGGTCACAATTCCCGCGCTTTCCGCTGCAGCCGTGAGCGCGAATGATGCAGGTGGCAGCTCGGCAGGCTCCGGCAGCAATGGCGGCTCGGGCTCGAGTGGGGGAAGCTCGGGTAGCAACGGAAGCTCGGGCAGTGGGTCTAGCTCAGGCAGTGGCTCAAGTTCTGGGAGCGGCGGCAGTTCGGGCAGTGGCTCGAGCTCAGGCAGTGGCTCAAGTTCGGGCAGTGGCAGTTCGGGCGGCAGTGGCAGTTCGGGCAGCGGCTCAAGTTCGGGCGGCAGTGGAAGCTCAGGGAGCGGTGGCAGTTCAGGCAGTGGCAGTTCGGGTAGCGGCTCAGGCTCAGGGAGCAGCGCCGGTTCGGGCAGCAGTGGAAGCTCGGGCAGCGGCTCAAGCTCCGGTAGCGATGGCAACTCGGGTAGCGCTGCGATGGTTCCCGACGGGGCGATCAGCGTGACAACAATCCAGAAGTTAAGCAACTGGAATGAAGTCTCTGATCCCAATACCGGGAAGAGCGGGTCCGTGTCGAGCGGCAGCATGAGTCTTACCGACTCGCCCTCGCGCAGCGGCGACGCCCGGGAGTTTGTGACCAGCTATTCCAATGACGGCGCGGAACGATATTGGACCAGCTTTGGCGCCGACACCGCTACGACCAACTTCTTCTATGACGCCTGGGTCTACATTGCCGAATCGGCCGAGAACATCGCCAACCTGGAATTCGACATCAACCAGGTGATGAGCAACGGGCAGACGGCGATTTATGGATTCCAATGTGACGGCTATTCGAGCACATGGGATTACACCGAGAACGAAGGGACTCCACAGGATCCGAAAGACAAATGGGTGCACTCCGACGCCGGGTGCAACCCGCGCGAATGGAAGGTCAACGCCTGGCATCATGTTCAGATCGGGTATTCGCGCGATAATGCCGGAAACGTGACCTATAAGGTGGTGGCGCTGGACGGCGCGACGGAGACGTTGAATGTTACGGTGCCCTCCGCGTTCGCGCTCGGGTGGGGCTCCACTCTGCTGACCAACTTTCAGGTGGACGGATTGGGAAAGGGCGGCACGGCCACGGTGTATCTGGACGAGCTGACAATCTCCCGCTGGTAGAGGTTGTCGCCGGCTCGACTGCCGATCCCGCGCCGTCGCCCTTCTTCGCAAATCCCGCTTTCTGTCCCCGGGGGAATGCGTTACTTCTGTTGCGCTCAATCGAGGGAGAAGAAAAGTCGGTCCCGACACTCGGGTTCGTGGTATCTTTCGCTCAATATCTCCTGATTGAAGAAGGCTGATGTCCACATTTTCGAGTCGTGCTGCGCTTGCTCTCATATTTGCTGCCTTATTAGGTACTTCCGCTGCGCTGGGCGCGCAGACAACCGACTTTATGGGAGAGCCGCTCAGCTCGACCGTGGAGCAATTGCGTGCCGCTTCGACCGCGGCTCCCGCAGACCACGAGCACAGCGTGCAGATTCTGCTGGAGGAGCGGCGATACGTCATAGGGAACGATGGGACCGTCGCTTCCCGCTACCGGCTGATCTTTCGCGTGGACGCGCAGGACGCGGTGGAGGGCTGGTCGGAGATTTCGGCGCCGTGGGACCCGTGGAATGAGAATCCGGCGCAACTGCACGCGCGCGTGCTTGAGGCCGACGGCAGCTTTGTCGAACTGGACCAGAAGACCATTACCGACGCGCCGGTGAAGGGCGATGACGCGGAGACGTATTCCTCCGAGCACGTGCGCCGTGCGCCGCTGCCTGGAGTTTCGGTGGGGGCAATTGTAGAAGAGGTCCTGGAGACGGACGAAAAGACGCCCTACTTCGCCGGCGGCGGCCTGTATCGAACCTATTTCCGCACGGGTGTTCCGGTGGCTCGCGAGCGGCTCATTGTGGACCTGCCGGCCTCGATGCCGTTCAAAGACGCGATTTCCGGTTTGCCCTCACTCGCGGTGACGCGCAAGATGGACCACGGACGCCGCCACGTGGTGTACGAGCAGACGGCAATGCCTGCCGCGCACGTCTCCGATATCAATCTCCCAACCAATGATCCAGGGCTGCCGATGGTGGAGTTTGCGACCGGGGCGTCGTGGAAGGAAGTCGCGGCGGACTATGCGGCCATGGCCGATCCGGAGATGGTTCCGGCGGAAACAAAATCCATCCTGCCCCCGAACCTGCCCAGTGATCGCATGGCGAAGATCCGTGCGATTGTGGCGCAACTTCACCAGCAGGTCCGGTACACGGGCGTCGAGTTCGGCGCGGCGCGGCTCACCCCGGAGCAACCTTCCGAGGTCATCGAGCGGCACTACGGGGACTGCAAGGACAAGGCGACGCTGCTGGTGGCGATGTTGCGGGAAGCGGGCATTCCGGCAAATCTGGCGCTGCTCTCGGTTGGGCCGGGACCGGACGTGACTCCGGATCTTCCGGGAATGACGCAGTTCAATCACGCGATTGTTTATGTGCCCGAGGACGGGGTAAATGCGGCGCTGTGGATTGACGCGACGGCGCAGTATTACGAGCCGGGAACGCTGCCGTGGCCGGATGCCGGGCGGATGGCGCTGGTGATTGCACCAGGAACCGCGAGGCTGACGCGGACTCCCGATCCAAGCTCGGAAAATTCGCGTCTGGTGGAAACACGGGCCTTCACTCTGGCGCCCTTTGGCCCGTCGCAGGTCGTCGAAAGCTCGAAGACCTACGGCATCATCGACGCAAATTATCGCGCGAGCTACGGGATGGGCGACAGCCAGAGAATTCATGAGGCGCTCGAGAACTATGCGAAGACCGCCTATTCCGCCAAAACGCTGGCGAGCGTGACGCATGGTGATCCGCAGGACCTCTCGAAGCCGTTCGATCTCACGCTGGACATCAAGGGAGCCCGGCGCGGAGACACGGCAATGGACGAGGCGCTGGTCGCGGTGTTTCCGTCCATTGTGCTGGACGGCCTACCGGGCTGGTTCAGAACCCCGCCGCCGGTGATTGGTCCGGATACGAGCGCGGATGTGAAACATCAACTGGATCTGGCCGAAAAGTCGCGCGCGTCGTCGTACACCTTTATGCCCTTCATCGACGAGCGGCGCGTGAAGGTTATCCCGCCCGACGGGTTCAAGCTGCGCGCGCTGCCTCCGAACAAGACTACGCAGCTAGGTCCGGCCACACTCAAGGAGACCTACTCCGTAGACAGCGCAGGCGTGGTTACGGCAACGCTGCGCTTCGACAGCGGCCCCGGCACGCTGACGGTGGACCAGGCGCTGGCCATACGCAAGGCCGTAGTGGCGCTCGAGAAGCGGCAGTACATCGGGCTTTACTTTGACCAGACGGCGGCACAGGCGTTCGCGCAGGGCCGCATTCGCGAGGCGCTGGGGCTGGACCGCGCGCTGATCACCGAGCATCCCGGCGAGGCCCTGAATTACTCGCGGCTGGCGCGGCTTCTGCTGCAGGCGGGCATTGGAGACGAGGCGCGCGCCGAAGCCGTGCGCGCGACGCAGATTGATCCCAAATCGTCGACGGCCTTCGCCACCTATGGATGGACGCTGGAGCATGATTCTCTGGGAGTGCGCTTCGGCAAGGGATTCGACCTGAAGGGAGCCATCGCCGCATACCAGCAGGCAGTGGCTCTGGATCCTGAGAGCAACGACTCGCGTTTCGATCTGGCGATTCTGTATGAATTCGACGCTCGCGGCGTTCGTTATGCGGCGGATGCGGACCTGCCTGACGCCATCAGCGCCTACCGCGAGTTGCTGGACAAGAACAAGGACAAGGGCTCGGCGACGCTCGCTCCCTGGCAGAACAATCTGCTGTACGCGCTGCTGTTCGACAAGCAATTCAGCGAACTGGACAAGATGCTCGCGACGCTTCCGTACGATAACGCCCACGCGACGCTGGCCATCTGCTCCGCGGCGGCACAGCATGGGGCATCGGCGGGCATTGCGGAAGCGGAGCAGGGGGACGTGGAAGCCTCTGCCCGCAACCAGAATCTGCTGGCAGCCGGATCGCTGCTGGCGCAGTTGGGGAAGTATGCCGACGCGGCCGCCGTGCTTCAGGCGGGGATCGGCGCGGCCGGCGATAATGCGCCAACTATCGCGCGGCAGATCGAGATGTATAAGGACATGAAACCGGCAGCGCTCCAGCCGCTGCCTGCGACGAATCCCGCCAGCCCAGTGCGCACGGTGATGGTCGGGATGATGTCCGGCACGCTTACAGAACAGCAGGTGAGAGACTCACTTGCGCGCGAGGCCTACACGAGTGACGCGGAACTTGAGCGCGATGTGGAGAAAACCATGACGGGCAGCGGCTTCATGCGCACGGTTGCCCAGAGGTCCGGCTTCACCGAACCGGTCATGGTGGACCTCATTGTCGGCACCACCACGTACACTTCGACTGGAGATGACGCGTCCGGGTATGCCGTCGTGGAGCAGTCGCAGGGCAACGCGCCCAACCACTTCTATGTGGTGCGCGAGAACGGCGCGTATCGCATTGTGGCCGACAGCGGCGACTTCGCTCCGGTTGGCGTGGCCACGCTCTACGCGCTGCGGCATGGAAATCTCAAGCAGGCCAAAGCGATGCTCGACTGGAAGCGCAACCTCACGCATCGCGAGGGCGAGGACGATGTTTTTGCCGGCCCGCTGCTGCCGCGCTTCTGGACGGTGGACAGCTCGAAGCCGGGCGCGAATTCACCGGCGGCGATGCGGCTGGCGGCTATTTCCCTGTTGGCCGGGTCGATGGATGCCAAGCCATATCTGGAAGAAATCAGCGCCGATCGGCAAAAAGCACGCGGCCAACGCGAGACCGATCTCGACCTGCTGCTGGCCGAGGCAGCGGACGGCGCGGAGCAGCCCGATCTGGCGCTGCCCGCGGCGAAGCGTCTGCTGGAACAGGAGCCGGACTCGCTGACCGCCATGGGGCTCGCGGGGCAGGCGTATTCGCTGAAGAACGACGCGGCGGGATGGCTGGCGATGCTCGCTCCGAAGCTGGCGAGAAAGCCGAAGGACCACGACCTGCTCCAGCAGGAGGCCGAGGCTTATGAGCTGGCGCGCAATTACGCGGCCGCGCGGAAGGCGGAGCAGGGCGCACTCGACTCAGGAATGGCGCAGGCTTCCGATTACAACGGTTACGCGTGGCTCGGATTGTTCGACGGCCATACGGGCGACGACGCGCTCCGCGCCGCGCAGCAGGCAACTACGCAGGGGAAATCGAACTTTGCGGCACTCCACACGCTCGCTTGTATTTATGCCGCGGAGGGTCGCACGACCGAAGCGCGGCAGACGCTGGACCAGGCGATGTACGCGGGCAACATCGCACAGCCGGACTCGGCGGTGTGGTACGCGCTGGGGCTCATTTACGAGCAGTACGGGGCGGACAAGGCCGCGCTCAACGCGTACGAAAAAGTACAGGCGCACGAGTTTGACGACCACACTTATATTGACCCGATGTCAACGTATCTGCTGGCGCAAGGGCGCATCAAGGTTCTGGAGGGCAAGGCGTTGGAGAGCAAAGACGCCGCGGGCAAGGCGAAGGTAGCGAAGGACCCAGCGGGAGAGCAGACGCGCAGTTCTGCTGCTGTCCATAACTCGCGAAGGCTTGGTGGCGGCGTGCAAAGCTTCTAATCGCCGCCCCAGTTCAAGCGAAGCCCGAAGCGCGCTGCTCTGGGCGTTCCCAGCGTGAGCAGAGGGGTTTTGCCGACTTCGATCGCGCGGTCGAAGAGGTTTTCCCCATCAGCGTAAACCTGCATATGCTGTCCAATTGCGTGCGAAGCGTGAGCGTCCAGGCGGAAATAGCTGTGCAGCAGATACTGGTTCAGATCATCGTCGAACTGGCGGCCGCTCATGCGCCCCTGCAAGCTCAGAAGGCCCCACTTGCGCTGGCGCACCTGTAACTGCGCCGTCGCCATGTTGCGCGCTACCTGCGGAATCCAATTGCCCACCAGATTCGGCTCCTGGCGGAACTTTGTCACGGTGGCGTCCGCATATTGATAGCCGCCGGTGAGCGCGAACCATCGCTCCTCGATCGAGTAGTCCAGCGAAACGCCGCGGCTCTCGATCTGTCCGAGATTGTTGCGCTTCAAAAGCTCTTCGGTCGGAGTCGTGCTCAGCGTAAGGGCGGTGATGGGGCGGTTGACCTGCGTCCAGAAATAGCTGGCGCGCACGGCGGACCCTATGCGGTCCATGTTGAGCTGGAAGCCGGATTCCCAACCGGTGGCGCGCTCTGAGCGCAGGTTTGGGTTGGCCTCCGTAATCTGCTGCCCCACCTGAAAGCTGCGGTACAGCTCGTTCTCTGTCGGCGCGCGATAGGCGCGGAACGCTGACGCATTCAGCGCCAGCGAGTGCGTCAGCCGCCGTGTTACGCCGAGGCGCGGATCGACCACCGTTTCCTCCAGCGTGGGCAGCGCGGTGAATCCTCCGGGCTGCTCGAACTGCTTCGCATCGAAATTGGAAAAATGGTCGACGCGCGCTGAGCCGCTCAGGGTCCAGTTACGGGGCGTGGAAAGCGCCTCGCCGTACACGCCCGTTTGCCGCTGGTGGCTGCCAGCGCTGATTTCCTTTCCCGCGGCAACGATTTGTGAGTAGTCGTTTGCGCGAACGTCGCGGGTGTCCGCGCCCGCCAGTAGCAGCAACCTGTGTCCCACCGGCTGATGCCAACTGGCCTGTGCCCCCAGCTCATCGGCAGGATCGTATCCCAGCTTGGTCAGCGTCTCGGATGCGCGGTCTGCCGAGACGGACGAGAAACTTTGCTGGTAATGCTCGCTGGACCCGTAGAGCCGCAACGTGAGCCGGCTGGCGTCCGCGCCCGCTGCGTATCGCCACAGCCGCAGCGAGTTTTCTTGCAAAGGAGTTCCGTTGTGCCTGGACTCGTTCAAAACCATGCCGCGTAGAAATACGCGCCCGCTGTTGCGAAGATTGCGGTCAAACTCAGTCAGCCCGTTCTGTGCATGAACATTGGACGGCTGGTCGATGGGCCCGCGAAATTCCGGCGCAATCAGGGTGTAGCCGTCGGTCGCAATCACGCTGCCGGCGAACATGCCGGACCATGTGCCTGAGCCGAATGTGCCCAGCGCCGAAGAGTCCGTCGTCGCTTCCGATCCGTAAGCCGAAGAAAGATGCAGGCTGTCGGCGCGCGGGCGCACGGGAAGAATGCTGATAACGCCGCCAATCGCGCTCGATCCGTATAGGTCTGAAGCGCCTCCGCGCACAACCTCGACTGACTGAATCACCGGCGTGGGAATTTCCTCCCAGTGGATCCATCCGCCATAAGGGTCGTTGAGCGGGATACCGTCAAAGACCACCAGCGAACGGCTCGCAGCCGTTGACCCAAGACCACGCAAGGAGACGCCTTCGATGGTCGGATTCGCGACCAGCGAACTCGAGCGGCGGAACAGCTCAAAGCCGGGGACCTCCCGCAGCTTGCCGTCGAGCGAGATCGGGGCGGAACGCTGCAGGGCCTCGCGGGTCATCACGCGGGTGCTCGCGGGCGAATCCTCGGTCGGGAGCGGGGAACGGTACGCGCTCACCACCACCGTCTCCAGTGGACGCTCCACCACAATCCGAGCCGGCGCAGCCGCATTCATCGCGGCAAACACCGGAGCCGCGTGAGGGGCCACAACTTCAACGCGCGACACGTTGGATGGGACTGAGAATGTTCCGTCGGAGGCCGTCGTGGTAAGCAGCTTGCCGCTCGCGTCCAGAACGCTCGCACCCGCGACCGGCGCACCTTCGGCATTGACTACTTCGCCCGTTCGGCAGCACGAGGCAGGCTGGGCAAGTGCGGGGAATGAAAGCGTCGCCGCGAGACACAGTGCTCCCGCTGCTGTTTTGAACCGCCGGAATGTTGCAACGACCGCTCTTGTCATTCTCGCGCTGCGGACTCCAGTTGTAATGAGTGAAGCTTCAGAAAATATTGAAGCAGAGACATTCCTCAATGTCGTACTTCGATCCTTTGCGACCCAGCCCAACTGCTCGACTCCGCCGAAGGGCACGACCTCGGTGGAGTCGATGCCATCCTCGAGGTCTCTCTATATAGTTACCAGATGGAGATGCCGTGCCTTTGACTCCCAGCGACTCCGCTTCCTCGCAGCCCACGCTCGGATGGCAGCTTGCCGTAACCTCCGGCATTCTCGGCTGGGTGCTCGACGCCTTTGACTTCTTCATCGTCGTCTTTCTGTTTGACTCGCTCGCTGCGCATTTTCGCGTCAGCAAAGCGGACATTGTTTATACGCTCACACTCACGCTCGCCATGCGCCCGGTGGGCGCGCTCCTCTTTGGATCACTTGCTGATCGTTTTGGTCGCAAGTGGCCGCTGGTGATCTGCGTCCTCTACTTTTCTTCGATGACCATTCTCAGCGGGCTCTCCGTCAGTTTCGCCATGTTCGCCGTTATGCGTGCGCTCTACGGACTCGGCATGGGAGGCTACTGGGGCATTGGTGCATCCTACGCGATGGAGAGCGCGCCGACTCGCTTACGCGGCGTTCTCAGCGGCTTGCTCCAGGCCGGTTACCCTGTCGGATACCTCGTTGCCGCTGTCGCCATGCAGACCATCACCGTGCATCTGGGCTGGCGCTCGGCTTTCTTTGTGGGGGCACCGGTTGCGGTGCTCATCGCGCTGTTTACGTGGCTCGCGCCGGAGTCCCAGGCATGGCACGTGCAACGAGCGGGGTCACTCAAAGTGATATTCGGCTCGGTTTTGCGCCACTCCCGGATCTTCTTCTACCTGCTCGCGCTGATGGCGGTCATGCTCTGCTTGTCGCATGGCACACAGGACCTCTATCCTGATTTCCTGAAGTCGCTGCCGGCCATTGCCGGACGCAAAATAGCCGGGATGGACCTGCTCTATGGCATTCCGGTTCTGTACAACATCGCCGCCATCGCCGGATCGCTTTTCTTCGGGTTTCTTTCGGAGCGAACGGGGCGGCGCTTCTCCGTGATGATTGCGCTGGCCGCCGCGCTGCTCTCCATTCCCGCGTGGGCTTTTGGGACTACCGTCCTCGCCCTCGTTCTTGGCTCCTGCGCGATGCAGGCGGGGGTGCAGGGCGCGTGGGGAGTGATCCCCGCCCACATCAATGAGCTTTCTCCGCCCTCCGTCCGCGGTCTGTTTCCCGGATTCGTCTATCAGCTGGGGTTCCTCATCGCTTCGCCGGCCACCATGATCGAGCTGAAGCTGAAAGAGATGCTTGGCTACTCGTGGGCGCTCACGGTCTTTGAGGGGGCGGTGATTGTGACGCTGTTCTTCCTCTTTTACTTTGGCCCCGAAGCGAGGGGAAAAGACTTTTCCGCACTGGAGCCGGGCGCGGCCATACCCGCGCGGAGGTGAAGGACCGGCTGCGGTTTCCGCGCCTGACCTCCCGGGAACGCCATATATTAGGAGAGAGGCCAGGAGAAGCCGTAGTTTCGCCGGCGACGGTCCGCGACCATGAATCCGCGCAAGATGGCACAGTTACGGGCAGCGCCCAACCAGCTCACGCTTCTGCGGCTGTGCATCATTCCGTTCATCGTACTGGCCATTTTTGATCAGTCGTACCGCACCGCTTTCGGGCTTTTTATTTTTGCCGGAATCACCGACGGCCTCGACGGTACACTGGCCCGGGTGTTGCGGCAGCGAACTGTGCTCGGCCAGTACCTGGATCCGGTGGCCGACAAACTGCTGCTGAGCACGCTTTTTCTGGTGCTGCATCATCAGGGACTCATGTCCCTCCGGGTCACGGTGCTGGTTTTCGCGCGCGATCTGGGCATCATGATGGTGGCGGCGATTCTCTACGCCAGCGTCGGGATGAAGGACTTCCGCCCCAGCCTGTTCGGGAAAGCTAATACGCTTGCGCAGATCTGCGCCTTGCTGACTGTGCTTCTCAGCATGTTCTATGCGCCGTCGCTGGTGCTGCTTGTGCGCTATTGGTCGCTGGTGGCCACGGTGGTCTTTACCGTGGTGTCGGGATTCCACTACGCGTGGCAGGTGACACGGCGCTTCGGTGCGCCGTCCGCAGCCGTTAGCGAGTAAGCATCGGCTAGCCGCCTTCTTCTTCGTTCTCGACCGGCTTTTCTTCAATTGCCATATCGCGGAACTCGTCCGAGTCGAAAACCTCGCCGCAGTCCTGGCACTCGACGAATTCGACGTCCTGCTGGCGCGCTACAACGCGCACTTTGGGGTGTTTGCAGTGGGTATCCATGTTGGCTGTTTGATATGCCGATTTCCGGCGTTCTCGGCAAGATTCTATCCGTCCCATTCCTTCTGTCAAGAGGAATGCGGCACCGGCAACGGCGCGGCGCGCCACTCTGGAACCTGGACCTGGGCCGCGCTCCACGACGGCAATTACCGTGGAAATGAGCGTTGAATGGCGGCGTTTCCGGTCCTATACTAGGGCAAGACCCGCGGAGATGGTCCCAAGCCCATGTTGAGACTTACGAAAAAGGCCGATTACGGTCTCATGGCGCTCAAGTATATCGCCGAGCACCCCGAGGAAGCTTCGCTCAGCGCCAGGGACATTGCGGCGGCTTACAGCATCCCTCCACAGTTGCTGGCCAAAATCCTCCAGCTTCTCGCCCGCAAAGGCCTGCTCCACTCGCACGCAGGCATGAACGGAGGCTACTGCCTTGCCCGCAATCCGCAGAGCATCACAGTTTTCGAGGTCGTTCGGATCATCGACGGGCCGCTTTTCATTACCTCCTGCGTTACCGACGCCGGAGCGTGCTTTCTGACCAGCATTTGCACCATCAAGGAGCCGCTGGCGCGCGTGAACGACAGTATTTCGGATGTGCTCAAGAACATTCGCATCTCTGATCTTGTTGAGTCTGACCCCAGGCACGGCCGGCCCAAAGCTCCGGCGCAGGAGCCGGTCATGGTCCAGGTGCAGCCCCAGACCGTCTGACGCCGGGCCAACCCATCGGGCAAGCAGGCAAGAACGCATGAATACCGCGACAGAATCCGAAGCTGCTCCCGTGCCGCCGGGTGTGCGGCTACCCATATATATGGATAATCAGGCGACCACGCCACTCGACCCTCGCGTGCTGGGAGCCATGATGCCGTGGCTCACGACCAAGTTCGGCAACGCAGCCAGCCGCAGCCATTCTTTCGGATGGGAAGCTGAAGAGGCCGTGGAACGGGCACGCGAGCAGGTAGCCAAACTGATTAGCGCGACCGCGAAAGAGATCGTTTTCACCTCCGGCGCTACCGAGTCCGACAACCTAGCCATCAAGGGCATTGCCGAAGCGTACCGCGAGCACGGTAACCACATCATTACCCAGGTTACGGAGCACAAAGCGGTACTCGATACCTGCAGGCGTCTCGAAAAGTCCGGCTATCGTGTGACGTATCTGCCGGTGGGCTCTGACGGCCTGATTGAAGTTGAAGAGCTTCGTCGCGCGATCGGGGAGAAGACCGTTCTCGTCAGCATCATGATGGCGAACAACGAGATTGGCGTGATCCAGCCGGTAGCCGAGATCGGGAAATTATGCCGCGAGAAGGGCGTCGTCTTCCATACGGACGCGGTGCAGGCAGCAGGGAAGATTCCGGTAAACGTGAACACGATGCAGATCGACGCGCTGTCGCTTTCCGCGCACAAGATTTATGGCCCCAAGGGAGTCGGCGCTCTCTACGTCCGCCGCCGCAATCCGCGCGTCCAGATCGCCGAGCAGATCAACGGAGGAGGCCACGAGCGCGGCATGAGGAGCGGAACGCTGAATGTTCCCGGTATTGTCGGTTTCGGCATGGCCTGCGAAATCGCCGGGCAGGAGATGGCTTCCGAAGCCGAGCGGCTGCGTGGACTTCGCGACCGCCTTCGCCATCGTCTCGAATCTGCACTCGACCATGTGCGTGTGAATGGGGCAATCGGCAAAGAGCGAGAGGAGCGGGAGCGCCGCCTTCCCGGCAACCTCAACATGAGCTTCGTGGGCGTTGAAGGGGAAGCGCTGCTCATGGGCCTCAGCGACATCGCCCTCTCCACCGGCTCCGCCTGCACGTCTGCCGCACTGGAGCCGTCCTATGTGCTTCGCGCGCTCGGCCTCGGCGACGAAATCGCGCACAGCTCCCTGAGATTCGGCTTAGGCCGCTTCAACACGGAAGCCGAAGTTGATTATGCGGCGGACAAGCTGATTGAAGTGGTAGAAAACCTCCGCGAGCTTTCGCCGTTCTATGAAATGGCAGAAGAGGAACCATCCGCTCAAGGGTGAGGGAATGGCTCTGTTATAAAAGCGAGCTTTTCAAGCCGCTTTCTCGCGTGTTACTCCGTCGAACGGCAGAAACAGCATGAACACCGTGCCGCTGCGCCCCACTCTTTTCGAGCTGCGGACGCGCAGCGAACCCAGGTGGCGCACCACGATCTCCTGGCTCACCCACAACCCCAGGCCGGTCCCTCCGGCCTTTTTGGTTGAGAAAAACGGCTCGAATACCTTCGTCAGGTTCTCGCGGTCGATGCCATGGCCGGTGTCTGCCACCGTCAGCACCAGGCCCTTGCGTCCTGAGCGCCACTGCGTTCCCTCGCGGCTTCGCACCCGCAACCGCCCGCCGCCGCCCATCGCTTCGATGGCATTGCCAATCAGGTTGTTGAGCACCTGCCGGATTTCCCCGTCGAAGCAGTTCAGCAGCGCCCGCGCCCGCAGGCGTGGTTCCACTTGTATTTCCGCATTCAGGATGCGGCCCTGGTGGGACGCAATCGCGCTTTCAATTAGTTCGTCGGAGCGCACGAATCTGGGGTTGGTCGATTGGCGATAGAAGAGCAGCGTCTGATTGCTGATGAGCGAGACCCGGTGCAACTCCCGATCGGCATCCTGCAGATAGCGGCGAATGAGCTCCGCGTCTCCCGTTCCCATCGCCAGATAGAGCAGGTTGGTAACGGCCTCCAGCGGGTTGTTCACCTCGTGCGCGATCGAAGCCGCCAGCCTGCCCACGGCGGCCAGTTTCTCGCTTTCTTTGAGCGTCGCTTCGGTCCGCTTCATCAATGTGACGTCGCGGGCTTCAGGCACGAGGAAGATGACATCGCCGCTCGCGTCCCTGACCGGCGAGATCGAGAAGTCGAATGCAAGGGCCTCTCCGGAAGGCCGAAGGAAAGTCCGCTCGTGCCGGACCTGCTCGCCTTTGGCGGCGCGCGCAACGGCCTCCCGGATTGCTTCCCGCGCTCCGGGCGTATGGGTGAACCAGTCGCAATCCCAGAAATACCTTCCCAGCAGCTCTTCGCGGGTGTTGCCAGCAAATTCCAGGGAGGCGCGGTTGCAGTCCAGCAGTCTGCCCTCCTTCGAGAGCAGACCGATGTATTCGAGAGAGGTATTGTAGATCGCATCCTGCCGCCTCGCGGCTTCACGGGCCGCCTCCCCCGCCCGCCTCTGTGCGGTCACATCGTGGCTAACGCTCAGTATTCCGGCAATCTCTCCGGACGGCGCGTAAATGGGGCTGTTGCTGTAGGTCCAGTAAACGTCCTGCAGGCGGCCTTCGCGCATCACCGGAATCAGGACATTCTCGTGATACGTGGACTCCCCGTGGACCAGTACCGCCTCAAGTTCCGGACCGACGATATGCCAGGCCTCTTTCCAGGTCTCCGCCGCCGTCTGCCCAAGCGCGCCGGGATGCTTCTCCGCAAACAGCGGGCGGTAGGCATCGTTATAGAACTGGACCATCTCCGGTCCCCAGGCAACGGCCATGGGAAAGCGGCTGGCGAGCATGGCATTCAGGCGGACAAACAGGTCTCCAGGCCACGCGTCAAGAGCGCCGAGCGGCGTCCCGGCCCAGTTGTGCGCGCGAATGAGGTCTGCCATCTCCCCGGCACCCTTGATCTTCCCCGTGGAGTGCGCACCGTCGAGACCGCGCGCCCTCGGCGCAGACGAAGGTTGGTCGCTTGCCATTGTTCACGTCCCGGTTTCTATCCATTGGCGCAACGCAACGTTCAGGGAAAATGGGGAGGAAAATCAGAAACCACTCATTCTATACCTGTGAGCAGTAGACGCGGGGAACTTGACTCCTGTTGCCCTGCGCGCTCGCTTCACTACAATCGAGTGAAATGAGCAGCGGCCCCGATTTCGAAAGGTTCCGCCAGCGGCTGCTTGGCTGGTTTGAGGCCAATGCGCGCGATCTGCCCTGGCGGCGCGCGCGCGATCCGTACGCCATCTGGGTTTCCGAGATCATGTTGCAGCAGACACGGGTGGCGGCGGTGCTCGAGCACTACGCGCGCTTCATGGAGCGGTTTCCGGCAATTGAGGACTTGGCGGCGGCGAGCGAGGACGAGGTCCTGGCCCAGTGGAGCGGGCTGGGTTATTATCGGCGCGCGCGGATGCTGCACGAAGCGGCGCGGGTTGTCGTGCGGGAGCTGGATGGCAGGGTCCCTGCGAAGGCCGCTGAGCTGCGTGCGCTGCCCGGCGTAGGCGAGTACACCAGCGCGGCCATTGCCAGCATCGGCTTTGGCGAGGCCGTCGCGTGCGTCGACGGCAACGTGGAGCGGGTGCTGCTACGTGTGCGAGGGTGGGACGAGGGTTCGGGCGCGGCGGCGAAGATTCGCGCTGAGGCCGGGCGCCTGCTGGATGCCTCGCGCCCCGGCGACTTTAATCAGGCGATGATGGAGCTGGGCGCGACGGTGTGCCTGCCCCGCGCGCCGCTGTGTTTGCAGTGTCCGGTGTGCGAGCTTTGCGCCACTCGAGGCGAACACGCGACGGGCGCGAGGAAGAAGATGCGCAGCAGGGATGTCGCGTATGCCTTTCTGCGGCGAACGCGGGCGGCGCACGTTGGCGCGCACGATGCGGAAGTCCTGCTGGAGCAGCGGCCCGCGGAGGCTACGCTGATGCCGGGGATGTGGGAGCTGCCGGGGATCGATCCGGAGCGCGCGCCGGAGGAAAAGAAGGCGCTGACGGTGCGGCACTCGATCACGGGCACGAACTATTCGGTTTCCATTTATGCTTTTGAACCGAAAGAGCAGAAGGCCTTGCCCCGGCGGCAAGCTGCGCGGCAGTGGTTCGCGGTGGGGGAATTAAACCGGGTCCCGCTCACCGGGCTGGCGCGGAAGGCGCTGAAGCGCCTGCACGCGTGGCCGGGATATGACGGGAATGGGCCGGAGTCGGTATTGAAGGAGGAGCCGGGAGCTTCTGGCTTCAACCGAGGACGCTTCATCGAAGGCGGATTATGAAACGACTTCTTATCGCTTGCTTGCTGCTGATGGCGACTGCTTTCGCTCAGAGCGGCCCGGCGCTGCATTCCCGGCGCAACGATGGGCCGGGAGCGCAGACCTACGCGGTCAAAGGAATTTCGACGTTGCCGGAAAACGCTTCGGGCGAATATGAGCTGGACGGGCAGGGGTCGGTCATCCAGATCACGATTGAGCATGGCCGCTTGAGGGGGTACGTCACCAAGATGGACCACGAGACGGCGTTGACTCTGTTTTTCGAGCGGACGACGATCGATCGCGACCGGCTGTCGTTTCGTACGAAAACGGTGCACGGGCTGCGGTATTCGTTCCAGGGAACGATTGTGCGCGGGGACGCGGAGAGCCTTTCGAGAAGCGGATTTTACCGGCTGGTGGGCGAGTTGACGTCCTATCGCAATCGCGGAAACGAGATGGAGCGGGTCAGCTTGAAATCGACTCCGCGCGACTGATTTTTGGGGATACGGCTCCGGTTGTCCGTAGTCAGCGCGCTGCCTTCTATACCTATCCCTTGTTTTCGATTAACCTCAGAGCCGTATGGTTTTGCGCCAACTCTATTACCTGCGCCGGGCTGCATGGGGGGCGTTTGGGCACAGCGTTTTCAGCAACGCGAAGGCGGCGGCCTATTCGGCAATTTTGAGCCTGTTCCCCGCGCTTCTGGTGGTGACGACGGTACTGGCCTTTACTCCTGAGACCGATACGTTGCGCGGCGAGCTGCGCATTGCCTTCAGCAGCATCCTGCCGGGGGACACGATGTCGCTGGTGCAGGCGTATTTTCAGATGAACCACGCGCAGTCGGTGCGGATTATGGCCGGCGCCATATTTGTTACCGTGGCTGCCGCCATGGGGGTGATGCTGTCGCTGATGGAAGGCTTTCGGAGGGCGTATCGTCTGCCGCGCAATGAATGGGACTTCTGGAAAGAGCGGCTGGTGGCGCTGGCTCTGGTTCCGGGAACGCTGATCCCGATGATTTTTGCCACGGTGCTGGTGGCATTCGGACACGTGATCGAGCATTGGATGATTGAAAACGCCGGCCTTAACCTGCGCTTCTATGTAATTATCCTGTGGCGGGTACTGCGGTGGTTGCTCGCGAGCGTAACCAGCGTGGTGGTCCTCGGCGTGATCTATCACTTTGGGACGCCGAGGAACAGGCCATGGAAGCAGGTGCTTCCGGGGGCGGTGCTGGCCACGGTGACGTGGTTTGTGGTGACGCTGGTTTATGGCTGGTATGTGACGCTGCACGCCGACTACTCGGTCATTTACGGGTCGCTCGGAGCGGGCATCGCCACGCTGGTGTGGCTTTACATGGTATGCCTGAGCATTCTGGTGGGCGCCGAATATAACGCGCAGCTGTATCCTGCGCGGCAGAGGTCCGGAGGGCAGATACGCGCCTGATGGGCGGCTGCTAGAATCGGAGGTGGCTTCACAGAATATGCGGGCAAAATACAGGCAAAACAATTGCGGTTGGGGGATGGATGAACGTTATGCTTACTGGTTCGGATTCTGCGCAGCAGCGGTCTTTGCGCCGGGCCAAGATCGTGGGTACACTGGGGCCCGCATCGAACACTGACACTACGTTTCGCGCGCTGGTGCGCGCCGGACTTGACGTTGCACGGCTGAACTTTTCGCATGGAACGCATCCGGAGAAGTTGAAGCTGATCGAAATGGTCCGCAAAGTGGCGGCCGAAGAGGGCAAAACCCTCTGTATCCTTGGTGACCTGCAGGGACCGAAGATTCGTACCGGGAAGCTGGAAAGTCATACTCCGGTGCAGCTTGAGGCGGGCAAGAAGGTTACGATTACCCCGCGCGATATTCCTGGAAACGCCGAAATTCTTTCCACCACGTTTAAAACTCTCGCGGAAAATCTTGGCCCAGGAGCGCGAATTCTGCTTTCCGACGGGCTGATTGAGCTGCGCGTGCTGGCGGTCAAGGGCGAGGACGTGGAGTGCGAAGTCATTAACGGCGGACTGCTCGGCGAAAACAAGGGAATTAACCTGCCGGGGATCGCCGTCCGTGTGCCTTCGCTTACGGAAAAGGATGAAGTCGATCTGGAATTTGCCGTGAAGAACGGTGTGGACGCGATTGCCGTATCGTTTGTGCGCACCGGCGACGATGTGAAGCTGGTGAAGCAGCGGATTGCCGCGCTCGGTGCGGACACCTGGGTGATTGCGAAGCTCGAAAAGCCACAGGCGATTGAACATCTGGAGGAGATTCTGGAAGTTGCCGACGGAATCATGGTGGCGCGTGGCGACTTGGGCGTGGAAGTGCCGCCGGAGAAGGTTCCGGCCATTCAGAAGCACGTTATCCGCAGGGCGTCGGAGTATCGCAAGCCGGTGATTACGGCGACGCAGATGCTGGAGTCGATGATCGAGAACCCGCGGCCCACGCGTGCCGAAGCAAGCGACGTGGCGAATGCGGTCTATGACGGAACCGACGCGGTAATGCTGTCGGCGGAGAGCGCGGCCGGCAAGTATCCGGTGGAAGCGGTCGAGATGATGGCGCGGATTGTGGCGGAGTCAGAAGTGCAGATTCGAGAGACGTGCTTGGCGCATGACGGACATTCCACCAACGTGCGGTTGACGGTGGGCGAGACGATCTGCGAAGCGATGGCGCACGCGGCGCAGGACCTGGACGTGAAGGCCATTGCGGTGTTTACCGAGACGGGCACGACGGCGCGACAGCTCTCGAAATACCGGCCGGAGCCGCCCATCTATGCGCTTTCAAGCGTCGAGGTGGTGATCAACCGAATGTGCCTGCTGTGGGGCGTGCAGCCGATTCGATGTTCCAAGGCACAGACGACCGAGCAGATGATCGATCTGGCGGAAAAGCTGCTGGAGCAAGCCGGACACGCCGCGCCAGGGGACATCATTGGCATTGTTGCCGGAACCCGCACCAAGTCCGGGTCCACGAACTTCCTTCGTTTGCACACTCTCGGCGACAGTCTGGGAGATGCGGTGAAAGCGCATGCGGCGGAAGAGGCCCTGGCGCGGTAGAGACAAGGGCTGGAAAAGGCCTTTCCGGTTCACTTTTGTGGGGTGCGTTCAGGTTCCGATTACGAACTGATTCAGAAGGCCCGCGGTTTTTCCCAGCGGGTTCTTCTTTTTTTCGAGGACAATAGGCGCATGGGCCGCATCCGCATCCTCACTGACCAGGTCGCCAACCAGATTGCTGCCGGTGAGGTGGTGGACCGTCCCGCTTCGGTGGTGAAGGAGCTGCTCGAGAACTCGCTGGACGCGGGCGCCACGCGCATCGTGGTCGAAGTGGAGGCGGGCGGGCGCAAACTGATTCGCATCGCCGATAACGGCGTGGGCATGGTACGGGACGACGCTCTGCTGGCGTTCGAGCGGCACGCCACGTCGAAGATTCGGTCAAGCGACGATCTGCTTTCAATTTCCACACTGGGTTTCCGCGGCGAGGCACTCCCCTCCATTGCCTCGATTGCTCGCGTGCAAGTCGAAACCAGAGCCAAAGATGAGGCGAGCGGCACGCATCTGGAGATTGCGGGCGGGAAGATTCTGCGCGTCGAAGATGCGGGCCTGCCTGCGGGAACAACGATCGCCGTCCGCGACCTGTTCTTCAACACACCGGCACGGCGCAAGTTCATGCGTGCGGAATCGACCGAACTTTCTCATGTGACGGCGCTGGTTACGCATTACGCGCTGGCACATCCGGACAAGCATTTTGAGCTGCACGCGGCCAGCCATGCGCTGCTGCTTGCGCCACCGGTGGCGAAGCCTGCGGAGCGCATTTTTCAGATATTCGGACGCGACACGCTGGACCAGTTGATCCCTATGGCTGCAGAGCGACCCTTTGACCGTGCGGGGCTGCCGGAGCCTCCGCCGTGGAAGCAGGACGAAGACTACGCGCCGCCAGACCCCGGATTCCTACGCATCAGCGGGTTTGTCTCCAAGCCTGAGCTGCAGAAGCTGAACCGCAATTCCATTTATGTGTTCGTGAACCGGCGGCTTATTCGCGACCGTCTGATCCTGCACGCGGTCAGCGAGGCGTACCGCAACGTGATTCCGCCGACTTCGTTTCCTGTGGTGCTGCTGTTTCTGGAAATGCCTCCGCACGAGGTGGACGTGAACGTGCATCCGGCCAAGACCGAGGTGCGCTTCCGGCAGCAGACATATGTTCACGATTTTGTGCGGGACAGCATCCGTAACACGCTGGTGAAGGCGCGGCCCGCGGCGGGATTCCTCTCTGCGCTGTCGGCTGCGCCACACGCCACGCCCGCGCTGGTGCCGGACACCTCGCCGTTGCCGGATTCAGACGGGAAACCGGACTCCGGTCCTGTGATTCAGGCGGAAGAAGCCGCGCCCTTCACGTTGACTGAACCGGACCCGCCGCGAGAGGAAGTGAAGCTGCCATTTGCGATTCCTGGTGGGGCCGCGGCGATCCCGGCTGCGGCCGTAGAAATCGCGTCGGAGCTTCCTGAAGGCGGTGAAGCTCCGGCCAGCCTGAATTCGCTTGCTTCCCTCAAGCCGATGGGCCAGCTTCGCGAGTCGTTCATTCTCGCCGTCAATGACGAAGGACTATGGATTGTGGATCAGCATGTGGCGCACGAGCGGGTGCTGTTTGAAAAGATTCTGCGCGATCGCGAAGTGGAACGCGTGGAGCGCCAGCGGTTGCTGATGCCGATGCTGATCGATCTGCTTCCTCAGCAGATGGTTTTGTTTTCAGAGATTGCGGGCGAGTTGGAACGCAATGGGTTCGAGGTGGAGCTGTTTGGCCCGCACACCATCGCAGTGAAGGCTGCGCCGATGGGCCTGGAGCCGGCGCGCATGGAGCGCATGCTGATGGAGGTTCTGGAGCAGGCTGGCGACGCGGCCCAGTCGGAGAACCTCGAGACGCTGCGCACTCGCATCGCCGCGTCGCTGGCGTGTCACTCGGCCATCAAAGTCAACATGCCGCTGGATGCGACGCGGATGGAGTGGCTGCTGGGCGAGCTGGCGAAGACTGAGCATCCCACGAACTGCCCGCACGGGCGGCCGATTGCGCTGCGCTATAGCTGGAAGGACATTCAGAAGGCATTCAATCGAACCTAGAGCATTTTTCTTTTAGATGTTATACGTAATACGGCTCTGCTCCGCGAAGCATATTATGATGGCGAAGGCGTATTCAAATGACCATCGGCGGAGTTTTTTGTCCGCCCACGAGGGTGGCGAGGGAACGCTGGAAAAACTGGCCAAGCGTTTCATGGTAAGCCTGCCTTACGGGGAAGAAGCTGCGCAGCCAGTTCCAGCATAACGGCCAGATGGAGCGGGTGGGGGCAGCGGCAGTAACCATCGTCCCTATCTTTGCGGCAGACACAGCGCAGCAAGGATAGGGGCGTCGTAGGAATCGATTGCCGTTCGGTTACGAAGCAGCAATGCCACGACCTTCTTCGATGGTGATGTAACGGTTGACCGGCAACTTTGTAAACACGTCGACCCGCTTGCTCGGCAGCGGCCAGTCAATCTCCAGGCGGTCGAGCACAGAATTTGCGCCAAGCCCCAGCACCATGCGTGGATCGGAGCTGGAAAGGAAACTGCCTCCGCCGGTCTTCATCCGATGCCGCTCCAGCGCACCGGCCACCCACTTCACGCGCGCACCGATTGCGTCCCGATTGCATGTCTTGCCAACCAGATGGATGCCCAGCCAGTTGCGGCCATGCGCAGCCTGATTGCGCAAAAGCAGTGGCGCGCCATTATTGATGGCGATCAACGCATCCACCGCGCCATCATTGTCGAAATCGCCCAGTGCAAGACCGCGCGCGGCAAAATCTTTCTGAAACACCGGACCGGCCGAGGCACTTATGTTTTCGAGCGTTTTGCCATCGTAGTGGAATAGGAGCAGCGGCTCGCGGTAGGTCACAACAGGCGAGATGAGCGCAATCTGATCGTCCGGGTGCCCGTTGGCGATGATAATATCCAGGTTGCCGTCGTTGTCGTAATCAAAAAAACGCACGCCCCAGCCGCTCATCTCGCGAGTTGATTGCCCCAGCACCGTCCGCGTCGCCATGTCGTCAAACGTCCCGTCGTGGTGATTGCGATAAAGCGAATACATCTGGTGGTCGATGTTGGTTACAAACAGATCCATCCATCCATCCTGGTTGAAGTCCGCCGAATCCACGCCCATGCCCGAACGCGCCTGCCCGTCCTGGCTGTAAGCCACGCCGGCCTCCAGCCCCTGCTCCGTGAACTTGCCGTGGTTATTCACGAAGAGAAAATTCTCGACTGTGTCGTTAGCGACAAACAGGTCCATCCAGCCGTCATTGTTGATGTCCGTGGCTACCACGCCCCATCCCTTGCCGAGCGATCCGGCAATGCCGCTCGCCTCCGAAACATCGGTAAACGTTCCGTCGCCGTTGTTGCGAAACAACCAGCTTCGCGAAGATGGATAGATGCTGGGGATGCAGTAGTGGCGCTCGCTGGTCACCGCATCGCCGCAGAACTTGTTCGCCTCGCGGTTGAATTTGACGAACTGGCACACGTAAAGATCGAGACGACCATCGTTGTCGAAGTCAAACCAGGCCGCGCTTGTTGACCAGCCGTCAAGATGAAGGCCAGCCTTCTTGGTCACGTCAGTGAAGGTGCCGTCTCCATTATTGCGATACAAAAAAGAGCGGTTGTAGCCGGTCACAAACATATCCGGAAAGCCGTCGCCATCGTAATCGCCGACCGCAACCCCCATCCCGTAGCCGCCCCCCGCCACTCCGGCCTTTTCCGTAACATCAGTGAATGTACCGTCGCGGTTGTTCCGGTAGAGCGCGTTGCGCAGTGGCGTTTTCGGCGTGTAGAAATCGCATCCGCCGCTGTTAACCAGGTAGATGTCCATCCACCCGTCGTTGTCATAATCGAGAAATGCACACCCGGCGCCGGTGGTCTCCGGAAGATAGTAATTCGGCGATCGACCGCTGGTGTGCCGCCAGGTAATGCCGGATCTTGAGGCAGGGACCGGCACAAATAATGGCTTTGATACTTCGGGCGCTACCGCACCGAACACCCGCGGCAGCAGCATGCCGGACGCGCAGGATGCCATCATGGCGAGCAGGCTTCTTCTCGATACGGTGCTCAAAACTTCATTCCCTCTCGTCTGGCGACTCGGCTAATTCCTGGAACAGGGTACACAGCAAAGCCTGGCATTGAAATCAATGTCTCACCAGGCCTCGAATCATCGCAAAACATCAAACCTGGCAATAATCTAGTTATCTTTCAACTCCACCTGAGGGCGGGCTTCAATGACTCGCATCTCCTCGCGGTACTGTTCCTGATTCTTTTTCTTGATCTCGCCGAACCGCTTCTGTTGCGCGCCGAGCCTCGGGTCGCGTGTCTGCGCATAGAGTTGCATCAGCGCGAAGTTGGCAACGTAGTTGTTCGCATCCAATATGAGCGCATGCTGAAGTTGTTTTTGCGCCTCAGGATACTTTCGCATTTGCACATACGTCTGCCCCAGTTCGGCAAAGACAGCGGGTTGATCCGGTTGCAACGCCTCGGCGTGCTTCAACTGCGCTAACGCTTCGTCGTACTGCCCTTGTTGGCGAAGAATGCGGCCGAGATAATAATGCGCCGAGGCTGCGGTGCTCGGAGTTGTTGCGGCGTGCTTCAGCCACAGCACCGCGTTGACGTAATCATCATCGCGGAAATACGCTGTCCCCAGAGCCAGGACGCCATCCGGATCGCCGGGACGCATCTGATGATATTTTTTCAGGTACGGCAAGCCCGCGGAGGCGTCCTGCGCGTATGAGGACACGACGCCCAGCGCAAAGTTGTACTCGGGCGAGTCTGGATCCATCTTGACGGCTTCGCCCATTGCCCGACGCGCCTCACCCAAAAGGTTCAACTTCATGCAAATCCGGCCGTACTCATAAGCGAACGCCGCGTCGCCAGGGTTGAGCGCACGGGCATGTGCCAGGTAGCCCAGCGCCTGCTTGTACTGCTTGTCTGCGATCGCGATGCGCGTCAGGTCCACCAGCGGCGCGACGTTCGTATCATCGAGCGCAAATGCGCGTTCAAGCATCGCCGTTGCCTCTGCCGGCTTCTTTTCGGCTTCTTTCGCGAGGCCAAGCACGCGCAGACCGTTGGCTGACAGTGGTGTCCGCGCGTTCGCCGCAGTAAATATGGCGTCAATCAGGTCCGCGCGCCGGGCCGTGCGCAATGCGGGCAGGACGAACACCGCATCCCGCTCGCTAAGCTTCGGGTTCACGACCATCGTGGCTGCGGCGCGATTCGTTGCGGCCGTATGTCCAAGGGCCGCCTCATCCGCACATCTCAGCGCTTCGACACGAATCTGACCGCCCATCGCCGCGCCGGTTTTGGCAAGATGCGCAAGCGACGCCGCATACTTTCCGTCCCACATCAGCAGCGTCGCTGCCTGAAAGTTGGCTTCCGCATTCGCCGGGTCCAAGCGCAGCGCCTCCTGATAGAGCCGCAGCGCCTCCGCCTGCGGGCCGGCACGGCTGCCAGCCTCCTGCATCTCGATGCGTCCCAGATTCAAATAGGCGCCGATGAGTTTCGGATTGTGTTCAATGGCTGCGGAGAATGCTTGCCGGGCAAGTCCCGTCTCCCCCTGCTCGGCCTCGACAACCCCCAGCAGATTTTCAAGGCCTCCATCGGAAGGGAAGTGTTTGAGCGCCGCGCTGATCATCGCTCGCGCGTCACTCAGGTGACCTTGTTCAATTTGCTGCTGAATCTGCACCGTCGTCTGGCGATAGGACGATGTTGCCGGCTGCGCGTGGAGTGATGGGGCCAGCAGCGTGCATCCGAGGACGGCCGCAGGCAGAAGCTGCATCCGAACGCCCAAACGTAGAAATCGGCGTGACCTGCGCGCTCGTTCCAGCGTCGAGCCTCGTCGACAGACCTCCACCATACTGGGCTCAATTATACTGGCCTCAATACCGACGCGACCGATGAACCTCTTTCCCCAGCAGCGCTCGATTCTCGCCCAGTGTGTGCTTGCGCTATTCATCCTTGTCCTACTCATTTTGGAGCCTTCCGCGCTGCGTGCGAACGCCTCTACCCAGGTCGCCCAACCGGCACAGACTTTTTCCGAGGTCGATGCGCTGGCGCTCCCCTCCGCCACGGCTTTGCAGTTGAAACGGGCTCTCAAAACTCACGACTACATTACGGCGGAAAAATTGCTGCTGACAGAAATCAGCCACGACCCTCATTCGCCCGAGGCAGCCCACAGGCTCCAATTCCTCGGAGGCGTTTATTTCCTCGATCACGATGCCTGGCACGCAGCCATCGCCTGGAACAAAGCAAAAGCGATCGCGCCGCTGCCGCCTACGCTCGACTTCTCGCTGGCCATGGCGTACATCCGGATCGGGCATCCGGAGTGGGCACGCAAACAGCTTCAGGCGCTTGCCGCCGAGAGCGACAAAAACGCGCTTTACCCTTACTGGCTCGGTCGGGTTGATTACGATGCTCATCACTACGACAACGCAATTCTGCATTTCCAGAAGGCCATTCAACTCGCTCCGGACATGGCTCAGGCCTATAACAATCTCGGCCTTTGCTATTACCGGCAGCGCCAGAATCACCTGGCCATCGCGAACTATCAGAAAGCAATTGACCTCAATCTGAAATCCGGGCGCCCCGACGCGTGGCCTTACCTGAATCTCGCTGTCACCGAGCGCTCCCTCAATCAGCAGAGCAAGGCCGAGGCTCATCTGCGCGAAGCCATTCGCCTCGACCCAAGTCTTGCGCTCGCTCACTTCCAGTTGGGCAACATCCTCGAAGATGCCGGGAAGACGGACGACGCCATCAGCGAATTTCAGACGGCAGCCCGCCTTGATCCCGGTTATGCTGAGCCGCATTACGCGCTGGCCCGCATCTACCGGAAACTCGGCGATGCGGCTGCTTCAAAGCGGGAAGTGGAAACTTATCTTCGGATTCACTCGCACTCTCAAACTGACGCTCCCACCTCCCCGGCGTCCTCGCACCCGTGACCTGCTGACGGCACGAGTTACACAATTCTCTTCCACCAAAACAAATCTGGAACCGTCGCGTCCGAGTTTGCACCCGGACGCGAGCGGTTCCAAGGGGGAGGACATCACACGCCGGAGGTCAGAACGAGATGCGTCCTGCCACCTGAATGTTGCGTGGGTTACTGACGGTGCCGTTCCACTGCCCGAAGCCCTGGCCGGGAGCCACGTCAGAGTTAAACGCAGAGCCCGGGCCTTCTCCCTGCGAAACAAAGTAGTGACTGTTGAGAAAGTTGAAGAAGTTTGCTGTGAACTTGAAGTTCACACGCTCGGTGATCTTTATGCTCTTGGCAAGGGCAACGTCCACGTCCTGGTAAGCCGGCCCATAAACCGTCGAGACCGCCTTTCCATAGCCTGTGTCGCCGAAGGTGGAAAAATTAGTCTGAAACGCCAGCGGATTCAGGTACTGCCCGCCGGTTGTCGCCGGATTGAAGCCGTTGCGCCCGTGCAGCAGCGGACTTTGACCGGGGAGAATACCGGGAACACATGAATCGCGGAAATATCCAGCCAGCTCGGCGGTCGGACACGAGGACGAACTGAACGACATGGGTGTCCCGTACTCGTAGCGATAGAGCGGACTGACCTGCCATCCGCCGACCAGTGCATTCAGCGGCCCTCCCGTGCTGAGGAACCTCTGATTGCGTCCAAACGGAAGATTGTAAACCGCTGAGATCTGCAACGTGATCGGCACATTGGTGGGAGACAGCGCCCATTCACGTTTCGGGTCGAATGGCGAGAAGCCGCCGTTGTTACTGCCAGTGCCTCCGGAGGCCGATTGCGTAGAATAAGCGGCATTCGTGTACATCTTCGACACCGTTAAGGAGCCAAGCAGATACAGCCCATTGCGCATGCGCCGCTCCACCTTGCCCTGAAAAGAGTTGTAGGTCGAGTTGCCGTGCCCCTCGTTCAATCCCGGAAGCGTACCGCAGTATTGCGGATACGGCAGAAGCGCCTGTCCAATCGTCGGTGCGCATCCCGTCATCTGATCAGCCCATCCGACATAGGGTACAGACACGCCATCATTGGCAAACGTGGCTGGCCCGTTGGGCGAGTTATAGCTTACGTTCAAGTCCGAGCCGAGCGAAAAAATTCCCTGATTATTCGGATTGAGCACGTTGAGTGGGCTCAGCGTTGAAGGAAGATGGGTGCCCTTTGTGCCCACATAGGACACCGTAACCGCGAGGGCCGAGAATTCCTTGCCGACCGTGAGGTTCCACTGAGAAGAATACGGTCTGTGGTTGCCATCCAGAGGCCGGTAGAGCGACGGGGTTTGTCCGTTGTCGAAGCTCGAGGAGATGTCCTCTGTCGGCCCCACGTCGGCGGGGTCGATGCCGGTTTCCAGATACAGCGCCGGAATCTGGAGATTGCCACTCGCCGTTTCGCTGAAAGTGTAGTTTTTGTTGAAACCGTCTTGGGCCATGCCGCCGTTCCAGCCTGGATAGAACGCCTGGCCGAAATAGATGCCGTACCCGGCGCGGATGACCGTCGTCGGCGTGACCGCATATGCGAAGCCCAAACGCGGCGAGAGCGCGTCCTTGAAGGGGATCTCG
This sequence comes from Acidobacteriaceae bacterium, assembly GCA_049280995.1. Taxonomy (GTDB): domain Bacteria; phylum Acidobacteriota; class Terriglobia; order Terriglobales; family Acidobacteriaceae; genus Silvibacterium. The sequence continues at coordinate 85,087 of JBAPRH010000052.1, forward strand.
GGATACGGAGCGCCGTAGCTCGCCGCGCCGTAACCCGACCCTGCAAAAGCCAGCCGCCCGGGCAACTCCTGGCCCCCGCTGGTCACCGCACCGGGGTTCAACCCGTTCGGATCGATGAAGGAGAGGTGATTGTACTTCTCGCGGAATGGCGTGATGTAATCCCACCGCAGGCTGTAGTTCACCGTCAACTTGGGATTGAGGCGCCAACTGTCGCCCGCGAAGGCCGCCCATCCGTCTTGCCGTGGATACACGGCGGGGACGTTGAAATAGGTGGCCTGCCCCCCGCCGACCGCGCCCAGATAGAAGCTGGCTGCGCCATTGCCGGGGCACGCCCCACCACAGCTTTGGTTGCCGGTCGTGTCCGCGTTGAAGTCGAAGACCCCACCGGGATAAGCTCCATTCGCGCCGCCGTTAATGGTGGTACCCGCGAGGTGCCACTGGAACCCGGCCGTGATCGTGTGAGTCCCGGCCACCTTGGTGAAAACGTCGTTGAATGCCCAGGTTCCGCGAGTGGTGAGCGTCGCGGCCGCGTCGGGACCGGCGTTGTCTCCCAACTGGGTATAGTTTTCTATGCCAAACGTCGGCAAATAGTTGCTATTCCCCACGCCCATCACCTTCGGCAGGTCCGCTTTGCCGTTCAGCGAATAGTAGCCTTCATTGCGGTTGAGGTACCCGAGCGTCGCGTGATTGTTCATCGTGTCTGAAAAGTTGTGCTCCCAATTCAGGCGCTCGATGTTTGCATTCTCCGGATTCGCCGGCTCGGCCGTCGAGATGGAAACCGGCAGGTCGCTCTCTGTATTCACCCCGGTGTACTGAAACCAGGTGGTGTAATACACATGGTCTTTATCGCCAAGATTAAAATCAACACGGCCAAAGTATACGTTCTCGCTGTTCGTCAGCGATCCCTGCCCGGACTTAGGAATAAAGTAGTTATTTTTCTCGCCGCTGCTCGTCGGCGTCGGCAACTCGGCCATCCATGCCGCGGCTATCGGGTCCTCATAGATTGGATTGATCTGGTCCATCTGGCCGTTATAGTCAATCGGTTGGCCTGCGTCAGCGCCGTACTTCGCCGGATCGTCAGGATAGTAGAGCTGGGTGCCTGTACCGCTGAAGTTTCCTGCGCGGTCATTCAGCGAGGGTATCGTCAGGGTATTCGAGTTGACGCCGCCTGCTTCCTTGAATGCCTCCCAACTGAAATAAAAATAGCCCTTCACAAGACCGCCGCGCGCTCCGGGGATCGGTCCGCCGACATTCGCGCCATAGTCGTTCTGTGTGTCTTCCGGCTTCGACTGCCCGTTGAAGCCATACTGATACGCATTCAGCGCTCGATTGCTGATGTAGTCATACGCCGCCCCGTGGAATTGACTGCCGCCGGACCGCGTCTGAATGATGATCTGTCCTGAGGTGGAGTTGCCATACTGCGCCGCATAGTTCGCCGTTAGAACCGTCACCTCGCTCGTAATATCAGGCGACATGCCGAAGTCGGTCTCCAGGCTCACCATGCCGCTCTGGTTCATGAAGCCTTCCATCGCGGTGGCGCCGTCCACCAGAGCCTCATCTCCGCTCACCAGGCCGCCGTTGATCTGGGCGTTATAGGCGTTGCCGCTGGCCCCGGTCGTCACGCCGGGCAGCATGAGCGCCACGGTCGCCGATGAACGCGGGGCACCTGAAATGATCAACGGGAAATCCTGGAGGGTTTCTGGCGCAATTCCGCCGCCCAGGGTTGCATTCGTGACGTTAATGGCGGAACTCCCACCTTGAACAGTCACCGTCTGCTGCGCCTGGCCGACCGGGAGCTGAACGTTGACGGTTCCCGCCTGACTGATCGTGAGCTGAATTCCCTTGTTGATTGTGGTTTTGAATCCCGCCGCGCTCGCTCTGAGGTCATACCGGCCTGGCATGATGCTCGTGATGTTGTATCCGCCGGCGGAATCGGTCTTTGCTGCTCGGCTGACGCCTGTTGCCTCGTTCGTCAACGTAAGGGTCGCGCCCGGAATTGCGGCGTTGGTCGTGTCCGTCACGGTTCCGCTCAGTGAAGCGTCCGTGTTCTGTCCGTAAGACAGCCCCGCAACGGCAAAAAGCGCCAGCGCCGCGCACAATCCTAAAGCCTTTGTAGCGACGCGTATTTTCTTCATCATCAATTTGGCCTCCTGAGCCAGATCAAACAATTCCCGCTTCCCCTGGACGACGGCTGCCAAATCCGGCACCGCCGACGGAATTCTTATCGGATTCCTTGAATCTCACCGATCCACAGCACATTAACGAACAAAGGTTTCGATAAACAGCATATTGGTATCGGATACAATGAGACACCGTTGTTTTACCTTACGGTTCCAACCGATGTCAACAAAAATTCCGGATTCTGAATGACGCAGATATCACGGAGCGGCACCGCGCGGTCAGGCTGGGTATGTGCGGATGGACGATTTTGATGAGCTCGACGCCGCCTATCAAATGCTCTTTCCCGCCGCTCTCCCGGTACGCCGCACCGGGTAGAGACCTTGCTTCGGGCGGGTTGAGCGTGGGGATCGATGCCGTTGCGCACGCTTCCATGCAAAAAGAAAGAGCTCTTTTTACTACCAGGATAAAGGGCGTGGTTTTCCCGCCATGCTTGGTGCATCCCATTGTTGATTTCACGAAAAGGACAGGAGTTATGTACTTGCGAAGGCTTTTTCCCCTGCAATGCAGCGCGCTGCTTGCGGCTTTTTTGATCTGGGTTGCGGGCGGGGCGGTATACGCGCAGACTGAGACCCTTGCCGCCACCCCGCCGATGGGCTGGAACAGTTGGAACCACTTCGGAGCGAAGGTCACCGACGCGGATGTGCGCGCGGCCGCGGACGCTATGGTGGCGAGCGGTATGAGGGACGCGGGATATGTCTATATCAATGTCGATGATTCCTGGGAGGGCGTGCGCGACGCCCAGAGAAACATCCGTTCCAACAGCCGATTTCCCGACATGAAGGCGCTGGCCGATTACGTTCATTCCAAGGGCCTGAAGTTCGGAATCTATTCGTCTCCGGGACCGAAGACATGCGCGGGCTATGAGGGAAGTTATGGCCACGAGCAGCAGGACGCTAACACCTACGCCAGGTGGAGAGTGGACTTTCTGAAGTACGACTTGTGCAGCTACATGGCAATCATGAAGCTGCACGATCCGAATCAGGACCCACGCAAGGCACAGGCCATGATGGAGACCGCCTACGCGAAGATGCATCAGGCGCTGGTGAATACCCATCGGCCCATCGTCTATAGCATTTGCCAATATGGCGTGGGTTCGGTCTGGAAGTGGGGGGCGAAAGTGGGCGGAAACCTGTGGCGCACGACCGATGACATCAGTGACAGCTATCGCAGTATGGCGCTGATCGGCTTTTCCCAGGACGGCCTCGAGAAGTACGCCGGGCCGGGGCATTGGAACGATCTGGACATGCTGGAGATTGGCAATGGCGGCATGACGGCGGACCAGTACCGCACGCAGATGAGCCTTTGGTCCATCCTCGCGGCTCCGCTGCTGGCCGGCAATGACCTCAGCAAAATGGACGAGACCACGAAGAGCATTCTGATGAACAAGGAAGTAATCGCAGTCGACCAGGACAAGCTGGGGATCCAGGGGCACCGGGTGGGCCCGCCGCAGATATGGGAGAAGCCGCTGAGCGGCGGTGCGAAGGCGGTGGCGATTTTCAACTACGTCACAGACGACGAGGCCGAGCCGCTCACGCTCCACTTGAAAGATTTTGGATTTACTGGCCCCGTCCACGCGCGCGACTTGTGGGCCCACAGGGACCTTGGGATCCTTCACGACTCTTACACCGTCACCGTGCCCCCGGGCGGAGTGGCGATGCTGCGACTCTGGAAGTGACGGTCTTATTGAATGCGCAAAGAGGCCAGCGCGCTGGTCGCGTCCAATAAGCCCGAAAAATTTGCGGAGCAAAATCGACTAAATGTCTTGGTGGCTGTGCGGCTATGTATCGTATTGTTATTATTTATGAGCATGTGCAGCACATCGACGCGGGAAAGGAAATAATTTTATGAGGAAATCGATACATACCCTAACGGCTGCGCTGGTAGCCGCATTGTTGGTAGGCGGGGCCTTCGTGGTCGGCCCACCGAGCGCCCGGGCAGAAGATAACGGCATTGGGCGCACACCCGTGCTCGGCTGGAGCAGTTGGAGCTTCCTCCGCTCCGATCCCACAGCAGCAAAAATCAAAGCCCAGGCGCGCGCTCTCAAGGAGTCCGGCTTACAGGAACTCGGTTACAACTACATTAACCTCGACGACATGTGGTACCAGTGTCCGGGACCTCAAGGCCCCAACGTCGATAAGTATGGCCGCTGGGTGACAGACCCATCAAGATTCCCGTCCGAGGGGGATGCTGACGGCATGAAGGTGATCGGGGACTATATTCACAGCCTCGGGATGAAGTTCGGGATCTACCTAACGCCGGGTATTTCCAAGCAGGCCGTAAGCAAGAACACGCAGATTAAAGGCACGCCGTACACTGCTGACCAGATCGCGGAGCCGTCTGTCAAAGAAAGCAACTACAACTGCCACGGCATGGTCGGCATTGACTACAATAAGCCCGGTGCTCAGGAGTACATCAATTCGTGGGCGGATATGCTCGCCGGATGGGGCGTCGATTACATCAAACTCGACGGCATGCACAACGCCAATGTCCCCGACATCAAGGCGTGGTCGAAAGCAATACGGCAGAGCGGGCGGCCGATACTCCTGAACATCACGCAGGGAGGCTTTACCACAGCCATCGCGCCGGTCTTGATGAAGTACGCGAATCAATGGGAATTCGCGCCCGATCTCGAATGCTATGGCTGTGGGAAGCACGGCAGCAGCTACCCGCTCACCAAATGGGCGCATATTGCGAATCGTTTCGACTATGTCGCCGAGTGGCAGCCTTATGCCGGTCCCGGAGGCTTCAACGACTACGACTCCGTCGAGATAGGCAATGGCCCCAATGACGGGCTTACTCCGGACGAGCGCAAGACTCAGTTGAGCCTGTGGTCGCTTGGGGCGGCCCCGATCATCCTCGGCGTCGATCTTACTCACCTCGACCCGCAGGACATGAAGTTGCTCAAGAACACCGAAGTCCTCGCTGTTGACCAGGACACGATCGCTGCGAAGCGGGTCCTCAAGCAGGGCAACCAACAGGCGTTTGCCAAGACTCAACCGAACGGGGACGCGATCGTCGGCTTGTTCAACACCGGCGAGAAGGCGGAGAAAATCTCGATCCAGGCCTCCGCCGTGGGCCTTCCCGAGAATAAGAGCGGCTATTCCCTGGATAACCTGTGGACAGGCAAACAGAAGAAAACAGGCGACACCATCAGCGCTAAGGTCCCATCGCATGGGGTCGTGCTATACCGCGTCAAGGCACGTTAATCAACGGTGGCGGGCCGTGCTCCGGCGTGGCCCGCCACCCCGCGCTTCAACGCGCTGTTTGAGATGACGCCGGCAATCATCATTTCGCTCAGGATGCGATACCCCATTCGCAAGCTCGCCGAATGCCGAATGCACGAACGACCCCAGATACCATCCATCGATAAATTTGTAAGGAGTTTCGCCGGTCGTGTAGTGCCCGCACGGCAGCACTTTCGACACAAAGTCCACGCCCAGTTCCCGGAAGCTCCGCAGCACCTCCAGCGAATACTGCTCAAGGAAGCTGAGGTCATATCGCGCGTGAACCACCAGCACCTTTTTCGGATGTTCCGCGAACCTCCGCATGTAGCTCACCGGGCTGATCGCGCTCCACGCCGTCCGCAGCCGCTCCTGCGTCATGCCCGCATCTTCAAACGCCTGCCGGATGTGCCGCGTGCTTTGCCCGGTCCACACTACATCGCCGAATGCCGTTGAGGCGTGGTTGAACGCGTTCACCTGCAGCCGCGCATCGTGCGCGCTGGCAATGAACGCATAGCACGATCCCAGACTCGTGCCTAGAATCCCGAACTGCTCATAGCCCTGCGCCTCCAGCCAGTCCAGGCAGCAGCGTATGTCCACCACCGCCTGCCGGCATGCCGCAATGGTGCGCCCAATGTTTGAGCTGACCGCATAATCCGACCGCTCCAGCTCGGCCGGGCGCCGGATGTCGTGGTAAGGCTTGCTCAGCCGCAGCGCGGAAATTCCAAAGCGATTGAACAGCCGGCACAGCGTGTTATGGCTGAAGGCATCGGCGTTCCACTGTGGCATCACGACAATGGCCTGCTTCGGCTTGCCCGCTGTATTCTCGGGCGGCGCTTCAAACCACCGCGCATTCACTCGATCATTCTCCGGATACCCGGTCCGCACCGGCGAGCTGAACCGCAGGAACGGCGCTTGCTTGAGCAGCCCTGCCGCGGCTTTGCGCTTCAGCTTCGCGTCCCTGCGCAGCGTTTCGGGGCGCACGTTGGTAGGGAAGAGCTGCGGGCAGCGCTCTTCCAGAACAAAGTCGCGTGGTCGTTCATAGCCGAAAAAATCATCGCTGCGCTCAATGATGGCCGCGTTCAGCGCGTCCATCACATCCAGCGCCTCTTCGTTGCTCGCGACCTTTGCCAGTCTGTCCTCCAGGCCAGCTTGTGCAATAAAGTCAGCAAGGCAGTCGAAGCCCCACTCCACGGGCCGCACCACACGATTCTCGTCCTGCGTGGTAAGCGCCGTTTCCCATCGATACATCCAGCGTGCGTAAAGGCCCTGCGACATCGTGTGCTAATCCACCAGGACGCGGGGCACGCGCGCGTTGATGTTGCACACAATCTCATAAGGGATCGTCCCGGCAATATCCGCCTGGTCGTACGCTGAAATGCTCTCCGCGCCTTGCACGCCAATCAGCACCGCCTCGTCGCCAATCGAGACGCCTGGAACATCCGTCACATCCACAATCGTCAGGTCCATCGATACGCGTCCCGCAATCGGTGCCCGGTGCCCACGCACCAGCACCGCGCCGCGATTGGAGAGCATCCGGCTCAGCCCGTCCGCATAGCCCACCGGCAGCAGCGCCAGCCTCGTTCGACGCTCTGCGCGAAACGTCGCGCAGTATCCCGCCGTCTCGCCTGGCTCAATCGCGTGCAGCGAAGTCACGCGAGACTTCCACTCGAGCACCGGCCGCAGCTTGTCCGCAAAATCCGGCCCCGCGCCGCCCGTCCATCGCGGAGCATACCCGTAGAGCGCGAGCCCCGGCCTCAGCATCGCCTTCGCGCCATATTTTTCCGCCAGCTTCACCAGCGCATCCGGGCCCGGACAGAGCAGGGAAGTCGAGTTGCCTGCGTGAATCCAACGTGGACGCAGCCCATGCCCGTAAATCATATCCATAGCAGTTGCAAATTTTGCAAATTGCTCTTTGGTCGCGAGGCTGTCCAGCATCTCCGGCGAATGGAAATGGGTCAGCACTCCGTCCACCCGCAGCCACGGCAGCTTCTTCAATTTGTCCAGCAGCCTCGGCAGCTCCGCCGCCTGCACGCCCTGTCGCGACATGCCTGTATCAATCTCCAGATGCACGGCCAGCGCCACGCCCGGCCGTGCCGCCTCCTCCACATGCGCCGCCTCCCATACCACCGGAGTCAGCCCATGCGCCAGCGCCGCATCGGCTTCGCCGGGCCACAGCCCACCCATCGCCAGGATTCCAACTTCCGGACATGCCGCGCGCACCGCAACACCTTCTTCCACACTGGTCACGCCCAGCCAGCGCGCACCGCTTGCGGCCAGCGCGCGGGAACACGCCACCGTGCCATGCCCGTAGGCATTGGCTTTCACGACCGCCAACAACTCAGCCGGTGCGGCCAGCGAGTGCAGCAGACGGAAATTATCGAGCAGCTTCGAGCGGGAAACCTCCGCCCACACCGGACGCCCATTCATCAAAACGGCAACTTCTTCCTTCCGGATTTCTTCCTCGGCTTCTTCCCCTCATTCGCCTGTACTGGGAACGCCGTGCGCTGCGATTGAACGCACATCCACACGCCATGCGTACGCTGGTAGATGTGGGTGTAGACCCCGTTCTCTTCGTGCTGTACCCCGTTCAGCTTGGTGCTCTCCTCATACGTCCCGTTCACAATGGCAACGTCTTCGATCACGCGCACATTGTCCACCTTCTGCTGAATCGTCTGCACGCGGGCCGCGCCGGTCTCGAACAGTGCCGCCACCTGCTGGTCCCGCGTCATCTTCTCGCCGGTCGAGGAAATATCGACAAAAGTCGGCGACAAGATCGTCTCCAGCGTGAACTGGTCTTGCTTGGCCAGTGACGTGCTCCACTGGTCTTCGATCTTCTGGAACGCTGCCACCTGCGAGTTCTGCTGCGTATCCTCTTGGGACTGTGCAATCGGGGGAACAGAGGCAGCGGCAGCCAAAGCCAGCGCGACTGCCGGAAACATCAGGCTCTTTCGTATCTTCAAGCTGAAAACCTCTTGCCCCAATCATAAATGCGGCGCCAGATAGCAGGCGTATTTCACACATTTATGCCCCTTTTTGCAGAGGAGGTAACACTCCGCTTGCGGGCCTAAACTAGCTCCATGGCAACCCAGGCGGACATTTCCTTCGAGCGCGGCCTGCCCGCCTCTGTCGACGCCGAGCGCTCCATCCTCGGCGCCGTCCTCCTCGACAATTACGCTTTCAACGAAGCCGCAGAAAAGCTCCACGCCGAAGACTTCGCCCTCGACTCCCACCAGCGCATCTTCGCCCGCATGGCCGAGCTGATCGACGCGGGACGCGCCGTCGATATCGTCACCCTCGCCGAAGAGCTTGCCCGCCGCAAAGAGGTCGAAGCCGTTGGCGGTGTCGCCTATCTCGCGTCGCTCACCGAGGGCCTGCCGCGCCGCCTGTCCATCGAAGAATACGTAAGAATCGTCAAAGATAAGTCGCTCCTCCGCCAGCTCATCAACATCTGCTCAGGAGCGATTACCCGCGCCGCCGATCAGAGCGAAGAAGCGCTCGAAGTTCTCAACGCCGCCGAGAGCTCGCTGCTCGAAGTCACCGAGAAGGGCATCACGCGCGGCTTCGCCGGCATTCCGGAGATCGTTCGCGACTCCTTCGGCACCATCGACAACCTCTATAAGGAGGGCCGTGAAGTCACCGGCCTCGCGACCTACTTCGACGAATTCGACCGCATGACCAGCGGCCTCCAGAATTCCGAGCTTGTCATCATCGCCGCCCGTCCCTCCATGGGCAAGACCGCCCTGGCCATCAACATCGCGCAAAACGCCGCCGTCCGCGGAGCGAAAACCGTCGCCGTCTTCTCCCTCGAAATGAGCAAGGAATCGCTGCTCCGCCGCATGTTAGCGTCCGAAGCCCTGGTTGATTCGCAGAAGATCCAGAAAGGCTTCCTCGGCCGCGAAGACCATGAAAAGCTTTCCTCCGCGCTCGAACGTCTTGTCGAAGCCCAGATCTACATCGACGACACACCTGGTATCTCGCTCAGCGAAATGCGCGCCAAGGCCCGCCGCCTGCGCCAGTCCCGCGGACGCCTCGACCTCATCGTCATCGACTATATGCAGTTGATGAGCGGCAGCGCCAGCGGCCCCGGCCAGAAACGCTACGAAAACCGGACGCAGGAAGTGTCGTCGATCTCGCGCGGCCTCAAAGCCCTCGCCAAAGAATTGAACATCCCCGTCATCGCGCTGTCGCAGCTCTCCCGCGCCTCCGAGCAACGCGGCGGCGACAAAAAGCCCATACTCTCCGACCTCCGCGAGTCGGGATCCATCGAGCAGGACGCCGACGTTGTCGCCTTTATCCATCGCGAGAGTTACTACAACCGCGATGAAAACGGCCAGCCGGATCCTGACACCGCGAACAAAGCCGAAATCATCATCGCCAAGCAGCGCAATGGACCAACGGGATCAGTGCATCTGGCCTACCTCGCTAAATGCACCCGCTTTGAAAACCTCTCCTACGGCGAAGGCGGCGATTACTGAGCGAAATCTTGGTGACCCACTCAAGCTCGCGTGAGTGGGGAACACACTGGCTGCTGACCCCTGACGTGGGGATAGACGGCATCTCACGAATCAGCGATGATGGTTGGCATGTCTAACCTTATCGATCGGCGGAAGTTTGTAGCAGCCATGGCCATTGCTCCCTTGGCGGCCCAGGCCTGGGGCGCAGAGCATCTGGGAGCAAAAACAGGAGCAAAGATGGATAAAAATCCGGAAGCAAAATCCGGCGAGCGACGGTTGCTCTTTGTCGGGACCCAGACCACCCCCGGCACCAGCAAGGGCATTTACACCTATCGCTGGGATCCAGCGACCGGCGAGCTCACCGAGCAGGCTCTCGCCGCCGAAGTCGAAATGCCCACCTACCTCACGCTGGCCCCCAACGGCCGCCATCTCTACGCCGCCAACGAAGCCGAGGATTTCCACGGCCAGCACAGCGGAGGCGTGACCGCTTTCGCCGTCCACGGCGCCAAACTCACCATGCTCAACGCCGTCGTCACCGGAGGCACCGGCACCTGCAACGTCAACACCGACCACACCGGACGCGCCGTCTTCTGCGCCAACTACAACAGCGGCAGCGCCTCATCCTTCCATGTGGAGGATTCCGGCAAGCTCAGCGAGATCGTCTCGCACTTCCAGTACCACGGCCACGGCCCGGTCGCCGACCGGCAGGAGGGTCCGCACGCGCACCGCGTTACCCCCTCGCCCGACAATCGCTATCTCTACGTCAACGACCTCGGGCTCGACTGCATCCACATCTACAAGCTCGACCCGGCCACAGCAAAGCTCACGCCCAACGACCCGCCGCTGTGGAAGTCCGCGCCCGCCTCCGGCCCGCGTGCCCTGCGTTTCCACCCCAACGGCAAAATCGCCTACTGCGTCGACGAACTCGACTCGAGCGTCCAGGTGCTTCGCTGGCATGCGCACAACGGCGACTTCGAACTCATCCAGAAGCTCAGCCTGATCCCTGAAAACTACACCGGCCCCACATCCACCGGATGCGACATCGTCGTCACCCGCGACGGCCGCCACGCCTACGCCGCCAATCGCGGCTACGATTGCCTCGACAGCTTTGCCGTCGATCCCGCCACCGGCAAGCTCACCTTCCTCGCCCGCACCCCCAGCGGAGGCAAAGTCCCCCGCGACCTCGCGCTCGACCCGACGGAAAAATTCGTGCTGGTCGCCAATCAGGTGGGAGACACCATCGCCGTCTTCGCCCGCGACGCGCACACCGGCCGCCTCGCCGAGAGCGGAAAAACCTTCCCCATCTCGCGCCCCCAATGCCTCGTCTTCGCGGGAAGCTGAAGGGCGGCAGACGGGGAAGCGGCCAGCAGTAAGCCGGTTCGCTACAAAAGCGGCCAACTAAAGTTCGGTCCTGTTCTTGGCGCAACAAAGAGGCCCTGACAGGGTTTTCCTTGACAGGAGGATATAACAGGTTTGAAATGAGTGAACGGCGGAAGGCGGAGGAATCGAACCCCAGTCCCTCGACAGGATTTCACGGGTAATTCCGCTAGAGCACCTTGCTCGCGCCTTCCGCTTCTCCAAACATACGTTTATTCGTATGTCTCGTTAAGGCGGATGTTCCTTTGGGGATATACGGAAAATCTGATAGGGTGATTTTGTGGCGGCTGTTTCAGTATGTCTCTCCGATGAAGAGGAGGGCCATCGGAGATTGGCGTACTTCGCTTTCGATCCGTCGCCGCGCGGATATGGATGTATTCATTCGCAATATGGCCAAAAAGAAAAGTTGGGTCTATCCCGACATTAGATTTCTTTCAGGAAGGCACTTAAAAGGTTTCCTGGAACTGCGATGGAGAAGTGAGAACGTTCCTCACCGGATAGGTGGTTATTTCGCAGCAGATGATGAATTTGTGATGCTTCTTGGTTGGACACATAATGCTAATAAATACGATCCGCCTACGGCATTGGAATTGCTATTAAAGCGAAAGAATTATCTGCTTACGGGGGAAGCTTCGCTCGATGGATACTCAATCTTCACTGGTCACGCAACTGAGAAGTAAGGAATATAGGGACGAATTTGTTGCAGCGCAAATCCGTGTTGGTCTCCCTATGCAGTGCAGAGCTTTGCGCGAAAACCGAGAGTGGACTCAACCACAGCTTGCAGAAGCGGCTGGAATGTCGCAACCGCGAATTTCCGAAATTGAACGTCCCGGGGAGAGGAAACTAAATCTCGATACTTTATTGCGGTTAGCATCCGCTTTCGATGTAGCTCTTCAAGTGCGTTTTATTCCCTTCAGCAAATTTGTTGACGATGACGATGACGTTGACTTAAATGATTTTCGCGTCCCCACTTTTGAAGAGGATTTGCGGAATTTAGAGGCCGAGGAAACTTGGGAGCTCGGCAAGAAGATATTAGGGCAGATGGTGAAACAGCAAGCGGATACACCCCAGGTTGAACTCAGCGATAATTCTGCTACGCGGGAAAAAGCTCTCGACAACCTTTGCCAGATGCAAAGCACTATCCGGAACGATTCACTCGGTGGCCGCGGACAGGGACAATACGGCGGGATTCCGATGACGGGGACACAATGAACTTACTAGCCATCACGAAAGCCAGAGCCTTCGCGTTTCTAGAAATCGATGAATTGAACGTTGGGGGCAAAATCCGATTGGCGGACTGCGTTCCATTTATCGTGGGGAAGTATGATTTCAAAGTTTTCCCCACTAAAATAGAAGACTTCGACTTGCTAAATAAGGGCGTTCTATTCGAGTCTGGAAGGTTTGGCGATCTTTTGATCGATACGATGAAAATATACAATCGGGCGATTTTCATCGACACCGTTTCCAATACAGAGGATTCGAAGAACATCTTGCAGGAAATGTTGGAGTGGGGGAAACAGGATCTGGGATTAACATATTCTCCCGATAAAATCACTCGGTGGGGCTATGTCAGTGATTTGGTTTTCTCGACCGATTTTCCGCTCCTAGCAGCGTTTAGCTCCCCATTAGAGAAATTGGCCCATAAAACTTCTGCCTTCACTGACAGGGTATTCGGCGGTTTACCGTATCAAGCGAATTCCGTATCTGTTGGACACGACCCAGCGATACGAAAAAGCGGCATCGCTTCTTTCACTATTCAGAACAGAGTCGATACTAGATTCGGGGAAAACAGATTCTTTTCAGAAGCCCCTCTTCCAACTGATTTGCATATTCAATATTTGCAGGAATTTGAGGCAGACGTATTGGAGTCTAAGAGGTGAAAATCGGACAGAGACAATTCGACGCGCTCTTCGTGAAGCTGCCGGGTTCCCCACGTCTCGCTTTTGAGATGTGGGAGGGTTAGTTTCACTCCGAGGGCTCATCCCAAAAACATGTCAACCCCTCCGCCCCTCAAGCCTAACAATCGAAAGGTTCTCACCGATGCATCTGAATTCTCTCCACTTGCTAAACTAAAGGTAGAGAAAAATTCAGTCTCTGGAAGACGCAGCCCACAAGCTGCGTTTTTATTTTGTGGGTAATTTGAGCTTACTTCTGACGTGCCCCCGGAAAACTCGACCAGTTGAATCTGGAGTT
>JBAPRH010000053.1:0-39448 GCA_049280995.1 Acidobacteriaceae bacterium
GGGCCGACCACGGCGATCCTCTTGATTCCAGGTTTGAGCGGAAGCGTTCCGTCGTTTTTGAGCAGCACCATGGATTCGTCAGCTAACTTGAGGGCCAGAGCGCGGTGCGCCGGGCTGCTGAGCTCGCTTTCGGGGATCTTCGTGTAAGGGACCATGCTTGGCGGATCGAACATGCCCAGCTTGATTCGCGCTGTGAACAGGCGAACCAGGGCCGTGTCTAACGTGCTTTCAGGGAGGTAGCCGTGCTGCACGGCTTGGATGAAGGGTTTGTAGTCGCGGTCACTCTTGAGCGTGGGGCCGGCATCGTAACATTCGTTGTCCATGCCGCGTATGACCGAGATCGCCGTGGCCTGGGCCTGGGTTGGCCGATAGTGGTGTCCGGTAAAGATATCCCGGACCGCGTCGCAGTCGGAGACAACATAGCCCTTGAATCCCCACGCGTTGCGCAGCTCATGGACCAGCGTGAATTGATTCGCGCACGCCGGCTGTCCATTGATGGCGTTGTAGGCGCACATCACCGATCCCGCGTGGCCCTGGACGATGGCAGCCCGAAACGCAGGCAGATAGGTATCCATTTCGTCGTGCTTGCTCACGTCCACGTCGGCGAAGTGCCGCGTAGGCTCCGGCCCGCTGTGCACGTCGAAGTGCTTGGGCGTCGCGATTGTGAGGTAATACTTCGGGTTATTGCCTTGCATTCCTGTGACAAACGCAACCCCCATATGGCTGGTGAGGAACGGATCTTCTCCGTAGGTTTCCTGGCCGCGTCCCCAGCGCGGATCGCGGAAGATGTTGAGGTTGGGCGCCCAGAAGTCGAGACCTCCCATGATTCCGTTATGTCCGGCGCGGACATCCTGCACATGTTTAATTCGTCCCTCGATGCCGATATCGGTCGCCATGGCGTGGACTCCAGGCACGTCGAAGGTCGCACCCAGGCCGATCGGCTCGGGAAATTCGGTGACGCCGGTGTTGATTATCCCGTGGAGCGCCTCACTCCACCAGTTGTAGGCAGGGACCTTGAGCCGCGGAATCGCGCGGGCGTCATTCACCATTTGTGAGGCCTTCTCCTCAAGCGTCATGCGGTGGACCAGATCTTCTGCCCGCTGCCTGGGTGTCAGATTGGGATTCATATACGGCAGCGCCGAAACATTCTGCGCCCGCGCCCGTTCCGCCGAGCCTCCGCCGGCCAGCACGCCGAAGCAGACGACAATGCCTGCTAATCCTCGCCATCCAAATCGTGTCATCTCAATTCTCCAAAGTGCCGATTGAATACGTCGTAGTTCCTGGCTTTTCCCGATACCCGGATCGATACCCCGCGATTCAGTTGTTAAGCTTACCACTGGAAAACGTTATCGGGAGTTCGGCCAACGCGGCCTTTATTTGAGCGAATGCAAATTGCTTCCAAAAGGCGGTGGTCTGGAACCCTGTCACGGCGGTGCAACTGTCGCAGTATGATGCAACGTATTCCCAAACCGGATGAAGATGAGTTGCGGGCAACGAAACGTCGTCGGCGAAACTGCAAAGTCAGTTCCTCGATCCAGGCCGCCGCGCGCCTGGACCGTGATCACGTAAGCCGTCGATATGCTGGCGCGTCGTCGCCCTGTTGCATTTTGCTGAATATCTGGGGAATCCACACGAAGCCCCCATCTTGCAGCACTTTCTTCAGCACTGCTCCGGTTGGAACGCGGCCCAACGAGCGGCCACTTGGGGACGAGGCTTCGAATCCCTCCGCCCCGACCACTGGCATCATCTCACTCTTCATGAACCTCGCATCGGGCATGAAAAGGCCGTCCGGCAACCGGGCGGCCTTTTCGTTAGGGAGAATAGTTCCAACGGAGGCAAAGCCATCAGAACTTTCTGGCGAAATACTATGGTTGGACGCAGAGGGTGTCAAGGCAAAATCATGGAAGATTTAAGATGTTTAGATTGAGTAACATAGAAAATCATAAAATTTGCTGTTTGCAGCGCTTTATTCGCCAGTATTTCGCCCTGGCGGCCTAGAAATTTATCACAGTTCCTTTTTAATGAGCTACTTAATCTTCAAACCGCACCACATCTAGGGCGATTTTTGTCGTGAACCCGGATGCCAGCCGGTCAGGTTGAGGCTGATGAAGTCTTCTTCGTAGACCGATGACGCCGGCTTACCGTGCATCGTGCGCCACAGCGCGCGCCCTCCGCCAAAAAACGCCGCAAGCACAAGCGCGCACGCGATGAGAATCGCCGTGAGATACGCGATGCCGACCAACATCTGCGCCGCCTTCTTCACCTCGCTTGCGCTGCTGCTGGGCCGGCTCCATGTGACTTCCGCTTGGTACTTCACTTTGCCAAGCAGCGCCCGCGATTCCGCCGCGGAAAACTGGCCGCTGGTTACGGCGACGATTGGCCCGCTGCGATGTACGCCTAGAGCAGCGGGGCTACTCCCCTGCAGTGTCGCGGGCAACGGCCCTTTGAGCAACGCGCTGAGCGCCTTCTCTGCCTGAATGGTCATCTGCGGCGTTGGATACTCGATGAGCGTCAGGGTTCCCCGGCCATGGTGCGTGTCGTATTGCGCTGTAACCACTTCGGCATCCCGGCTGAAGTCGATTGCGCCCGCCGGAAGAACGCCGCCGCCCTGCGCGTACGCCGCCGGGCCAATTGCATAGCGGACGGTCGATTGATCAAGCGATTCCGCTGGTAGATAGTCGGGCAGCGAGGGTGCGACTCCGCTGGAACCGGATGCCGGCGGCAGGTCCGCGACCAGCGCCCTCAGCGAAGACACCGGAGGAGCGCCTGACGTTCCAAACGTCGCCTCCACCACAGTGGTTCCTGACCAGAAGACGACTTCGTGCGCGTCTGCGGCTGCGCCTCTTCCGACTAACTTCGGCTTCATGTCGGGTTTGCGATAGAAGGTGAACGCTCCGTACGCGCCAGTGGCATCGGCAAAGCGCATTGCGCGCAGGTTCACAACGGCGGCTCCATGACGATACGAGGCATCAGCAAAATCCTTCAGGCCGTATTCGGATAAGACATCCGCATTAGCCGTGTCCGCAAACGATGGAGCCGTCCCGGTTTTGGACGCACCCTGCTCTACCCAACCGGCAAACTTGGCCGGCAAAAGAGACTTGTGCGCAGGAGAATTCGTTGAAGCGGAATGAGTGGTTTGCCCGAAAACACAGGATGCGGCAAGAACCAGAGAACAGGTCGCCAGTCCGGCGTAGCGGCCAACGGAACGAAGCAAAGAGGCCATTCAACCTGAGGTTATCACCACTGCAGGACGACTCGCTCGACACGTCAGCTTCTAGCGCGAACTCTGCGCTGAGGCATCGGCCAACCGCACGCCGTCCAGGCTCTCCACATAGCGCGCAACCCCTTTGTAAAGCGCCTCGGCAATGCGTTCCCGATACTGGGCGCGCCGCAGCTCGCTGGCGGACTCCGGGTTGGTAAGAAAGGAGATCTCGGCCAGAATCGACGGCATATTTGCGCCGATCAGCACTACAAATGGGGCCTTCTTGACGCCACGGTCCTTAAGCCCGGGATTGCCGGTCTCCAGTCCATCGTAGAGGCTCGTATCTACATCCGACGCGAATTGGCGCGACTCGCTGACCTTGTCCTGCAGCGCGATCTTCTTCACCAGGTCGGAAAGCTCGTGGATCGACTGGTCGGACACGGCGTTCTCGCGTGCCGCGACTGCGAGCGCGTCGGCCGAGGTCGTAAAGTTCAGGTAATACGTTTCCACTCCGCGCACGGTAGGGTCGGAGCTGGAGTTGGCGTGAATCGAAATGAATAGATCGGCATTCGCCTTGTTGGCAATCTCCGTGCGCGTCTCCAGCGGTACAAAAGTGTCGGTGTCGCGGGTGTAGATCACGTCCGCGCCGAGCCGCTGCTTCAGCAGCGCTCCCAGCCGCAGCGCCACGTCGAGCACCACGTTTTTCTCCTCGATGCCGCCCGGGCCCAGGGTCCCGGAATCGTGTCCGCCATGGCCGGCATCCACGACGATGCGGTTGATCTTCAGGCCGAGTGTGCGGGCCATCGATGGCTCGCCATTCGCGAGCAGAGGCGTGGCATGGGCTTCATCCGGGATGGTAGCTTGGTTGCGGCCCCTGGTCGAGCGGGATGTGGAGGAATGCGCCTTCGCCAAAGGAGTCACTGGTGCAGAAGCCGCCGCAAGCTCATTGGTTCGCATCGTTGGGGTTGTCAGCGAATTTGGTTTAGCCACGAGGGCAGGCTTCGGCTGCCAGAAATCCGAATCGTCCTCGGCCTCCGGTTGGTTGCGCATGATTCGGTTCCGCGCCAACGTGACTGGCTCTCCAAGCCGGTCTGAGGGAACCACCTCGGAGCCCAAGCCGATTCCCCTGGCCGCGGCAAGGTTGGAAGTGCTCACGCGAGTGCGCCGCGTCGGTGCGGGGGGCGGTGTTGGTGTCGAGGCCGGGACTGTGTAGGCTGGCTTCGCCCCCGTCTCGCTTCCACGCACGTCGATGATCAGCCGTGCCGGGTTGGGCAGGAAGAACGCGTAGTATTGGCTGGATTCGCTCACGTTCAGAACAATGCGAGTGACATCGTCCGAGAGCTGTTCGGCGCGAATCTGCCGGAGAAACCCCTCGTCGATCACGTGGTCGGACTTGCCGACCAGTCTTGGCGAGAGGCGCACCCCATAGAAATCAAAGAAGACGCGATTGGGGCTTGACACGTGAACGGTCTGGTAGCGCACCTGACTCTGCAGATCGATGGCCACGCGGGTGTACTGGGGGGTGGACCAGTAGCGGATGCCGGTGATGAGCGGAACGCCCGCCGCGCGTCGCGAGGCCGCAAAAGCCGACAGCCCGCCAAGCAGGCAGAAGCAGCCGGCAATCGCGAGCAGGCGAGTGCGTCCTGCATGGAAAATGGAAGCCGGCACACTCCAGATTATAGGTTCAGAGCGGGCCGCAAAGAGCAGGATGAACCCAGTTCGCAACCCCGGTTCATCCAAATCGGCACATGCGTCAGCTTGATCAGAGTAGCTCTAAGAATTCATCTACTGTCATGCCAGCCGCACGGATCAATGCCCGAAGCGTTCCCGTCGAAAGCTCTTTGTGCTGAGGGATGGAGAGATTGGCTCGCTCGCTATTTTTTGTCATCATGCAATGGCTGCCGACTTGACCGATCAAAGTCCATTCGGCCTCGCCGAACGCTTTGACAGCCTCTTTGCCTGAGATATTTGCGAGCTTACCCATACACTTAACTCTAGCGCAATCACAGCTCGCCCTATGCACCTCCTACAGTGCATTAAGATTGTGGAAAATGAGGGAAAACGGGCCATTCTGGTGAAAATCAGACTGCAATAACAATCTGTGTCTGTTCGGCAGGAATCTCCCTCATTGCTTTCTGATCTTCCGCCCACATCCAAGCGGTGATGGCTTCGCGAATATTCTCCAGTGCCTCTTTTTCATCACGGCCCTGCGAGACACAACCGGGCAGTGCGGGACATTCGGCTACGATCCAGCCGTCCTCCGCCTTTTCGAGAATGACGTGAAACATCATAGAAAACTCCAAACTCGCGTCAGTCTAGCATCGCACGATTTCTGCAAAATTTCGATGCCGAGTCACACAATATCTAGCCGATCAGTCCCCCAACAACATCCGCTGCGCTCTTCAGCGCTGCGTCCAGTTGACTGGGATCTTTGCCTCCGGCCTCGGCCATGTCGGGGCGGCCTCCGCCGGACCCGCCAACGAGCTTGGCGATTTGTCCGACGATCTTGCCCGCCTGAACCTTTGCCGTCAGGTCCCTGGTTACGCCGACAATCAGCGCGACCTTGCCTTCGGCGTCCGCCGAGCCGAGCACGACTACGCCCGAGCCGAGCTTGTTGCGCAAGTTATCGACGAGGGTCCGCATCTGGCCGCGGTCGAGCGCGTTGACGCGCTGCGCCAGCACCTTGATTCCCTTTACCTCGACGGCCTGGTCCGCCGCGCCCGATACTGCCGACGCCGCCGACTTCATCCGTGCCTGATCCAGTTCGCGCCGCAGCTTTTTCAACTCCTCGTCCTGGGCGGCGAGACGGGCGCGCAGCGCGTCCGCTGGCGTCATCTCCGCGCTGGGAGCAAGCTGAGAAGCAAGCTGCGCCACGTCGAAACCGCGCCGGAACTCGTTGAGAGCGCCGAGCCCTGTCACGGCCTCCACGCGCCGGACTCCGGAGGACACACTGCCCTCACTGAGCAGCTTGACCACGCCGATTTCACCCGTAGCTCCAGTGTGCGTACCGCCGCAAAGCTCGGTTGAAAAATCGCCGATCTTCACCACGCGCACCTTCTCGCCGTACTTCTCGCCGAAGAGAGCCATGGCATGGTACTCGTTGACGGCCACGTCAATCGGAACGTCCACCAGCGTTTCCACCTTGAGGTTGTGGAGCACTTCCTTATTGATAAGGTCTTCGATGTCCTGCAACTCCTCGTCGGCGATGGAAGTGAAGTGCGAGAAGTCAAAGCGCAGCCGTGTTGCATCATTGAGCGAGCCCGCCTGCTTCACATGCTTGCCCAATATCTCGCGCAGCGCGGCTTGGAGCAGATGCGTAGCCGTGTGATTGCGGCGGGTGGCATTGCGGTTGCTGGCGTCAACAACAGTATCAACTTTGGCGCCCACCGCCAGCGGCTGGCGCAGGATCGCTTTATGAGAAAACACTCCCTGCACCGGCTTGGTGCATCCGCTTACGTCAGCGACGACGGAGTTGTGGTCGTCGGAGTAGAGCCATCCGATGTCGCCCACCTGTCCGCCCGAGTCGGCGTAGAAGCTGGTTTGGTCGAGAACGACCTCAACCGCATCGCCCGCGTTGGCGCTGGGAACGCCCAAGCCATCCTTAATTATGGCCAGAACCTCGGCTCCCTCAACCTTGAGCTGCTTGTAGCCCTCGAAGATCGTCTTCGGAAGCTCACGAAACACGGGGCTCGCGGATTGCTTCGTGCCGCCTTTCCATGAGGCGCGGGCGCGGGCCTGCTCCTCGGCGCGGGCTTGCTCGAAACCGGTTAGATCAAAGTGAAGTCCCATGTCGTGGGCGGCTTCGCTTATGAAATCGAGCGGGAGCCCATAAGTTTCATATAGGTGAAACGCCCTTTTCCCGTCAAACGGAACACTAATCCCACTTGCGTTGAGGATGGCCAACGGGTGTCTCATGCCCGATCCGATTCCGGTAAATGTCATTCCGGCGACGGCGCTGACCGTAGGGTTAGGCGGGTTAGATTCGAGTTCGGCGGCTTGCGCGGAAAAGGGCTGATAGGCCCACGCGAATTCTTCCTCCATCTTTCTCCAACCAATTTCCAGCACGCGCGCGAACTGCCGCTCTTCCGCTTCGACTACCTTAGCTACGCGCTCGGCGGATTCCTTCAACTCCGGGTAGGCACCAGCCATCTCGTCGCGGACGGCGAAGACCATGTCTCGCATGAACGGATTTTCCTGGCCGAGCAAGCGGCCGTGGCGGATGCCGCGGCGCAGAATCTTGCGCAGCACGTAGCTGCGGCCTTCATTCGCGGGCAGTACTCCGTCGGAAATCAGGAAGGTTGCGCAGCGCGCGTGGTCAGCAATGATGCGCAGCGAAGCATCGGACTGCGCCGTTCCATCCTTATATACAGTTCCGGTCAACTCGCCCGCGCGCGCAATCAGCGGCGTGAACAGGTCTGTGTCGAAATTCGAGACTTTGCCTTGCAGCACGGCGGCCAGGCGCTCGAGGCCGGCTCCAGTGTCGATGGAGGGCTTGGGCAGCGGGGCGAGCTTGCCTCGCCCCGTTTTCGGATCGAGGGCGCGGTCGAACTGCATGAAGACGAGGTTCCATATCTCGACGTAGCGGGCTTCGTCCTGGCCGAAGGGCTTGTCTACGCCGGGGGTTTCAGCGGCTTCGATGCCCATGTCGTAGAAGATTTCGGAACACGGGCCGCAGGGGCCGGTGTCGCCCATCTGCCAGAAATTATCCTTCGCGCCGTACTCGCCAATTCGTTCCGGAGGAACGCCCTGTGCCAGCCATAGGTTATAGGCCTCGTCGTCGCGGGGAACGCCGTTCTCGCCCTTGAAGATGGTGACGTAGAGCTTGTCCTTGGGGATGCCGAACCATTCGGGCGAGGTGACCAGCTCCCATGCGTAGGCGATGGCGTCGGACTTGAAGTAGTCGCCGAAGCTGAAGTTGCCGAGCATCTCGAAGAAGGTGTGATGGCGGCGCGTGAAGCCTACGTTCTCCAGGTCGTTGTGTTTGCCGCCGGCGCGAACGCACTTCTGCGAGCTGGTGGCGCATGAGTAGCTGCGGCGCTCGAGGCCGAGGAAGACGTCCTTGAACTGATTCATCCCGGCGTTAGTAAACAGCAGTGTAGGGTCGTTGGCAGGAACGAGAGAGGAGCTATGCACGCGGCGGTGCCCCTTCGACTCAAAAAAACGCAGGAAGGTTTCGCGAATTTCCGCGCCCGTCCATTTATTTGTCGTGCTGGATGGCATGATTTGAGTTTACAGAGGACGCGCTGAATCAGTCAGCCGAATCGCTCTCGGCGTAGGCGTTTTCCCTCGACGGAGTCCACTTAGGGCTCAAGCTTGAATTGAATGTGTGCCTTCATCAGTTCTCTTTTTGCCGCATCGTCCACCAGGGCTCCCCACGCGATCCAGTAGCCATCCTCTCTGGTTATGCCAAGCAATGTATTAACGTGGAGTGGCTTGTCAGTGACCGGCTCCGGGCCTGCGACACCATTGATGATGTCCTCTCCTGTAAGGGCGATGACGAGTTTCCCTTCCGGATGAACTGCGGAGATGTCAGCGCCGCTCTTGTGCGATATGAACGGCGTTCCACCAAAGGCATTGAAAATGTAGTCTGCGAACTTTTGGATGCCGCTCCGGTCCTCGAATGAATCGGGAAACTTCGCACCAGGAAAACAAGCAGGGTCAAGTGCAAGCACCACTTCTAACGAGCTGACCCGACCTTTCCTTGATTTTGGCTTTTGTATGGACAGCACAATTTTCGAACATCGATTCACCGGCCATCAGCATTTCTCTGATCGAGACTTGGAAGATCCTTTGGATCGACAGTCGCGGACCATCCCTTTGGAATCTTTAGCCGTATTCCCAATGTCTCGTTGAAATAAAGCCCCTTGGACATCGTCCGGGAGGTATAAGTGAAATCTTCGAAGGCGGGGTGGTTTGGCCCACCGCTTCAGTGGCGAGCGAGACCAGAACCAGCGTTATCAGAAAAGTTCGCATCCCTAGGTTTCCTTTGCCCTTATACCTGCGAAATTCGGTAAATGCGAGGAGAATCGAAGAACGGCTTCAGTCAGCCGATTCGTCCTCGGCGGCGGACTCGAGGCCGGACAGCGCGTCTTCCGGCACGTTCCAATTCTTCAGGATGGAAAACACCACGCCGGTCGAGAACCCGGCGCGCATCAGCATTCGCAGCACGCGGGCCGCTTCCTTCTGGGTCGTGGGCTTCTTCACGCCCTTGCGTTCCAGGTGACGCCGGGCCAGTGCCTCTTCGTTCACGTTTTGGTAAGCCGTGTCGAGCGTTTCGGCAATCAGCTCGGGGTGGACTCCCTTGACGGCGAGGTCCTGGCGCACGCGCCGCTTGCCGAAGCTGGCGTTTTCCTGCCGCAACCGCGCGTAGTTGGCGGCGTAGTCGGCGTCATTCAGATAGCCGTATTCCTTGAGCCGCGCGATGACAGCTTCAATCTTCGCCTGGCCGCTTTCGCCGGGTTCGACCCTCCGGCGCATGAGGCGCGTGAGCTCGGCCACGGTGCGCATGTGGCGGCCGAGCGCGCCGGCCGTGTACTCGTAGAGCGCGGACTGGCTCAGCGGCTCGGGCTTCTTTCGGGCGCGAAAAGGCATGACGCTACTTCGTCCACTGGTCGACCCAGTCGTTGACGGTCTTGTACCAGAGCTGGGAGTTTTGGGGCTTCAGCACCCAGTGGCCTTCGTCGGGGAAGTAGAGCATTTTGGACGGGACGTTCATGCGCTGGAGCGCGGTGAAGAGCTGGTAACCCTCGGAAACGTCGAGCCGGTAATCGAGCTGCGAGTGAATCACCAGCGTCGGCGTTTTGAAGTTCTTCTCCGCCAGCATGGGTGACCAGCGGCGGTACATGGCGCGGTTGGTCCAGGGAGTGCCCTTGAACTCCGACTCGTTGAACCAAAGCTCTTCGGTGGTTCCGTAGGCCGACTCGGGGTCGAACATGCCGTCGTGCGAGACGATGCAGCGGAAGCGATGGGTGTGGCCCAGAATCCAGTTGACCATGTAGCCGCCGAAGCTGGCGCCGAGTGCGCACTCGCGCGTCTTGTCGATGAACGGGTAGTGCTGCTCGGCATAGTCGAGGCCGCGCATGAGGTCGATGTAGGGCTTGCCGCCCCAGTCGCCGTTGACTCCGTCGATGAACGCCTGGCCGTAGCCGGTGGAGCCGCGCGGGTTGATCATGACGACGACGTATCCGTTGGCGGCGAACAGCTCGGCGTTCCAGCGATAGCTCCAGCCCTCGCCCCACGCGCCCTGCGGGCCTCCGTGGATGAGGAACTTGACCGGATACTTCTTCGCCGGGTCGAAGTTCGGCGGCTTGATGATGAATCCCTGGACGCGCACGCGCCCGACAGAAAGGAACCAGAAGGCCTCCATCTCCTGCATGTCGAGCTGGTCGAGCAGCGCATCGTTCAGGTGCGAGAGCTGGCGCTGCGGAGCCACCGCGAAGGCTGGTGACGCCGAAGTCGCCTTCTTGACGGCCCGCGGTTCTTCCTGCTTCTCGCCGACGTTGAGCACGTAAACCTCGCCGGGCATGCGCATGGTCATTTTGGCAGCGATAAGCAGCTTGCCATCCGGCGTGGGGTGCAGATCGCCGTACTCGCCGCGGCGGGTGTAGCGCACCAGATGCGAGCCGTCGACGGCGACGGAGCCGATGCGCTCGTCGCCTTCGTCCGGGTAGGTGAAGTAGATGGTGCGCGAGCCGGGAGCCCAGGCGAGGCCGTCGATCCAGCGGTCGAACTTGGGCAGCACCTGGCGAATCTTCTTCGTCTGGCGGTCGTAGACGACCAGCCGGAAGCGGTCGCTTTCGTAGCC
This sequence comes from Acidobacteriaceae bacterium, assembly GCA_049280995.1. GTDB lineage: Bacteria > Acidobacteriota > Terriglobia > Terriglobales > Acidobacteriaceae > Silvibacterium. The sequence goes on from JBAPRH010000053.1 coordinate 11,007, forward strand.
GGCGCGGGCCTGCGAGCGCCATGCGATGTACCGACCGTCGGGCGAGTAGCGGGGCGTGTGGTCGCCGCCCGGCGAGGTCGAAATCTTCACCGGCTTCGCGTTGGGGTCGTCGAGCCGCAGGGTGAAGATATCGATGTTGGTGCTGATGGCCGGAACCGGAACCTGCTTCTGCTCGAATGCGATCTCTTTGCCATCGGGCGAAAACGCATACTGCTCCGGGCCGTCGAGCTGGAAGGCCGGGACGTTGTCCTCGTCGCCCGGGGTCAGGTCGCGCGGCGTGCCTCCTTTCGCCGAGACCAGAAACAGGTGGCTGCGCTTGTCGCCGGTGAAGGCGTCCCAGTGCCGGTAGAGCAGATGGGTGAAAATCCTGGCCTTCACCTTGGACTGCTCGCGCTCCTCGTCGCGCTGCCGGTTGCAGGCGTCGTCGGGGCACTCGGGATAGACCTTGGACTTGAAGAGAATCTGCGTGCTGTCCGGGAACCACATGGCGCCGTCGACTCCGGTGCTGAGCGAGGTAAGCTGGTGCGGCTCGCCGATGGTTCCCTTTGCGGTGTCGAAGTCGGCGAGCCAGATCTGCTTGCCGCCTTCGCGCTCGCTTTGGAACAAAATCTGCTTGCCGTCGGGCGAAAAGCGCCCCCGGTCCTCGCCGGCCATGGAGTCGGTCAGCGCGCGGGCCTCGCCGCCTGCGATCGGGACGATCCAGAGGTGGGGGGTCCGGGTGTTCTTTTCGAGGTCCACGTCGGTTGCCGAATACATGACCCAGCGGCCGTCGGGCGAGACGGCGATGTCGCCGAGCCGACGCATCTGCATCAGGTCATTGAAGGTCATGGGGCGGCGCGGCTGCGCTCCCGCCGCCGCGCTCAAAAGGCACCCCAAAAAGCAGGCCAGGAGAAAAACTGCCGCGCACCGGATTCGTGCCATTCGGATTCCCTCATCACCGGATTATGGTACAGCGGAAGACCGGGTCCGAGGTCCAGGCTCGGGAGCCGGGGCTCGTTATCGGCGGCGACAAAATGTGTAGTTCGTAGAAAACAAAGAGGATTGACTGGCTGTTTCCCGTAAGTATTAAAACCCTTAGGCTTATTGGCATGTGATGAAAAACAGGATGCTTATTTGCAATTTGCCCGCAGCCTATTAGATCGGAAGTTCTGATATCGAGATTTCCGGGAAAGCGGTTGAAAAATTTCTCCCGCTCTCCTTTGTTTTCTTCTGGTTACGGGTGGCTTGCGTCTGTAGTTCATACTCAATAAAGGACTTAACGATATGTCACAATTATTCAATCACTTAGCGCGGGAGGTGGGTCCCTGTGCCGGACGGGATAGACATTTTCTCCCCCTGTTTCCAGTATAGCTTTTCGGAAGAATTCAACGGCATTCCGGGCGATGGCATTTTTACCTTTGGATGGAATGACTTGGCGCATTTTGCGGGTCGAGGGGGTTGACATGCGGCTGGCCGGGATCAGGACGGGCTGTCCTGGGACTGGCCCCCATCCGTTTCTTTCCCTTTGCGCGTCTATTGGGTAGGATCGTTTTCCAAAGAGGTGTTTCGTGTCGGCCGTCTCCCGTTTTCGCCTTCTGACTATTTCTGTCGTGCTGGCTCTTGTTGCCGTTTCCGCGCGTGCGCAGGTTTCCTACACCTCCATGCCGCTCGACGCGGGCTTTGGGCCGCTCGTGATCTCCCCGCCGCCGATTCCCGTACCGCAACTGATCAAGGAGTTCACGGCGAAGGAGACGGTTTTCCGCGACGCGCTGAACAACTACACCTATCAGCGAAGCGTGAAGGTGCAGACGATCAACGACGACGGCAAGCCGGACGGGCAGTATTTTCAGGTGACGAACATCATGTTTGATCCCAGTGGCCGGCGCGTGGAGGACGTGGTCTACGCGCCGGTAACCACGCTGACGCGCGTGACGATGAGCCCGGCGGACTTCTCGGACATCGAGGAGCGGCTACCCTTTGTGCTGACCACGGAAGACGCCGAGCAGTACAACATTACCTATGTCGGCAAACAGAAAATCGACCAGGTGAACACCTTTGTCTTCAATATCGCGCCCAAAGTGATCGAAAAGCGCCACCGGTATTTCGAGGGGCGGATATGGGTGGATCAACTCGACCACCAGATCGTGGTGACGGACGGCAAGAACGTTCCGGACGACCTGCGCCGGGGGCATGAAGACCTGTCCCTGCCCTTCATTACCTATCGCCAGCAGATTGACGGCAAGTACTGGTTCCCGGTGTATACGCATGGCGACGGAGTGCTGCACTTTACCGGAGGCAACGGCTACATGAGCCAGGACGTGCACATGAGGGAGACGGTGAAGTACACGAACTACAAGCAGTACCACTCGACGATTCGGGTGCTGTACCAAGGGCAGGAGATTCCGAACGGTCAGCAGCCTGCGCAGCCACAGACGCCGCCTTCGCAGCCGCAGCAGCCGCAGCAGCCGAAGTAGCGTTCAGCGTGTTCCCCACACAAGCAAAAGCGCTTGTGTGGGCCACCATCTCAATTAGTACGGCCAGACCATGCAGAAGAAATCCGGAGCACAGAAGAAATTTCGCGGAGTGCTGGGGCCGGACGGGACGGCGCTGAAGTGGGTGATTGCGCGGGTGCCGTTTGATCCGACGACGGCGTGGCCGGAACGGAACCGGCTGAAGGTTCGCGGAACGATCAATGGATTTCCTTTTCGGACTTCCCTGTTCGGCTCGGCGAAGGACGGCCATGTGCTGCTGGTCAATAAGGAGATGCAGAAGGGCGCGAAGGTTGCGGTCGGTGGGATGGCCGAAATTGTTCTAGAACCGGACCTGGAGGAGCGCGTGGCCGCGGTTCCGGTGGAGCTGGCGAAAGTGCTGAAGCAGGACCGCGCGCTGAAGCAGTGGTTTGAGCAACTGAGCTACTCGGCGCGCAAGGACATTGAAAATACCGTAAACGCCGGCAAAAGCCCTGAGGCCCGTACGCTGCGCGCCGAGCAGGTGGCGGAACGCATGATGCTGGCGATGGAGGGCGAGCGGGAGCTGCCTCCGATTCTGCAGGTGGCGTTTCGGCGGCAGCCGCGGGCGCTGGCTGGATGGGAGGCGATGACTCCGGTACAGCGGCGCGGGCATTTGCTGGGGATCTTCTATTACCGGAGTCCGGAGGCGCGACAGAAGCGGGCGGAGAAGGCCGTGGCGGAGGCGCTGCGGGCGGCAGGAAAAAAGAAGTGAATTATGTCGCACGGGTACACGCGTCGCGCCACCCAAACGCGTGAAAGGCACACGCGATGGGACGGCTGGTCGCCGTTGCCGAACAGTAGACACCGGCGTGCCCTTCCTAATACCATCGGCTGGCTGCCAAACCGGCGAAGGAGTTCGTACCATGCGAAAGATGAAATTCTGGATTGCAGTCTGCGCCGTGGTCTTGATTCTGTCCGGCGTAAAACGGATGTTTGCCGCTGCCGCGGATGTTACCGGCAACTGGACCGCGGAAATGAACACTCCGGACGACAACAGCTTTACGGTCACGTTTACGTTCAAGCAAGACGGAACCAAGCTGACCGGAACGGTGCAGGGACCACAGGGAGATCCAATAGCGATCGGCAACGGCAAGGTCGAAGGCAACCATATTTCTTTTACCGTTTCCTTTAATGGAATGACGATCAGTCATGACGGCACTGTCTCCGGAGACGAAATCAAGATGACCACAAAGTCTGACAACGGAGACTTCCCGGGCGGGGCGATGACGCTGAAGCGAACCAAGTAGCAACGGGAGCCGCAGGGTCGCGTAGGCGCACTTTTCGACAGGTCGCTTCCAGATCCCCCTTGGGGTGATGCGCTGATAGACTATTTTTATCTTGGTTGAGCTGCTTCCATCGATTCTTTCCGCTGATTTTGCCCGGTTGGGCGAGGAGGTTCGCGCCGCAGAGCGCGGCGGCGGGACTGTGATCCATGTGGACGTGATGGACGGGCATTTTGTTCCGAATCTGACGGTGGGGCCTCCGGTGGTAAAGTCGCTGCGGAAAGCGACGAAGCTGCCGCTGGACTGCCACATGATGATTGAGAATCCGGACGAGTTTGTGAAACCGTTTGCCGAGGCCGGGGCCAACTGGATGAGCGTTCATTACGAGGCCTGTCGCCACCTGCACCGCTCGCTGGAGTTGATTGCGCAGCATGGGATGAAGCCGGGGGTGGTCATCAATCCAGCCACTCCGGTTGACCTGCTGATTCCGGTGCTGGGGATGGTCCATCATGTGCTGGTGATGAGCGTGAATCCAGGGTTCGGGGGGCAGAGCTTTATTCCGTATTCGCTGAAGAAGCTGCGGCGGCTGAAAGAACTTCGCCAGGAACTGGGCCTGAGTTATAGGATTGAAGTTGACGGCGGTGTGGCCCACGATACGATTGCCAAAGTCGTCGAGGCAGGAGCCGAGTTGCTGGTGGCCGGCTATGCCGTTTTTGGAGAAGGAAAGCCCGAGGAAGACGCCCGCGCACTGCTGGAAGCGGCGCGTCGGGCCGCTAGGTCGAAAGGAAAAGGCGTGGACCGTGACAGGGGTTCTTCGCCACGCAAGAGAGCAGCCAAATTGTCACGTTGAGGTTTTATGAATCGAGTCGTTACCCAGATAGCCGTTGCCGGACTTTGCGTGGCCATGTTGCCGCCCGCCTTCGCGAAAAAGAAGAAGAAAGACTTCAACCTGAGCGCGAATCCGCTGGCCAACGTGCAGTCGGAACAGCCGGACAAGGTGCTGTATGACAAGGCAATGCACGCGCTGAAGAAGGGTCGTTTCGACGTGGCCCGGCTGGACCTGCAGACGCTCCTGAACACGTATCCCGAGACCGAGTACGCGATGCGCGCTAAGCTGGCCATTGGCGATACGTGGTACCGGGAGGGCGGCACGGCCGCGCTGACGCAGGCGGAGTCCGAGTACAAGGACTTCATCACTTTCTTCCCCAATACGCCGGAAGCGGCCGAAGCGCAGATGAAGGTGGGCGATATTTATTTCCAGCAGATGCAGAAGCCGGACCGCGACCCGGCCAACGCGGAGCAGGCGGAGCAGCAATATCGGACGATGCTGCAGGAGTTTCCGGACTCGCCGCTGGTTCCGCGAGCCAAGCAGCGGTTGCGGGAAGTGCAGGAGGTGCTGGGGCAACGGGAGTTCGAGATAGGCGCGTTTTACGCGGCGCGCGAGAACTGGGCAGGGGCGATTGCCCGCCTGCAAACCGTGGCGGACACGTATCCGCTGTTCAGCCATTCGGACCAGACGCTGATTACTCTGGGCGACTGCTACGCAGGCGAGGCCCAGATCGCAAGCCATCTGCGGCTACCGGCCAAGACCAAGGCCGAGATTGAGAAGATTTATAACGACCGCGCGGCGGCGGCGTGGGACCGGGTGGTGTTGCACTATCCCATGGCTCCGCACGTCGAAGACGCCAAGGATCGGCTGATTGCGATGGGCCGTGATATTCCTGTACCGACGCAACAGGAGTTGGCGGAAAGCGAGGCCGAGGAGGGCAGCCGCATGAGTGTGAGGTTGGAGGACCGCGCGGTGCTGCTGATTAAGCAGGGCCCATCAACGGTCCGGGCAGCCCGTGTGGGGGATCCCACGCTGCAGGATCCGCCGCCGACGCTTGCGCCGCAAATCGAACGCCAAAACATAGCGATGTACAAGGCGGCGATTGAGAACAAGCCGATTCCGGGTTTGACCCCAACGGGCAAGGACTCTACAGCGGTGGCGATCAGCACGGGCGCCGCGCCTCCGGCGGCGACAAACCCGCAGCCTTTGCAGCTGGAGACGATTCCCGATGCGACTGGTTCGGCTGGGAGCACGGTTACGGTTGAGATTCCCAGCGGCAACGCGATTTCGGTGCCCGAGAGCGGAACGGGGTCAGCGGCTCCCGCATCCGGAACGGCTCCTGCATCCGGAACGGCTCCTGCTTCCGGAACGGCTCCTGCATCCGGTGTGGCTCCTGCATCCGGCGCGGCGACGCCCGCACTCGGGACCGCGACGGCAGGCGGCAATAACGCCGTGGTGCAGCCTGTGGGTCCGACCAATCATCAACCGCTGCCACCGGTCGATAAGCCCGCCGCGGCCGCCAACCAGATCAACGACGTGAAGGGCGGCGCGCCGGCGCAGATCACCACCGGCACAACCGCCAGTAACAAGAAGAAGCATACGAAGGCTCCGTACAACTCGAAGGAAGAGTCTTCGAGCAGGCACAAGAAGAAGAAAGGCGTGCACAAGCTGAATCCGTTTTAGGTGACGGATTTGAAGCGCGTGGAGGGGCCGCCTGCGGGCGGTCTTTCCATTTTTGTGTGCTACGAGCGGTCTCATCAATTGGCTATGGGGCTTCGGTCGAGAACTTGAGATCGGCGGCGATGCAGGTCTCATCCCTCCCGTGTCCGCAGTTGCGGGTTTACGAGACCGCTTGTATCGTCAGAAGTTGGACACCTCCCGAAATGCCCCATGAATTACAGAAAGCTTATGACCCTACGGCGATTGAAGATCGCTGGGCCGCCTACTGGGTGAGCGAGGGCCTATTCGAGACTGACCCGGCCGCACACCCGGACGCGAAGCCGTTTACGATCCTGCTGCCTCCGCCCAATGTCACCGGGCGGCTGCACATGGGCCACATGCTGAACCAGACGGAGATGGACATTCTGACCCGCTGGCGGCGCATGTGCGGCGACCTGGCGCTGTGGGTTCCAGGAACCGACCACGCCGGCATTGCGACACAGATGATGGTCGAGCGCCAGCTCGACAGCGAAGGCAAAAATCGCCGCGACCTTGGCCGCGAAGCTTTTGTGGAGCGGGTGTGGCAATGGAAACAGCATTACGGCGGGGCGATTCTTGACCAGATGAAGCGACTGGGCGTGAGCGTGGACTGGTCGCGGGAATACTTCACCATGGACGAAAATTTGTCGCGCGCGGTGAAGGAAGCTTTTGTGCGGCTGCACGAGCAGGGGCTGATCTATCGCGGAGCGTATATCGTCAACTGGTGTCCGCGATGCCAGACAGCGATCAGCGACCTCGAAGTGGTTCACGAGGAGCAGCAAGGCAAGCTGTGGGAGATTCGGTATCCGGTGCTGGGCGAGGACGGAAAGCCGGAGCCGGGGCAGTTCCTCACCGTGGCCACGACGCGGCCTGAGACGATGCTGGGCGATGTTGCGGTGGCGGTGAATCCGGAAGACGCGCGGTATAAGCACCTGCACGGGAGGGAGTTGCTGCTGCCGCTGGTGGGGCGCGAAATTCCTGTGGTCGAGGACGCGTGGGTGAGCGCGGACTTCGGAACCGGAGCGGTGAAGGTGACGCCGGCGCATGATCCTAATGACTTTGCAATTGGGCAGCGGCATGGGCTGACTTCGATTTCCGTGATGGATGACACGGCGCACATCAACGCCGAGGGCGGCAAGTACGCGGGACTCGACCGCTATGTTGCGCGCAAGCGGGTGCTGGAAGACCTGGAAGCGCAGGGCCTGTTGGGTGCGGTGCGCGAGCACACCAATTCAATCGGGAAGTGTGACCGGTGCAAGACGGTGGTTGAGCCGCGGCTCTCGACGCAGTGGTTCATCGCGGTCAACAAACAGCCAAAGGGCGGTGGCTCGTCGCTGGCGGAGGCCGCAATTGCGGCAGTGAAGCCGGATGCGAATGGCAAAAAGGCGATTCGCTTTACTCCGGAGATGTACGAGAAGACATACCTGGAGTGGATGCGGAACATCCATGACTGGTGCATCTCGCGGCAGCTGTGGTGGGGGCATCGGATTCCGGCGTGGCACTGCGCGACGTGCAGGGAGATCACGGTGGCGCGGGAGACTCCGGCGAAGTGCGAGCACTGCGGCAGCGAGAGCCTCACGCAGGAAACCGATGTGCTCGACACCTGGTTTTCGTCGGGACTGCTTCCCTTCACGGTGTTCGGATGGCCGCATCACACGCGCGATCTCGATACGTTCTATCCCACGCAACTGCTCGTCACCGGCTTCGACATTCTGTTTTTCTGGGTGGCGCGGATGATTATGCTGGGCTGCCACTTCACGCTGGATGCGCCGATGGCGGATGGCTCAGAGCGGGGCCTGAAAGATGCGGTGCCCTTCCGCGAAGTTTATATTCACGCGCTGGTGCGCGACGCCGATCGGCAGAAGATGTCGAAGACCAAGGGCAACGTCATTGATCCCATCGAGATTGTGAAGCGCTACGGGACCGATGCGGTGCGCTTCACGCTGGCGGCGATGGCTTCGCCGGGAACCGATATAGCTTTCAGCGAAGCGCGCACGGAGGGCTACCGCGCTTTCGCCAACAAGATATGGAACGCGGCGCGGTTCATCTTTATGAACGTGGAGCGGGCGCGCGAGGCGGGGATTGAGGTTGACCCCAATACGCTTGCGAACCTGCCGGGACCCGGGGCCGATGCGCCGATTGAGGCTCGATGGATCGTCTCGCGGCTGAACAACACGGCTGCAGAAGTGAATCATGCGCTGGGCGAATACCGCTTCCACGAAGCCGCAAGCCTCGTTTATCAATTCTTCTGGGGCGACTTCTGCGACTGGTATCTGGAGATTGTGAAGCTGCGCCTTGACTTCAGCGAGGCGGCGGATACGGCCGCGGCCAAAGCAGCACTCAGCACGCTGCTGGCGACGTTTGAAGCTGCACTGCGGCTGCTTTCGCCGTTCATGCCGTTCATCACCGAAGAATTGTGGCATGCAATTTATGACGGCAGGCCGCCGGCGAAGTCCATAGCGCTCTCACGCTATCCGCAGGCTCTTGAAGAAGCGCTGGATGCGTCTGTCGAATCGGAGATGGTTGCGTTGCAGGAGCTGATCATCGCCATTCGCGCGTTGCGGAAGGATCTGGAGGTCCCTGAGCGTGAGTTGGTGGCTGCTGAAGTCCAGGGCGTTGCAACCATACGCGATCTCGCAATCACGAATCGTGAAATGATTGGGAAGCTCGCGCGCGTTTCGCACTTGAGTTTTCCGGCGCAATGGAGCCTGAATCCCGGCAACACGCGAACGGCAGCCAACTTCACGGTTGGGCTGGCGTACGAAAAACAAGTGGATGTCGCCGCGGAACGGGATCGCCTGCAAAAGAAGCTAAATCAATATGAGAAGCAGTTCGCCAGCGCGGACCGGCAATTGAAGAACGAGGCCTTTCTGGCCAAGGCCCCGGAAAAGATTATCGCTGGACTAAAAAAACAGGCGACTGAGGCATCGCTGCTGCGGCAGGAGACTTTGGACGCGCTGGAGAAACTGAAGCAGCTCGCGTAAGCGAAGGAACGTATGGACTGGAAAAGCAGAAAGATCGAAGCCATTCTTGAACAAGCGCTGGTTGAAGACAAAGCGACCAGCGATGTAACGACCGCCATCACGGTTGAACCTGGTCTGCTGGCGTCGGCGACCATCCTCGCGAAGCAGGATTGCGTCGTGGCGGGCCTTGGCTGCATTCCGCGGCTTCTTGAAATTTACGCGCGCCTCGATAAGAAGAGCAGCGGGCGTTTCGAGGTCATCAGCCATCCGGAGATGTTTGACGGCGTGCGCGTAAGAAAAGGGCAGGCGCTTGCCGTGATTCGCCACAATGCGCGCGTGATTCTCTCCTGCGAGCGCGTGATCCTGAACCTGATGCAGCGGATGAGCGGCATCGCGACGCTCACGCGACGATATGTGGACGCGATCAAGGGCACCAAGGCCAAGGTTCTGGACACGCGCAAGACGATTCCCGGCCTGCGCGTGCTGGACAAGTATGCGGTGCGCTGCGGCGGCGGGGAAAACCACCGGCTCGATCTCTCAGACGGCATTCTTATTAAGAACAATCATATTTCGCTGGGCGGCGGCATTGAGAAAGTGCTTGCACGCGCACATGAGTTGCGCAGCGCGGGGCAGACTATCGACATCGAGGTCCGCACGTTCGACGAATTGCGCGAGGCGCTCGACAGCGGGGCCGAGTCGCTGCTGCTCGATAATTTTTCGCCGGCGGAAATCAAGAAGGCAGTCAAGCTGGTCCAGGAACATGGCGGGGATATTCCCACTGAGGCTTCCGGCGGAATTGTGCTCGAGAACATTCGCAAATACGCGCTGGCAGGGGTTGATTATATTTCCGTGGGTGCGCTCACCCACTCGGCACCCGCTGTGGACCTGAGCATGAAGATTACGGCGGAGATTTACTAGCGCATGACGGCAATGGTTGAAGACGGCTTCGACCTGAAGGCGCTGAACGCGACCCTTGCGGGAACACGCTTCCGCGACAAGCTGCACTTCTTCCCGAACATTCACTCGACCAACACACACGCGATTGGCGAAGCCGAAGGGGGCGCTCCCGACGGCTCGGTTTACTTTGCGGACGAGCAGATTGCGGGACGAGGACGCGGCGCGCACAACTGGTCGTCGCCGCCTGGTTCGGGCCTGTACGTGAGCGTGCTGCTGCGCCCGGCGATTGCACCTGCGGATGTGCTCTGGCTTTCGCTGGCCGCGGGGCTTGGCGTTCGCGAGGCCGTACGGCAGGTCACGTCGCTCGAATGCGACCTGCGCTGGCCCAACGACCTGCTGTTCAGCGGAAAAAAATTCTGCGGTATCCTCACGGAACTTAACGCGGAAGTTACGCGGGTGCGGCATCTCATCATCGGCGTCGGTATGAATGTCCACCAGCCGCAGTTTCCGGCGGAGTTGCGAGGGGTTGCGACTTCGCTGCAGATTGAAACGGGGCGCGACTGGCCTCGTCAGGAGCTGCTTGCGGCTCTGCTACACTCGCTCGATCGCGAAGTCTCCGCGCTGTCCTCGCCGGGGAACCTGCCGCAGGCTACCGGCGATATTCTGGCACGCCTGGAAGCCGCTTCAACCTGGATTCGCGGCAAGCGGGTGTTCGTCGATGAGATGGAAGGCTATGCGGGCATGACGGAAGGGCTCGATCCGCGCGGCTTTCTGCGCGTGCGGGCTGAGGACGGCGTGCGCACCGTTTTTTCAGGCGGAGTAAGGGAACAAAAACTCAACCGGTGATCGAATGCTTCTCGCGCTGAATGTCAACAACACGAATACCGTCATCGCCCTCTATTCCATGCACAACGGGCGCGCGGGCGAGTTGCGCAGCACTTGGCGTATCAGCACGCGACAGGCGCAGACCGCCGATGAATATGGCATTCTGGTTCGCAACCTGCTGCAGGGCGAAGGTATCGGCAGCAAAGACATTACGGGAATTGTGATCGCTTCCGTGGTTCCGCCCATTGACTGGATTCTGCGCCAATTTTGCGAGCGATATTTTGGCCAGAAGCCGTTGTTTGTTGAGCCGGGGGTGAAGACTGGCCTCTCGATTCGCATTGATAATCCGGGCGAAGTGGGCGCTGACCGCATTGCCAATTGCGTTGGCGCGTTTGAGCAGTACGGCGGTCCCTGCATCGTGGTGGACTTCGGCACGGCGACCAACTTTGACGTGGTCTCCGCGAAAGGCGAATTTCTTGGCGGGGCAATCGCGCCGGGGTTGAGCATTTCGGCGGAGGCGCTGTTTGCGCGCGCCGCACGCCTGCCACGGGTGGAGATCAGGCGCCCGGGGAAAATCATCGGCACGAACACGGTCGATAATCTCCAAATTGGTCTTTTCTACGGGCACATCGGGCTGGTGGACAGCATTCTTGAGCGAATGATCGGCGAGCTGGGCAAGGAAACAGTTTGCGTGGCGACCGGCGGGCTGGCGCACCTTATCGCGGGCGACTCCAAATACATTCATCACATCAATGACACGCTGACGCTGGATGGCCTGCGCATGATTTATGAGCGGCATCGCAGCGCGAAGGCGCGGGCGCATGATAGTTCTGCCGCGAAGGCTTGAGAGCCGGTGGAAAATTACTTCAACTACTTCACGGAAATCGAGGAGCACTTTCAGCGCCGGCGCGGCTCGATCCTTCTGCTCTCTACGCTTGACTGGGCGCTGATCGAGACGTGGCGCGAGGCGGGAATTCCGCTCGAAGCGGTGCTGCGCGGCATTGACGATGCTTTCGATAAATACGAGGCACGCAAGTCGCGCGCTCGCGTGAGAACCATCAACGGACTTGCCTGGTGCACGCAGGCGGTGATGGATGCGGTCGAAGCGATGAAGGAAGCATCTGTCGGCGCGCAGTCCAGGGACGCTAAGGGGGCAACTGTTCCCGGTTCCGCTCCGGGCTTTGAACAGGAGCGAATTGCGACGCACTTAAACCGCTGCGCGGAGCAACTGGAGCGGGCGCAGGCTAGCGGGCTGACACAGGAAGTGGCGCAGCAAACCGCAGTGCGTCTTCGCGAACTCGCTCTGACGCCTTCGGTGAACCTTGAAGAGCTGGAGCGCAACCTGACCGTGATGGAGGAAAAACTCTTCAGCGCGCTGACGGCCACCGCGCCCGAGGCGGAGTTGCTCGCGCTGCGCGAGGAAAGCGCGCGCGAACTCGCCCCTTACCGCGGACGCATGAAAACGGAACAGATTCGGCAGGTGGAGCAGCAGTTTCTGCGCAAGCGGCTGCTGGAGAAGTACAGCCTGCCGCGTCTCAGCCTTTTCTACATGAGCCAGCAATGAGGCTGCGTATTGAAAAGCAGATTTACGGCGGCGCGGGGCTGGCGCGCGATGAAGGCAAGGCCATTTTTGTTCCCTTCACGCTGACAGACGAGCTGGTTGAGGCGCGTGTGACGGAAGACCACGGCAGCTATGCGAGCGCCGAGTTGGAGCGAATTCTGGAAGGCTCGCCGCATCGCGCGCAGCCGCCGTGCCCTTATTTTGGAGAGTGCGGCGGCTGCGATTATCAGCACGCGGAGTATCGGCAGCAGGTCGGGATCAAATCGCAAATTCTGCGCGAGGCGCTGGAACGCGCGCGGCTCCAGGAAATTCCGGAGATCGCAACGCTCTACGGCGAGCCGCTGGGATATCGTAACCGCATTCGGCTGCACGTTGACGGCGCGAGCTCGAAGCTCTGCTATAAAAAGCGGGCATCGCACCAGAATCTTGCTGTGGATGTGTGCCCGATTGCCGCGCCGGTTCTTGAGCGCGCGCTCGGGGCGATGCAATCTGCCGAGCAGCAGTGGCAACTTGGCCGCTCCTTCGCGGAAATTGAGCTGTTTACGAACGCCGCACAGGATTCCATCCTTCTTACGCTGTGGGCTGGGGGCAGTTTGAAGGCCGCTGCGGAAAGGTTCGAATCACTCTGGCCCCAGTTGCGGGCGGAGGTTCCGGAGGTTATCGGGGCCGCGGTGTTTTCGACGGAACGGAGTGGGCAGAGGAGCAAGCCCGTCGGGCAATGCGGCGAATCGTCCCTTGTTTATTGCGTCGCTGGGCGTGAGTATTGGGTGAGTTCCGGATCGTTTTTTCAGGTGAATCGATTTCTGCTTGACCCGCTTGTGGAGCTTGTCACGAAGGAGCATTCCGGCAAGCTGGCCTGGGACCTGTACGCGGGAGTGGGCCTGTTCTCTTCGGCGCTGGCCTCGCGGTTCGAGCAGGTCGTCGCGGTTGAGTCGTCATCCGGCTCGGTCCGCGACCTGCGGCGCAATCTTCGCGGCAGTGGGCATCGCGTGGTCGCGGCGGGGACGCTTGATTTTCTCCGCCGCGCTGGCAGGGAGGCGACGCCGAATTTTGTGGTTGTCGATCCGCCGCGTGCCGGGTTGGGCAAAGAAGTCGCCACGCAGCTTGCGGCTGTTCGACCGGCGCACATTACTTACGTTTCGTGTGATCCGGCAACTCTGTCGCGCGACCTGAAATCGCTGTTAGACTCCGGCTATCACCTCAGAGCCATGCACATGGTTGATCTGTTTCCGCAGACCTTCCATCTGGAAAGCGTTGCGATGCTTTCGCTGGAGTAAGACCGCGCCGGCGCTGCGGTGAGCGGCGTTCATGGTCACGGCAACCATCCCGGCTTTGGCTCCACAGACCGAGCAGCAATCACACGGGTTGCTCTCGAAGTCGTTCTCCCTCTTTGCCGCACCCTCGCTTTTCGCTGCCGTCTGCTTTGCCGCCGGAATTCTTGTCTCGCATATCGCATGGTTTCTGCCTGGACTGTTTTTATTCATGCTGCTCGCCGCTTTTGCGATTGCGATCTGCGCATCAGCGAAGGCTCCGCGGGTCGCGTGGGTGGCGACTGCAATGGTGTATGTGCTGCTCGGGACCTTCTGCGCGGAGATTGCGCCCGCTGTGAACCCGCAACAGAAGCTGGCGCTGCTGGCCAATAATACGGAGCGAACGGTCGAGGGCGAAGTCGTGCGTTTGGGTCCGGCACGCACTGTCGAATCTGTCGCGCCGTTTTCGTATCGCACGCGCGAGGAGCGCAGCCAACTGCTCGACCTTCGCCTGCCCGAGCTGGGCACGGCGCGCATCGGGCTCTATGCGCCGATGGGGCAAACTTTTCCGCGGCTCGCGTGTGACGACGAGGTGCGGGTCACGAGCTCGCTGCACGAAGCCGAGCGGTTTCTGGACCCCGGCGTGTGGGACACGGGCGAGTACCTGCGCGAGCAGGGCATTGGCGCGCTGGGCAGCACGAAGCCGCAGCGACTCGCGGTGATTGCGGGCAGCGGGAGGCGCGATGTTCCGTGCTGGCTCCATTCGCTGCAGGAGGCCGCCAGCACGCGGCTGATCGACTTCGCCGCGGACCCGCATAACGCGCGGCTGCCGCCGTTTCTGCGCGTTGACCACGAGGACGCAACGATGCTAGCGGCGATGCTCACGGGCGATCGCACCTGGCTTGAACATCGCGTGCGCGTGGGGTTTGAGCGCACCGGCTCGTTTCATCTGCTGGTGGTCTCCGGCCTGCATCTGGCTATTTTTTCGGGGCTGATCTTCTGGCTGGCGAAGCGCCTTCGCCTGTCGCGCCTTTGGGCTTCGCTCGTCACCATTGCGTTGTCGTTCGGGTACGCGCTGTTCACCGGCTTCGGTCATCCGGTTCAGCGATCGTTCTGGATGGTCACGCTCTATCTGATTGGGCGATTGCTCTGGCGCGATCGCTCCGCGCTCAACGCGATCGGATTTGCGGCGCTTGTGATGCTCGCCGCCAGCCCGCGTTCGCTTTTCGATTCGGGTTTGCAGATGACGCTGCTCTCCGTGCTTGCGATTGCCGGCATCGCTGCGCCATTCGCGGAAAAGTCGTTCGCTCCGCATCTTCGCGCCATGCACAATCTGCGACAGGTACGCATTGACTCTGCGTTTTCGCCGCGCATTGCACAGTTTCGCGTCGGCCTGCGCCTAGTTGCGGAGCAACTTCGCCCGCTCACGGGCTGGTTCCTCGCATGGGAGGGTTTTCCGCTCGTCGTAAGGTTGCTGCTGCGCGCAGCGGAGCTGCTGGCCGTCTCGATTGCGATTGAGATGTTCATGATGCTGCCCATGGCCACCTATTTCCATCGCATTACGCTGTTTGCGCTGCCGGTCAATGTGCTCATTGTGCCGTTCCTCGGCATCCTGCTCCCCTGCGCGCTGCTGACCTTTGTGACTCTGCTGGTTGCGCCCCCGCTTGCTTTCATTCCCGGAGCGGCGACCGCCGCTATCCTGCACTCCGTTACGAGTGTCATCACCACGTTTGCCGCGCTGCGGGCCGGAAACATGCGCGTGCCGATGCCGCCCAGTATGGCAGTCATCCTCTGGATGGCGCTGGTCACGGCGGCGATTTGCGCGATACGCGCGCGGCGCTGGGGCATACCGCTGGCGATGGCGGCTCTTGCGCTTGCCGCCGCGGTGCTGGTAGCGCCGCATCCGATCCAGCGCCATGCGGGCGAGCTTGAGGTTACTGCGATTGATGTGGGCCAGGGCGATTCGCTTCTCATCGTTACGCCAGACGGCAAAACGCTGCTGGTCGATGCGGGGGGGCTTGTGGGCGAGTCGCCCGAATCGAATTTCAACATGGGTGAAGATGTGGTTTCGCCGGTGCTGTGGTCGCGCGGCATCCGGCGGTTGGATGCTGTGGCCCTGACGCACGCGCACGAGGACCACATCGGCGGGATGCCGGCGATCTTTGCGAACTTTCGTCCGCGGCAGCTTTGGCTCGGGCCGGAGCCGGACGTTCCGGTTTATGAAAACCTGCTGCACAGCGCGGCCGAGGCAGGCACGCACGTCCATCGATACATCGCCGGGGACACATTCAGCTTCGGCGGGGTCCTGGTCCGCGTGCTCGCGCCCGCGCCCGATTACCACCCCGGCAAAACTCCAAGCAATAATGATTCTCTGGTGCTGCAACTGACTTACGGAAAAACATCGGCCCTGCTCGAAGGCGATGCCCAGGCGCCGAGCGAAAAGTTCATGGCCACGGAGGGCCATCTCCACTCGGTACTGCTGAAGGTGGGCCATCACGGCAGCATCACTTCGACGACGCCCGCATTTCTGGCCGCGGTCTCGCCGTCGTTCTCGGCGATTTCGGTGGGACGACGCAATTTTTATGGGCATCCGCGACGCGAGGTACTGGAGAGGCTGCAGGCGGCGCGAGTACGCACTTATCTCACGGACATGGAGGGCATGTCGAGCTTTTATCTCGACGGGAAGCATGTGACCGCCGCGGCGTGGGCGGCTTCAGCGCGTTGAAATTATTTGGGCTCGATGGAAGTGAGGCGGAAGGTGATGGTTCCCCAGAAGAGCCTCGCGCGCATCTGCACCGGGATGTGCCGCGCGTCGTCCGTATACCAGATCCAGATATTGCCGCGGTTCTTCACGACGCCCGCGCCGGCGGTAGGCTCCACGCGAACGGTCTGAAACGTTCCGGCCGGAGTCTTGATCTCTTCGTGGCCTTCAACTTTCATGGTGACGGCGACGGTGCGGGTGGCGTCGGCCAGCGGAAACTGGAAGCTCTGGCCCACGGTCATGGGCTGCGAGGCCGCGTAGAAAATTGCCGAGAGTGAGTCGGTTACGCAGGGAGGGATTGGAACTTCCTCGCGTTTGTCGATTTTGGAAACGAGGTTCTTCTGCGCATTCACGGCTTTGTTCTGTGCATAGTTGAAGACCATTTCACTGTTCACTCTGCGGCGGCCTTCAACCAACTGTTTTGAGAAACTCTCGGAGCAACCTGTGCTGCGATTGAACGAAGACTGAAAGCGATCTGTCACGCGAAAGAGCAGATTCACCGCCCCCACAGTGTCCGCCGTCACCGACACGCGCTCCAGGTTGCCGTCCGCTACCTGATGAAAGGCCACCACGCCAGCCGGGAAAACGCGCCAGTCCACGGTGTAATTGAGGGTCTGCTTTGCAGGGAAGCTGAATCCGGGCTGCGGCGGGCGCAGAGGAGGCAAGGAGGGTGGCGTCTCCGCGTGAAGAGCGGAGACAGCCAGCACGCAGGATGCAAGATAGAAAAACGAGAGACGCAAAATCAAAACCGGACACTCACCTGCGTGAAAGAATTAAAATGCGTTGTGCCAGAAGCACAACTTCAAAATCAGCGCGGCATAGATGGCCGCCGCGCCTATCAGTGCATTGTACTCGCGATGTTTTCGATAGAGGGCCGCGGAAAAACAGCCGCGCGCCGCGACCTGTTCCATTGCGGGACGCAGGCGCGGTAGCAGCCGCGGCACCTTTGCGGCATAAGCATCGTAGCCAGCGAACCTGGAGCGGAGAAACGCCTCCTCCGAACGAATCACCGGAATATAAATGACGGCGAACAACACCGCCAGGGCGACCGCAATCCACAGGCCGCGCGCTGCGAGCGCGAACCCGAACGCAATGAGCATGGAGCCGAGATAAAGCGGGTTGCGGGTGAAGGCGTAGGGGCCGGTCATAGTCACTTCGGCATTCTTTTTCACGTAGCCCGAGGCGTAGCCGCGCATCCAGAGGCCGGGGACGACCAGCGCCAGGCTCACGGCGAGAAACTCCGCCGAAGGCCGCGCCAGCCACAGGAAAAACGCCGCAAACACGAAGCCCAGCGGCACACGGATGCGCCTGGCGATTCTGCTCCATCCACCGGCCATCAGCGTCCTTGCTCCTCACACAGAAGTTCCGTCGCGGCAATCATCACCGCGTCCGGCGTGATCGTGAGCAGCCCGGCCTCGGGCGCGGCGTGGCGCGTGTGGTCACGTTTGCTCTGGGGATGACGCAGTACGCGAAATTTGCCGCCGAACGGGCCGTTGCGTGCCGGATCGGTCGGGCCGAAGATTCCGACCACCGGCCTTCCCAGTGCGGACGCCAGCTGCAGCGGTCCGGTATCGCCGCCGATGACCAGCGTGGCTCGGCGCGTCACGGAAATCAACTCCGCAATGGAAGACCGAAGCACATTGGCCGCGCCGCCGCTCTGCGCGGCCACTTGGTTGGCCAGCGGTTCCTCGCCCGGGCCCGCGTTTACGAAGACTCCATAGCCCGCATCGCGCAAACGTGCAGCGACGACGGCGTAGCGCTCCGTCGGCCAGCGCTTTGCGCCCCAGCCGGCACCGGGATTCAGCAGGACGAACGGCGTGGCAATCGCTTCCGCTTTGCGCTCCGCTTCCGAATCCACTGGCAGCAAGGGGCGCTTCGCGGACAGCGTCTCTGCGGCAACCGCATTCATCACTTCTATCGCCTGCTCAATCACGTGAACGCCACTCGTCTTAATCCGCTCCCCGAAAAAATGCCGCGCCGCCCATTCGCGCGGAGCGTCTTCACCGATGAGCCGTTTGGCTCGCGCCCACTTCGCGATGAATGCCGAGCGCACCGCACCCTGGAGGTCCACGCATACATCGTATTTCTCCGCG
The DNA here is from genome assembly GCA_049280995.1 of Acidobacteriaceae bacterium. Lineage (GTDB taxonomy): Bacteria > Acidobacteriota > Terriglobia > Terriglobales > Acidobacteriaceae > Silvibacterium. Next base: position 29,596 of record JBAPRH010000053.1, read on the forward strand.
CGCAACTCGCGCCGCGTGCGTCGCACCTCGCGCAGCGTGCTGGCTGCGAGCGCAGACCGCGCCCACTGCCGCGCGGGAACGAGATGAACGCGGTCCACCAGCGGCATGGCTGGACCGCGCGCGGTCGCACCCTCGGCAGCAAGCAGCGGCTTCCATTGCGGCTCGACAGCCCAGCCGATATGCCACTGGGGATGCGCATCGCGCAGCGCGGCGACGGCGGGCAGCGCATGAAGAATATCGCCCATGGCGCTCAGCCGCATGACGAGCACACGCAACTGCTTTTGTTGTTCAGGCAATGCCGTTATTTTCTCACAAGCAGGGCCCACAACCGGCTCAGAACGGCGCTCTCGTCCTCGAGCGAAACCTGGAGCCGTGCGATGTGAACCGGAGCAACTTCTTCCAGATGCGCGCGCTGTTCCCGGGTCAGGCGGGCCGCGTCTTTTTCCGTGGTGACGAAGCATTGTGCGCTGTGCTGGCGAAGGGTAGCAACGAGGCGGGCGAGGTCGGCATTGGTGTAGCGGTGGTGATCGCGTAGAGCGATGGCTGCGGCCAGCTCCACATTTTGGGAATGGAGCGCGGAAAAGAATTCATCGGGCCGCGCAATTCCGCAAAAGGCAACTGCGTTGGCTACGCCGCTAACCGCCAGGCGGCGGTGCTGAATCCAGACTGGGGCGGTGATGCCGCGGCTTCGCAGTTCCGGCTCGCGCCCCCGGTCTTCCGCACGCAGCACGATCACCGATGCACGCCCCAGGGCGGCGAGCGGCTCGCGGAGACGCCCGGCGGGCAACAGCGTCTCTTCAAAATCGGTTGCGTGGACCACGACGACATCCAGCGCGCGCGCCAGTTTACGATGCTGAAAGCCGTCGTCGAGGAGATGGATTCCGGGATGCGACGAATGGCGCTCGGCCAGCAATCCCGCTTCGTAGCGGCTTGCGCCTACGTACACCGGAATCCCAGTGGCACGCGCAATCAGCAATGGCTCATCGCCGTAACGCTCGGCATCACCCTCCAGGGCCACCCGCTCCACGAGGCTCTCGTCGCGCCGACCATAACCGCGTGACAGCACATCGACGGGGATGTTTTCGGAAGCGAGCAACTGCGCCAGACGAATCACCAACGGAGTTTTCCCCGCACCGCCCACTGATAGATTGCCGACGCTGACTACCGGCCAGGCGAGCCGCTGCGGCGTGGTCCATCCGCGATCATAGGCAGCGCTTTTTGCGGCAACGGCGGCGGCATAGAGCGGCACAAGATAGGCGAAGGGGCGGATCATGCGCCCTCTCCAATGACAGCCAGCAGGGCCGATGCGGCGCGTGCTGTTGCTCCCGCTTCGTTTTCAAACACGGCGCGTGCGCGAGCTCCAGCCGCCGTCGCCTCGCTTTCACTGGCAAGCAGATCGCCCAGCACCGCGGTGAGCGTGGAAGGCCGAGCCATAGTAATTGCATCCACAGCCCGCAGCCTCTCGACGATACCGCGAAAGTTCTCGTAGTGCGGGCCCATCACGATGGGGACACCGAATTGCGCGGGCTCCAGCGGATTGTGGCCGCCGGGCGCGAACATGCCTCCGCCAACCACTGCGACGGAAGCCAGCGAATAGACGGAGGCCAGCTCGCCGATGGAATCGAGGAGAAACACTGTTCCCGGGGCGAGCGGCGCGGGCGCGGACATCCACTGCGAGCGGCGTACGTACGGCACGCCGCGCGAGGCGAGCGTGGCGGCGACAGCATCGAAGCGCTCGGGGTGACGAGGCGCGAGGATGGTGATGACGTCCGGCGGCAGCGTGGCTGGTGAGTTCAGGGAGTTCAGGGAGTTCAGGAGCAATTCTTCTTCGCCGGCCAGAGTGGATCCGCAGACGACCACCTTCGCTTTGGCAGGCATATGCTCGCGCAGGGCTTTGGTCACAGCGGAGGGCTGTGCCACGCGGATGTCGTACTTGAGGTTGCCGCCGACGCGAACGTTGCTCGCGCCTAACGCCTCCAGTCGCCGCCCGTCGGTTTCGCTCTGCGCCAGCACCAGCACGAATCCGTCGAGCAGATGCTTCCACAGAAAACGCAGGCGACGATAACGCGGCCAGGAGCGGTCGGAGATGCGCGCGTTGACGACTGCGACGGGGACGCCCGCGCGGCGGCATTCGGTCAGGGTGCGCGGCCAGAACTCGGTTTCGAGCAGCACGAGCAGGCATGGGTTCAGTGCGCGCAGGTATGCTCGCACGGCAAAGGCGAAGTCGAGGGGAAAATAAAAGACGCGGTCATCTCCAAAGCGCTCGCGGGCCAGCCGCTGCCCGGTGTGCGTGGTCGTGGAAATAAGCACCGTGCAACCGGATCGTGCGCTGAGTTCTTCGATCAGGCGGCTTGCCGCCAGTGCCTCGCCCACCGAAACGGCATGAACCCAGATGACCCGTTTGCCGATGAGCAGCCGGTGCGGCACGAAACCCAGACGCTCGGCGAGACCTTCGCGATATTTGCCGCTGGTGGCCATGCGGAAAAGCCACCACGGAGCGCCAACGACCAAGACCAGCAGCAACGCGAGACTGTAGAAAACAAGCATCCGCTAACGATTCTCTCTTTACGCGAGTCCTACCGAAGAATGATAATCGTGCGGAACCGTATGCGTTCGCGCTTTCTTCTCGTCTTCGCTCTCGCGCTCTCAGCTGCAGCCGCGCCGCTGCTCGCTTCCGATCACAAAATTCCCAAGCCGAAAGAGGCTTCCACCTACGCCTGCCACGACGCACACGCGGCTGAGCATGTCGTGATTGCCGCCGAGCCGTACGACACCAAAGAGAAGGGGAAACTCTTTCGGGTTCACTACCTCGAGAACGGATTCATGCCGATTTACCTGGTCGTCACGAACAACGGAGACCAGCCCATTTCGCTCGACCAGGCGCGCATTGATTTCATCAGCGCCCAGGATGACCGTATTCCCGCGGCGGTTCCGGACGACGTGGACCGCCGGATGACGCGTCTCCACGGGCCGGGCGCGCCGATTCCGCTGCCCGCACCGCTGCCTCCGCTGCGCCGGAAGCCGAAGACGCCGGACAAAAAAATTGAGCAGGACTTTGATGATTTGGAGTACAGCGCGGCTACGGTGCCGCCGCATAGCACACGCGCGGGATTTCTGTTTTACGACGTGCAGGGGCTGGGCGATAGGCCGCTGAAGGGCGCGAAGCTTGTTGTGCGCGACGTTCGCACGGCCAGCGGGAAAGAGCTTTTCTCGTTTGTGATTCCGTTTGATAAGTATCTGTAGAGCCCGGCCAGTGCGGGCTTGGCTAGCCTTCGTCCGATTCGGCCAGAAGATCGCCGAGGCGCTCAAGGCGGCGCTCCCAGGTAGAGCGATGCTTGCGAATCCACTGCTCAAGGCGATTGAAGCCGGCCGGCTCAATGCGGCAGGTGCGCACTCGTCCAATTTTCTCGGTCTTCACCAGACGGCTCTCCTCTAGAATCCGCAGATGCTGCGCGACCGCGGTCAAAGTAATCCCCAGCGGCTTCGCAAGCCGCGAAACTGACTCGGGCCGCTGTGCAAGCCTGTCGAGGATCGCCCGACGGGTGGGGTCGCCGAGGGCATGGAACAGCCGATCTATCGAAATATCAGGATTCTTCAATACTTCCCTTATCTGTGCGGTCACTCGCCGGTCGACTCGGCGAATGGCCGTGGTCTTCATCCAGCAAAGTTATTGCGATAGCGCGGCGGTGAGCCGGTCGAGCAGCTTGCGCCAGCCGTCTTCGCGCATTTCGGGGCCGCCCGAGCCTTCGTAGAACGCTCCCTGATGGGTGAACATCAGGTCCGTTCCGTGGGCGCCGGGCAGGAACTCGACGGTGATGAGCGAAGAGGAAATGCGGTGATCACCGAGGGTCATGGTCGTCGCCGTAACAACCCGCTGGTTGGGGATGATGTCCTGAATAACGCCGTCATTGCGGAGGGTGACGCCGGGAAACGGGGTTCCAGGGCGGAAGCGGTAGAGGGTGCGCTCGACGCCGCCGATGCGAAAGTCCATTTCAAACTGTTCAACATCGTGGGTATCGCCTTCGGCATACCAGCGGCGTTTTCTGGCGGAGTCGGAGAAGGCGGCGAAGAGGCGCTCGGGCGGATAGGGATAGCGGTGTTCAATGACGAAGGTGTTGTGGACGGTTGAGGGTTCCATGGCGTGATCCTTTCGGGAGATAGTGAAGTATTGAAGTGTCGCGCAGAGCGGGATGATTGTCAAGTGGATACTTCAGTAATTTTTGAGGGGCTTTTCAGGAATTTCCCCCGTTGTCTTGCTTGAGTTCCGATGGAACGGCCGGAAAGCAGGTTCCTCGACTGCGCTCCTGCTGGCCGTTCCGCTCCGGACGACGAACTGATGCGAGGCTCAGCATCGAGATCCACGACCAGCGGGAGTGGCCACGCAGCCCGGCACCTCGATGGCGGCGAAGCCGCGTGTGCCTGGACGGCGAGTCCTATTCGACGTGGTAGTTGGGGGCTTCGCGCGTAATGATGACGTCGTGGACGTGGCTTTCGCGGAGGCCGGCGTTGGAGATGCGCACGAAGCGCGATTTGGTTTGCAGCTCTTCGATGGTTGCGCAGCCGAGATAGCCCATGCCGGAGCGCAATCCGCCGACGAGCTGGTAGACCATGGCTTCCAGCGGCCCGCGATGTGGCACGCGGCCTTCAATGCCTTCGGGAACGAACTTGGCCAGACGGTTTCCGCCGTTGCGCTCGCGATTGACGACGCCTTCGCTGCGCGACGGCTCCGATTCAAAGTCCTGGGTTCCCTGGAAGTAGCGCTCGCCCGAGCCCTGCGACATTGCTGACAACGAGCCCATGCCGCGGTACGCCTTGAAAGAGCGCCCCTGGTAGAGGATGGTTTCGCCGGGGCTCTCGTCGACGCCGGCAAAAAGCGAGCCAATCATCACCACGTTGGCGCCGGCGGCGATGGCTTTGGCCACGTCGCCTGAATACTTGATGCCGCCGTCGGCGATCACCGGAATGTCGTGCTCGCGCCCGGCGCGAAAGGCCTCGCTGATGGCGGTGATCTGCGGCATGCCCGCGCCTGTGACCATGCGGGTGGTGCAGATGGAGCCTGGCCCGATGCCCACTTTGATCCCATCCGCGCCATGCTCGATCAGCGCCTTCGCGGCATCGTAGGTCGCGATGTTTCCCGCGAGCAGGGCGACATCGGGAAACGCCTTCTTGACCTGGCTCACGGCTTCGAGCACGCGGGAGGAGTGGCCGTGGGCGGAATCGATGGAGAGAACATCGACCCTGTTCTTGACCAACTCGGCGGCGCGTTCGAGGAAGTCTCCCGTGGCGCCGATGGCCGCGCCTACGCGCAGGCGACCCTGCTCGTCTTTGGAGGCGTTGGGATATTTCAGCTTTTTCTGGATGTCCTTGACGGTAATGAGGCCCTTCAACTCGTAGTTGCCGTTGACGACGAGCAGCTTTTCCACGCGATTCTCGTGCAGGATACGCTCGGCGTCCTCAAGCGTGGTGCCGACCGGCACGGTGATGAGGTTGGTTTTGGTCATCACGTCCCGGATGGGAATGTCGGTGCGAGTTTCAAAGCGGAGGTCGCGGTTGGTGAGGATGCCGACGAGCTTTTTGTTCTTGGTAACTGGGACGCCGGAGATCTTGTAGCGGCGCATGACATCGAGCGCGTCGGAGATCAACTGGTCGGGCGTCATCGTGACGGGATCGACAATCATGCCGCTCTCGGAGCGCTTGACCTTGTCGACTTCGCCGGCCTGCTGCTCGACGTTCAGATTGCGGTGGATGATGCCCAGACCGCCCTGCTGCGCCATGGCGATGGCCAGTCGCGACTCGGTCACGGTGTCCATGGCGGCGCTTAGAAGGGGGGTGTTGAGGGTGATTTTCTGGGTGAGGCGGGTCTGCGTGCTTACCTGCGCCGGAACCACATCGCTATAGGCGGGGACCAGCAGCACGTCATCAAAAGTCAGAGCTTCGGGAACGGGATTTTCAATCATAGATAGAAGGTGCACCGCGGCCTGCGGGGAGAAGAAGCTCCTTGGGGGCGATGCCTATCCGATTATTGTAGAGCCAAACTGGGGTTGGGCGGGGATCACCTGCAGAAGGCCGCTTGCGGTTGGAACTCGCAGCTACGCATTTTCGTATGAACTTCTGACCTGTTTCCCGATAGGAGCGCGACCAATGAAACTGTTTTCCCTGTCCGGATGCCTCATGGGCTGTTTCCTGGGACTTGCCTTCAGCCATCCCGCGCCGATTCTGGCACAACAATCCGGCACATCTCCATCTTCCCCCGGAGCCACGCCCGCCGCACTGGTTTTGTCGAAAAGCCTCCCCTCGAACGGAACATTGGTGCTGATTCTCAACGTGGGAGACCTCCGCGTCATTCCGACTCCGGAAGCGAATCGCCTGCGTCTTGAAATCCGCGGTGATGCGTCCATGGAAGAAGAGCGGTCGTGGGTAAAAGAGTTCGAGGTTTCCGGCAACCGCGCAAAAATCGAAATTCATGCGCCCAAGGACCGCGAGCATTGCGTCTCCTGCTATGCCAGCCGCGAAATCACGATCTACATTCCAAAGCACACAGCAATCAAGCTTGATGTCGGGATCGGAGACGTGGCAATCGGCGGGATCATGGGCGACAAGCAGGTCAGGACCGGGATAGGAGATCTCAGGATAGCGGTTGGAGATCGAAAAGAATACGGCCAGGTTGACCTCTCAACCCGCATCGGAGACATAAACGATTCCGTTTATCAGTCTCAACCGCAGGGATTTCTCGGCAAAACTGAAACAATCACGCGGGAGGGCCAGTATCACCTGCGCGCGCACGTCGGGATTGGAGACCTGAAGCTGGTTCCTGAAAACTCCAAAGCTAGCGAATGATCCACTGGGATACTTGCCATCCACGCGATTTGAAAGCAAATCCGAAACGCGGTACTCTGATAGTGCAGACGAGTTTATCCGGATCGGCCCGTGAGTGACCGGCGGTCTCGGAGAGATGAGTGGGCTTAGAGCCCACTTTTTATTTGGGCGCTGATTTTGCCGGAAGGCCCATCTGGCTCCTCTGCAATGCGGAAAAGCAGACCTGATTGCGTAAGCGGCTATGGCCCTGAACCTGGATCAAATTCGCACCGCGGCGCAGCGCGTCGCCGCCTCACACGGCCTCGACGTGGTGGAGGTGGAGAATCGAGCGGGGGCGAAGCCGCGCGCTCTGTGCATCTTCATTGAGAAGAACGCGGAGAGACGGGCTCAGCCGGCTGCGGAAACGGGGGCGGCTCCGGACGGCGTGGCGGCGGAGCAGCTTTCAGGCGTCACTCACGATGACTGCACGGCCTTCAGCCGCGACTTTGGAACGCTGCTGGACGTGGAAGATCTGATCCCCGGTGCCGAGTACACGCTGGAGGTCTCCTCGCCCGGTCTGGACCGTAAGCTGCGGACGGTGGGCGATTTTGAACGATTCGCCGGCAGCCTGGTCAAGGTGCAGACCTTTGAACCGGTGGCAGGCAACCGGCACTGGCAGGGAAGGCTCACACAGGTAAACGCTGATGCAATAACGCTGGACCTGAGCGCGCTGCGGCAAAAGGGAAAGAGCGAAAAGGCCGCAGCCAAAGCGAGTCAGGGGCATGTGGAAGTCGCGATCGGCAATATCGAGAAAGCCAACCTGATTCCCGAATTTTGAATTTTGAACCCCCGGCGCGAGCGCCGGAAATTGACTTGAGAGAAAACTATGGCGAGCCCGCTTTACCAGAGCATTGAACTATTAAGCCGCGACAAGGGCATTGAGCCGGAGATCGTTGTTGGAGCCGTTGAGGACGCGATTGCCCTCGCCACGCGCAAGTATTACAAAACACAGGAAAACATGCGCGCTGAGCTGGACAAGGAGTCAGGCGAGATTCGCGCCTATGTTTATAAGACGGTGGTCGAGACGCCGGAGCAGATCGAAGATCCGGTGAACCAGATCACGCTGGACGACGCCCGCGAGCTTGCGCCTGAAGTCGAGATCGGCGGCGAAATTCGCTATTACAAGCCCACCGACGTGCTGGGGCGCATTGCCGCGCAGATGGCCAAGCAGGTGATCTTCCAGAAGGTTCGCGAGGCCGAGCGCGACACGGTCTTCAACGAATACAACCACCGTGTAGGCGAGATTCTTACGGCGACGGTGAAGCGGAGTGAGCCGCAGGACGTGATTTTCGACCTGGGCAAGGCGGAGGCGCGCATGCCCCGCCGCGAGCAATCGCGCCTGGAGCAGTTCGCCGTGGGCGAGCGCGTGCGTGTGGTGCTGCTGAGGGTAGACCGCGCTGCCAAAGGGCCGCAGGTGATCGTTTCGCGCGCGGCGCCGGAGCTGGTGCAGAATTTGTTCCAGAGCGAGGTCCCGGAAATTTACGACGGTACGGTTACGATTCGCGCCATTGCCCGCGAAGCTGGCGAACGTACCAAGATCGCCGTGATATCACGCGACAAGGATGTGGACCCGGTGGGGGCCTGCGTGGGTATGAAGGGTATGCGGGTGCAGTCGATTATCCGCGAGCTGCGCGGCGAAAAAATCGACATAATCGAGTTCAGCGACGAAGTCACTACCTTCGCCGAAAAAGCATTGCAGCCGGCCAAGGTGAGCCGCGTCAGCATTGCCGACCTCAGCGAAAAACAGCTTGAGGTGATTGTGGACGATACGCAGCTCTCGCTAGCGATTGGCAAGAAGGGACAGAACGTGCGGCTGGCGGCGAAGCTCCTGGGCTGGAAGATTGACATCAAGAGCGAGGAAGAGAAGCGCCAGGAGGTCGAGCAGCAGATGCAGGGCTTTGGCGCGGGTTCGGTCACGGCCATTGAGCAGGTGAGCGAGCTTGGCGAAGGTATTATTCAGAAGCTGGTCACGGCGGGCATCACTACGGTTGAGGCGCTGGCCGATATGACACCGGAGCAGTTGGAGGAAATTCCCGGCATCGGCGAAAAGACGCTGGAAAAGATCAGCACGGCGGTTCGCCACTACTTTGGGCAGTATGAGCCGGGCGAGGAGCGTCCGGAACCGGTGGCAGGCAGCGAGGCCGCCGCGGAGAAGGCCGCTTCGGATGCCAGCCTTGCGGAAGAAGAAGACGCGCTGAAGCAGGACCTTACGCAGGAAGGCGAAGAGCTGACCGCGGAGAACGGTACGGGCATAGTGAACGACGAAGTCGCCGCGGAGCAGATCGAGGAAGCGACCGACTCCGGGCCGGCGATTGAGGACGAGGGGGCGGAGCCGCTTGTTCCGGGCCGGCAGGACACCAGCGAAAAGCTGGAGAAAACTGCAGCGACCGAAGAAGGACTGGCCGAGACTGCCGAGCTCGGGGAAGAAAGCGACAGGAAACCGGAGGGCGGCGCATAAAAGTGCGTCGCTCCAAACTACATCGGCACACGATAAGCCGCGCAGAAGGCGGCAATTCGAGCCATAATAAGAACAGTGTCATAATCCACTGCCAGGAGTTCGCAATGCGCAGCTAAAGGTCAGGGGAGCTGGTACAAAAGGGGCGGATGAGTAAAGTTCGAATCAACGATTTAGCACGTGAACTGGAAGTCAAGAGCCGAGCGATTCTTGATGTTCTTGAGACCGTAGGCGTAACAGAGAAGAAAACGCACTCCAGTTCGCTTGAAGAAGACGAAGCCGAGCGTGTGCGCGCGTATCTCCAGCGCGGCAGGGCCGGAGCAGCGGGCGCACGCGCAGACTCCGCTCCCAAGCCGAAGATCGACCTCTCTAAAGTTTCAAAGCCCGGCGACGTGCTGAAGGCCATTCTGCAGAAAAAGGAGCAGGAGGCAGCCGCGCGCGCGCGTCCCTCTTCCGCAAAACCGGCCGCCGCGCCACCGCCGCGTGCTGAGGCCGCTCCGTCAGCCGCGCCCCCTGCCGCATCGGAACCGCCGAAGCCGGCTC
>JBAPRH010000054.1:0-1634 GCA_049280995.1 Acidobacteriaceae bacterium
GGCATCCCGTTGACGAATGACATGAAAACCCAGCGCCCGAAAATATAGCAAAGCAACAGGTCGAACCACGGATCGTTCGTCGGCAGCCCCATGAATTCGCCCAACGTCACAATCGAAATTCCCACCGCGGTATTGAGAGCGAGCAGCGCCAGAAACTTCATTGCACCCCCGCCGGCTGCTTCTTCATCCGCGCCAGACAACCGACGCAAAACTTCTGACGACAGGCCTGGGGCAGAACCGCGATGCGGAAAAACTGCCGCGTGCACGATTCGCAAACCTTGGCTTCGACCGCCATGCCCGTCGGCCTCGACGCCACTGCGTCAAAGTCCACCGCCGGATGACTACCGCCTCCGCTGATCAACTCAGGCACCCGCCGTCAGCGGCTCAGACGCGCCCGCCGGCCACACCCGCAAGATGTCGCCCTTCGCCGCGCCCACATGCGCGTACACCTGGACCTTACGAATCACGCGCTCTACGCGATCTTCCGGCGCGCGCCCGGCGGCCATGCGCTCGTCGCGCCGGTGTCCAGCCATTCCAGCGGTCGCGGATTCCTCTTCGGCGTTGATCCGCATTTCCCCCGCCGAGATCGACGCCGGAGACGGCTGCGATGGAACATCCAGGTCCATGCGCGCGGCTGCGGAAGTCACCGGCTGGTAGCCAATATGATTCCCCGCCGCGTCCAAAACGCGCCGCATCAGACCGCGCGCAACCTTCTTCTCGCCTTCCCGATAGGCGACGTGGCGCAAGATGCGCCAGCCCAGCGTCGTATCCGTGTGGTACAGAAAGAACGTCGGAACCAGGCTTTGTCCTAATGTGCGGATCGCCATCCTCATGCCTTTCGGCGGCCTTAGCTTTCCTTAGCTTGCGGCCACAAAGAAAGGCCCAGAGACACGTCAGCGTATCTTTGGGCCTTACTCGACCACCCGGGGCCGACCGCCCGGCTCACGCCGGGAAAACTGTTTAGGATACGAGGAGAACCATAGCACCGAATTTCCGCGAGTCAAGGCACCACCACTACAACTTGTATTTCGGGATCAGGCGCTCCTCCGGAACCTCAAGCACCGCAGCGATTCTTACCAGCACCGAGAGCGGGCAGGAATTGCGCCCAACCTCGTACCAGTAATACTGATTCACTGAAATCTTGAGCCTCCGCGCCATGGCTCGCTGCGTAAGCCGCTTAGACAGACGAGCCCGCTCGATCCGCGCGCCCACTTCCACATCAAACGCCAAATCCTCTACGCTCTTCTTTCTCGGCATCAGGCCACCCGCACCGTGCGCACTGGCTCCGCCACCGGCTTTTTCTTCGGCCCGCGCTTGCGCCAGGCCAGCACGCCCAGTCGATAGCGCAGCTCGGCCATCGTCGCGTCGGACCACATCACGCTATCGGCGCGGCTCATCAGCGAACCGCGCAGATCCAGGCTCAGCCAGCGCGTCGCGCGGCCAGCCCGCAGCCGCGCCAGGCTGCGCCGCTCCTTCGGCCCGGGAAGCACGGTAATCACCACGTCCACCGTGCACCGCGCCAGCAGCGCGCCCAGTTCTCGCGAGTTCCGCGCCGCCGCCACGCGATACCCCCAGTTCTCCAGCACGAAGCTCCGCACCCGCCAGGAAATTTCATTCGCGTCCAGAATCGCCAC
>JBAPRH010000055.1:0-117342 GCA_049280995.1 Acidobacteriaceae bacterium
ATCTCCCGGTTTGCATAGCCCGTACGCCTGTCCGGCAAGGACCGCCCGCCGCGCAGGCGCCGCCGGAGGCGTTTTTGGGTCGCTCCCTGTAAACTCGTACAGCGGCAGGCCGTCTATCTTTGTGACATGGGACAGATTGTTTCCACGGAGCTTCCGCCGCTTGTGCAGGAGCGACTGGTGTTGGAACTGACTGACTTTGATGAAGTGGTGCGTCTCTATCGTCCGCGCATCTTCCGCTTCATCTTGTCGTCGCTGGCGGACCGCGACCTGGCCGAGTCGCTGACGCAGGACTGTTTCCTGAAGGCCTACACCGCGCGGCATCAGTTTCGCGGTGAGTCGAGTCTCAGCACCTGGCTCACGCGCATTGCGCTGAACCTCATCCGCGACCACCTGCGTAATCGCCGGATGCGCTTCTGGCACAAGACGCGCGAGTCGTCGGTAGATCTGGTCGATATCAGCGACTGGATCCCCGACGCGGCGGCCTCAGCGGAAACGGTCTGCCTCCAGCGTGAGCGGGTCAAGCAGGTTTGGAAGGCGGTGGACGAGCTGTCTCACCAGCAGCGCATGGTCTTTCTGTTGCGTTTTGTCGAGGAGTTGGAATTGTCAGAAATAGCGGAAACTACCGGAATGAACACCAGTACTGTGAAGTCGCATCTGTACCGCGCGCTGCGCATCGTTCGCGAGCGGGCAGGAGGTCAGGCATGAAGTTGATGAAGGAACACGAAATGGAACCCACCGGCGAATTTGCCGCCACCATCCGCGATTTTCGCACGGCAGTCGCGCACGTCGCTGATCGTGAAACCGCGCGCCCTGTGGCCGCAGGCTGGCTCGCGCCTGCGCGGCAGCGTCGCCGCACCCACCAGCACCGGTTGATTCTCGGATGGGCCTGCGCCGCGGCGCTCTGCGTGGCCACGCTGCCTTTCGCAATCCCGTCCGGCCCCGCTGCAGCCCACGCAACGCTGCAACCGTCCCCCGCATCCGCGCCGCTGGTTCAGTCCAGTCAGGTTCAGTCCGGCCGGCCGGGAAGCGGCCTGATGGAGCAAGTGGACGCAGAGGTTTCTCGATCCGTTCCCTCCTCGCTCGCCCCCCTCGCCGAACTTGGAAACATGGACAGCACCGCAAGCAACGCGAATGATTCCTCCCTCGACGGAGCCTTGTTTGCACAACCGGAGAGTCTCAATGCTGCTCATTAGAAAGAAACGACCCACGCTCGTTTTGTTCGTTGCCTCGCTGCTCTGCCTCGCCACCGCCATGCCACCGGTCGCCCTGGGTCTACAGGACCAGGGTTCACAAGGCCAGGGTTCGCAAGGCCCCGACCACCCGCACGACGGCCCGCCCATGGAGCACTCCTCTCACGAGGGCCATGGCCGCTGGTGGGACAATCCCCACGTGGCACAGAAAATCGGCCTCACCGACGTGCAGAAACAGCAGATGGACGCCATTTTCGAGCAGCATCGCAGCCAGTTAAAAGACCTCTACGACACGCTGAAGACGGATGAGGCCACCCTCCATCCGCTGCTTCAGGCCGACAAGCTCGACGAGCACAGGGTCCTTCACCAGATCGATGTCATCGCGCAGGCACGCGCCAACCTGGAGAAGGCCAACGCCCGTATGCTCTTCGATCTCCGCAAGGTCCTCACGCCAGAGCAGTGGAAGAAGTTGCAGGAGATGGCCCGCGAATGGCATTCCAAAGACCACCACGGCCAACACGACTCAAAGGACGGACACCCTGGTCCGCCGCCAGGCCCACCGAATCAGTAGCGCTCAAGACGCCTGAACGCTAGATCTGAAAGGAGGAGCCTCGAGCTCCTCTTTTCACTTGCTCTCGATTGCGATGACACGTATCTCCGGATACTGCTGGTTCCAGCTGTCGGTCACATGATCGAAAATCAGCCGGAACTCCCGCGTCTGCCCCGGCGCAATCGGCGCGACGGAAACTGGTTCCACGTCGATATAAGGCTCATGCGTCCGGATCAAAGCCATTGGCATCGTGCTTTTCTGCCCGATTTGCCCGGTGAAATCCCGAAATGCCACCTGAACGGTAATCCCGGCCAGCGTCTCCGGACCGTTGTTGGCAATGTCCCCGTCGATATAGGTCTGTTTTGCCCCGGACAGCGTTGACGACTCGCTCATTCGGATGTTCGTGATCGCCAGGTTCTTCGCGTACGCCGCCGGAGGCGCCAGTCCTGCACCGCCTGGGTTTGACGAAGCTAGATTTGACGGAGCCGACCCGCGCCCGATCAGCAGGACCGCAATCACGATCAGCGCGATCACCACACCGGCAATCACCCATGGAAAAACCGAGCGCGGCTCGCGCGCGGAGCCCGACTTCATCACTTCGTTGTGATCCTCTTCGGCCATCAAGGCTGATTCTACATTCCCTTCGCCAACACAAATTGGGATGGGGTTCACCGTCTCGCTACTCCGCACCTCAAGCCGCAATAATTCTTCGCATCGAAGCCGGAAAAAGTGCGTCTAAACAGGGCAGAAGAGCGCTCTAAGAAAACGCCGACGATTATCTCAACCAGAGTACGAAACAGAGGGAAGCACAGGGAATTGAAGACAGGATCATGGAACAGCCTCCCAACCAACCCGCCGCCCGGCATCCAATCAGCGACTTGGCCTACCAGATCGGTGTGATCCTTGCCGCGCTGCTGCTACTCGCCACTATGACGCTGCTTTAGGGCCCGTCATCCGACCTAAGCGTCACCCGGCTCACTCCAGCGACATCGCGTACTGCGCGTGAGGGTCCATCCGCGAAACCCGCGCCTCTTTTGTCAGATCGAACACCAGCCGCTCCAGCACCAGCCGCTTGTCCGGAGGCTGCGACCGCAGCTCCAGATCAGCGCGCGCAATCAGCCGCAGCGCCCGCGTAATCTCCCGGCTCGACTTATACCGCCGCGCCTGCCGAATCAGTGTCTCCGCCGCAAAGGGAGGCATCCGGAATCCCTGCCACAGCGCCTGCCATATCGCCTTCGGGTCACGTACGTTCTTCTCCAGAATCACCAGCATCTGCCGAAACGTCCGCGCCAGCATATAAAGGTGGCCAATCGCCGAGTCCTCCCCGCCGTCTGAAGCATTCAGCAGCCCGTCGAGCAGCTTCAACGCCCGCACCGTGTCCCTCGCGGAAATCGCGTCTGTCAGCTCGTACAGCGAACGCTGCTTGGCCGCCAGCACCATCGTCTCGACATCGCCCAGCGTCACGTGCCGTTTTTCGCCCGCAAACAGCAGCAGCTTGTTCCATTCACCGGCGATCAGCATCATGTCCGCGCCCAGCGCGTCCGCTAACTCGCGCGCCGCCTCCTGGTCAAACTTCACTCCCTGCATCTCGCTCTCGCCAACAATCCACTTCAGCGCGTCCGTCTCGTCCACGCGAGCCAGCTCCACCATCCCGCACCACTCGCCCAGAGTTTCGCGAATGCGCTCGTAGCGATTCTTGTCCTCCATATCCATCCGCCGCGGATCGGAAGGAATACGGACGTGATCGGCCACAAACAGAATCAGGCACTGCGGGTTGGGCGACCGGAAATATGCCTCAATCGCAGCAAACTCCTCCTTCTTCGCGCCGCGCGTGTAAAGCGCCTTCAGTCCGCGCACAAAGAACACCTGAAACGGAGCCATCAGTGAAGGAGTGCGCGCCCGGTCCAGCGCCTCAAAAATGCTGGTCTCGCCCAGGTCAATATCCGACAGGCAAAAATCTCGCATCTCCGCCGGAACCAGCGCCTCCAGCACCGCCCGGCGGCAGCGCTCAAGCAGAAAGCTCTCGTCCCCCAGCAGCACGTATCCGGGACGCAGCTTCCCGCTCCGCACTTCGGCGATGAAGCGACCAGCGGCGGTAAATCCAGCGCCCATCAGCACGGCCTCGCGGGATTTTGCAGTATCACCATCAGAAGGATTCCAGAATATCCGACACCATGGACCGGGCAAAGTCCTGCGCCAGTCGCTTCACCGCCGGATTGTCTTCCTGAATAAAACTCGCCAGGTCCTGTGTGGTCTCGTACTGCTGCCGGAACAGGTACGAGGGGTTCTGGTAAAGCACCTTATGATTGCGGTCCACCAGCTTCACGCTGGCCTTAATGGTAATCAGAAAGCTCGACGACTGCCCGGTCTGCGGGTTATAGGTCAGCGGCGTCACCTCAAACCCGGTAATCGTCCCCTCCAGCGTCGCATCGGCATCCGCGCTGTTGCCCGCAATCAGGCGATACGAGGTCCGGCTGGAAAGCTCCTGCACCACCGCCTGCGTAAACGCCACTTCCGTGTGATACGACTGCGTGGTGTTCTTGAACACCGGAACGGCCAGCGTATGGACCGTACTCGGCAAATGCGCCGGCGACCCCGCGGGATGATATCCGCACCCGGTTAGCAGCAAAAAGCAAGCGAACATCGCAGCAGTGATAAGACGGCGCATAGCTGCTCTATTCTAAAAGCAGCCGTTGGCGATTAGGGCATCAGAACACGCAAAAGATCGCATCCGGGCGTAATCATCGCTAATTCCGGTTCCTAATCCCTATCTCACTGTTGTCTATAATCAAAGCTGCAATGAAATGCCCATACTGCGGGTTTGCGCAAGACCGCGTGGTTGACTCGCGCGAAAGCAAGGAAGCCGATTCCATCCGTCGCCGCCGCGAGTGCGAGCGCTGCAACAAGCGCTTCACCACCTATGAGCGCATCGATGAAATTCCTTATATGGTCGTAAAGAAGGACGGCCGCCGCGAAAAATTCGAGCGACAGAAGGTGCTCAGTGGCCTGCTGCACGCCTGCGAAAAGCGCCCCGTATCCGCCACTGAAATGGAAGCGCTGGTCGACGAGGCCGAGAGCTATTTAATGGATTCGACCGAGCGCGAGCGCTCTACCAGCGATATCGGCGAGCTGCTCATGAACCGCCTCAAGATCCTCGACACCGTGGCCTACATCCGCTTCGCCAGCGTTTATCGAGACTTCAAGGACGTAGGCGAGTTCAAGGAAGAACTGGAGCAGTTGCTCGCCAACCAGCGCAAGGGCGCGCAACGATAACCCGCCCGCCGTACTCATAAAAATATGCCCAACGCGAAGCAAACCACGCACACCGTCACGCTGATTCCCGGAGACGGAATCGGCCCCGAAGTCACCGACGCCGTCGTCCGCATTCTCGAGGCCACCGGTGTCCGCTTCAATTGGGAACCCTACGCCGCCGGGGCCGAAGCCTTCGAGAAGCACAAGGAATACATCCCCAAAGACCTCTACGACTCCATCGAGCGCAACAAGCTCGCGCTTAAAGGTCCCGTCACCACCCCCATCGGCGGAGGCTTCCCTTCGATCAACGTAACGCTGCGCATGAAATTCGAGCTCTACGCCAACTTCCGCCCCATCAAAAATCTGCCTGGCCTTGAAACCCGCTATCCCGGCGTCGATCTCATCATCATCCGCGAAAACACCGAGGGCGAGTACGTCGGCCTCGAACACGAAGTCGTCCCCGGAGTCGTCGAGTCGCTCAAAGTCATCACCCGGAAGGGCTCCACGCGCATTGCCAGATTCGCCTTTGAATACGCGCGCAAGCACGGCCGCAAAAAAATCCACGCCATCCACAAGGCCAACATCATGAAGATGTCCGACGGCCTGTTCCTGAAATGCGCGCGCGAAGTCAGCAAAGGCTTTCCTGAAATTACCTACGGCGAGCACATCATTGACAACACCTGTATGCAGCTCGTCATGAACCCCTACCAGTACGACATGCTGCTGCTCGAAAACCTCTACGGCGACATTGTCAGCGACCTCTGTGCAGCCTTCGTCGGCGGCCTGGGCCTCGTTCCCGGAGCGAACATCGGAGACGAAGCCGCGATCTTCGAGGCTGTCCACGGCTCCGCCCCCGACATCGCCGGCAAAGACATCGCCAACCCTACCGCGCTGCTGCAATCCGCGGTCCTCATGCTGCGCCATATCAACGAGGACGAGGCGGCCAACCGCGTACAGGCCGCGCTCGAAAAAGTTTACAAAGAAAAGAAGACGCTCACCCGCGACGTAGGCGGCAGCTCCGGCACAAAGGCATTCGCCGAGGCAGTCATCGCCGCCCTCGATTCGCCCGCGGCCGCGTCAATATAACAGCACCAGAAAGGACAGAATGCCGGTCAAGAAAATCGCGACCCTCACCCTATGCGCCCTGCTGCTCACTGCCGCGGGCTGCAAAAAAAGCTCCACCGGCTCGTCCAGCGCCACCCAGCCGCAAAAGAACTACACCACCATCGACTGGGCCAACTCCGGGACCATCACCGGAACCATCCACTTCACCGGCACGCCCCCCAAGCGTATTCCCATCGACATGGGTCAGGACCCGGTCTGCAGCCTCGCCCCCGCCAACCTCACCGAGCAGTACGTCGTCGATAACGGCGGGCTCGAAAACGTCTTCGTCTACATCAAGTCGGGCCTCGGCAACAAGGCGTACGCGCCGCCGTCCAAGCCCGCTGCCATGGACCAGAAAGGATGCCGCTACGACCCCCACGTCATCGGAGTGATGGCTGGCCAGCCCATCGAGTTCACCAACAGCGACAACACCATGCACAACGTCCACATGACCCCAACCATCAGCGCCAACCAGTCCGTCGATATCTCCGAGGCCCCCAACAGCCCCGGCGAAAACCGCGTTTTCTCGACGCCGGAGCTGATGATTCCCGTCCGCTGCAACAACCACCCCTGGATGGAAGCCTTCGTCAACGTGGTCGATAACCCCTTTTATGCGGTCTCCGCCGACGGCGGCCGCTTCACCATCAAAGGCGTTCCCCCCGGAACCTACACCGTCGTCACCGATCACGAAAAGCTCGGCCAGAAAACCACCACTGTAACCGTGACCCCGCATCAAACTTCAACCATCGACGTTACCTACCCGATGCCGGCCGGTCAGAAATAACGTTGCCTGCCAGTTGGGAACGTAAGCCTTGATTGGCAGTTGGGTGGGCGGAATGTCTTGGACAAGCTTCGTATTCTTCAACCCAAGCCCCTATCGGACGCTCAACGCGGCCGTGAATCTCGAAGCACAAGCAATCCACTTGCGCGGAGAAGGTGGGGCATTTTTCCCGCCTTCCCCGTGCCCAGGGCCCGTGCGGCGAGCACCGCCCGCCGCATAGGCGCCGCCGGAGGCACGGGATACATAAGTTACACTAGAACGTACAGCGTTCTGTGCTACTCACGCGCGCAGGGGCGCTGGCTTTTTGAGCAAGGCAGGCTTACACACGCACATGAGGCAGCAGATAGGCATCCTGGGCGCGACCGGAATGGTCGGCCAGCGTTTTATTCAGCTTCTTGAGAACCATCCCTGGTTTGAGGTGGTGTGGCTCGCCGCCAGCGACCGCTCCAGCGGCAAAAAGTACGGCGACGCCGTCAAGTGGAAGCTCGACACCGCGCTCCCCGACCGCATCGCCAACATGACCGTCTCGCCCGCCGTGCCCGACAACGCGCCCCGGATCATTTTCGCCGCGCTCGACGCCGACATCGCCCGCGAAACCGAGCCCTCCTTCGCCGCCGCCGGCTGCGCCGTCATCTCCAACTCCAGCGCCTTCCGCATGCACGAGGATGTTCCTCTCGTCATCCCTGAAGTCAACGCCGACCACCTGCCCATC
Organism: Acidobacteriaceae bacterium; assembly: GCA_049280995.1. GTDB lineage: Bacteria > Acidobacteriota > Terriglobia > Terriglobales > Acidobacteriaceae > Silvibacterium. The sequence goes on from JBAPRH010000055.1 coordinate 7,590, forward strand.
CTTGAGAACCAGTCGTGGCGCAAGCAGACCGGCGGCTACATCGTCACCAATCCCAACTGCTCCGCCATCGGATTGGTGATGGTTTTAAAGCCCCTCGTGGAGCGCTTCGGCGTCGACTCCATCTTCGTCACCACGATGCAGGCCATCAGCGGCGCGGGCTACCCGGGTGTGGCCTCCATGGACATCCTCGGCAACGTCGTTCCCTACATCAAAAACGAAGAAGAGAAGATGCAGGCCGAAACTCTCCGTTTGCTCGGCTCCCGCGACGACAAAGTTGTCCGCCCGCTCGGCGCAAGGATGACCGCGCACTGCAACCGCGTCTCCGTCGAAGACGGCCACACCGAGAGCGTCAGCATCAAGCTCTCCCGCAAGGCCACGCGCGAGGAAATTCTCGAAGCCTGGCGCGAGTTCACGCCGCTCGCCGGACGCGATCTACCCACGGCCCCCGCGCAGCCCATCGAATTCACTCCGCTTGAAGACCGTCCCCAGCCGCGCCTCGACAAAATGCGCGGCCGCGGCATGGCCTCGACCGTTGGGCGCCTCCGCCCCTGCACTATGCTCGACTGGAAGTTCACTATTGTTTCGCACAACACCATTCGTGGAGCCGCTGGAGCGGCACTGCTCAACGCGGAACTGCTCGTCTCGCTCGGCAAGCTAGATCCCGTAAAACACGATCCGGTGGCTGTGCCCGCATGAGCAGGCTAGTCGTCATGAAATTCGGCGGAACCTCCGTCGAAGACGCCGCCGCCATCAGCCGAACCGCCGGCATCGTCCAGGGCCGCCGCGACAAGGGCCTCACGCCCATCGTCGTCGTCAGCGCCATGTCCAAAGTGACCGACCAGCTTCTTGCCGCGGCTGCCGCAGCCGCACGCGGCGACCGCAGCGGAGCGCTCGCCATCTCCGCCCGCCTCCGCAACCGGCATTTCGAAACCGCCGCAGCCCTTGTCTCCGCCGAGTCCAACAGCGAATTAGCCGGCTGGATCGAAGCCGAGTTCTGCGGCCTCGATGAAGTCCTGCGCGGCCTCGCCGCCGTCGGCGAGCTGACACCGCGCATCAGCGACATGATCGTATCGGAAGGTGAGCGCCTCTCCAGCCGCATCATCACCAACGCGTTCGAGCATCGCGGCCTCAACGCCGTTCACGTTGATGCGCGGACTTGTATCCTCACCGACGCGCAGCACGGCAAGGCCATCCCCCAGGATGCGCTCATCGAGCAGCGCCTCAAGGAACACGTCTTGCCCCACGCCGCCGAAGGCCGCGTCGTCGTCATGGGCGGCTTCATCGGTGCGACGGAAAAGGGAGTCACCACCACGCTCGGCCGCGGCGGCTCCGACTTCACCGCCGCCCTCGTCGGCGGAGGCATCGACGCCGAAGCCATCGAAATCTGGACCGATGTCAACGGCATCATGACCAGCGACCCGCGCATCGTTCCCGGCGCGCTGCGCGTCAAGACCATCAGCTTCGAGGAAGCGGCGGAGCTGGCCTACTTCGGCGCAAAAGTCCTGCACCCTGCCACCATCCTTCCCGCCGTCAGTAAAAATATCCCGGTGCTGGTGCTCAACTCGCGCAACCCCGGGAACGAAGGCACGCGCATCATTTCGCTCGCGCCGCATTGCCGCAGCCCGTTCAAGTCCATTGCCGTCAAGCGCCGCCTCACCATCATCGACGTGGTCGCCAGCCGCATGTTGATGTCCCACGGCTATCTGCGCGCCATCTTCGAGGTCTTCGACCACCACAAGTGCCCTGTCGACATGGTCTCCACCTCCGAAGTATCGGTCTCGCTCACCGTCGACTCTAACGAGAAGCTGCCCGCGATCGCCGCCGACCTCAGCCAGCTCGCCGATGTGAAGTACGAAGGCCGCAAAGCCCTCGTCTGCATGGTCGGCGAAAACATCCGCGGCCAGCAGGGAATTGCCGCGCGCGTCTTTCAGGCGATCCGCCACGTCAACGTGCGCATGATCTCGCAGGGCGCATCTGAAATCAATATGAGCTTCATGATCGACGAAGACGACGCCGAAGAGGCCATCCGCTCGCTCCACGCCGCGTTCTTCAACGACCCCGACCCGGAAATCTTCGACGTCGAAGCACTGAAAGGAAATGCCGAAGCGCTGAAGGAAAGCGTGAGTTAGCCATGCTTTTTCTGGTCTTGGGAAGAGGCAAAACCGGCAGCCTGGTGGCGGAAGTGGCCCACGAGCACGGCCACAGCGTCCGCGTGCTCGGCGAGGAAGAAAACCGCGACGCATCCGCGCTCACCGCCCCTTTTCTCGCCGGCTTCGACGCCGTCATCGACTTCACTACGCCCGAAGCGGTCGTTCACAACCTCCGCGCCTGCCTCGCCAACGGAGCCCGTGTCGTCGTCGGCACCACCGGCTGGTACGCCCACCTGAACGACATGCGCGCGCTCGCCCAGCGCAAAAACGCCGGCTTCCTCTACGGCACCAATTTCTCCATCGGCGTGCGGACCATGCTCCGTCTTGCTCGCGAACTCGCTCTCGCCGCGCCCGACCGCAAGTTCAGCATCACGGAAACCCATCACGCTGACAAAAAGGACGCACCCTCCGGCACCGCCCTCACCATCAAGCAGGTTCTCCTGGCAGCCAACCCCGCGCTCGAAATCGAAATCACCTCCAGGCGCGAGGGCGACTCCTCCGGCATTCATGTCATCGAGGCCCGCTCGCCCAACGACGTCATCGAGCTGAAGCACGAAGCTTTCTCCCGCCGCGGCTTCGCCGAAGGGGCCGTCCGCGCCGCTGAGTGGATCACCGGCAAATCCGGAGTCTGGGAATTCAGCGAAATCGCCCCCACGCTCAAGTGAAAACCTATCCCCGATCAGCGGGAGGGTGAGTCGATCCAGCGCTGGAATTGCGGCGAAGCTGCGCATCGCCGGACGCGGAACCCTCTTTGGCCTTCAGCACAATCCAGTACTCATACATCGCCTGCAGATTCGCGTACTCGATCCCTGCGCGCCCATCCAGAACCGCGCCCCGAACGAACATCATGTACAGCCACTTGATTAGCGGCCGCGCCGGCATCCGATAGAAAATCGCCTTCTGCGCCACCCGACGCGCATGAAAATCCTTCGCCCCAAGCGCCGTCTTCCACGAGGCCTCTTTCCCTGAACCCCCCGCAGCAATCACCTGCGCCTCCATCGTCGAATACACATCGTGCTTGCGTATCCAGTGCGCGATACCTTTGGAAAAAGGGAAGTGGTCCAGCGGCGCGTGCAGATCGGTCACCTTGCCCTCCACCTCCAGCACCTCATTGATCTCGCGTGTATATCGCGCCTTTCCGTGCCGCACCAGCCGAATGTAATACGGAGAAATCTGCGCGTGCTTCAACCAGGTTCCGTTCAAAAAATCACGCCTGCGCAGCCGGAAGCCGCTCACATCCGCCGCAGCCGCGCCGGCTGCCTCCTGCATTTCCCGCGCCAGTTCCGGTGTACAGCCCTCGTCCGCGTCCAGAATAAAAATCCACTCGTGTCGAAACGGAAGCCCGTCCAGAGCCGCATTTCGCTGCGATGCGTAGCCGTCAAACTCCCGCTGTGCAAAGTTCGCGCCGTGCCTGCGCGCAACCTCCGCCGTGCGATCCGTGCTGAAGGAGTCGAAAACAAAAATATCATCGCACCACGCCACCGACTCCAGGCAGCCCGGCAGGTCCGCCTCTTCATTCCTCGTCAGGATGAGTACTGAAATCATGGGCTATAGGTACGCTTGCCGCCATTCTATAGTGCCGGTGCCATCTCATTATCACCGTTACGCTCGCTGCTCCATTGGCTCGCCGCCCGCCCAAGCGATAAACTCGAAGAAGTTATGGATCTCACTGGTTGCGGCACTGCATTAATTACCCCCTTTCGCTCCGACGGGAGCGTCGACGAACAGGCGCTCTACGCGCTCGCACAATGGCAGGTTGAAAGCGGCGTCAACTGGATCGTCGCCTGCGGCACCACCGGCGAGACCCCCACTCTCACTGACGATGAGTGGCCGCACGTGGTCCGCATCATCGCCGAGGCCGTCGCCGGGCGCATCCCTGTCTGGGCCGGCGTCACCCACAACTCCACCCGCGAAGCCGTTGCCCGCGCTCGCACCGCCGCTGGCATTCCCGGCGTTACCGCCATCCTCTGCGCCAGCCCCTACTACAACAAACCTCCGCAGGAGGGCCTCTTCGAGCACTTCAAGGCGGTCGCCCGCGCCACCTCACTGCCGCTGGTCGTCTACAACATTCCCAGCCGCACCGGCGTCAACCTCGAACCGGCGACCATCCTCCGCCTCATCGAGGCCGCTCCCAGCGTCCAGGGCGTCAAGGAGTCCAGCAGCAACCTTGCGCAGATCACCAGCCTCATCGCCCAAGCCCCCGAGGGCTTCCGCGTCTATTCGGGCGACGACAATATGATCCTCGGCATTCTCGGCGTGGGCGGTGCGGGTCTGGTATCGGTCACCGCCAACGAAGTTCCCGCTGAAATGGCGCAGATGGTCCAGGCCGCGCTCACAAACGAGTGGTCCACCGCCCGCCGACTCAACCGCAAGTACTTCCGCCTTATCGAAGCCAATTTCTGCGAAAGCAATCCGGGGCCGGTCAAAGCCGTCCTCGCCATGATGGGCAAATGCGGCGAATACTACCGCCTCCCCCTGGTGCCCGTCTCCTCGGCCAATCGCACACGCCTCGAACGCATAGCCGGAGAGCTCGGCCTCCTCATCCACGCCCCCAGACCTGAAGGCGACTTCCGTATGTTTTAGGAATCCCCGCTCGGGGACACTGGCTTCACTGCGAAACAGGAGCCACCGGAGTTTCGGGCGCGCGCAAATGCCGCACCGGCCCCGAAGGCTTGGGAGGCGCTCGTGGCGCGGGAGGAGCCGTTTCCGTGCTCCCCTTCCGCAGATTCAAATCCCCATGCGTCGTCGACAGATCAAGCCGCACGCCGCCGCTGCCAACCGTCCCGGAAAGCCGCTTCTGGTCACCGTTCGTCGTCACCTGCAGCGGAAAATCGGTTCCCAGGTCACTGTCGTCCGTCGTGCTCGCGTCCACGGAAAAGCTCGCATTCTCCGGAACCGTCAGCGTCACGTCGCCCGTGCGGTTCGCAATCTCCACATTGCCCAGCGGGGCAGCCGCCGTCACATTCACGTCGCCATCGCTGTTTTCAATGTGAACATCGCCCGCCGCCCGCGTCAGCTCGATATTCTTCGAGTGCGTCACGATCCGCACCGGCCCGTTCACCTCGGTCGCCGTGAGGTCGTCTGAGTCCAGCGTCAAATCCCCGTTCAGCTTCGCCACGTCCAGCGTCGTGCGGCTCGAATGGAAATGGACCGATCCGCCCATCTGCTCCAGATGCGTATCGCCGAAAAACTCCCCGTCCAACGTCGCCTGTCCTGTGATCTCCGACAGCGTGACGTCGCCGACATGCCCATTCAGAAACACCTGACCGCCAATCGCGTGCGCCGAAAAATCTCCGTTGTTCATCCGCGCATGCACGTCTCCGGAAACACTGTCGAACTTCACATCGCCCTGCTCATCCGTCACGTCCGCATTGTTCTTCAGCCCCTCTACCGACACATCTCCGTGCCCGGCGTTCACGCTCACCCGGCTCCCCTCCGGAACCGCCAGCGTAAGATCGACCGCCGCGCCCCGATGCTGCGGCACCGAAACCATAACGCTCTGCCCTGACACGGCAATCTGCGGATGTACCTCGTCAAATGCCTTCTGCGCGTCCTTGTCCGACGAGGCATGCACCACCTCATGTGCCCGCAAATGGATCTGTCCGTCCGTCGACGGCGTCACCGTAACATCGCCGCGCGGGTTTTGCACGGTCACTACGCCGTTGGCCGGCGCGGCCTGGTCCATCTGCACATCCGTGTCGTGCTCTCCGCCCAAAATGAACCAGAAGTCGCTGCCGTTGATGCCCGCCTGCCGTCCCCACCGGCGTGCGCCGTGCGCGCCCCAGCCCAAAAACAGCAGCAGCAGGATCAGAACCACAAACCCGCCGCCCGCGCGCCGTCCCGCGTACGGGTCACTGCGGTCGAAAAAGTATTCAGCCAGAGAAATCAGCCCCAGCGCGATCAGCAGCAGCGGCCACCACCGCACATACCAGTCCCAGATGGCGTATCCGTTCAGCCGCCCCAACTCGACCAGCAGCGCAATCACGCCAATGGCCAGCAGAATAATCGGCCCGATAATCGAAGGCCGCCGCCCCCCGCGCCAGTAGGTGCGCCAATACTGGTGTTGCGCCCTGGCTTGGTCCCGCTGCGCGCGCGCATAATCCCGAACCTGCCGGCGTGCATCTCTCGGCGAATTCGGCGACGGAACCTGACCCGGATTCTGTGGCGGATAAGGCGGAGGCGTTCCCATGGCTTACCTTCCCTCCCGTTCATCGTCTTTCAGGCCGCGAGGCAGGTCCGGAGGCGCAATGCTCAAAGCCGGAGAAGACGGCGCCGAAGGCGCGCCCCAGTTCCCCGTCTGCCCCGAACCGCCCTGATACGATCCCTGACGCGATCCCTGATAGGGGCCGCCCGGAAATCCCGCCGAAGGCATCCCCGCGTGCATCTGCGACCACGCCGCCCGCTCCGCCAATTGCAGCAGACCAATGGCAATCAGATACAGCGGCCAGCTTTCGCTGTAAGACAGTACGTGCCACTGGTCCAGCAGCGCCGTCACGCCGAACACCAGAATAATGACCGGTCCCTTGATCCGATGGAGGAAAACATAGGTGTTCATTGCGCTCCCCCCGCAGGTGGGGGCGGCGGCGGCGGAACCTCCCGCGACCGGCGAATGAACAGCGCCACGCCAAAGCCGATAATCAGCAGCGGCCACAGCCGCCCAAACCAGTTAAAGTGAAAAATATCCAGCGAGTTCAGCAAAAATAGCACGCCCAGCCCGATCAGCACTATCGCCCCAATCGGCTCGCGTCGTCCATATCCGCCGCTCGGTCCGACGGGAGGAACCGGCGGCGCAGCATAAGGGTCCGCATAGCCAACCGGCGGAGGAGGCGGATTCACCGCTCCCGGCGGCGGAACGTGCCCGCCTGTAAAACCCTGCGCCACACCCGGCCCGCCAGATCCCGGTCCACCAACCCAGGGCCCTGCGGACCCCGGGCCGCCCATCGGAATCCCCATCTTCGCTCCGAAATCGTTCAGCCCGAACGGATCAGGCAAAGGCCGCCCGTCGCGCCGGGCCTTCGCCGTTTCGTACGCATCGAAAACCTGATACGCGACCCACGCTGCAATCAAAATCCCAAAAATTCCAAGGTGCTCCGTAATCCCGATCAGGATGATGAAGATCACCACGTGAACCAGCCCCTTGATGAACTGGCCGTTGTACATCGCCCCCACGCCGGGAATGAATCCCAGCGCAAACGCCGCCGCCGGGTTCGGTCCTCCCGGAGCCATCACGCCGACTGGCGGCGGAGCCCCGCCCCCCTTAGGCGCACCGCCCAGGCCCAGCCGCGCCGCCAGGCACTGCTCGCAATAAATCACGCCCCCTACCGATCGCACACAACTGGAACAAAGCCCATTGCCGCAATTCTGGCAATACGCCGCTACGGGCACATCTGGATGGTTAGCGCAATTCATGCCAGGCCCCTTTCTTCCCTAACTCGTTCCCAAAATACTGCAATGTCAACTACCTCTGTTTCCTGTTTCTGAATGTTTTCTTCGCACTCTGGCGCGCTGGCCACTTCAGGATCGCCCCAAAGCGCCCCGCCCGGCGGAACCTTCGCCGACGGCTCCAGCTTCCCGCCGTTCTTGTGCCCGTTTCCGCGCGGGTTCGGCGGAACCGCCTGCCGCTCCGGCGCTGCCTGCTGCATCTCTTCGGAGCGCCGCAGGTCGCGCATCTTCGACTCCACCTCGTACACCAGCCGCAGGTTGTCGTAGTACCGCACCAGGGAGCCCTTCGCGCCGTAGAACTGCCGGGTCAAATTGGTTTCCAGGCTTGCCGGAGTCAAATCCGACAACCGCAGGTCCGATAGTCTTACCCCCGCGAGATTAAGCGTCAGATTCAACGTCAGAGCCAGCGAGAAAAACGCCATCGCCACCGTCATCAGCATCCGTGTATCCCACGTCACCCGGCGCACCGGCAGGCCCAGCATATTCGTCGCTACTGGAATCGGCCCGCCGCCCAGCGCCAGCGGCCCTCCCACAGCCGCGCCGCTCGTCTTGCGTACGATGCGCTCCACCATCCCCACCGGAACCTCCGGCTCGTCGCCTAAAAACTGCAGCCACTCCTGCCCCTGTTTTGCCTCCTTCAGCAGTCCACCGCAAACCGCGCACCCTGCGGCGTGGGCGTCAAATGACGTGCGCTGCTCGGCCAGAAGCAGCCCGTCCAGCGCCTCCGTCAGCATCTCCTCCCACTCCTCGCAACTCAGAGCTCCGCTCTGGCTGAGCGATTCGCGACCGGCTCCGGCTGCCTTATGATCGAATGGATTCCGCTCTGTCATCGCTACACCACCTGCCCTTTGTTCCGTTCCAGCACCTGCGCCAGCTCCGCGCGCCCGCGGCTTATCCTGGACTTCACCGTTCCCTCGGGAATGCGCAGCACCTGCGCAATCTCCTTATAATCCATGTCCTGCAAATCACGCAGAATCACCGCCTCCCGCAGCTCCGGAGAAATGCGCGTCAGCGCCTCCTGCACCATCTTCGCAATCTCTTTCTGCGCCGCCCGGTCGTGCTGCGTAGGCCCGTTGGCCGCAAGCTGCCCGGCGATCCGCGCCGCCGCCGTTCGGTCATCCGCCTCATTCCAGCCCGCGTCCATCGAGTCCGTAACCCGCTGCTGCTTGGTGCGCCGGAAATGGTCCACCAGCAGATTGCGCGTCAGCGTCGTAATCCACGTTTGAAAACTGCCCCGCGTCAAGTCAAACGCAGCCAGATTACCGTACACCTTGAGGAAAACATCCTGCGTAAGGTCTTCTGCGTCATGCGTCGACCCGGTAAACCGGTAGCACAGCGCATACACGCGGCGATGGTGCGCCTTCACCAGCTCCGTCCACGCGCCGGAGTCGCCGTCCAGACACCGCTCGACCACGATCTGCCAATCGAGTTCCAATGCGCGTTCCGCTCCCCGCACTCGATCTGTAATCCCGGCCCCAAAACTCCCAGCCCCCGTCGCAACCGCGCCGCGCCCCGGCAACGCCCTCGGCTTTGGCCCGTCCTGCTGGGCCAGCCCGCGCCCGGCAAAGCCCTGCCGCCCGCTGGAAACCGCAGCCCCCGAACGGGAAGCCTCAAGCGGACGGGAGCGAACGATCCGGAAACCGTCCATCTCCCACGTCATTGCCGCCGCATAGCTCATGGAAAGCTATACGCACCCCGGAAGACAAAGGTTCCGAACCCGCAGGATACAGGAAAAGCGGCAAAACTGGCCGTCCCGGCGCACGCGCCTCGCGGAACTGAGCGTCCAGCGATACGCGCTTCACGCCGCCAAAACAGAACTGTCATCCCAGCCGAAGCGGAACGAAGGGAAGGAGTCTGTACTTTTTCCGAATGCCGCCAAGTCATTTTTGAAGGAGAAATGCCACATTGCCCCGCGTTTCAACTCTCACTGGCTTGCTGTTCAGCAGATACGGTGTGTATTTCCACGACTTCACTGCTTTAATCGCCGCCTGTTGCGGCCGGAACCACTGGCCGTTCCGGAGGAGGAATATCTGCCACCGGGGCCGGCCAATACACCGTCGTCGAATGAGCGGCCTTCGCAGCCTTCACCACCGGAGCCGGCAAATCGAACCAGTTATTGGGCTTCTGCAAAGGCTCAAGCACTTCTAAATTGATGGACAACGCCATATCCTGTCCCTTCAGAACCGTGATCTCTCTGGCCACAAAACGGCCGTTCATGCTCTCAATGCGATACGCATACCCCTTTATCTGCTCGTCCGGCGCTCCTATCATCACCTGCTGGGCCTTCGGGTCCAGGCAGATCATGGAACGGCCCGCGTGCCGCGCCTGCGCATCCGGCCCAAAGCACGAAACAGCGACGCCACCTTTCTTCACTGCATCGACCGCGCTCTTCTGCATGCCCACTTCGTTCTCCAGCGGCAGCAAATCCACCAGAAGCGGCTCCAGCAGCGCATCCAGCATAAACGGCTGTTTCTTGTCGCCAACTATCCGCGTGATTGCGCCATTCCGATCCCACTCCTGATAAAACCTGTCGCTTGAATAAATGATCCTGTACTTCTCCGGCCCGGCCCACCACTCCTCAAACGTTCCCCGCTCCAATGCCTGAGCGTTAGCTACCTGATAGGTCGCCCGCAGGTGCCACGGTTTCATGTCCTCGACGGAGAGCCCTTTTGTCCGCGCAGCCTGCAATAGCACTTGTTGTAAATCCGGCGGTACGGCAGCAGGCTCCTGAGCAACCGACTCCTCCGCCTCCTTCCCGCCCTGCGCTACAACCGGGGCAGAGCCGGAACTGGCTTCGAACACCTTCATCCACGCGGGTGCCTCTCCACGGTCATTGTCATCCCATTTCCCCAGCAGCTTGGCCGATGCAACATCCCGCAGCTCGTAGTGCGCCATCGGAGTTCCGTGAGCGAAACTCTGATAAAAAGCAACCCGTCTTCCTCCATCCAGCAAGTGCCATCCGAAAATTCCCCGTCCGTCCCCCTCAAACTCGCGCAGAGGTTTCCCCGGTCTGAAAACCACCAGCTTCATCGAAAGAGGATAAGACTGGCAGCACTCGTCGTACTGGGCAAGCCAGCCCAAAACCCGTCTATCCTCAGAAATCAACGGGGAATCGACACCCACCTGGTTTTCGCCGTCAATCTGTTCCTTGTTGGCCGGTGCCTGCACGTCTTCCCCATCGCCCAAAATGATATGCAGCACATTTTGTTCGCAGGACCGTGTCATAGCGCAATCCAGATAAACGCCCGCGATCGTCGAAGCCTGCGCCGAGCCCGGCGTTCGCCGCAAACCCTTTATCCGGACCGGCCCGGTGAGATGCACGAAGGGCTTGCGTTCAGGAGAAAACTCCAGAACAGCATCTCCAAGAGAAACCTCTCTCCCCTCCGCGATCCTGACCGAGGTAACCATCGCAGTTGCCTCGTCGGGCGGCTCATTCGGGACACCCAGAAGAATCTGGTAGTAAGCGTTTCTTTCGGACGAAACGGCAAACTCTCCCTGCCCATTTGTAATCACTTTGTTGTTTTTTGAAGACAGACCGTCATCCGAAATCCACACGAAGATCACAGTAGCGCCGACAACCGGCGCGCCCGTCGATGACACGACGCGGCCGGAGATGTTGACAGCGTCAGCCGGTGCGTCGGACCTTGCTTGTCCGAACGCTCCGATGCTAAGCGCGACGGCGACGACCGCAAAGGCCCTTCTTATAACGGGAAACATATCGCTACCGAGGCTAGCACGATTCCGGCAATTAAAATGGGAAGTCGCACTGGCTCATGGACGACTGCCCGGGAGAGATCCTGAGGCTGCGCGAGCAAATCGGTGCTGTCTAGAAACCGAAAAGCGAAAAGGGACGGCCAAACAGCGTGCCGTTGACGCCGAATCTGCACCCCGCTCAGGGGCCCGTGCATCCCTAAATTACAATTAGGAGTTTGGACCACCCCTGAGAACGGAGCTTTTCCTTGGCAGACACCATTTACGACATCGCGATCATAGGCGGGGGACCCGCCGGATACACCGCCGCCATTCGCGCCGGGCAATACGGCCTTAAAGTGGCCCTCATCGAGAAAGACTCGAAGCTCGGCGGAACCTGCCTCCAGGTCGGCTGCATCCCTACCAAATCGCTGCTCTTCAATGCCGAAATCTACGACCACGTGAAGCACGCCGAAGAGTACGGCATCGAAGGGCTGGGCGCGGGCAAGCTCAACTGGAAGAAGATCCTCGACCGCAAGACCCAGATCGTCGCCAAGCACACCAAGGGACTCGACTTCCTGATGAGGAAGAACAAGGTCACCGTAGTCCCCGGCTTCGGCAAGCTCACCGGCCCGGCCAAAGCCGGAGTGCATTCGGTCGAGGTCGCGAACAGCGGCAAAACTGAGACCGGCGGGAAATCGGAAATCATAAGGGCGAAAAACGTCGCCCTCGCCACCGGATCGAGCGCACGCATGTTGCCTGGCGTCGAGGCCGGAGGCCCCATCCTCACCAACATCGAGATTCTCTCCATCAACGCCATCCCCAAATCGCTGCTGGTCATTGGAGCCGGCGCTGTGGGTGTCGAATTTGCCTCCATCTTCCGCAGCTTCGGCTCGGAAGTCACCATCGTCGAATACCTCCCGCGCACCGTTCCCGCCGAGGATGAAGAGATCAGCAAAGAGCTCACGCGCGCCTTCAAGAAGCGCGGCATCGAAATCAACACCGGCGCCAAGGTCGAAAAGGTCGAAACCACAAAGAGTGGAGTCAAAGTCACCTTCACCGCCTCCGACGGCAAGCAGGTCGTCAAGGAAGCCGAAAAGGTGCTGGTGGCCGTGGGCCGCGCGCCGCGCACCGAAGGCATCGGCCTCGACAAGACCAAAATCAAGTCCGAGCGCGGCTACATCAAGGTCAACGAGTTCATGCAGACCGACGAGCCCGGCGTCTACGCCATTGGCGACATCGTCGCCGGGCTGCCGCAGCTCGCGCACGTCGGAGCCATGGCCGGCATGGTCGTTGCCGCCAAAATCGCCGGAAAATATGCCCGCCCCGTTCGCCGCGATCGCATCCCTGGATGCACCTACACCGAGCCGCAGATTGGCAGCGTAGGTCTTACCGAAGCAGCGGCGAAGGAGAAGGGTTTGCAGGTCAAGGTGGGCAAATTCCCCTTCGCCGGGAACTCCAAGGCGTCGATTGTCGGCTCGCATGACGGCTTCATTAAAGTGGTTGCCGACGCCAAATTCGGAGAAATTCTCGGCGTCCACATCATCGGGCCGCAGGCCACGGAGCTGATTGCCGAAGCCGTCACCGCGCTCGAACTCGAAGCCACGGTCGAGGAGATGATGTTCACCATCCACGCCCACCCAACCCTGTCCGAAGCCATGCTCGATGCTTTCGGAAGCGTGGAAGGGCTGGCCATCAACATTTAGGGACTGGGGACTGACCGTTCAGGCTCCGGGCTTCGCGTGGCCACTCCCGCTGGTCGTGGGACTGGCCATCCGGGCATGGGCCCGGCCACTTGCTGGAGAAGTGGTGGATAGGTCAGGAATATTTCGCTAGGCTCAGCGTAACAACTTCGAGATCGTGCCAACCCGGCAGATCCTCATTCGCATCCCGTGCTTGTCGCCTTCTGGCTGGCTTCGCAGACCTCAGCAGTGGCGTTCGCAACGATCAAACCCGTAAATCCGTTCAATCTTGCCGTAATATCAGAGGTGCCATAATCTACGCCGGTTGTGGTCACCAGTCCTGTGGAACTGACGGTTACCACACCCGTCGCATTGGATGTCCAGGTCACCTCGTCGGTGATGTCCTGTGTGGTCTTGGGATGGTTCCCCTGAGCAAACGTTCCTATCGCGGTGAACTGTCTGGTCAGCCCTGGAGCGTCGCTGAAGTATGCTGCATTGGGGGTAATCGCGATGGAAACCAGCGTTGGGCTGCTGCAGCCCATCAGACAAAGGGCAAAACCTAAAATTAGAGAACCCGCAAGGTAGCGACGATCAAGCATGTATGTCTCCTGACATTTACACGATGCAGCCACACGAATATCCTGAGAAATCTGGATAAAACCCCATCAAATCAGGATAAGTTCCTATCAAAGTAGCACAATTTGTCCAATCTACTAGTAATAATTTATGTTCTGCTGCCTGGAAGGACTCACCATTATCATGTAGAGGCAGCAAGACCCCGCTCGAAGGCGGGGTCCTGTTGCTATCCGGACAGCCAAGGGTCACTGCATCAGATCGATGACGCTCGCGATGAAGTAGGTCGCTGGGTCATAGACCACCACATAGCCGTCGTAATAGCCCATCTGATAGCCGAACGGCGGCGGCGGCATCATCCCATAGAGGCTCGGCGGCAGCGGCGAGAGATAGCCAATGTACGCATAAGGGAAGTATCCTCCCACCCGGAATATCGGCCGGTTCGCACGGTTGATCCCGCGCAGCCGGCTCAGGTAATACCTATGCAGAGCGGAGCGGTCATTCGCGCGGAAACGATAGGTCCCGCGATGCACCGGCGGTCGTCCCCATTGCGCCGGACGGCGGCCAGAGTTGGGACGGCGCTGCGCAGGCCGCGCGCTGCGGTTCTGCTGCGCCCGCGCATGGGTGTTGCGCTGGGCCGGCCTTGCGTTTTGCCTCTGCGGTTGGGCACGGTTGGCATTATGTTCCGTCTGGCGCGTATTCGCAGCGGGCTTCTGCGCCCGGTGCTCGGTCTTTTGCGTCTGCTTCGCGTGCGTGGCATGCTCATTGGTTTGTGGATGATTGTCCTGCGCCAGGACGGGCAGCGCCGCCGCCAGACAGCAAAACAGAATTGCCTCGGTCGTTCGATAAAGCCACTTTTTCATGTCGTTCTCCTGAACCTCTCTTAACAGCGGATGCCAGCTTAAGCTGAATCGTATGGATACGCAACTTCAACTGTGCTCAAGACTATGATGCTTACAAGCGGCGCGGATAAAGCTTGTTTCCGCCCTTTCTTTTCAGCCCATGGTCCTTAACCTCATCCATCTCGGCCGAATCGGCTATGCCCCCGCGCTTGAGCTTCAAGGAAAACTGGTTGAGGCGCGCCACGCCGGGCGGGTGGGCAACACCCTGCTGCTCCTCGAACATCCGCCGGTGCTCACGCTCGGCCGTAACGCCAGCCGGAGCAACATCCTCGCCTCGAACGAGATGCTCGACCAGCGCGGCATTGAGGTCCACGAAATCAATCGCGGCGGCGACGTAACCTACCACGGCCCCGGCCAGCTCGTCGGCTATCCCGTCTTTGACCTGCGCAGCTTCACCCCGCGCCTGGGGGCCGTCGAGTATGTTCGTCTGCTCGAGGAAGCCCTCATCCGCGCCTGCGGCGATTTTGCTGTCCCCGCCCAGCACATCGCCGGACGCACCGGCGTCTGGACGCTCGCCGGAGGCTCCGTCGCCGAGAAAAAAATTGCCGCGATCGGCGTTCACATCGCCCGCGGCATCACCTCCCACGGATTCGCCCTTAACGTAACCACCGACCTCCGCGACTTTGACCTTATCGTCCCCTGCGGCATCAGCGACCGCGCCGTTACCAGCCTTGATTTAGAGACGAACCCCGAAGACACCCTCCAGCGAGCCCCCACCATGGAAAACGCCATCCACGCCGTGGCCCGGCACTTCGGGCGCGTTTTCGACTGTCAGGTCCTCTGGCTTGAATCGCTCGCCGACCTCAACCTCGCCGACCTCAACCTCGAGGAACCAGCCCTCCAGCGATAAGCCGCCCCGTCAGACTAAGACCGCCTTCAGCGCTTCGGCGCGCGTCACCGTAATGACGCTGATATCGTCTTCCTGCCCGAACCGCTGCGCCGCATCGGCCAGCCCCGAGGCCGAAAGCAGCGCGGAATCGGACTGCGCCAGCATCTGCTCCACCCGCTCGAAGCCGAACAGCCGGCCCTCCGCGTCCATGGCCTCGGCAATGCCGTCCGAAACCAGCACCATCCGGTCGCCTTCGCCCAGAGTGAACTGCATGACCGAAAACTCCGCCTCCAAATCCATCCCCAGCGGCAGCGCGCCCTCGACCTCCAGCGGCTTGCCGTTCACATAGGGAGGCAGATGACCGGCGTTGGCCAGCGTCACGCCGCCGTCCTCCCTAATGCGCATCGCCAGGCAGGTGGCGTGCGCGTCTCCTCTACCCAGCAGTCGACGGTTCAGTGCCTGCAGCACAAATTCAGGGTCGGAATTCAGTTCCGCCGTGCTGCGAATGGCGCCCACCAGCAGCGCCACCAGCATTCCAGCCTGGAGGCCTTTTCCCGTCACGTCCCCGGCGACAATCAGCATACTGCCATCGGTCGCGTGGGGAAGAATCTGGAAGAAGTCCCCGCCCACCTCGCGCGCCGGCCGATACTCGCTCTCAATGGCAAACCCCGGCAGCCAGGTGATCGCGCCCGGCAATATCACCTGCTGGATCTCCTGCGCCTGCTTTACGTCCAGCGCCAGTTCCCGCTGCCGCCGCAACGAAAACAGCAGCCGTCGGGCCAGCAGAATCAGCAGCACCACCACCAGCGCCAGTGCCGCGATCTGGGCCAGTGAGATCCGCCCGCCGAACGGAAACCACATGACACGCACGTGCACAACACTCAGTTCCGTCTCGAACTGGGCGATAGCCACCAGAATGACCGCGGGCAGCGCCAGCCAGCCTTCACGGCCCTGCTCGCGAACTCCCCACACCACGATCATCACCAGCAGTGGAACGAAGAGAATGCGAATCCCCAGCGAGGCCAGATGAAATCCCGTGCTCACCGGATGCGGAATCGCATTAAAGAACAGGTCTTCGCCCAGCGCATCGGAAATCATATAGAGCACGGTCAGCACGGCAATGAGTTTTGGCACCACCGCCGGGCGGCGCAGCCGGAACCACGTCCACCACACCATTACCCAGCCGCCCAGAATCAGCGGAGTCAGCAGAACGTCAATCACGATGGAAGCCGCCATAATGCTTTGCAACTGTGTCCACGCGGTGATGCTGGTATAAACCGAACTGATGGCGCTCAGCAGAAAAACTATCGCCAGCCAGCGGTACACCCTGTCCGAACGGTCGAAAAAGACCAGAGCCGAGCCCAGAATCGCCAGCAGGCAGAACAGCACCGCCTCGACGGCTCCGGACATATACACGCGATCCAGCCGCACTTCCGCCAACTGGTAGGTTGCCGCAATCGCGTCCGCCTGCCCGAACAGCGGAGCGTTATGGAACCCGCCGGCATCGGGCGCGGATTGCAGGTCCGTGGGCATCATCCACACGCGGAAGGCCAGCACCAGAGTTTGCGGACCGGCGGCATTCGCCTTGGGCAAGCGAAACATCTCGGGCTGGCTATAGTACGTCACCGGATCCTGCCCGCCGCCGGGAAATTTCCCAAAGCTGCCCAGCAGCGCGCCGTTGGCAAAGGCCTGATAGACGTCATCCACGTTCCCGGCGACGTCCAGCGCCAGGCGCTCGCCGGGACGCGCATTCACCTTCACCCGAATCCGATACCACGCATATCCCCAGTAGCCCGGATGCCCCTTGGCCGTCCAGCCCGGCACATAACCCGACCACCCCGTGATCGGGTCGAACGACTTGGATGTCGGCGTAAGGGTCACCGTCTCCCACTGCGAGTCATCGAAGTTGGGACTGGCCCACTGGGGGTTATCGCCGATGTGGAACTTCCACGGCCCGTTCAGCGGAATCACCGCCTGGCCAACCGTCACTTGCGCCGTATCCGACGGCGCCGCCGCCTCCTGCGCGCGCAGTCCAAACGCCGAAACCGTCATCACAAAGAGGAACAGAATTGCCTTTTTCATGCTGGAACCTCTTCCGCCACCGCCGCGCGTGCAATCGAGAGCACGCAGATATCGTCCTGCTGTCCGAACTTCCGGGCCGCCGCCGCAACTTCCGCCGCGCTGATCGGCCTGGCCAGCATCGTTTGAACGCGCTCAAAGCCAAACAGCCGCCCCTGCTCGTCCTGCGCCTCGGCAATGCCGTCTGAGAGCAGCATCAGCCGGTCCCGCGGCTCCAGGTGAAAGCGCATGACGGAAAACTCAGTCTTCAATGACATCCCCAGCGGCACCGCGCCCTCCATGGGCAGCTCCCTGCCATTTAAGTAGGGCGGCATGTGCCCGGCATTGGCCAGCGTGGCGCTGCCGTCGGCGGCAATGCGGACGGCGAGGCAGGTCGCGTGCGCATTGCTGCGCCCACACAGCCTCCGGTTAAGCGACTGCAAAACTTCGAGGGGATCGAAGCTCTTCTCGACAGCCGTGCGAATCGCGCCCACAATCAGCGCAACCAGCATTCCGGCCTGGAGACCCTTGCCGGTTACGTCGCCGGCCACAATCAGCACGCTCCCATCCGTAGCGTGCGGCAGAATCTGGAAGAAATCCCCGCCTACTTCGCGCGCCGGAATATATTCGCTCTCGATCAACAGCCCCGGAACCTGCGGCAGTTGCTCCGGAATCAGCACCTGCTGCACCTCCTGCGCCTGCTTCACGTCCTCAACCATGGCCTGCTGCCGCCGCTGCGAGCCTCGGAAGCGGCGCATCAGCACAAACGAGAAACAGAAGAGAGAAGCGATATCGGTCAGCAGCACAAGCGGAAGGTAGATTCCGAAAGGAAACCACTCTGTGCGGATATGCAGCAGGCGAAAAACAGGGCCTAGAGAGGGAATGGCGTAGAAGATCATCGCCAGCAGCAGCATCCAGTGCGTGCGATGTGACCTCCGGATGCCGAAGTACGCGATCAGCGCCAGCAGAAGAACGATGGCCGCTGCAACCGCATAGCCACTGACCGCGCTCGCGGTAAACACGAAATGAGGGATGCGCGGCCCTCCCAGCGTAAGAACTTGAAACGATAGTTCAATAGCCATACTCCAGAGGAAAACCACGAAGATCGTGTTCCGAATCCACTTTCTGGCTTGCAGGCCGAAGTAAATCAGGAAGGTGACGAGCCACAGGCATTCAAAAACGGGAATCAGCACAGCGGAAATGAGGGAATACTGCAATTGGGTGAGTAGGAAGGTAGCGCCTGAAGAGAACAGAAGAAAGTAAAATAGCGTGGCGACGGCACATGCGCCCAGCGGCCAGAGCAGGATCGTCTCTGTCCGGTCAAACGCGTACAGCATGAGGATCAGCAGCGTGAACACCAGAAAAAGAAACGCCGATGCCAAGATGGAAGACACGCTCGTGATACTGTCTTGGCGCGCGACCCGCCACGCCGCGGTGACGGCATCGACCAGCCCGATAAGGGGCGGATCATGCATGCCCCCGGGGTCAATTTGCAAAAGGGTGCGCGGAGCCATGTAGAAGCGGAACGCGAGCTCCACCGTGCTATCCCGACCGGCGCCGCCCGGGCTGCGCCGAAGGACATTCCTGGGAAGCACGAACATCAGCGGACGCGTGCTGTAGATGGTCGGAACCTTTCCGCCGAAATCGCCGAACGAGCCGATGAGGTGACCGTTGGCAAAAAGTTGATAACTGTCGTCCACATTCAGAGGAGCCAGCAGAGCCAGCAGCCCATCCGCGCCGGTGACCCTCACCCGCAACCGATACCAGGCGTATCCGGAGTATCCCGGATGGCCTTTGGCGGTCCATCCGGGAACAAAGCCTGGAATTCCCTGGTTCGGATCGACCGACCCAGCCTTGGGCGTCAGGTCCACCGCCTCCCATGTCGAGTCGTCAAAGCTGGGGCTGGCCCACTGCGGATTGTCGCCGATATGGAACTTCCACGGCCCATAGAGCGGGACCACGGAATGCCCGAGCGTGACGTGGGCCGCGGCCGCGCCGCTAGATTGCACCGGAACGGACTGCGCCGAAGCCGAAACGCCAAAAACCAGGCTGGCAAGCAAGAACCACGGGCAGAAGCGTCGCATCGTGAAAACCCTCTGCGGCGGGGGAGAAAACCGCTGCCAGCCAATATACCGCGTTGATCCAACCCCTGACCCCAATTTTCCGGCATTGTGCTGTTGGCTCCCTGATTACTGGCTGTTGGCAGCCTGGCGATTGGCTGCCCCCAAAAAACTTTGGCAACCGATGCCATCCGTGAAAATCTAATACAAAGAACAGAGAGGACTTACCCCCAGACATGACCCACTGGAAACTGATAGCGCTGGCGGCGGCACTCGTGCTGCCTATACTGGCTCCCAAAGCCACGTGCGCACAGTCCAATCCCGACAACTCCGCGCGCAACCCCTACGCGGGCAGCGTCGAGGCCGAAGCACTCACGCCCGGAGGCCGCAAGCTTTCGCTCAACGAGGCCATCGACCTCGGCATCAGGAACAACCTTGCCCTCACCCTTGCCCGCAGCAATCAGAAATCCGCGCAGGCCGAAAAGCTCCAGCTTGAGAACTATCTTCTGCCCAACATCTCGCTGCACGGCGAGGTCGGCCTGCACCAGTACAATCTCGCGGCGCAGGGCTTCCGGCCCTCGCTCATCACTCAGTTCGGGGTCCCGCCCAGCGAGGCCAGCCAATTCCCGTTGATCACCAAGGTCAACACCCGCATTGGCCAGATCAATTTTTCGCAGGCGCTCTTCACCTGGTCGGGTTGGGACGCGTGGCGCGCCGCCAAAGCCAATGTGCGCGTGGCGTATTACGGCAAGGAGTCGGCGCTGGGGCTGGTTGTGTTGAACGTGGGAACCTCGTATCTGAAGGTGATTGCGGCTTCTTCGCAGGTGGACTTCGCGCAGTCGCTGCTCGAAACCGACCGCACGCTCCTTTACCAGGCGCATCAGAAGCATGTTGCCGGAACCGCCGCCAATCTCGTAGAGCTGAGGGCCCGCGTCCAGTACCAGCAGCAGCAGCAGGCAGTGATCGCCGCCAAAGACCAGTTGGAGAAAAACAAAATCGCGCTCGACCGCGAAATCGGCCTTCCACCTCAGCAGCAGATTCAGCTCACCGATGTCGCGCCTTACGCTGGACTATCCATCATGAGCATCGAACAGGCCCGCCAGGAGGCTTACCAGAACCGCCAGGTCTACCAGAGGATCAAGCAGCAGATCGTCGCCGCTAAACTGGAGCAGCGCGCCATCAAGCACGAGCGCTATCCCAGCCTCAGCTTCAGCGGTAACTACGGAGTCACCGGCGTCGCTGGCCTCGTCTATCACGGGACCTTCACCGCCATGGGAGCGCTGAACATCCCCATCTTTCACGAAGCAAAGTTCCGCGGCGACGCCGACGTGGCCCAGGCGCAGGTCGAGCAGCTCCAGTCGCAGATGAATGACCTGACCACCCAGATTGACCAACAGCTCCGCGACAACATGCTCGACCTGAAGGCCACGCAACAGCTCGTCGGGGTGGCCAGGAGCAACGTAAGCCTCGCAACCACCGCGCTTGACCAATCTACCGAGCGCTTCAAGGCCGGAGTCGATACCAATCTCCCCGTGGCCCAGGCCCAGTCTGCGCTGGCCCAGGCGCAGGCGCAGTACGTCAACAGCATCTTCCAGTACAACCAGTCCAAACTGGCCTTCGCCCGCAACCTCGGCGTCATCGAAAGCCAGTTCAAAAACTACCTCCCCGCAGAACCCGCCCAATAGCCACGCGGCATCCCGGCGAGCGCTGTCTGAGAGAATAGAAGCAGTTGCAGTACTCTGGGTTCATTCATGCTGAAGGTTATCTCGTCACACGTTTTTCTCCGCCACCGTCTCCATCCCGGCCTGCTGGACTCCTTTCAGAAAGCCGGCGCCGAGGGAGTCGAGCTGTTTGCCGCGCGCCAGCACTTTGATTACACCAACCGGGCTGAGGTGCGCGAGCTTGCCGGATGGTTCAAAGCCAATCCCAGCGAAGCCTTTTCCATGCACGCGCCGCTTTTCCCGGACAGCGAAATGGGCCGCGGCGGCGCGCCCGCCGTCAACGTGATTCATCCCGAGAAATCCCGCCGCATTGACGCCATGGACGAGATCAAGCGCGCCCTCGAAGTCGCCGAGCAGATTCCCTTCCGCTTCCTCATCCTGCATCTCGGCGAGCGCGAAGACACCTGGAGCCCGCGCGCGCTGGAGTTTTCAATGACCGCGCTCGAGCACCTGCGGGCGTTCGCCAATCCGCTCGGCGTCAAGCTGCTGGTCGAAAACCTGCAGAACGAAGTCACACAATCGGCGCACCTGCTGGAAATTCTTCAGACCGGCCACTTCCGCGACATTGGAGTATGCCTGGATGTGGGCCACGCGCATCTGGGCGAAGGCGAAGCCGCGACCCTCGACGCACTCAAGCCGCTGCTCCGCTCCTCGCACCTGCACGACAACAACGGCGAGCGCGACGAGCATCTCTGGCCCGGCGAAGGAACCATCGCGTGGGATGCGGTCTGGGAGGGCTTGAAGACCGCGCCGCAAGCGCCCGCCGGCGTGCTGGAAATTCATTACTCCCTGGGGGACGCACCGGGGACGGTCGCCGAAAAAGCACCAAAAACCTTCGAGAAATTCTAGAGAAACCTATGGCCGAAGAAACGAAATCGGAATCCTCGACAGACACGAAGCCGCTCGCCACGATCGCAAAAATCGGCCAGCACGAAGGCCGCAGCGTGACGCTTCACGGCTGGCTCTACAACCTGCGCGAGAGCGGCAAGCTACTGTTTCCCATCTTCCGCGACGGTACCGGGACCATTCAGGGGATAGTCCCGAAGGCCGCAGTGCCGCCGGAAGTCTTCGCAGCAATCAAAGGGCTGACGCAGGAGTCGAGCGTCATCGTGACCGGCAGAGTCCGCGCCGACACCCGCGCTCCGGGCGGCTACGAGCTCGATGTCGAGGGCATCGAAGTCGTCCAGCGGGTCCCCGAAGACACGCCCTTTCCCATCTCGCTCAAAGAGCACGGCACCGAATTCCTGATGGAGCACCGTCACCTCTGGATTCGCACCCCGCGCCAGGCCGCCATCCTTCGCATCCGCGCTGAAATCATTAAGGCCGCGCGCGACTTCCTCGACGACCGCGGCTTCACGCTCACTGATCCACCCATCCTGACGCCCGCGGCCTGCGAAGGCACCAGCACGTTGTTTCCCGTCGAATATTTCGGCGACCAGGCCTACCTCACGCAAAGCGGCCAGCTCTACGTCGAAAGCACCGCGCTCGCGCTGGGCAAGGTCTACTCCTTCGGCCCGACATTTCGTGCGGAAAAATCGAAAACCCGCCGCCATCTCACCGAATTCTGGATGGTCGAGCCCGAAGTCACTTTCTGCGACCTTGACGGGATTATGGAGCTCGCCGAGCAGTTTCTCAGCTTCATCGTCGAGCGCGTGCTCGCGCGCCGCACCGCCGACCTGAAAGTGATCCAGCGCGACACGGCAAAACTCCAAACCATCCAGCCCCCGTTCCCGCGCCTCAGCTACGACGAAGCCGCCGCCATGCTCAACGACGCGCACGCCAAGGGCCTGCTCGAACATCCGTTCGAGTACGGCAACGACTTTGGCTCACCGGATGAGACTTATATCTCGTCGCAGTTTGACCGCCCGGTGATGGTGCATCGCTACCCCGCCGACGTGAAGGCGTTCTACATGGAGCCAGACCCGAAGAATCCGAAGTACGCGCTCTGCGTCGACGTGCTCGCTCCCGAGGGCTACGGAGAAATCATCGGAGGCTCGCAGCGCATCGCCTCCTACGACCTGCTCAGGCAGCGCATCGAAGACCACAAGCTGCCGCTCGAAGCCTTCCAGTGGTATCTCGACCTGCGCCGCTACGGCTCCGTCCCGCACTCCGGCTTTGGAATGGGCATCGAGCGCGCGGTCGCCTGGATCTGCGGCCTCGACCACGTCCGCGAAACCATCCCCTTCGCGCGAACGCTGAACCGCATCTATCCCTAAAGAAAAATCAGCAGAAAGTTTTTCTATGTCGAAAGTCAACGAACCCGCATCCACCGAAAGATCATATCGCGGAGTGCAGTCGCTGCCGCCGCGCAAAATCAGAATCATCGGCGTGCCGCTCGATCTGGGAGCCTCGCGCCGTGGCGTGGACATGGGCCCGTCTGCGGTGCGCGTCGCCGGACTCGAAGCGCGGCTTGAGGCGCTCGGGCACGAGGTCGATGACAGCGGCGACATCAGCGTGGCCCTCCCCGAAACCAGGCACGTCGGCGAGCCCAACGCGCGGTATCTCACCGAGATCACCGAGACCTGCGCCAAGGCCGCCGAAATCGTGGAGCAGTCGCTCGAAGAAGGCATGACGCCGGTCATCCTCGGCGGAGACCATTCCGTCGCCGCCGGAACCGTCTCCGGCGTCGCGGCTTTTTACCGCAAGCAACAGAAGAAGATCGGTCTCATCTGGATCGACGCGCACGCGGACTTCAACACGCCCGCGACCTCGCCCAGCGGCAACATCCACGGCATGCCGCTCGCCGCCCTCGCCGGGCTCGGCCCCGTGCCGCTCGCCAACATCCTCGGCTTCAGCCCCAAGGTCGCTCCTGAAAACATCGTCCTCATCGGCGTGCGCGACATCGACGCCACGGAAAAGGAAAACATCCGCCGCGCTGGCGTCACCGAGGTCTACACCATGCGCGACATTGACGAGCGCGGCATGAGGACGGTGATGGAAGAGGCTCTGCGCGCCGCCGGACGCGGCACGGCCGGCTACCACGTCTCGCTCGACATGGACTGGATCGATCCCGAAGACGCCCCCGGCGTCGGCACCCCCGTCCGCGGAGGGGCCACCTACCGCGAAGCCCATTTAGCCATGGAAATCATCGCGGACCACGGCCGCATGCTCAGCTTCGAAATCGTCGAAGTCAACCCGGTCATCGATGAACACAACCGAACCGCCGATCTGGCGGTACAGCTTATCTCTTCTGCTTTTGGAAAGAAGATTTTGTAAGATCGCAACCAGCAAGAAACGGAAAAGGCCGCGTCCAGTTTGGCGCGGCCTCCTTCCTTTTTGGCTTGTCCTAGAGCTACTTTGCAGCCTGCGTTACGAACACCACTTTGCTAAGAGTAGTGTGCTCAATGGTGTCAACCTTCTGCTCCTGATCCATTCCTTGCGCCATGGGAACGTCAGGATTGACCTTCTTCCAGCGGGCGGGGAAGCTGGGTCCGAAGAAGCTATAGACCGCCTGCCAGCTTGGGTAGATGTCGACCGTGTACGTGGTGTCCGGATCTTTGGCGCCGCGCGGCATGAACGACACATCCACGCCCCAGCCGTCCATCGAACCATCCTTCACTCCGTCTTCGAAGATGGGCTGCCACAGTTTCTTCTCGTTCGCGATCCAGGCGCCTATGTCCTGGACCTTCATATCGTTCACGACAATGTAATCGCCCTTCTTTGCGTTGCCGACCTGCACCGCCTGTTCAACGATGCTATAGGAGGCGAGATAGCCCACGGCATCCTCCTGTTGCCGCAACTCTTCGAGCGACGAACTGATACCGGCTTTTTGCAGCGCGGCGGTCATTTCATCCTTGCTCATAGGGGCATTCGGCGGGCCGGAGTAGAAGGTGACGAAATCATAGTCGCACTCGGCTGCAGAGCCGGCGGGGCTGATGGCGCGCGTCTCGATCACGGCGGATACGGCTCCCGAATCCACGCGCGACTGGTAGTACTTGTGCATGTTGGAAACGAGCGTATTGAAGTCGGCAGTTTTCCCGGGCTTTATCTTGACGCAGGCAACCGTGTAAAAGTGAGGCGGCGCTTGTTGGGCAACAAGCGTCACAGGGAGCACAGCCGTGAGAGCGGCACCCCAAAGCAAATGACGGATCGACATTGTAAAACACTCCTCTTGTTTGCTTTCAAAGAAATTTCAGGGGGAGGGTGGAGCGGGGACTTCCATCTTGGAATCGTAAGTCGGGGTAAGTGTACACCTAACCACCTCACCGGTTCCGAATTTCCTGAATTTCCTTGATTCCCAGACTTTTTCACTCCGGGGCCGCCCGGGAGTCCACGGCTTTTGCGATTGCAACTCTATATTCCGCAAAGAAATTTCGCCGTCTCCGGCCTGATCGAATCCACGCGCACCGGCTATTCTGATCTTTCATGAAAAAACTTCGCGTCGGCATCCTCTTTG
Source organism: Acidobacteriaceae bacterium (assembly GCA_049280995.1). Taxonomy (GTDB): domain Bacteria; phylum Acidobacteriota; class Terriglobia; order Terriglobales; family Acidobacteriaceae; genus Silvibacterium. Next base: position 33,093 of record JBAPRH010000055.1, read on the forward strand.
GGGGGCGCAGCGGCGAGCATGAGGTCTCGCTGCTCTCCGCCGCCTCGGTTCTCAAGGCCATCAACCGCAAACGGTATGAAGTCGTCCCCATCGGCATCACCAAAGAAGGTCGCTGGGTCACAGCCTCTGATGCCGAGCGCCTGCTTACCGGCGAAGCCGCACCACCAGAGCGACATTTCCGCGCGGGAGACCCGGAAGCGACCGCCCCGGCCGCCGTCCTCGCGCGCGGAGAATCGGTCATCGTCCCCCCCGTGCCCTCGGCCAACCAGACCGGGGCCCTCGTTCCGTTTGAAACCGAGGCCCGCGCCCTCCATCCCTCGCAAAGCGTGCTCAACCTCGACGTCATCTTCCCCGTCCTCCACGGAACCTTTGGCGAAGACGGAACCATTCAGGGCCTCTTCGAACTGGCCGGCATCGCCTACGTCGGCGCTGGGGTATTGGGTTCGGCCACGGGCATGGACAAAGACGTGATGAAGCGCCTTTTCCTCGCCGCCAGGCTGCCCATCCCCAAACATGTCAGCTTCCTGCGCGCCGAATGGGACGCCAGCCCGAAAAAAATCATTGCCCGCATCGAAGCCGCACTCAAATATCCATTGTTCGTGAAGCCCGCCAACCTTGGCTCGTCCGTAGGAATCACCAAGGCCCATGACCGCAGGGAACTCGGGCCCGCCATCGACGTGGCCGCCAGCTTCGACCGCAAAATCGTCGTCGAGCAGGGAATCGGCGGCAAGCGCGCCAAGGCCCGGGAACTGGAAGTTGCCATCCTCGGCAATGACAACCCCGCGGCTTCGGTCGTCGGCGAAATCGTTCCCGACAAGGAGTTTTACGACTACGACGCCAAGTATCTGACCGAAGGCTCCAACCTCATCCTGCCCGCCAAAATCACCAGGGCCCAGACCCGCCAGATTCAGCAGATGGCCATTGCCGCCTTCCGCGCCTGCGACTGCTCCGGGCTGGCGCGGGTCGATTTTCTGATGGACCCCGGCAAGTCCCAGCGCATTTATCTGAACGAAATCAACACGCTGCCCGGCTTCACCTCCATCAGCATGTATCCCAAGCTCTGGGCCGCCTCCGGCATCACCTATTCCGAGCTGATCGACCGGCTGATCGGCTTGGCTCTGGAGCGTCGGGCGGAGAAAGACCGCACAAATTACAGCCGCTGAGCCTGAAGAAGGGAACACGGAAGCCCTCAGCGGTGTCAAAATAAAGGAGATGCTTCTTCCGCGAGGAAAGGAACCCTCCAACCGATGACTTTGATGGATGCTCCGCAGTACAACATGCGCCGCGAGCGTCGCAATCGCAATCTGGGCATCACCGCGATCGTCATTGTCGTCATCGCGTTTGTGGCGCTTATCTCCTTTTACCTCGATACGCCCTGGCAGCTATGGCACTGGCCGGCGGACCACAAGGTGAACCAGTTCTTCAGCGCGGTTGAGTCCGGCAACCTCCAGAAGGCCTACGCCCTTTGGAACAACGATCCCAACTGGCAGCAGCACGCTCAGCAGTACTCCGCCTACGACTTCTCGCAGTTCCAGAAGGACTGGGGTTCGGCCAGCGACTACGGCGTCATCAAGTCCCACAAGATCATCGTCGCCAAGTCGGTAGGCAACGGCGTGGTGATGGGCGTGGACATCAACGGCGGCAAGACGCCACTCTTCCTTCGCACCGATAACAAGACCGGAACCATCGGCTTCTCACCCGTCGAGCTCTACACCGGGCCCTGACCTTGGGGGGCCCACACACCCAATTCCGGCCCTCCTGAATCTCATCCACTGAAGGGGGATCGACGGATGCAACAGCGCGCGCTCGGCACACAGGGCCTCAAAGTTTCTGCCGTGGGGCTGGGCTGCATGGGCATGTCCGAGTTCTACGGCCCTCGCGACGAGGCTGAGTCCATCGCGACGATTCACCGGGCGCTTGAGCTTGGCGTTAATTTCTTCGACACCTCGAATATTTACGGCCCGTTCACCAACGAAGTCCTCGTCGGCAAAGCCCTGCGTCCGCATCGTGATCAGGTCGTCATCGCCACCAAGTTCGGAATCGTGCGCGACGCCGACGGCACGGGGCGCGGCGTTAACGGACGACCCGAATACGTTCGCCGGGCCTGCGATGCCAGCCTGAAACGCCTCGGCATCGAGACCATTGACCTTTATTACCAGCACCGCATCGATCCCGACACGCCCATCGAAGAAACCGTGGGCGCGATGGCCGAGCTGGTCAAGGCCGGCAAGGTCCGCTATCTCGGGCTCTCCGAGGCTGCGCCCGAAACCATCCGCCGCGCCCATGCAGTTCACCCCATCAGTGCGCTCCAGACCGAATATTCGCTCTGGAGCCGCGATCCCGAGGAAGAAATCCTGCCCACGCTGCGCAAGCTGGGCATCGGTTTTGTGCCCTACTCGCCACTCGGCCGAGGCTTTCTCACCGGACAAATCAAGTCACCGTCCGACCTCGCGCCCGGCGACTGGCGTGCGAACTCGCCCCGCTTTCAGGGAGAAAATTTTCAGCGCAATCTCGATCTGGTCAAGAAAATCGAGCGACTCGCAGCAAAGAAAAACTGCACCCCTTCGCAACTGGCGCTCGCGTGGGTGCTCGCGCAGGGCGACGACCTCGTCCCGATTCCGGGAACCAAGCGCCGCACGTATCTCGAAGAAAATGCCGCCGCCGCGAATATTTCGCTCAGCTCCGCCGACCTCGCCGAAATCGACGCCATCGCGCCTCGCGGAGTCGCGGCAGGCGAGCGTTACAACGAGGGAGGAATGCGTGCCGTCAATCGGTAGCCGGAACCCTGGCGGTTACGCATCGACGAGCAGTTTCCGCTTGCCGCCGCTCACGGGCCGCCATGTAAAATAATGGCAGCAAAATGATTCCCGGTTTTTTTAACGTTTCCCGCTTCTCCTCTGCGTCGCTGCTTGCGCTTTTCCTTGCGGCTGGTGCTTGCGCGCAGGCAGCCCAGACTCAACACGCGCCTCCGGCGCAGAGTAAGTCGGCCCAGGCAGCAACATCCGGCCAGAACGCGGGAGCGGTCGAAACCGATGACCAGAACGGTAAGGAGCAGTACACCATCCAGAAGCAGGTCAACGAAGTCGACCTGGTCTTCACCGTCACCGACAAGCACGGCCACTTCATTAATAATCTCAACCAGAATGACTTTGCCCTGCTCGACAACCAGCGGGCGCCGGAGCGCGTTTACAGCTTTACCCGGCAGACCAATCTACCTCTTCGCGTCGGGATTCTGATCGACACCAGCACGTCCATTCGTCGCCGCTTTCATTTTGAGCAGCAGGCCTCCATCGCTTTCCTTCAGCAGACCCTCAAGCCGCAGACCGACAAGGCGTTCATCGAGGGCTTCGACGTGACGCCTGACTACAAGCAGGGCTGGACCAATAATCTCGATCTGCTGACCACCGGAATCGACTCGCTGCACCCCGGCGGCGGCACCGCGCTTTACGACGCCGTCTACAGCGCCTGCCGCGATAAGCTGTTGGATGTAGCGCGGGGGCGCGAGCCGGTCCGCAAGGCCATGGTGCTGATCTCCGACGGCGATGACAACCAGAGCCACGCTTATCTCGACGACGCCATCAAGGAGTGCCAGCGGGCCTCGGCCATCGTCTACACCATCAGCACCAACACCAGCCCCACCCGCGAACGCGGCGACTCGGTGCTCCAGAAGATCGCCGAAGCCACCGGCGGGCGCGCCTTCTTCCCGAAGAGCCTTGAAGACATGCCGGCCAGCTTCCAGGCCATCCAGGACGAACTACGCAGCCAATACGCCCTCGTCTACAAGCCCGCCGACTTCAGAGACGACGGCTCCTTCCGAACCATCTATCTCTTCTGCCTCGACCGCCAATACAAGGTCCGGGCAATGAAGGGCTACTTCGCTCCAAAAAGCTCGCAGTGACGACCGGATGCTACCCCAGCATCCGCATCAGCTCCGCCTCATCCACCACCTTCACACCCAGGTCGCGGGCCTTGTCCAGCTTCGATCCGGCGTCCTCGCCCGCAACAACATAGTGGGTCTTTTTGCTCACTGACCCCGAGACGCGCCCACCCGCGGCCTCAATTTTCGCCTTCGCATCTTCACGCGTAAGGTTCGGAAGCGTGCCCGTCAGCACAAACGTCAGTCCCTCGAGCTGCGATGACTTCTTCCGCTTCTCCGCCGTAAACGTCAACCCGGCTGCGCGCAGGCGCTCCACCAACTCGCGGTTCTTCGCCTCGTCAAAGAACTCGCCGATGGCCTGCGCCACTCGTGGACCTACGTCGTTCACGCGCTCCAGCTCTTCGCCGGACGCCTCCATCAGCGCGTCCATTGCAGTTGGCTTTCTGCCGCCGAACTCCTCCGCCAGCAATTGCGCTGTGCGCTCCCCGATGAAGCGAATCCCCAACCCGAACAGCACGCGATTCAGCGGATTCTGTTTGGATTTCTCGATCTCCGCCAGCAGAGTCTCGGCCGACTTCTTGCCAATCCGGTCGAGCGAAAGCAACTGGTCTTCCGTCAGCGAATAAAGATCGGCGATGCTCCGCACCATGCCGCGCTCCAGCAATTGTGTCACCACCGCCTCACCCAGTCCTTCAATATTCATCACGCTGCGCGCCGAAAAGTGCAGCAGGCTTTCCCTCAGCCGCGCCGGGCAATCCACATTCACGCAGCGATAATCCACTTCGCCCTCCGCGCGCACAATCTCGCTGCCGCAGACCGGGCAATGCGTGGGAAAGTGAAACCGCTTCGTGCCGCGCGGATGGTCCTTGCCATCGATTACGCCTTCGATGACCTCCACGACCTTGGGAATCACGTCCCCGCCGCGCTCCACCTTTACCCAGTCGCCAATCAACAGCCCCAGCCGCTCAATTTCGTCGGCATTGTGAAGCGTGGCGCGGCTCACCGTCGTGCCGCCAATCGAAACCGGAGTCAGCACCGCGACCGGAGTCAGCTTGCCGGTCCGCCCCACCTGCACGCGAATGTCTTCCACCTGCGTGATGCCGGCGCGTGCCGTGAACTTGTACGCGATGGCCCAGCGGGGGGCGCGCCCCGTGTATCCCAGCCGTCGCTGCACGTCCGCCGAATCAACCTTGATGACCACCCCGTCGATTTCGTACCCGAGAGTTTCACGCTGCCGCTCCGTACGGCTGATAAACTCCATCAGCCTGTCGAACGTCTCTACCCTCTCGCGATGCGGATTCACCCGAAACCCCGCCGCCGCCAGCGCGTCCAGCGCGTCCGCCTGCTCCGCGAACAAATTGTCGCCCGTCTCCGTCAGCGCGAAGTACGCGTAAAAATCCAGCCGCCGCTGCGCCACAATGTTCGGCTCCAGGGTGCGAATCGTCCCTGCCGCCGCATTGCGCGGATTCGCTGCCGAAGACAAGCCCTGCGCCTCGCGCTCCTCATTCAGCCTCGCAAACGCGGCCCACGGCATCATTACCTCGCCGCGCACTTCAAAGTTGGGCGGCAGCTTCGCCTTCGCGAGCTTTGCATGTGCAATCGACAGCGGAACCGAGCGGATCGTCCGCACATTCCCAGTCACATCCTCGCCCACTGCACCGTCGCCGCGTGTGATCCCGCGCTCCAGGTACGAAGCGCCGCCTGCGCCACCGCGATAATGCAGCGCCATCGAAAGCCCATCCAGCTTGAACTCGCAGACGTACGCAATCGCCACGCCTTCGCCAGCCAACTCCCGGACCCGCCGGTCCCAGTCGCGCAGCTCCGTCTCGCTGTTCACGTTGTCCAGCGACAGCATGGGCCGCGAATGCGCGACCTTTGCGAACCCCTCCTTCGGCTTGCCCCCTACGCGCTGCGTCGGCGAGTCGGGAGTCACCAGCTCCGGATGCTCCGCCTCCAGCTTCTTCAGCTCGCGCATCAGCACATCGAACTCGGCGTCAGATATCTCCGGCGCATCCAGCCCGTAATAAAGATACTCATGCCGGCGAGTCGCCTCGCGAAGCTTCTCAACCCGAATCTGCAGTGCCGCTTCGCCCATGGAGAGAATTTTAGCTAAAAAGCAACCAGCAAAGCTTCGGCCGACGAAATGTGATCTGAGGTTCCTCCAGGAAATCCGGCTTGATACCGATATACTGAACCCGACCAAAGGGAGGGCCAGAAAAGCCGACACAAGGATGGCGCCGGAGGCGCGTCCGCCCGTGCGGCCAGCACCAATGGAGCCCGTCACTCATTTCCTTACCGGAGCCTGCCTCGGCCGCGCTGGCTTCAACCGCAAGACCGCCTACGCCACGCTCGCCATGACGCTCGCCGCCGAGGCTCCCGACCTCGACGTGTTCTGGAACCTGCGCGGACCGGTTGCCGGTTTCCAGCACCACCGCGGCATTACCCACACCTTCATCGCCGCACCGGTCATCGCGCTCATCACCGTCGGAGTCGTCTGGCTCATTCATCGAATGCGCAAAAAGCCGCCCGCCATCGAGCCGCGCTGGGCACTGCTCTGGCTCTTCTCGCTCGTCGCCGCGCTCAGCCATCTGCTGCTCGACTACACCAACAATTACGGACTGCGTCCGTTCTTTCCCTTCAACCCGCACTGGTACGCGCGCAGCATCGTCTTTATTTTTGATCCCGTCATCTTCCTCGCGCTGCTCGCTTCTTTCTTCATGCCCTGGATCTTCGGCCTCGCCGACCGCGAGATCGGTGCGCGCCGCACGCACTTTCGCGGACGAGGGTGGTCGATCGCCGCTCTCGTTTTCATCGTGCTCTGGTGGTCGCTGCGCAACGCCGAGCACGCTCACGCGATCGAACTGGTGCGCAATGGAGATTACGTCAGCGGGCCCATCACGCGCATCGACGCCGAGCCCTCAATGCTCAATCCCTTCGCCTGGCGTGTCATTGCGGAAACGCAGGACTACTACCGGATCATCGAAGTCAACACCAGCCGCGACGAGGTAGCCGCCGATAGCGCCGCCACCGTCTACAAGCCTGAGGTCACGCCGGCCGTCGCGGCGGCGAAGCAGTCGTATCTGGGCCGCGTTTATCTCGACTGGTCGCAGTTTCCCCTGACCACCGACATCGGCAACGCTCCCGCCGAAGGCGCACCGCCGCCCAGGCCCGAATGGCACACGGTGGAATTTCAGGACCTGCGTTTCGACCTTATCCCCGGCAGCGAAAACAGAAATGTGCTCGCGGGATGGGTCTACATCGGCCCCGACAATCAGGTCGAGGCCATGTACATGGGCGGCCGCGAGCAGAAGTGAACACGTCGCGAACAGAGATGAGCACGACCCGCAATTTATAATCGCTTTGAGCCTATGAGCGATCCAAAAGAAACACAGAAGGTAGCCGCCGAAGACGTAAAGCGCGTGGCCGAGCTGGCCTATCTCGAACTCAGCGCCGAAGAAGAAGTCCGCATGCAGCGCGACCTCAACGCCATCCTCGGCTACATCGCGCAGTTGAACGAGCTGGATACCTCCGCCGTCGAGCCCATGGCGCAGGTGTCCGAAGCGCTCGGCAGTGCGCCCGGTTCGCGGCGGGCGGATTCAGCCCGTCCCTCGCTCCCGCGGGAAAACGTAATGGCCGCAGCGCCGGAAACGGACGGCGCATTCTTCAAGGTCCCCAAAGTCATCGAGCGCTAGAGGCCTATTACCAACAGGAAATGCTCCAGCTCGCAGCATTCCGGAATCCCGCATGACAAAAACAGAAACCGCGCTTCCCGCTATCCATGAACTCCACGCCGCCCTCGCCGCGCGCACCACCTCCGCCACCAAAGCCGCGCAGGCCTGCTTCGACCGCATCGACGCCGACGACAAGACCATCCACGCCTTCCTCGCGCTCAATCGTGAAGGCGCGCTGCGCAGGGCCGCTGAAGTGGACGCCTCGGCAGCGAAGGGCGAGTCCCTGCCTGCGCTCGCCGGAGTCCCCATCGGAATTAAAGACGTGTTGGCTCAGGAGGGTCTGCCCGCCACCGCCGGTTCCAAAATCCTCCAAGGTTATCGCCCGCCCTACACCGCAACCGCGGTGCGGCGCCTCGCCGACGCAGGCGCGGTGCTGCTCGGCAAGCTCAACTGCGACGAATTCGCCATGGGCTCGTCGAATGAAAACTCCGCTTACGGCCCCGTCCGCAATCCGCGCGCTACTGACCGCGTTCCCGGTGGCTCCAGCGGCGGCTCCGCTGCCGCCGTTGCCGCCCACATGGCCGTCGCCACCCTCGGCAGCGACACCGGAGGGTCCATCCGCCAGCCTGCGTCTTTCTGCGGAGTGGTCGGCGTGCTACCCACCTATGGCCGCGTCTCGCGCTACGGCCTCATCGCCTTCGCTTCCTCGCTCGACCGTGTCGGCCCCTTCGCCGCCAACGTCCGCGATGCCGCGACGGTCCTCGGCGTCATCGCCGGGCACGACCCGCTCGACGCGACATCCTCTATCGAACGGGTCCCCGACTACACCGCCAATCTTGACGCGGGCGTTCGCGGCTTGCGCCTCGGCGTGCCCGCCGAATATTTTGCCGAAGGGCTCGACCCGGAAGTGCGCCGCGCCGTCGAAGCCGCCATCGAGCAGCTACGCGCCGCCGGGGCCGAGATCAAGCCCATCTCGCTGCCGCATACGCGCTACGCCGTGCCCACGTATTACGTCATCGCAACCGCCGAAGCCAGCGCCAACCTCGCCCGGTTCGATGGAGTGCGCTACGGCTACCGCGCGCCCGACTCCAACACGCTCTCCGCAATGTACCGCCGATCCAGGGAAGGCGGATTCGGCCCTGAAGTGAAGCGCCGCATTCTGCTCGGGACCTACGTCCTCAGCGCGGGCTACTACGACGCCTACTACAAGAAGGCGCAGCAGGTCCGGCGGCTGCTGACGAATGATTTTCTCAGCGCGTTTCAGCAGGTGGATGCGATTGTGACGCCCACCGCGCCCACTCCCGCGTTCAAGCTCGGCGAAAAGGCCGACGACCCCATGGCAATGTATCTCGCCGATATCTACACCGTCACGGCGAGCCTCGCCGGAATCTGCGGCCTCTCCGTTCCCTGCGGCGAATCGACGGAAGGGCTACCCATCGGAATCCAGATCCTCGGCAAGCACTTCGACGAATCGACAGTATTCCGCGTCGGACAAGCCGTCGAAACGCTACAGAAGTAGCTTCCTTCACGACCAACAGGCGTGAGTCCAGCAGGTTAATCAGGATCGCGCCGGAGGCGCGTGCCGCTGAACGCGAAGTCCCTGGGTGTTCCATCCTTGACGGCGCCTTTGCTTTTCGCTGGCAACGGTGGGAGGACGGGACGTTTCCACTACCGGGGCAGCACGCAAACCTTCGCCACCGCATTCCGGTAAGGGCAAGGGAAGTTCGTCCCCGAATCGGCGGGCAACAGCAGCCACGTGACCCCAAACGGCCGCAACCGTCGGACCCGCTCCGCGTCTGTCATCGTATCCACGCCCAATTGCGCATCGCGCTGCGCCGCCCATTCCCCAGCGAGAGCGGGCGCGACGACCGCCGCAACTCCCTGGTCCTTATCGTCGGCAAGAAGACTGCGCCTGGTGGTTGCGCGGAATCCCTCCTCATCCACGCCTGGGAGAGAGACCAGGGCCGGATTCGCCGCAAAAACGGCGTTCGACGGAGTGTGGTTCCGTATCCATTCATAAGCCTGTACCCATGGATTGCGCGGACGCACGCCGGGCAGCTCGATATGCGCAGACAGAGGATAGGTGGCGCGTTGCGCAGCGAACATCGCTCCGGCGGCAATGGCGAGCAGCGCGAAAATTACCCAGCGTGTGCTGCGCCTGTAGGCGAAAATCTTGCCCAGCCAGCCTCCAAGCAGCAGCACTCCCAACAGATAAAGAATATGGAAGCTGCGGAGAATCTGTATGCGCACCACCAGATAGGGCCCCGAAAAATGAACAAAGAGAAGCGCCGCCAATACCGCGGAGCCCCCCAGCACAGCGCTCGCCAAACAGAGCTTGCGAACACGGCTTCCGCGCTCAGACCGGAAGGCGGCCAGCGCGAACAAGATCAGTGGAGCGGCGAGCCCAACATCCTCATACCACGTCCACAGCGCCGGGAACAGGAAGGTGCGCACGTTGCTATGGATCACCTCGTAATATGCGTGCGATACCGGATGGTGCCGGGTGGCAGCCGCGACAAGGCCAACCACTGCGACACCCGCGCAACCCAGCAAGACGGCGCCCCGCGTGTGTCCCGTATCCACCACGGCGTAGAGCGCCACGAGCGCGGCGGCATAAAGAACCATCAGTGGGTGCATCAGCCCCACAACCAGAACCAGCAAAGCCGCCCATCCCCATCGCCGCTCCATCACGGCCGCCACGGCAAACAAGGCGAGGGGAGTCGAAAACGACCGCGACGTAACATAAGGATCCATCAGCACCAGCGCTGTGCCCGCCGCCGGGAGAGTAAAGCATGCGGCCGCCAGCAGCACCGCCGTCCAGCGCTCCGCCGCGTGCTCGAACAGGCGACTGGCCACGCTCCAGCTACCCATCAGGAAAAGGTAGATCGATACAACATAGGTGAGAAGCAGCGCGACGCCCAGCGGCAAGTGCGTAACCCGAATTAGCCCGGCCAGCAAATGCGCGAACACCGACAGGTGCGTCATGGCCAGCACAAAGGGCGCATCCGGCCTGTAAAGCGCGGGATCCAACAGCTTGCGAACTCCTGCGATATATATCCCTGCGTCATCCGCGAATGGATGATAGCCGTGAATGAGCACAACGGCAGGCGTAAGCGCGGCGAGGCGCAGTAAAATTCCTTGATTAAAGGTTGTTTTGGGGGAGACGGCAATGCGTAGTTCAGCTGTCTGGATCATCAGAATGGGCGTTCGCTGATTCTACAGCCGCGGAGATTTTTTCCAAGTGCCTTGTCAGTAAACGCGATCGGACGCCTGGTCGTTCCGCAGGACCGCTCCTGCTCCACCTCTGGCTGCCTCTCCGCTACGGCAACTGCGACCGGTTCCACCCGCCGCCCAGCGCCTTCACGAGCTGCACGCTCGCCGCAAACTGTCGCGTGGTCAGGTCCACCTGCGTTTGCTCATCGGCCAGTTGCGCCGTCTGCGCGGTCAGAACTTCCAGATACGTCGTAACTCCGCCCTCGTACCGTTTCGTGCTGATCGCGAGCGACCGCCGCGCCGCCGTAACCGCCGCAGTCTGGGTCGTTGCCTCGTTGTTCAGAATGCGCAGCGCGGCCAGGTTGTCTTCGACTTCCTGAAACGCCTGCAGCACGCTCTGCCGATAATTCGCCGCCTGCGCTTCATACAAATCGCGAGCCTGCGCCGTGATTGCATGCCGCTGCCCCGCGTCAAACAACGTCTCCATCGCCGAGGCTCCCAGCGACCACAGCGCGCTCGGCCCCTGGATCCACGTTCCCGGATTCGCGCTCTCAAATCCGCCCGTGCCGCCCAGCTGCACATTCGGATAATACGCAGCGATCGCAATCCCAATCTGCGCGTTGGCCGCGTCCGCCCGCCGCTCCGCCGCTGCAATGTCCGGACGCCGCTCCAGCAGCTCGGACGGCACACCGGCCGGAATCAACGGCAGCGCCAGCGTCAGCGGCGCTGGCCCAAGCGAAAACGTCGAAGCCGGCTGGCCGGTAAGCGTCGCAATCGCGTGCTCGTATTGCGCCCGCGCCACCTGCACGTCAATCGCCTGCGCCTTCACCGTCTCAAGCTGCGTCTCCGCCTGCGCGACGTCTACATCGGTCGCCACTCCACCCTTGAAGCGAATCTGCGTCAGCCGCAGATAATCCGCGTCCGCCTTCACCGTGTTGTCCAGCAGCAGCTTTTGCGAATCCAGCCCGCGCATCTCGAAGTAGTCCGTAGCCAGCTCGGCGCGCAGGCTCAGCGCTACGTTCGCGAGGTCCGCCGCGCTCGCCTGGGCATTGGCGTGTGCCGCCGCCACGCTGCGCCGCACCGCGCCCCAAAGGTCCGGCTCCCACGAAGCCTGCCCGTCCAAAGTGAAGGTGTTGTACTGGAAATTCGTGCTGCTACTCGTATTCGGCTGGTTGTGCGACTCGCGCGTGCGCGCAATTGAAGGCCCCGCGCCGAGCGTGGGAAAATAATTCGAGCGCGCCACCCGCACCTGCTCCCGCGCCGCGAAATACTCCTCCGTCGCTGCCTTCAGTGTCTGGTTGGAAATCGCAATCTTCGCCTCCAACGCATTCAGTTGCGGATCGCCATACAGCTCCCACCAGTTGCCCTTGAGTTGCGTGCTCTGCGCATTGCCCGGCTGCGCCTGCTTCCAGCTTCCGGCCGGCGGGTTCGGCGGAGGCAGCTCCTTGAACGCCGCCGGCGGAGGCGGCACCGCCGGGCGCTGATACTTCGGCCCTACCATGCAGCCCGTCACCGCGGCCAGACAGAGCGCCGCCGCCGGCAACCAGGCAGCTTTCATCCTCACTTCGCCCCCTCCGGTGAATTCGGCTGCTGCCCGCGAGCTTTCTGCTGCGGCTCGACCACCCGCACCGTCTCGCCGTCAATCAGCGAGTCCGGCGGAGACTGAATCACTTCGTCGTCCGGTTGCAGTCCCTCGACCACCTCAACCACGTTCCCGTCATCGCGCCCAATCGTGATCGGAACCAGTTTCGCCTTGTTGCCGCTCACCACAATGCCCGCCTGCAGGGCAGCCGACTTGAAGATGAGCGACGATACCGGCAGGATCAGCGAGGGCCGCGTGTTGTTCAGGTTGAAATGGACCTGCGCGTAAGCTCCCGGAAAGAGCTTGTCCGACGCGTTCTTCACATCCACCTCGACCAGCAGCGTCCTTGACGCCGGATCAATCGCCTTCGCCGTCCGCACAATTTTTCCGGCGAACTTTTGCCCTGGATACTCCGCCAGCGTGAGGTAGGCCTTCACTCCCGGCACGCACGCCGGAGCATAAACCTGCGGCACATTCACATATACCCGCAGCACATTTTCCTGCGACAGGTGAAACAGCTCGTGCCCTGTGCCTGCGTTGATCAGCGTGCCAGTATCCACATCGCGCGCCGTAATGGTCCCCGTGAACGGCGCATACACCCGCTCGAATCCAACCAGTTGTTCCAGCCGCTGCACATTCGCAACCGCCGACTTGACCTGCGCGCTGGTCGAAGCCGCCTGCGTCACAAACGTATCGGTGTCCTGTTCAGAGACGGCATTGCTTTTCACCAGATTCTGATACCGCACCGCCTGGACCTTGGCATTCGCGGCATTCGATTCTGCCGTCGCCAGGTCGGCCTTGGCCTGCGCCAGTTGCTGATCCACCTCCGGGCTTTCGATCACCGCCAGCAGTTGCCCCTTCTGCACATGCGCGCCGATATCGAAGTACCACTTCTTCAAATACCCGTCCGTGCGGGCATAAATCCCGGAGTCGGTATACGCTTCCACGTTGCCCGGCAGCACCACCTCCTGCGCCGGAGCGCCCATCGATGGCTTCGCGACCACCACGTCCGGGGCCGCCAGAGCGTCCGTCTGCTTCTGCAGCGTCGCCCGCGCCCGCAGTCGCGGCACAATGCCCAGAATCGCAAATAACAAAGCCGCCAGCAGCAGAAGGATGACCACAATCGCGGCCTTGCGCCCGGAGATCGGCCGCTCTTCCTTATCAGAATTCTGTTTCAGTGAATGTTCGCTCATGTCCTTCAGTTCTCCGCCATCGCTGGCTGCTTCGCGTGGCTTCGCGCTTCCCGCCCCCTGCGCCGCCTCTCAAGTCTGCCGTGCAGAACGCTGAAAAATGTCGGCACAAAAAATAGCGTCGAGACCGTGGCGAACATCAGCCCGCCGATCACCGCGCGCCCCAGCGGAGCGTTCTGTTCCCCGCCGTCGCCCAGCCCCAGCGCCATCGGGAACATCCCAATAATCATCGCCAGCGCCGTCATCAGCACCGGGCGAAGGCGCACAAACCCTGCATTCAGCGCCGCCGTCCGCGCATCACCCACCGTTTCCTCAAGCTGTTCGCGCGCAAAGTCGACCAGCAAAATAGAGTTCGACGCGGCCACACCCATACACATGATGGCGCCGGTAAGCGCCGGCACACTGATGCGGGTATGGGTGAGAAACAGAAACCACACAATCCCGCAGATCGCGGCCGGCAGCGCCGAAATAATAATCAGCGGATCCAGCCACGACTGGAAGTTCACCACGATCAGCAGGTACACCAGGATGATCGAGAACAGCAGCCCCCCGTACAGCCCGCGGAACGAGCTGCGCATCGTCTGCACCTGTCCCCGGATCACAATCCGCGACCCGCGCGGAAGCTGGCTCCTGGACGCGTTCACGATCTTCTCGACCTTCTCCCCCACGCTCGCCAAGTCAGTATTCACCACGTTGCTGTAAATATCGATGACCGGAGCAATGTTGTAGTGGTCCACAACTCCCATCTCCGCCCCCGGCGTAATCGTCGCCAGGTTTCCGAGAATCTGCACCGCTTTCCCGCCCATCCCCGCGTCCGTCGTCTGCGGAAGCGTGCTCGCCGAGCCAGTAATGGGAATGTTCTTCAGTTGATCGAGCGTCTCCAGCGAGTATTGCGGCGACTGCACCGCAATGTCGTAGCTCACGCCGTTCCGCGGGTCCAGCCAGAACTGCGGCGAAGTCTGGAAACTCCCGCTGGTCGCGGCCAACAGACTGTTTGCCACGTCTCCCTGCGTCAGCCCGAGCTGGCTCGCTTTCGTGCGGTCCACGTTAATCGTCAGAGCCGGGTCGTTGAACGGCTGCTGGATCCGCGTGTCCGCCATGCCCGCCACCATCTTCACCTTGTTCAGCAGTTGCTCGGCAAACGGGCGGTTGCCGCGCACGTTCGAGCCGACAATCTGAATATCAATCGGAGCAGGCAGGCCGAAGTTAAGAATCCGCGTCACCATGTCCACCGGCAGCGTGTAAAACGTCACGCCTGGAAATTCGCGATTCAGCTTGCCCCGCAGCTCCTGCACATACTCATCCGTGGGATGGTGCTTCTCCGTAAGCGAAACCTGGATGTCCGCATCCGCCGGGCCGATCGGCGCCGAATTGGAGTACACCGTGTTGATACCGCTGTATGGCAGCCCGATGTTGTCGATAATCGTGACCAGCTCCTTCTTCGGAACTGTCTCGCGAATCACCCCGTCGATCCGGTCGCACAGCGCCGCCATGTCCTCAATGCGCGTCCCGGTCTGCGCTCGCACATGCAGATTGAACTGTCCGCTGTCCACCGAAGGAAAAAAGTCCTGTCCCAGAAACGGATAAAGCGCGACCGATGAAACCACGATGAACGCCGTAAACAAAATCAGAAATACCGCTGAGCGATCGAGGCACAATCGCAGCAGCCTGTGATACCCGTCGCGGAATCTCTCAAACCCCCGTTCGAACCCCTGCTGGAACCGCACCAGAGGGTTCCGGCTCGACTGCTGCCTCTTGAGCGTCGCGTCATCATGCTCGTGTAGCATATACATCGCCATCACCGGCACCAGCGTCCGCGACAGAAAATACGACGCCAGCATGGCAAACACCACCGCCTCCGCCAGGGGAACAAACAGGTATTTCGCCACGCCGGTCAGAAAGAACATCGGCACAAACACAATGCAGATCGAAATTGTCGAAACCAGCGCCGGGACCGCAATTTGCGCAGTCCCTTCCAGCACCGCCTGCTCAATCGACTTGCCTTCTTCCAGATAGCGGTTGACGTTCTCAATCTCCACTGTCGCGTCGTCCACCAGAATGCCCACCGCCAGCGCCAGCCCGCCCAGCGTCATGATGTTGATCGTCTCGCCCAGTGCGCTCAGCACCAGCAGCGACGTGAGGACTGAAAGCGGAATCGAAATCGCAATAATCAGCGTGCTCCGCCAACTCCCCAGAAAAATCAGGATCATCAGCGCCGTCAGCGCCGCGGCAATCACCCCTTCCCGTACCACCCCGTCAATCGACGCGCGCACAAATACCGACTGGTCTCCGAGCGGCGTAATCTTCAGCGCCTTCGGCAGTTCCGGCTTGATTTCCTTCAGCTTCGCGCTGATGCCCTTCACAATGTTCAGCGTCGAGGCGTTGCCCGTCCTCAAAATGTTCAGCAGCGACGCCCGCTGTCCGTCGACGCGCACGATGTTGGTCTGCGGAGGAAACCCATCACGCACATGCGCCACATCGTGGATATAGACCATCGCGCCGTTCACCGACTTGATGGGAAGATTGTTCAGCTCCGCAATTGTCTTCGGCGCGCTGTTCGTCGCTACCTGGTACTCGAACTTGCCGATCTTCATCGTGCCCGACGGCAGAATCAGGTTTTGTGCCGCGAGCGTGTTCACCACGTCGGCCGGCGACAACCCCTTCGCCTGCAGCGCCGGCAGGTTAAGGTCCACCTGCACCTGGCGCTGCTTGCCGCCATAGGGATAGGGAATCCCGGCTCCGTCCACCGTAACCAGTTGCGTGCGGACAAATTCGAGGGCCAGGTCATTCAGCTGCTGTTCCGATAGCCCCTGCCCGGAGAGCCCAAGCTGCAGAATCGGTACGGTCGAGGCGTTGTACTGGATGATGAAGGGAGGATTGGTTCCCGGGGGCAGCTGGGCCACTTGCGCCTGCCCGATCGCCACCACTTGCGCCACGGCGTTGCCGATGTCCACATTGGGCTGGAAGAAAATCTTGATAATGGACATGCCGTTCAACGATTCCGATTCGATGTGCTGCACGTTGTTGACCGTGGTCGTAATCGAGCGCTCGCTGCGCGTAGTAATGCGGTTCGCCATTTCCTCCGGCGAGAATCCGGTGTAATGCCACACCATTGCGATCACCGGAATGTTGATGCTGGGGAAAACATCGGTCGGCGTGTTGAGCACCGCAATCGGGCCGAGGACCATCAACAGGAGCGCAAAGACAACAAAGGTATAGGGCCGCCGAAGTGCGAGGCGAACAATCCACATATCTCTTCAGCTTCTCCTGTCCCTTGGCGGCAGCGCGGGCCATGCACTTGCCTCAGCGCCCGATCCACGCATCTCCAATGAAATGCTCCGGCCCTCCGGGACACGTTTTCTCAAAAATCAGCAGTCGAATGAACGGTGCGGAACGAAAAACAGGGCATTCCAGACGAACTCAGCTTTCTAGACGATCCCGGGCCGCAAAAGGACCCCGACTCCAGATTCAAGCGGCTATAGGTAGAATATCGCGCCTACGGCAGTTCTCATGACCAAACCGACCCCAGGGCTCCACTGCGTTCTCTTTGCTGCAACTTCGCTCGGATTCACAAAGCGCTGTAAATCACGCGAGCGACGGCCGCCGGATCTTAGGATCATGTCTGGCCGTTCGAGAAAATCACTGCCTCGGCGAATTGGCTTTTTCGTTGCGAAACGTCGGAGAGCTTCATAGAATGACCCACGTGCCTCTTGGGGATATTATCGATTGGATTCAAATGGCAGGGTTCGCCGCTTTGCTTGTGCTGTGGTGGGGACGATTCTTCCCTAAGGACCGCGAGAAGATGTCACCCTGGTTGCGCAATGCCTGCCAATCGAATCTGATTTTTGGCTCCGTTGTTACGGTCGTAGTCCTAACGTCTGGCATCAAGGTAATCAAGCTAGTGATGTTGCACTAATTCTCCCGCCGCCGAGCCTAACCCCCACCTCTCGCAAGAGACGCCGAGACACTACCAAAATCAACCGAAAACTCGACGCCGACCGCAGGAAGGCCCACCCAAGTCAGCGTCACGAAGGCGGCAAAGCCGCGTGTGCCCGGACGGCCAGTCCTGCCTGGACCGCCACTCCTACATGTTCAGCTTTTTGAAAATCCGCCGCGGAACCATCCGCACCACCAGCATGATGCCCCGCCAGAACGCCGGCAGGTACACCACGTCCCGCCGCTGTTCAATCGCTTTCACAATGCCCCGCGCCACCTGCGCCGGCTTCGCGAACAGCGGCCCTTGCGCCACATGCGCGGTCATGGGAGTCGCCACAAATCCCGGCTTGATCGTCAGCACCTGCACGCCCGCGCGGTCAATGCGATTCCGCACGCCGTCCAGAAAAATACTCAGCGCGCCCTTGGACGCGCCATAGACGTAATTGCTCTTGCGTGCGCGGTCACCGGCCACTGATGAAATCACTGCCAGCGTCCCCTGCTTCGTGGTCTCAAAGTAATTCGCAAGCCACGTAATCAGCGACACGGCAGAAAGGAAATTCGTTCGCAGAATCGCTTCCGCCTCCACGTAGCTGGCCTCCGCCTCCGCCTGCTCGCCCAGCACGCCGTGCGCCAGGAGAGCCAGTTCAATAGTCCCCAGCGACTGCGCCGCCGCCGCCAGCATCGCCGGATGCGCCGCCGTATCGTTCAGGTCCATCGCGTGCGTGGCCACGCCCACCGCGCCTCGCGTGTGCAGGTCAGCCGCCATCGCGTACAGTTTGTGCTGGTTGCGCCCTACCAGATAAAAGCGCGCCCCGCGCTCTGCCAGCAGCCGCAGCGTGGCCTCGGCAATCGCCGACGTCGCCCCCAGCGCCAGCACCGTCGCTGGAAACGGACGCGCCCCCATCAGCCCGTCACCCGCTGCCAGAACGCCGAATCGAACGCCGGGTCGATGTACGCCGCAAACTTCTTCCACTGCGGATAAAACGCCTGAAACTGCGCCGCCGTCATCGTCGCGTCCTTTGCCGGATACATCCTGCCTCCGTGTTCCAGCGTGATCGCCGCCAGCCTCTCCAGCAGGTCAAAGCTCGCCTCGCGCCGGATTGGAAAGTCCAGCGCCAGCGTGATCCCCGGCTTTGGAAACGACATCATCCCCGGTGACGGCACGTCGCCAAACACCTTCAGCACAGCCAGAAACGAAGCCAGCCCGGACCGCGTGATCGCCTTCAGAATCTCCGTCAGCCCGCGATGGTCCGGCTCCCACGGCAGCACGCATTGGAACTGCAACAGGCCGCTCTTGCCGTACATCCGGTTCCAATGGCCGAGCCGGTCCAGCGGATAAAAGAACGGCTCGTAATCTACCATCCCGGCCTTCACCTTGCCTCGCTGCCGGTGGTAATAAAGCGTGTTGAACAGCCCCACCGAGCGGTGGTTCAGCACAAAATCCGGAAGATCAAAGGGCAGCGCCAGCTTCGATGCCTTGCTGCGCTTGAGCGGTCCCGTCGCCGTGGCATGCTCGCCGGCCATGAAAATACCGCGCGCAAAGCTGTTCCCCGTCCCCACGCAGTCAATCCACGAAACCGTGTACTCGCTCTTCGCATTCCGCTCCGACAGCGCCACAAACTCCTCGATACCCGAAAATTTGATCCCCATGTACTGGATCCGCCGCGAAACAATCGGTCGCAGTTTCAGCTCCGCCCACGCAATCAGCCCCGTCAACCCCATCCCGCCAATGCTCGCCGCGTACCAGTCCGCGTTCTGCGCCGCGGAGCAGATCAGGTGTCGCCCATCGGATCGGACCAGCTCAAACCGCGGAACATGCCGCCCGAATGTCCCCGCTACATGGTGGTTCTTTCCATGAATGTCGTTCGCAATCGCCCCGCCCACCGTCACGAATTTTGTTCCTGGAGAAACCGGCAGAAAAAAGCCCTTCGGCACTGCGAAATCAAGAATCTCCCCCAGCGTTGTCCCCGCCTCGCAGCAAAGAATTCCCGTCGCCGGATCAAAATCCAGCAGCCGGTCCATTCCGCCCGAAAGCCCCGGCCCCCGCGTCCGCAGCAGCGTCCCGTGCCCCAGTAGGCAAACGTCTCCGTAGCTCCGCCCCGCGCCCACCGGCAGCATCCGCGTCGCCGGCGGCGGTCGCAGCGGAAAATCACATGCCCAGTTCAGCGGAACGATCTTCGCGTCCAGTTTTGGATAGCGTCCCCAGCTCTCAAAGCCGGGTTGGGGGGATTTCTGCGGCATCGTTTTCCTTTTCCTGAATCAAGACTAAACGGCCAGCACTGCAATCACCGCTACGCACAGCCAGATCAGCAGGCTCATTCGGTCCGTAACGGCAAAAATCACCGGGTCCTCGTCCAGCTCGCCGCGCGACGCCAGCAGCCACACCCGAAAAATCCACCAGATCAGCAGCGGAACGATCAGCCACATCCGCCCCGGATGCCGGTACAGGCCCAGAGTCTCGCCGCTGCTGATGTACAGCGTAAAAATCACCACCGACGCCATCGCGCTCACGGTCCCAAAGCTGCGAAGCTGCTCAATGTCCGTCAGCAGATAGCCGCGGCCGTTCGCCAGCGCACCGCCCTGCACCTGCACGTTCTGCAATTCGCTGAATCTCTTCACAATCGCCAACGACAAAAACAAGAAAATTGCGAAGCCCGCGAACCAGTGGGAAATTCTCACGTCCACGGCCGCCGCCCCGGCGAGCAAACGCAGCGTGTACAGCCCGGAAAGCAGCAGTACATCCACCAGTGCCACCCGCTTCAGTCGCAGCGAGTAGGCCAGGGTCGTCACCAGGTACGCCACCAGCCAGCCGAGATAGCTGTGAGGCAAAAACGTCGCACCTGCAAACGACGCCGCTAGAAACACCGCTACCATCGCGGCCCCAGCGGCAACCGAAAGGTCCCCCGCCGCAAATGGCCGCAACCGTTTTTTAGGATGTCTCCGGTCCGCCTCGATGTCCAGCAGATCGTTCACAATATACGTCGCCGACGCGCACAGACTGAAGCACAGGAACGCCAGCGCCGCATGTATCAGCGCTGGCAGCCGAAAGACATGCGCCAGCAGCAGCGGCACAAAAATCAGAAGGTTCTTCGCCCACTGGTGCAGCCGGATCGCCCGCAGGAGCGACCGTCCCCGGCCCGCCCGGTCATCAAAGCTCCGGCTTGCCGGAACCCGTCCCGATCGAACCAGTGCCCGCAGCGACCACGTTGGATTCGCCACCATCGCCTCGCCGCACCCGGCCAGCACCGGCCCGTCCGGCCGCGCATTACCAATGTAGTCAAACCCGGTCCGAAATTGTTCCCGGAGGCTCGCCAACTTGTGGTTCCCGGTGCAATTCGTCGCGCCGTCACTGGCCACGATACCGTCGAAGATTCCCAGGTGGTCCGCCACCCGCTGTGCCACGCTCGCGTCCGCGCCGGTCACCAGATACAGTTTGCGCCCCACCGCTCGCTGCGCGGCCAGATACTCCAGCACCTCCCGGTTCCACGGCAAATGCTCTACATCGAGCGCAACCCGCGCCGCAACCTGCGCCTTGAACGCGGCCCTGCCACCCCGCAGCCACAACGGAGAACGCGCCGCCTGGAGCGGCTGCTCTCGCACCAGCACAAGCAGCGAGTCCGCCAGCGTATCGCTCTTCACCAGCGTTCCATCCAGGTCCACGCAAAGCGGACGCATCGCGGCATCATCTCTAGCCGCGGAGACGGAACTCACCACCGTTTCCTCACCCATAAGCCTTGAACCGGATTATAAAGAGCGGCGAAGACGCAGGCAGCTAAAAAGCGAGCGGCTAGTGAAACGGGTAGCGAAAAGCAGGTAGCCGACAATGCGGCCGGCCCAGGAGCGGACAGGACCTTAGGCAAAAGAAACTTTAGCGACCCGGTTCTTAGCCACCCGCCGCATCGGCTAAACCGTCGCCGGCTCCGGAACCGAGCTCGCGTTCACCGCCGCACTCTCCGGGAAATACGCATTCAGCACATACTGCTCCAGCATCCGCTGCGTATTGAAATACGAGCCGTTCAACGCAATGGCTGACCGCATGATCCTCTGCCATTGCTCCGGCTGCTTCGTGTACAACGGCAGGATCATCTGCTCCAGGTGCTCGTAGAGCGAAGCCGCCTCGCCGCGCTCGTTATCCCGATCGGCAATCGCCCATCCCGTCACACCCTCGATCCATCCCTCGATCCACCAGCCGTCCAGAATGCTCAGGCTCGGCACTCCGTTCAGCGCCGCCTTCATCCCGCTCGTGCCGGAAGCCTCATAGGGCCGCTTCGGCGTATTCAGCCAAAGGTCTACGCCGCCGGTCATCAGGCCGCCCAACAGCCATTCGTAGTTTTCCAGATACACAATCTGCAAGGTGCCCGAGTCAAGCTGCTTGGCCAGCTCAATCACGTGGCGAATCATCGCTTTTCCCGGTTCGTCCGCCGGATGCGCCTTGCCTGCGTAGACAATCTGCAGCCCGCCGAAGTCGCGCGCCAACCGCACCAGCCGCTCCGCGTCGTGGAACAGCAGGTCGCTCCGTTTGTAGGTCGCCGCCCGCCGTGCAAACCCAATCGTAAAGATGTCCGGATGCAGTTCCACGCCCGTGCGCTCTTTCACCTCCGCCAGCAGCGTCCGCTTCGACTCTGCGTGGGCGGCCGCAATCTCTTCTTCCGGTATATCAATCGCATACCGCAGCGCCAGATTGTCCTGCCTCCACCGGGGCAAGTACCGGTCAAACGCCGCCTGAAACGAGGGAGATGTCCACGTGTTGGCGTGAACGCCATTGGTAATCGCGCTGATTTCGTAATCCGGAAACATCTCCCGCGAAACCTTGCCGTGCTGCATCGCCACGGCGTTCACAAAACGCGAAAAACGCAGCGCAATGTAGGTCATGTTCAGCAGTCCTTCGTGGAACGCGCCCACCCGCTCCAGCAGCCGCGCCCGGTCCTCGCCCAGAATCCGGTTGGCCTGCTCCGCCGAGAAGCGGTCATGCCCCGCCGGAACCGGCGTATGCGTCGTAAACACGCACTCCTGCCGCACCGACTCGATGTCCTCGTCGCTCGCACGGTCCACATTGCCGCCGTGCCGCTCCTGTTCGAGCAGCGCCACCGTAAGCAGCGCTGCATGGCCCTCGTTCATGTGGTAGACCACCGGCTGGTAGTTCAGCGCGTCCAGAATCCGCGCCCCGCCCATGCCCAGCACCGCTTCCTGCCGCAGCCGATGGTCGCTGTCGCCACCGTAGAGCCGATCCGTCAGCTTGCGATCGTTCTCATCGTTTTCCTCGACGTCGGTGTCGAGAAAATAAATCGGAACAATGTGCCCGGTCACGCCTGCCATGTCGTATCGCCACGCTCGAATCGCCACCGTGCGGCCCTCAATCGTCAGCCGCACCATCGGCTCTTCCTGGGCCAGAACACTCTCCGGACTCCACGGCTGCGCCTCTTCCGTCTGCACGCCCTCGGCGTCCAGGTGCTGCCGGAAATATCCCTGCCGATGTGCCAGCGTCACCGCCACCATCCGCAGGCCCATGTCCGCGGCGGCCCTCAGCGTATCGCCGGCCAGCACGCCGAGCCCCCCGCTGTAGGTCGGCATCGCCGGCGTAACGGCGATCTCCATCGAAAGGTAAGCAATCGGCTTGCGGTCAGAGAGAACCTGTGACCGCCAGGCCAAACTCATGAAATCCTTGTCGGGCATAATCGTTGTCATTTTATCAATCGCGGCGGATATGTCTCGAACCAATTGTTCATCCCACTCGCCCGTTCACACCGCGAAACAACCGATTGAGCAGGTAACCTTCTGAAAACCCTACGCCGTGACTTCGCGCACTCCAGCCGACGCGCGGCACAAATAAATGTCCGCATCAATTCCCGTCGCGTCTTTATAACCTTTGCGGAGATTCTCGCGGAACTCCCGCGCCCGCACCGCCTCCACCAGATTGACCGTGCAGCCTCCAAAACCCCCACCCGTCAGCCTGGCCCCAATGCAGCCCGCTTGCTTCGATGCAAGTTCCACCAGAACGTCCGCCTCCGGGCAGCTCGCTTCAAAATCATCGCGATAGCTCGCATGCGCTTCGTAAAGCAGCCGCCCCAGCGTCTTCAGATCGCCGCGCTCGAGCGCGTCCGCCGCGGCCACCGTCCGGTCGTTCTCGGTAATGATGTGCCGCGTGCGCTTCAACACGTTCCCCGGCATTTCACCGCCCCACTTCTTCAGGTCCTCCACCGTCGCGTCGCGCAGCTTTTTGATCTCCGGGCGGTGCCGCCTTAAAATCGCAGTCCCCTCCTCCACCTCCGCGCGGCGCGTGTTGTACTCGCCGCCGGCGTGGGAATGTTTCACCATCGTGTTCGAAATCACCAGGCTCACATCCGCCGGAATCGGCGCCAGCCGATACTCCAGGCTGCGGCAATCCAGCAGCAGAGCATGGTCCGCCGCCCCGCAGCAGGCAATGAACTGGTCCATAATGCCCGTCGAGGCGCCAACATATTCGTTCTCCGCCCGCCGGCAAAGCTGCGCCATCCGTGGCAACGCGATTTTCGCATCCGTCAGGCTCAACGCCGCCGCCATCGTCGCCACTTCAATGGCCGCCGACGAGCTCAGCCCCGCGCCCACCGGAACGTCCCCCTGCAGCGTAAGGCTGAACGCTGGGACCTCGACCCCTTCTTCGCGCAGCACCGCCAGCACGCCCAGCGGATAATCGCTCCAGTGCCCAATACGTTTCCCCGGCATCGAGCCAAGCGAATGCTCCACCTGCTCCCCGTAATTCTCCGACCGGATCACGATCTTCCCGTCCCCGCGTGGGGTGATCGCGGCAAAGGTGGCAAAGTTAATCGCAGCCGGCATCACAAATCCGTCCGCGTAATCCGTGTGTTCGCCGATCAGATTCACTCGCCCCGGAGCGGCAAACACCCGCGGCGTGTCTCCAAACCTCTTCACGTGCAATTCCCTGGTAGCACTTACATCAAGCATCCCGGAAATCCTTCCTCAGCGAGCAACACTCAAACCGGCGCAATCGGATACACAACCTTCCCACCCAACCGATGGCCGAGAATGTATTCGTTTTCACATTCCGGACAATCATACCCCAGCGCCGCTCACAAAGCCCGGCTGACTAAGTACTCTACAGCAACCCGCCCCGAAACTTGAGTCTATCTCTAAATGTTCGCCCCAATCTTCGCCCCCAGGATAAGGTCGCTGCAAATCGCCTTTCCCACCTGGAACCGTCGCGTCCCCACCTGACGAAACCCATGCCGCTCGTAAAACGAAATAGCCTGGCGGTTCCCGTCATGCACGCCCAGCAGCAGCCGCGTCTTTCCCGCCGACCGCGCCGTCCCGATCGACCAACGCATCAACGCCGTTCCTATCCCCGAGCCCTGAAACCGATGCAGCAGATAAATCCGCTTCAACTCAAGATCATCCGCCGTCGTCGCCACCGGCAGGTCCGGCGCGCAAAGCAGAGCATAGCCCACTGGAGCCCCGTTCACCTCCGCCACACATGCCCGCGTCTCCGGCTCCGCCAGCCACGCCGCGTATTTCGCAGCCGAATGCTGGTTCCTGCAGTGGGCCAGAATGTCCTCGCCCTCCAGCGTCCCCGCAAACGCCTCCAGAAAGCTCGCCGACCCGACCAGCGCCAGAGTCTCCGCACCCTCCCGCCCGCACTCCCGCAGCGAATGCTCCATCGAAGATTCCACCATAAAGTATTTCTACCCAATTCCGAGCCAGAACCACAACGTCCTTGGACGATACCTCCGTGTTCTCTGTGCCCCCTGTGGTGAAACAAGAAAATTCAATCCTGAACAGCGGGAAGGCCATCAAAGGCAGCGGGTGTCTGGACGATGCTCGCGATTGAGATAGAACCCGCGGCAATCCCACCGGCATATCGGATGGCGTTCCACGACAAGCCAGGTTCGATGCGGTCCCGCATCGAGTGTGCCCGTGCGGCGGCCACCGCTCGCCGCGTAGGCGCCGCCGGAGGCAATCCTAAACCAGAACCATGAAGTCCAGTGCCCGCGACAGATACCCCTTCAGCTCCTTGCGTTCGACTACCGCGTCCAGAAAGCCGTGCTGCAGCAGGAATTCGGATCGCTGAAACCCTTCGGGCAGCTTCTGCCGAATAGTCTGTTCGATCACGCGGGGCCCGGCAAAGCCGATCAGCGCGCCCGGCTCGCCCACGTTCAGGTCGCCCAGCATGGCAAAGCTGGCCGTGACGCCGCCGGTCGTCGGATCGGTCAGCACCGAAATAAACGGAACCCGGGCCTCATCCAACCGCGCCAGCGCCGCCGAAATCTTCGCGAGCTGCATCAGGCTCACTATCCCTTCCATCATGCGGGCCCCACCCGACGCGGCCACGATAATCAGCGGCTCCCGCGTCGCATGCGCCCGGTCGACGGCGCGGGCAATCGTCTCGCCCACCACCGCTCCCATGCTGCCGCCAATAAAGCTGTACTCCATCACGCTGAGCACCACACGATGGCTGCCCAGGAGTCCCAGCGCATTCACCACTGCGTCGTTCAGCCCGGTCGCCGCCTGCGCCTTTGCCAACCGGCTCTTGTACGATTTCAAATCAGTGAATTCCAGCGGGTCCGTTGATTTCAGTTCCAGATCCACCAGCTCATAGCCCGGCTCCAGCAGCATGGCCACGCGGGCCCGCGCGTCCATCTTGAAGTGAAAGCCGCACTTTGGACAAACCATCAGGTTGACCTCAAGGTCGGCCCGCCAGATCGCCTGCGCGCACGCACCGCACTTCACCCAGAGCCCTTCGGTACGAACCGTCTTCTCGCCCTGGTCAACAATCTGATTGTCTTCCCGCCGAAACCACGACATGCGTCTTACCCCTTTACCCTTGTTCCCCGGCCGCTAGTATTCGATCCCGCGCTGCGCCAGAATCCCCTTCTGATAAGCGTGCTTCACGTCGCGCATTTCCGTGACGGTATCGGCAAGCTCCACCAGCGAGGCATGCGCGTTTCGTCCAGTCAGAATCACATGCACCATCTCCGGACGCGCCTTCAGCGTCTCGACCACCTTTGCTGGATCCAGCATTTTGTAACTAATGGCGTAGTTAATTTCGTCCAGAATCACCATATCCCACTCGCCCGACAAAATCGCCGCTCGAGCCTCGTCCCACGCCGCCTCCACCAGCCGCACGTCTTCCGGATCGGTCTCCGCCCCACCCACCTTCACAAACCCGCGACCCATCTGCTTCATCACAAAATTGCCGCCAAACGCTTCCACGGCGTCCAGCTCGCCGTAATGCCACGATCCCTTCAGGAACTGCAGCATCAACACGCGCATCCCATTGCCCACCGCGCGCAAAGCCGTGCCCATCGCGGCCGTGGTCTTTCCCTTGCCGGGCCCTGTGTTGATCAAAATCAAACCCTGACGCGACTCAGCCAATCTTTCCTCCTGAAACTCGGTATCAACTCCGCAGCCAGTCCCCCCGCCAGTCCCGGGCCAGCGGAAGGGCCAGCGAGGCAGAAATGCAGGATGGCGCCGAAGGCGCGTGTGCCCGTGCAGTTAGCACCGGTGATAAGGATGCCCCGTCACGATTGTAAATGCCCGATAGAGCTGCTCGCTCATCACCACCCGCGCCAGCTCGTGCGGAAGTGTCATCGGCCCGAGCGACAACAGTAATCCCGCGCCTTCGCGCTCCGCATTCGACCAGCCGTCCGCCGGCCCCAGCGCAAACACCATCCTCTGCTGCCCTTCGTCCCTCTGCCGACGAAGCCACTCCGCCAGAGCCTGGGAAGAAAACTGCTCCCCCCGCTCATCCAGCATCACCAGCATGGGAGAGGTCCTGCCCTTCAGCCTCGCCACCCACTCAAACAGCGCGTCACTCGTCTTGAAAACCTGGGCCTCGGCCTCCACATAGGCCCTCACCCGCTCCAAATACTCCGCCGCCAGCCCATCAAAGCGCTCGCTCCGCCCCCGCACCGCCACGGATGCCAAAGTAATCTTCACAAAGTCCAGTCCGGGGCTACCCATCCCCCCACGCAAGGTACTGAATCGTCTTGATTTACTGACAACGTTTGCATTTTTATGTAGGGAGCCAATCCAAAAAATATAAATTATTGGATGTAGAAATGTATTTCCTTGAATCTGCACCGCTCTCCAGGGCCCGGAATCCTACTGGTAAACTTCTCTACTCGAGCCCCAGGTTGACCTGGACAAACGATTTACAAGAACTGTCCTCAGCCGTCTGGTCCCCGACCCATCGCGCAAAATTTATTCGATATGTTTGGCGACGTAATTGCAGGTAATCGGTTGACAATTTTGCCGCGTACGCGTACAAAGTTGTTCGGCTTTTTTTGTATCCTGAATCGGGCGTGCAACTAAGGGATGGATCCAAAGCAGATTCACCCATTTCAAACGTTATTCTTGCGGTCCTGCTTTGCGGAACGAGTTCAGAGAAACGCCAAAAATTTCTCGCCAGCTGTCCCAAGCTCCGATCGGAGGAATCATGAAAATCAAGATTGCGCTCTTTGTGACGACGGTTTTTGCAATAGTTTGCCTGGCCCCCTCGCCAGCGGCCCACGCCCAGAACCTCTACGCGACCATTCACGGAACCGTGACTGACACTACGGGCGCCGTGGTGCCCAATGCCGCCGTCACCGTGGTGAACACTAGCACCAACATTGCCACCAAGGCGACGACCGATAGCAGCGGCTATTACACTGTGCCGCAACTCCAGATCGGCGGTCCCTATACGGTCACGATTGCCGCTTCCGGTTTCCAGACATTCACCACCACCGGCCTCAATCTCAGCGTGAATGACAACCGCGACGTGGACGCCAAGCTCCAGGTGGGCTCCAGCAACACGACCGTGCAGGTGTCCGCCTCCGCGCTTCAGGTGGAAACCGCCGATACCCAGCTCAAGCAGGTAATGACGGCCAGCCAGATTGAGGAAATTCCGCTTGAGGGCCGCGACCCGCAGGGCCTGCAAAAGCTTCAGCCCGGCGTGGTCGAGGCTTCCGACCGCTTCGGCGCTTTTTCGAGCGACGGCAGCCAAACCCCGCAGAACTCCTACTTGCTGAACGGCGTGGACATCAACGACGGCCCGCTTCAGGACGAGGGCTTCCGCGTCAATCCCGATGCCCTCCAGGAAGAGGCCATCATCGTCAGCACCCTCAATCCGGAGTACGCCCGCAACTCCGGCGCCACCATCAACCAGGTCGTCAAGGCCGGCTCCAACCAGTTCCACGGCAATGCCTTCGAGTTCTACCGCGACACGTTCCTGAACTCCACGCCGTATTTCGCCACCTCTGTGCCGCAGTTCCATCAGAACCTGTATGGTGGTACCTTCGGCGGCCCGGTTATCCACAACAAGTTCTTCTTCTTCCTCGCCTATCAGGGACTCCGCAACCGCACTGGCGGGGCCGATGTGTCGCCTACCATGACGATGGCGAATTTTCAGGGCGACTTCAGCGCCGACTACAATTACGCCACTGGCAACATCAATACCTCGTCGGGCCTCACCACCAACCCCGTTCCCTTTGACATCCCGGGCACCTCGTGCACCCAGGGCATGACATGGGCCGACTGCTTCCCCGGCGGCAACGTGACGATCGCCCCCAGCGCCTGGAACTCCGTCGCCGCCAGCGCGACCGCAAAATACATCCCGCAGCCCAACTTTGCCGGCACCTATTATGCGTTCAATACCGGGAACACCGACGCCCAGGACCAGGGCATCATCCGCCTGGACTACACCCCTACCTCGCGCGACACCATCTGGGGCTCGGTTATCTTCCAGTCAAGCCCGTCGTTTGACACGCTGTCTTTCGGCGGCGGCAGCTTCCCCGGCTTCGCTATGGTGAACTCGGAGCACATCAAGATCTTCAGCGGAGCCTTTACCCACACCTTCAATTCCACCACTCTCAATGAACTGCGGCTCGGCTATTACCGCTTCAACTATGCCGCCGTCGAGCCGGCCAACCCCATGCTGCCCAGTGCCGCGGGATTCACCGGCGTCGTCCCGCAGAACACCCGGGCTCCCGGCTTCCCGTATCTGGCCATCGGAAGCTTTGCTCTCGGCAACAGTTATGAGGGCCCTCAGCCCCGGCTCGATACCAATCTGAGCTATGCTGACAACTTCACAAAAATCGTCGGCTCCCATTCGCTCAAATTCGGCGCCTCGTATGAGCAGTTCCGCGTTGACAATCCCTTCTCCTACCTCAATAACGGCTACTACTATTGGGGCGGCGGCGGCCTCTACTCCTCTGGCGACCCCCTCCTGGACTGGGAACTCGGCATCCCCGATGGCTACGAGCAGACCAGCAACGGCTTCATCGATGCTCTGGCTGCGGAAGCCTATGCCTACGCGCAGGATAGCTGGAAAGTCAGCCCTGACATAACCTTCAATTACGGCATAGCATGGGACGTTGAGTATCCCAACGTAAACGACCAGTTCTCCGGCATTGGCATCAACTGCTGGTCCAACTCCAATTATGAGTCGAAGGTCTTCCCCGGAGCGCCTCCGGGAATGTCCTGGCCGGGCGACCCCGGATGCAACCGCGCCGGCGGTCCCACCCCCCACTACAACCGATTCGGCCCGCGTATCGGCATAGCCTGGTCCCCGTCCTCAGGTCCCTCCAGGATTATCGGTGAGCCCGGCTCGCATGAATTCTCTCTGCGCATGGGCTACGGCGTTTACTACAACCGCGATCAGGAGGAGCAGTCGCTCCAGAATCTCGAAGACCCGCCGTTCCTCCTTACCTCGACGGGCATTCCGCAGGTCACTGGAGGCACCAGCCCCTCGCTGGCTGATCCCTTTACGGATGTCACGACCGGAGGACCCAGCACCTCCAATTGGTTCCCTTACGCCATTCCAACTCCGGGCGACACCAATATTGACTGGGCCGGGCTTTATTCGTTCATGGAACTCGCGACGTTCGATCCAACGTACAGCGTTCCTTACACGCAGAACTTCAATATCAATATCCAGCGCTCCTTGCCGAGCAACATGATCCTCCAGATCGGGTATGTGGGCTCACTGTCACACCGGCTGGCCAGTTGGTATGACGGAGACAACATTACTCCGGCAGGTCATGCGGCCTGCTTGGCCGGAGCCACGGTATTTGGGCTGGCCTGCAGCAGTTCCGCAATCAGAGGCTCGATTCGCGAGTACTTCCCGCAATTCTCCGCGGCCCCAGCGCTCGTTCCCGGCAACCCCACCGGTCTGCCCAACGGGACTCCGTGGTATCTCAGCGTGGCCCGTCAGAACACCCAAGGCTCCTCCAACTACAACTCGCTGCAGGTCAGCCTCATCAAGGCCCGCACCCACGGCCTCTACGCCACCGTTTCCTACACGTATTCCCACGCGCTGGACGACGGATCGGGATATGAGAGCACCACCGGCGGCGGCGGCCCGCGCGGCTCCGGCATCTCGCGCAACTACACGCCCGGCTTCACCTACCTCAACTACGGAGATTCCGACTTCGACGCGCGGCAACGTCTCGTCACCTCCTATGTCTATGTCATTCCCATGTTTTCAGCCGTCGCCAGCCATCCCTTCCTGCGCGAAGCCGTAACCGGATGGGAACTCAGCGGCGTCACCGCCGTCCAAACCGGATTCCCGGTCTCCTTCAGCCAGGGACAAACCCTCTCGCTCTGGTGCGACGGCTCCAGCTACTTCGGCTGCGCCGACGTTCCGGTTACCTCGAACTTCCATCTTCACACCGAAAACCCCAGGAAGATCCAAACCTTCAACGTCCTGGGTCAACCCACCACGGGCAACTTCTACTTCGATCCATCCTCGTTCTCCAACGAGCCCGTCGGAACCTTCGGCAACACCAAGCGCAACTTCTTCCATGGTCCTGGCTTTAACTACACCAATGTGCGGTTTGCCAAGGACTTCCACATGGGGTCCAGCGAAAGCCGCTATCTCCAGCTTGGCATTGAAGCCTTCAACGCCTTCAACCACGCCAACTTCCAGAACCCCGGCGGGACCCTCGTCTCAACCGACTTCGGCCAGGTCACAGGCGTCGATACCGGCAACGATCCCAACAGCGACCCATCACCCGCCCGCACCTTCCAGCTCGTGGGCAAGTTCTACTTCTAACCGTCTCGTTGTACCCAAAAAACAGGGCGTGTCTCAGTTGAGATACGCCCTGTTTTCCTCTGCGAACAACGCGACTTCTAGCGCCCACGAGCGTCTCTCCGCAAATACCGCCCACGCCCGACCCGGCCCACAAATTCCCCGCCGTCCACCACCAGCTCGCCCCGCGAATACACCTTCCGCGCGTTTCCCCGCACCCGGAATCCCTCAAACATCGAGTAGTCCACCCTCATATGGTGCGTGGCCGCGCTGATGGTGTGGTCCGCCTGCGGGTCCCACAGCACAATGTCCGCATCGCTCCCCGGCGCAATCGTCCCTTTCCGCGGATACATCCCGAAAATCCGCGCCGGAGCGGTCGAGGTAATCTCCACGAAGCGGTTCAGGCTCAGCCGCCCCGCGTTTACGCCGTGGTGATAAATCAACTGCATTCGGTTCTCAATCCCCGGCCCGCCATTGGGAATCTTCGTGAAGTCGTCCCGCCCCAGCGCCTTCTGGTCCGCAAAGCAGAACGGGCAGTGGTCGGTGGATACGACCTGAAGGTGATCGTCCTTGAGGCCGTCCCAGAGCTTCTGCTGATTCTTTTTTTCCCGTAGCGGAGGCGAAAACACATACTTCGCGTCCTCAAAGCTCTTGCCCGGCATCTGGTCTTCAATCGACAGCAGCAGGTACTGCGGACAGGTCTCGGCAAACGCCGGCAGCCCTCGATCGCGCGCCTCGCGAACCTGATTCAGCGCGTCTTCGCTCGACAAATGCACGATATACACCGGAGCCCCAGCCATCTCCGCCATCGCAATCGCCCTCTGCACCGCTTCCGCCTCGGCGATGGTGGGCCGCGTGAGCGCGTGGTACACCGGAGCCCGCTTCCCCTCGGCCAGCGCCTCCTGCACCAGCACGTCGATGACGCTGCCGTTCTCGGCGTGCATGCAAACCAGCGCGCCGTTCTTCGCCGTCCGCCGCAGCACGCGAAAAATCGTTGCATCGTCCACCATCAGCACGCCAGGATAGGCCATGAAGAGCTTGAAGCTCGCGACGCCCTCGCGCACCATCGCGTCCATGTCTTCAAGGCCCGCGCCACCCCCCAATTCCCCCAGGTCGGTCACAATCATGTGTAGTCCATAGTCGATGCAAGCCTTCGCCTCGGCCTTCCCCCACCATTTATCGAGCGCCGCGCGCATCTTCGTGCCGCGCGCCTGAATGGCAAAATCCACGATCGTCGTAGTCCCGCCAATCGCAGCCGCCTGCGTGCCCGTTTCAAAATCATCGGAGGAATAGGTGCCGCCAAACGGCATGTCCAAATGCGTATGCGCATCCACGCCGCCGGGAAGCACCAACAGCCCGGTCGCGTCCACAACCGTGTGCCCCTCGGCAGCAATCCTTCCTCCGGCGCGAACCTCGCGAATCGCGCCGCCCTCCACCAGCACATCCGCCGCAGAGGTCGCCTCGGCAGTGACAACGGTTCCGTTCTGAATCAGCAACGCCATGATCGATTCCCCTTGTTTTTCATCCCGCCCGAAAGGCGCGTAGTGGAGGAACTCGCGCTCCCGGTCAAACCTCGACCATCTCGATGCAGTCATCCACCGGACAAACCAGCGCGCACAGATTGCACCCCACGCAAACCTCTTCATCGACGCGCGGAACCCGTTCCAACGGCACCGAATCATTCAGCCCGGCAAACTTCCCCGCCTCGCGATCCCCATAGATGCACTGGTAAGCGCCGTCCCAGCAGGCCGTGGTGCAAAGCCCGCAGCCAATGCACTTCTGTTCGTCGATCCGCGCCACGATTTTGTATTCCAGGTTCAGACTGCCCCAGTCCGTCACACGCTCCAGGCTGCGCCCGCGAAAATCTTCAATCGAAGCGAATCCCTTGCTCTCCATCCACTCCGCCAGCCTGCTCTTCATGCCGTCCACAATGCCGAACCCGTAATGCATCGCCGCCGTACAAACCTGCACTGTGCCGCAACCCAGCAGCATGAACTCCGCCGCGTCCCTCCAGTTGCCGACGCCCCCAATACCCGACACCGGAAGCCCTGTCTCCTTCACGCACTCCTGCGCCATGTTCAGCGCAATCGGCTTCACCGCCGGGCCGCAGTAGCCGCCGTGCGTCGAGCGCCCGTCCACATTGGGCTGCGGCTCGAGCGTGTTTAGGTCGATGCCGGTAATCGAATTGATCGTGTTGATCGCGGAAATCGCGTCCGCGCCGCCCTGCTTTGCCGCCCTTGCCGTCGCCCGAATGTCCGTCACGTTCGGCGTCAGCTTCACCATCACCGGGACCCGCGCCGCCTCCTTGGCCCACGCGGTAATCATCTCCGTGTACTCGGGAACCTGCCCCACCGCCGAGCCCATGCCGCGCTCGTTCATCCCATGCGGACAGCCGAAGTTCAGCTCGACGCCGTCCGCGCCCGCGTCTTCCGCGCGCCGCACGATGTCGTGCCAGGCCTCGCGCTTCGACTCCACCATGAGCGAAACGACGAGGGCATTTTGGGGATACTTCTGCTTGACTTCTTTTATTTCCCGCAGGTTGTCCTCGACCGGACGGTCGCTGATCAGCTCAATGTTGCTGAAGCCCATCATGCGCCGCCGTCCCAGGTTCACCGACGAGTAGCGCGAGGTGGAATTCCGCACCTGCGCGCCGATTGTTTTCCAGACCGCGCCGCCCCATCCCGCGTCAAACGCGCGCATCACCTGGCCGGCCGTGTTCGTCGGAGGCCCCGACGACAGCCAGAACGGGTTCGGCGACCGAATCCCCGCAAACCGCACCGAAAGATCAGGCTTTTGCTCCGTCATAGGACCTCCTCTACGGCTTCACCAGGTCTCCATAAAGCTCAGGCCGCCGGTCGCGAAAGAACTGCCACGTCTTCCTTACTTCGGCAATCATGTCCAGGTTCAAATCCGCCGTCAGAACCTCATCCTTGTCGCGTGCGGCCTCGGCCACAATCTGCCCCCGCGGATCGCAGAAGTAGCTCTGCCCATAGAACTCGCCAATGTTCCACGGAGCCTCCTTGCCAACGCGGTTGATCGCACCCAAAAAGTAGCCGTTCGCGACCGCATGGGCCGGCTGTTCCAGCTTCCACAGATACTCGCTCAGCCCGGCAACCGTCGCCGAAGGATTGAACACAATCTCCGCGCCATTCAGCCCCAGCGCCCGTGCGCCCTCCGGGAAATGCCGGTCGTAGCACGTGTACACACCGATTTTGCAGAACCCCAGGTCAAACACGGGATAGCCGAGGTTACCAGGCCGAAAATAAAACTTCTCCCAGAAGCCCGGCTCCAGATGCGGAATATGCGTCTTGCGATACTTGCCGAGATACCGGCCCTCGCGGTCGATCACCGCCGCCGTGTTGTAGTAGAAGCCCTCGGCCTCAATCTCATAGACCGGAACAATCAGCGCCAGTCGCAGCTCCTTCGCCAGAGCCTGCATCAATCGGATGGTCGGCCCGTCCGGAACCGGCTCGGCAAAGTCATACCATCGCGCCGACTGCTCAGCGGGGAAGTACGGCCCATAGAAAATTTCCTGGAGACAAACAATCTGCGCGCCGGAGGCCGCCGCCTGGCGAATCAGCCCGACGTGCTTGTCAATCATGGATTGGCGGATACGGGAGAGCGGCTGGGACGCCGCCTCAACGTTGCTCGCCTGGATCAGGGAGCAGCGAACGATTCTTGATCTGGAGTCTGGCATAAGCAACTTCCGGCTCCCCACAAAGGCGAGTCCAGTGTCTCTCTCAGTGTACGCGGGACTCGCCCGTCAAGGCGACTGCGCTTCGCGCCCGGCTGCCCCGCTCCTCCTTAGCCAGTAAGCTTCACTTTGCGAAATAATTGCAAAATATCGAGAACAAGGGGCGAGGAAAGCAAATATTCGAATTATTGAACTCGGTAGCATGTTATTGATTCTGAATGAACTAATTGTCCCATCCAACCAGCGAGTTGACGGAAGGAGGCTGCAATTTCTCCCCCATACTTGAAGTTTAGCTGGTAGGTGGAACTCACTTGCACGGCACAATAGATGGTATATAAGCCATTAGCGGTCCGGTGAGGTTGACAAAAGATCTACTTGAGGAGCGGTTCGACCCAAGGTCCGCAAATTTCCAAGCTGTGGCTCGCAGGCGGTTCCGGCCTGTATAGGACACGGGTGCATATCACCTCCGTGTTGCACATGAAACGGACCTGCTGCCTCGTTGCTTCGTGTATTCTTGCCCCAAAGTCTCATGGCGACTACAACGACCCAACAGTCTCAAAAAGCGACGACAACCCGTCTGTTAGCTATCTTATGCGCTTCGTTAAGCCTCTCGGTCTCTCCCAGAGCTCTGGTAATGCCATTTTTTATAGCGAGTTTGGCTGGCGCTCTCGTTCTTTTGATACAGGGTTTCAGGGGGGGCGCTCAGACCTGCTCGATATTTCCGCCTGGCTTCCGGCTTCCGTCCTGATTGCCGGCGTGACGCTGAATTACCTTCGGTTTCTCTCGCCGAAGACGATCGACGCCGAGCTCGACCTCGGTGTCGGGAGGTACATGATGGCCTGGGGTACCGGCCACCCCGGCTACAGTCTGTTTTTGCCGCTTATCTACGCAGCGCTCCCTCTGGCCATGGCTGTCGCGATAGGGCACAGCGAAAATCCCCGGCAGGGGGCCATCCTGCTCGTCGCCGCGGGACTGCTGGCCATCCCGCTCTACGTGGCTTTCCCCGCCAGAGGGCCGCGCTTTGCTAACGACCCCAGTGCGCCGTGCAACTGCATGCCATCCCTTCACCTTACACGGGCGCTGCTGCTCATCTATGTGTGCGACAGGCGCATGCGTGCCGGTTTTGTCGTGTTTGCCGTCCTCACGGCCGTCGCTACGCTCACGACCGGCGAACACTACATTCTAGATCTCATCGCTGCCGTTCCCTACACGCTGATTCTGATCTGGCTCACCGGAGAACCAGCAAAACTGGAATCAACAATTTTGACTGACGTCGCTGCGCCTGCATTTGACCCCACCCGCCACCAATCCTTACCCTGAAAGAAGAATCCCCACGCAGAGGCCCGCTAATGTTAATCACTGTTCTTGATCTCGAACGCGAGCCAGTCGTTTTTGAACATCTTCTCTTTGAACCGGGCGCTATCGACTATGGCCCCGAGCTCGCCCAGGTTTCCCCTCTCTCGGTCTCCGGCCGCGCCGACCTCATCCCCGAGCATCGCGGCCACCGCGACGTCGTCGAAGACATCCGCCTCCAGGCGACCTGGTCCGATGACTTTGAAGTCGCCTGCGCCCGCTGCCTCGAACCCGTTCGCAGCGCTCTTCAGGGCCGCTTTGATCTCCTTTTTCGCCCCCTCGGTGCCGATGCGGGTTCCCCCGAGCGTTCCATCAGCGCCGACGAGGCGGAAATCAGTTATTATCAGGAGAGTGGTCTTTTGCTCGAAGACGTTCTGCGGGAGCAGGTGCTTTTGTCCCTCCCGACGCGAACCCTCTGCCGCGAAGACTGCAAAGGACTCTGTCCGCGCTGCGGCTGCAACCTGAACTCCGAAACCTGCGCCTGCGATCCGGCCATGGTCGACCCGCGCTGGTCGGCGCTCTCGGACTTGGCCAGCCGGATAAAAACATAAGGAACCAAGTTCGCCCGCACCCGCAACCTCAGCGAGGTCGCAACAGCCGGCGGACTTCGATGGAAAGGAATCTCGAATGCCTAACCCAAAGCGGCGTCACTCCAAGGCCCGCACCTCCAAGCGCCGCGCGCACGACGCACTCACTGCCATCGGCACCTCCGAGTGCCCCAGTTGCCACGAGCGCAAGCTGCCTCACCGCGCCTGCCCCAAATGTGGAACCTATAAAGACCGCGAAGTACTCGACCTGAAAAAAGCCGTCTAAGTTCCCTTGTCGATGCTCACTGACATCGCTCTCGACGCTATGGGTTCGGACAAGTCTCCGGAGCCGGAACTGCGTGGAGCGATTCTTGCGTGCCGCACCCTGCCGGTGCGCGTGTATCTTGTCGGCCCGCAGGACCTGCTGCGGTCGCGGCTCTCCTCTGCTCTCGACGGGGAGCAGCTGCCTATCGAGATCGTCCACGCCAGCGAGCACATCGATATGAACGAGAAGGCTGCGCATGCCGTCCGTGCCAAGCGCGACAGTTCCATGCGCGTCGGCCTCAAGCTCGTACGCGATAAAAAAGCCGCTGGCTTCCTCACCGCCGGCAATACCGGAGCGGCGATGGCCACTGCCAAAATGGCTCTCGGCGCGCTCCCCGGAGTCGACCGCCCGGCGCTCGCGC
This sequence comes from Acidobacteriaceae bacterium, assembly GCA_049280995.1. Taxonomy (GTDB): domain Bacteria; phylum Acidobacteriota; class Terriglobia; order Terriglobales; family Acidobacteriaceae; genus Silvibacterium. The sequence continues at coordinate 70,824 of JBAPRH010000055.1, forward strand.
TGGTCGTGCCCACGCTCACCGGCAACCCCTCCATCCTGCTCGATGTAGGCGCAAATGTCGATTGCAAGCCGCACAACCTCGCTCAGTTCGCCATCATGGGGGAGATGTACGCCCGCAGCGTGCTTAAAATTAAACGCCCGCGCGTTGGGATTCTTTCCGTCGGCGAGGAAGAGGGCAAGGGCAACGACCTCACCCGCGACACCTACGCCCTGCTCAAGGACTCGTCCCTCAACTTCATCGGCAACGTCGAAGGCCGCGATATTTACAACGGCAAGTGCGACGTCATCGTCTGCGACGGATTCGTCGGCAACGTGGCCCTCAAGGCATCCGAAGGGCTCACCCGTCTTGTCCGCGAAATGCTGAAGGTCTCGCTCACCACCACCGTCACCGCGCAGGTCGGAGCGCTCCTCTCACGCAAGGCATTCAACGCCTTCAAGCGCCGCCTTGATCCATCCGAATACGGCGGAGCTCCGCTGCTCGGTGTCCGCGGCGTCTGCATCATCGGCCACGGATCCTCGAACGAGCGTGCCATCATGAACGGCATCCGCGTGACCGCCGAGTTCGCCTGGGCCGGAATCAACGACAACATCGAGCGCGAGTTCACGCGAGCCACCGAGACCGTGCCCGCCAACGTCCAGGCCTCGCTCAACGCCAGCCTGTAGGGTGGGGCGGCTCGAACGATCCGCTTCGAGGTATCCTGAGCGGCCAGCGCGACAGGCTTTTGCTCCGGCAATATCCACGTCGAAATTGCTGTGCGCTTTCTCCGGCTTGCGTAATATCAAAGGTCACCGAAATAATCTTGACAAATTCAGTGGGGGGGCAACTTCTACAGTAGAGGATCGTCAGAGATGCTGAAACTACGAATTTGCGCGTCCGTGTTGCTGCTGGTTGGGGCTGGGACTCCGCTCGTTGGCCAATGTGTTTCCGACTCACACCCGGCCCAAATGTATATAAAGTGCGGCTGTACTGGAGAGGAATGGTCGGCATGGGCGCCCAGGCCGGCGGGACCACGGGGATGCTCTTTACCGATTTGAACGAGTGCGGCTACGATGGCGAAGGAGAGTGCGATATCTATAGTGCCCGGATGGTCACTTCGTGTAATGGCTATTCGCTGATAAAGCCGAACGCAAGCGCAAAGCTGAACGTCGATACTCTTCTGGTGCCTAAGCCGGAAACTGCATCCGAAGACAGCCGCAATTATTGCTCGGTCAGCCGCGACGTGTTCGATCGCTGGCTGGAGAGCGAACGAAAATCACAGCACCCCTGAGTTCGGAGTAGCCGCATGCGCCTTGCTGCCGCGATCTTCACGTTATTGACTCTACCGGCATTCGCGCAGCTCCCGGACGCGCCTCACCCCGGCCCGGCCTATCCTCCTCCTCCGCCACACGTGTTGACTTCTGCCGACCACAAGAGGCTGGACATTCCCATGTTCGGCGACATCGGTAATGCGCGCTGCGATGCCTCCGGCGACCTTTTCTTTGACGCCAGCTCGCCGTTCGCGGATGACGGACCGTTTCTTGAAGTGAAGGCCGACAGGGAGCGGCATCTCATTTTCACTCTTCCCCAGGAAGAGAATACGCCCGGGAACAACCTCTGGACGGTAACTCCGGACGGAACGCTCTACGTTTTACACGACGACTTCCAGAGAAACAAGCTGGTCAGGTTCAGGAGCGACGGCTCGGTTGACGGCATTTCGTCCCTCGTGCTGCCCGCGCACGTCAGTATCCAGAGGATGGCCATCTCCGACTCCGGCGTTGTCTTTGTCAGCGGATACCGATACACCCAGGAAGAGGGCGCGAAAACCGAGCCCGGATTCGCCGCCATCTTTGACGCCGATGGCAATATCATCCGCGACCTCAGCGCCGGAGCGCCGAGTTATTCCACAAGTGGCGAACTTTCAGACGGGGATTTAATTGCCGGCGACGATGGCAGGTTCTACGTGCTAGGCAGCGACACGGTGCGTGTCTTCAACCCTTCCGGAGAGCAGGCTGCGAGCCTGAAGATCACAAAACCCTCCGCGAAAGCCATCGCGGCGCGCATCGACGAATGGCAGGGGAGTGTGTCGGTTCTGTTCTATACGGAGGCCAAGCACAAGCGGGGACGGGCTGCGCCGCTTTCGGCGAGTACGGTGGTCCTCAATGCTGATTCCGGCGATGTGAGCGGGATTTACACTTTCGACCCGGCATTGACAAACTCGGTGCTTTGTTACAACCATGCGGGATATACGATGGAATCTGTGGACCATCGGATGATGGCCCTGGACACGGTGCCGCTCCAATGAGGCAGCGGACGGCACGGGAAATTTGAGCGCCGCGTTCTGCAGGATTCAATCTTGCAGCGGTGCTCCCTGATCCGCTCCGAGCAGTTCGGGCAGTAGACGGAGTGGTGCTCGCGGCGGCTTTGCGGCCTCGAACCGCTGCCCGTTCCGCTCGATCAGGTCTGCGCTGTCAGCGCTCATACAGGAACAGCCTACCGCGTCCGCCGACGGGAAGGAAGCCGGGCTGGATTCGACGCACTCCTCATATTTGTTTATCCTTGGATACGCAAATGTATTCGTGCATTGACAAGCATCTAACCAAAAGTACAGACCAGTAGTACAAATTCCCAGATCAAATATCAAAAAGGAGTACCCACGAATGGAGCGCACAGCGAGCGCCGTCTGGAAGGGCGGCTTGAAAGACGGCAAGGGCATAATTTCGACGCAAAGCGGCGTCCTGAAAGACACCCAATATTCCTTCGGGACCCGGTTTGAGAACGGCGCCGGAACGAACCCCGAAGAGTTGATCGCAGCCGCGCATGCCGGCTGTTTCACCATGGCCCTGAGCGCTCAGCTCGGTCAGGCCAACCTCACCCCCGAGTCGCTCGAGACCAGCGCGAGCGTCAAGTTCGAGAAGACCGACGCGGGCTTCACCATTACCGCCATTCACCTCACCACGCGGGCCAGGGTTCCCGGCGCCAGCCAGTCGGCCTTTGAAGCCGCCGCCCAGAACGCCAAGGTCGGCTGCCCCATCTCCCGGCTGTTCAAGGACAATACCGAAGTCACGCTCGACGCAAAACTCGTCTAACTCCTTCGCGTTCAATAACAAAGCGGGATGCCAGCCAGTTGCCGGCATCCCGGTTCGTGTTTCAGGCTGCGGCCCTTTACGGCTTGGGAATCTCCTTTTCCGAAGTAAACGGAGAAGCCGGCAGCCCCGCCCCATTGAACAGGTTCACGGTCGGCGAGTTGGCCCACCCATAGCGCACAAACTTCGGCTTTTCCACCTGCGGACTCGAAACCACCACGCTCTGCCCCTCGATCCGGGCCGTGGCCGGAACAAACTTGTGGTCTGTGCCCGCGATCTCGAACCCGGTCAGCGGCCCGCCCTGGGCCACCAGCCCGCTCGCGGCATGATCAAACCACACTTTGAGCTGGCTGCCGTCCGTGGTCGTCTGGCGATAGAGCGGCCCCGAGTACTCCACCTGCTCGCCATAGACCAGCGCGCGCGCCGCCAGCGCCAGCCGGTGCCCTACGTCCTGTTTGTCCGCCGGATGAACGTTCGTCGGATTGCCGATATCGATGGTGACGGCCATCGCCGTGTCGGCGGCTGACAGGGTCCGGCGTTGCGCCTCGCGAATCACCGCCCAGTCCTCCTCGGGAGTCGAAGTAAAGCTCGAAATCTGCACGAACAGGAAGGGAAAATTCCCCTCTTTCCAGTCGCTGCGCCAATCCGCGATCATCGCCGGAAACTCCCGCTGGTACATGGCCGCGCGCTCGAGGCCGCTGTCGCTCGCCCCCTGGTACCAGATCACGCCCTTGATGGGGAACTTGATGGCCGGCGCCACCATGGCGTTGTAGAGCCAGGACGGAGCCCATGAATCGTAGTTCGGGTGCCACGAAAACTGGGGTGCGGGCTTGCCTGCCGCGAGCGCCGCCGCAGTTTCCCGCTTCTCCGCGGCAATAATGCGCGGCAACGTCACTTGATTCGCCGAGAAGCGCGCCCAATCCGCGAAAACCGGCATCAGCGAGGCATCGGTGCCCAGCGCCTGCATGCTCAGCCAGGCCTTGATGGGTGTTCCACCATAGCTTGAGTCGATCAGTCCCACCGAAACGTGCTCGTGGGCGGCAATTTCCCGACCGAAGAAGTAGGCCGCCGCCGAAAAGGTCGCCGCCGTCTGTGGCGTGCAGAGCGTCCACGCCGCCCCCTGATCCTCCTGGGGATAGGGCTTCGCAATCATGGGCATATTCAGCAGCCGCAGGTTTGGATTGGTCGCGTTCTCAATCTCTTGCTGGCCATTGGCGACCACCGCGCTGTGCGGAAAGCCCATCAGCGGCAACTGCATGTTCGATTGACCCGAGGCGAACCAAACATCGCCGATCAGCACGTCGTCGAGCACAATGGTGTTGGTTCCGGTAATCGTGACCTGGTACGGGCCGCCCGCCTTCTCCGCCGGCAGGTACAGGCTCCAGTTGCCGATGCGGTCGGCCTTGGTCGAAGCCTGGGTGGAAATCGAGGTGCCGCGCAATGTGGCCTTCACCTGCTCGCCCGGATCGGCCCATCCCCACAGATGGATGGGCCGCCCGCGCTGCAAAACCATGTGGCTGCTGAGAATCTTCGGCAGCGTGACTTCCGAACGGGCGCCGCTGGCGGCAAGGGCAAGGATCAGAACGAGAGCACAGGAGAGCAGAAGTCTGCATTCTTTCATGGCAATCTTTCGGTGGTTGGAATGGACGGAACTCATTGTACGACAGCCGGCGCAGCCAGCCGGAAGCGGAGCCCCGCGCCGCCGGCTGCTCCGCTTTGGCACTCCCGTTCTGGAAAGCCGTCCCGCTATGTAACTGATGCGATTAGAAAATCAGAAAAGTTATTTTCCACGCGTGCATTTTTGCGCTCAGGGTGTATAAGATCGAAGCACAGCGCCGATTGCGCGGATTTGCTGACTCGAAGAGGATTGACGTTATTACTTGCTCCGGCGGCTGGAGCGGCAAGGCGGTGAGGAGGTTCCCCGCCGTGCCAGCCAGCACTCTGGACAAGCCAAAGAAGAGAGGATTTTATCGCTACCATGTGGAAACCGAACCCGCAAGGAAACTCGCCGCAGACGCCGGGTAATGATCCGGTCCGTCCCGCAGCCCCACAAACCCCCAGCTATGAGCCCCCCGCGCGCACGCCTACGGCCGCCGCGCAGCCCGCTGCCGCCAGCGAGCAGGCCACCATTGGCAAAAGCCTGGTGGTGAAGGGCGAAGTCACCGGATCGGAGTCGCTCTATATCGACGGCAAGGTCGAAGGGGCCATCAACCTGCCCGGCAACCGCGTCACCGTGGGCCGCAACGGACAGGTCGCCGCCAACATCACCGCGCGCGAGATCGTCGTGCTCGGCAAGGTACGCGGCAACATGGCCGCCAGCGACCGCGTGGACATTCGAAGCGAAGGCTCGCTGACCGGCGATGTGACGGCGCAGCGTATTTCGATTGAAGACGGAGCATTCTTCAAGGGCGGCATCGACATTCGCAAACCCGGCAACGACGGCAAGGGTGCAAACTCCGTCGCTCCCACCGAATCGGTGAAGACGACGACGGCAGCGGCACACGCCTAATTCGCAGCTTGCAAGTCGCGTAGGGAGGCAAAGCTTCGGACGCAGCCGAAGCTTTGTCTTTTGTCGTCACCCATTTCTGGCCTGACCGCCCTAACAGCCGCCTTTTAGCTGCCCGCTCGACCAGCTATTCTTAAAGCCGTGACCGACCGCGAACTTCTTCGCCACATCGAGCGCTCCCCGGGCCAGCGCGCAGGGTTCCAACAGCTCGTGCGCGAGTTCTCGCTCGGGGGAGGCCGCGAACGCCGCCTGCTCCAGGAGCACCTCGCCCGCCTCACCGCCGCCGGCCATCTCGTCAAAGCCGAGCGCGACCGCTGGGCCATTGCCAAAGCAGCCGCTGCGCGGGACAACCTCCTCGCCGGACGGCTCGATCTGCATCGCGACGGCTTCGGCTTCGTGCGGCCCAACAGCCGGCAAGGGAGCCAGCGCGGCGACGGCGAAGACGTTTTCATCGCGCCCAACGAAATCAACGGAGCCATGCAGGGCGACGAGGTGCTGGTCGAGTTGGCCCCGCCGCGAGCCGATGGCCGTCCGCTGGGCCGCGTAACCCGCGTCCTCACCCACCGCAATCCCACGGTGGTTGGCGTTTTTCACTACTCGCGCAGCGATCGCGCACAAGGCAACTACGTCATGCCCTTTGACGAGCGCATGTCGCAGCCCGTGCTTGTCCCCTACGGCGCAGAGGTCCCGGAGACGTCCACCGCGGCCCATCGCGTCCTCGGCAAAGAAGCCGCGGCGGCTGTCGGCAACTATGACCGCGACCATCTGGAAGGCCTGGTAGTCGATGTCGAAATCACGCACTGGCCGCATCAGGAGCGACCCGCGCGAGGCCGCGTGATCGAAGTGCTCGGCCACGAAGAAGACTTCGGCATCGACGTCGAAATGGTCATCCGCAAGCACCATCTCCCGCGCATCTTTCCCGAAAATGTGCTGGAAGAAGCGCGAGCAGTAGCCCATCTCGACACAGAGGAAGTGGCCGCCCGCCGCGACTTCCGCCACCTGCCCATTGTGACCATCGACGGCGAAACCGCGCGCGATTTTGACGACGCGGTCGTCGTTGAACACGACGCCGGGACCGGCAACTGGCGTCTCCAGGTGCATATTGCCGACGTGGCCCACTACGTTCGCCCCGCAACCGCGCTTGATCTCGAAGCGCGTCTGCGCGGCAACTCCGTCTACTTCCCCGACCGCGCCATTCCCATGCTTCCGCAGGAGCTTTCGACCGACCTGTGCAGCCTGCGACCCAACGAAGATCGCCTCGTCCTCTCCTGCCTCATGGAGATCGACGCCGACGGCAACATCACCAGTTATGAAGTCACCGAGGGCGTCATCCGCTCCGCCCGCCGGATGACTTACACCCAGGTCCACCGCATCCTCGAAGGCGACCAGGCGACCTGCGCGGAGTTCGCCGAGTTGGTCTCGTCGTTTGAGCGCATGAAGCGGCTCGCCGAACTTCTGAATCGCAAGCGCGACCGGCGCGGCTCCATCGACTTCGACCTGCCCGAGCCCATTATCGAGTTCGACGAGTTTGGAGCCATGCAGTCGGTCACGCGCTCCGAGCGCAACTGGGCCCACCGGCTCATCGAGGAGTTCATGCTGGCTGCGAACGAGTCCGTCGCCTCGTGGATCGGGGGCCTCGGCGTGCCCTCGCTCTACCGCATCCACGAGAAGCCGGAGCCGCGACGGGTGGTGGAGTTTGAGGAAACCGCGGCGGCCTTCGGATATTCGCTCGGCATCGGCAACCTGCCGGTGCGCACTTTCCGGACCCGCGGCGAGCGGCGCGAACTGCGCGGACGCGGGCGTAACCCGCGTGGCCACGAGGTTCCGGAAGACATCGCCGTCACGCCGCGCATGTACCAGAAGCTCACCGCAAAAATTGCGGGGAAGCCCGAGGAGCGGATTCTCTCCTACCTCATGCTGCGCTCGCTGCGCCAGGCGCGCTACAGCGAGAAGAACGAAGGCCACTTCGCCCTTGCCGCTCCCTGCTACACGCACTTCACCTCGCCCATCCGCCGCTACCCCGACCTCATCGTGCATCGCATCGCCAAGTCGTTGCTGCACGCAGGCGTAAGTGGCCACGGACAGCTCGCGGAGGGCGAGCCGCACTCAGCACCCAGCGTTCAGCGCTCAGGAAAAGCAAAAGCACGCGAAGTAATTGGTGAGGCGGACCTCGCGCTGATCGCTACCGAGTCAAGCGAAAACGAGCGCCGCGCCGCCGATGCCGAACGCGAACTGGTCGAGTGGAAGAAGCTCAAGTTCATGCGCGACCGCGTCGGCGAGGACTTCAGCGCCATGATCCTCAGCGCAACGAAATATGGACTGTTCGTCGAACTCGATGACCTGTTCGTCGAGGGGCTGGTTCCCCTCCAGAGCCTCGGCGAGCTCGATAATGACTACTACACGTACCGCGAAAACACCCGGCAGATCATAGGCGAGCGCTGGGGACGCAAATTCGTCATAGGCCAGCGCGTCCGCGTGCTGCTCGACCGCGTGGATGCCGTGCAGAAGCGCTTACAGTTCTCAATCCTCGATGGGGAATCGGAGACCGCAACCGGGCCGGAGCGCCCGCCAAAGCCCAAACCTGGAAAGAAAAAGTCCAGCAGCAAGCCAGCAAAGAAAAGCATGCAGCGGCAAGGCAGCAAGCCGCATCCGTTCCCGAAGAAGAGGAAGAAGTCGAAGCGGAGGAAGTGAGCGTTAAGATGCCCGTCTCGTCTTTGAGACGCAGGGCCATCGGCTCCGTCCAAAGGTGGTCACAAACAAATGTCAAATCCTCCGCCCCTCAAACCTAACAATTCAAAGGCCCCCGCCGATGCATCCGAATTCCCTCAACCTGCTACACCGGAAATAGGGAAGAATTCACTCTCCGCAAAGACGCAGCCCAAAGCTGCGTCTTCGATTTTGTAGACAAATCCGAGCTAAGTCCTTTGTTTTCAGGATCAACGTATCTTTTTTGAGGTTAACAGTCCACCGGGTAGGCGCGTTTTGGTTCGAACAGCTTCCCTGAGTGAAGCAGGCTGCATTCCAAACAGCGCATCGTCATTTTTTAGGGGCGATCCGCGCTAAGCCATTTGTTTTCAGGATCGAATTTATTAAGTCCTTTGTTTTCAGGATCAACTTGAACTAAGTCCTTTGTTTTCAGGATCAACATGTTTTTTTTGAATAGCCTTCTTCTGAAATAATTCAGACCATGCTCGTACTCGCTTCTGCATCGCCACGCCGCCGGGAATTGCTGGCGCAGGCTGGCTTCGCCTTTACCGTCGCGCCCGCCTCGATTCCTGAAGATTTGCGCCCCGGCGAGAATCCCGTGGCCTACGTCACCCGGCTCGCCCGCGAAAAGGCGCAGAAGGTCTACGCGCAACTCGACTCGCCTCAATCCACAGTAGTTCTGGGAGCCGACACCACCGTCGTCGCCCCGAACGGCGAGGTTCTGGGCAAACCCGCCGACGCCGCCGACGCCGCCCGTATGTTGCGGCTGCTCTCGGGCGCGACGCACCAGGTCATCACCGGCGTAGCCGTGGTTTCGTCTGAGGAAATCGAGACTGCTGCGGAGGTAACGCATGTCACCGTGCTTACGCTATCAGACGAGGAGATCGCCGCCTACGTCGCCACCGGCGAACCGATGGACAAGGCGGGAGCCTATGCCATCCAGGGCTACGCTGCCCGCTGGATTCCCCGCATCCACGGCTGCTACTTCAACGTGGTTGGTCTGCCGCTGGCGCTGGTGTCGGGAATGTTGGAAGGGGTCCAAGCCCGAAGCGAGTGATCGGCTGGTCAGATTTGATCGAGACGCGGCGAATGAAAACTCCCATCCACGACCAACGGAAGTGGCCAGGAATGTCGAGTGTGAGGATGGCGCGAAGCGCGCATCATGCTGCTGCCTGGACGGCCAGTCCTCAGATGCGCATGGGCATGATGATGTAGCGGTATTTGAACTCGCTATCGGGATCTTCAGGGCGAACCTGCCCGGCGGATTGTGCGTCTTTGAATTCCAGGCGAACTTCACCTGTGCTGCCGGTCGCTTTAAGAAAGTCGATCAGGTACGCCGAATTGAAACCGACGACCAGTGGATCGAAGCTGTAGGGTGTTTCGATAGTGTCTTCCGATTCTCCGGAGTCGGTCGAAGAGGAGGAAATCTTCAGTTCATTCTGCTCAAAGCGAAGCTTCACGGCTCCTGAGCGCTCGTCGGCAAACTGCGCCACACGTTGAATCGATCCCATCAGATCTTCGCTGCGAACCACTACGAACTTGTTGTTGTCGCGCGGCATCACGGCTTCGTAATTCGGGAATTGGCCCGTCAGCTTGCGGCTGGTGAGCACGCGATGGCCTATACGGAAGTAGAGTGTGTGGTCATCATCGGCAAACTCGACTGTTTCGGCATCGCTATTTGAGAGCAGCGATTGTAGCTCGGCCAGCGCCTTGCGAGGGATAAGCGTTTTGCGCTCGCCGCTCACATTCGCGAGGCTCTCGCCGATCTTCTCAATGTGCGCCAGGCGGTGGCCATCGGTGGCAACCATTGCCAGCGACTCGGCTTTCAGAATCAGCAGCGCACCGTTCAGCGTATAGCGCGACTCTTCGTTGGAGATAGCGAAAATTGTTTTCGCTATCAAGTTCTTGAGTGTCGCCGCAGGAATGCTGGTTATGCTGGTGTTGGGGAACTCGGGAACCTGCGGAAAGTTGGCGCGAGCCATGCCAACCATTTTGGTGTTTGACCGGCCTGAGCGAATCTGTACCCAATGGTTCTCCAGCAGCTTGATTGAGATGTCTCCATCTGCCAGCAGCTTGATGTAGTCATACAGCTTGCGCGCGGGAATGGTGCAGGAGCCTGGCTTTTTTACTTTAGCCGGCGCCGAGGTACGGATGCTTTGATCGAGATCGGTGGCGGTGATGCTAATGCGTCCGTCTTCTGCCTCAACCAGAAAATTCGACAAGATGGGGATAGTCGTCTTGCGTTCGACGACACTTTGCGTAGCCGTCAACTCGCGCAGCAGATCCTGCCGGCTGATGATGATTTCAAGCGCCGAACCGTGCGCTCCCGCGGCTTGCGATGACTTTTCCTGTTCCAGATCGAGACCTGGCATGAGTGACCCCCAAGTGCGCTTTGGCTCAATGTATCACCCGGCGGCGAAAACTCGCATCAGGGAAATCGGAACCAACACGCCACGCCTCCATTTTAGTGATAAAAGTTGGAAATAGGGGGCGTGGAAAAGTCGGCTGCTTTTAGGAAATTTGGGGGGCAGCGGAGGCAACACGGAGAGTCGGCGCCGAGTCGACTTCTACGAAAGAGCTCTTAATTATCTATTTCTCTAGCCGTCGTAGTCGTTTAGTACGGAAAAGTGGAAATACAAACTAAATTCGCTGTCAGAGCGGGTTTTGCCAATGGTCCTGTTTTAGAAAAGAAGTCCTAAAAAATTTGAAAAGCGGGAAAACGGGCCGAGAGAAGCGAAAACGGCTCCAGGTTATTCTTCTTCTCCACAATTGGCCGGCAAAAAGGTGTGGAAAGGCGACCCGCGGACGTGGAAAGCGGGGCCCGCATCGCGATTGGCGCGGCTGCCGCGGGCACCAATTTCCAACAGAAGTCGTGTTCTCCTGAATTTCCACCGGGCGTCGCGATGGTCTGAAAAACAGGCTTACCATTGCAGGGAAAGATTGGAAGGCGGATCGTAATGAAGCTTACACGTAGAGAGTTTGGCGTTCTTGCAGGAGTGGCGGCTATCTCCGGAATGCTGCCAAGAGCGCACGGCGAAAACCGCAGGCTGGGATGGTGCATTGTGGCCCTGGGGCGCATCTCCATGGGACACTTTATGCCCGGCATCCAGCAGGGGCAGACGGGACGCATCGTCGCACTGGTCAGCGGCCATCGCGAAAAGGCAAAGCGGCAGGCGGCGATCTATGGGGTGGCTGAAAGCGCTATCTACAGCTATCAGGATTACGACCGCATTCGCGACAACAAAGAAATTGACGCGGTCTACATTGCGCTGCCCAACGGCATGCACGTCGAGTACACCATTCGAGGCGCCAGGGCCGGCAAGCATGTTTTCTGTGAAAAGCCGATGGCTACCAGCGTCGCCGATTCACGCGCCATGATTGAGGCCTGCCGCGCTGCGGGCAAGAAGCTGATGATCGGCTATCGCTGCCAGTATGAGCCGGTGAACCTGAAGGCGGTTGAGCTGATTCGGTCGGGGGCGATCGGGCAGGTGCAGGCGATCGAGAGTGCTTTCGGATTCAATATTGCCAAGGGAGAATGGCGGCTGAACCGCAAGCTGGCCGGAGGCGGCCCGCTGATGGACGTGGGTATCTACGCCCTGAATGCCAGCCGCTACCTGACGGGCGAGGAGCCGGGGGATATCCACGCGAATTCGTCGGTGATTGACCACGACGGGCGCTTTGCCGAAGTGGAGGAGAACGTGGGGTGGACGATGAAGTTTCCTTCCGGGATTCTGGCGAGCTGCAACACGAGCTACGGCTCGGACATGAACGGCTTCTATCGCGTGCATGGATCGAAGGGGATGATCGAACTGTCACCTGCGTTCGGCTACGAGGGAATCCACATGAAGGCGCATCTTGACGGCGGGAAAATCATTGACATGCCCGATCCGCAGAGCGGGGTCGACCAGTTCATCGTGGAGGCGGACCATTTTGCGGACTGCATCAGAAACAACAAAGAGCCGAAGAGCGATGGCGAAGAGGGTCTGCGGGATATGGAGTACATGTCGGCGATCTATGAAGCGGCGGGCCTGCCGGGGCTGTAGGACGCCTCCGGAGCGCTGAATGCACGGCTATTGTCGATCAATGTGTGTTTTGCTCGCCATTTTGTGGGCCTCAAAATAGACATTGCAGACGGAGAAGATGATCGTGTTCTTGTTTTTCAGGAGAACTGAATCGCCAGGTATCTCGGTTGTCGCTCCGGTAATGTCGGCTGCCGGATGCTCGATGTCTATCTCCTGAATTTCTTTGCTATGAATTCCAAGCTGTTTAAACGAAACCTGAGAACCATTAACGCTCGGACTCGAATATGTATCTTTAAACTGTTGGGCGGTAAAAAGCTTAACCTCAACTTTCGGTTTGTTTACATCTTTACCTTTCCAGCGGAACCCATGTGCCGAGTAACGAATTTCAGTTCCCAGCAAGAGCTCAGCGTCTTTTTCACCCCAACAGGAAATTGTTCTGGCGGGCAGAATTCTGGTAATACGCCAAGCGCCCCAAAGTTGCTGTGGGATTTCCTGCGCGTGAAGCGCAGGTCCGATGCAAAGAAGCACCAGCAGAATCGATTTCACGGAAATATACCCCTAGCCGCTCAGCGTCTCCTGCAGCTTGTTTACCGTGCTGTTCAGGTTTTTGTCGGTGCGGCGCAGTTCGTCAATTTTTGCGATGGAGTGCATCACGGTGGTGTGGTGCTTACCTCCGAACTGGCGTCCGATTTCGGGCAGTGAGGCCTCGGTCATCTGCTTGGCCAGGTACATCGCAATCTGCCGTGGCACGACCACTGCCCGTGAGTTGTTCTTCTGCTTCAGCTCCGCGACCCTCATGCCGAACTGCTCGGCTACGGCGCGCTGAATGGCCTCAATGGTGATCTTGCGCACCTGCGTGTCGATGAACTGCTTGAGGCACTGCTGCGCGGTCGGCAGCGTGATCTCGACTCCGTTCAGGCTGGACCATGCGAAGAGCCGCGTGAGCGCGCCCTCCAGCTCGCGCACGTTGGTGCGGACGTTCGATGCGATAAACAGCGCGACATCGGTGGGAATGACGACATGATCGCTCTCGGCCTTCTTCTGCAGGATGGCGACCTTCGTCTCGAGATCGGGCGGCTGGATATCGGCAATCAGGCCCCACTCGAAGCGTGAACGGAGGCGGTCTTCGATCTCGGGCAACTCTTTGGGCGGGCGGTCCGAAGCGATGACGATCTGCTTCATGTTCTCGTGCAGCGAGTTGAAAGTGTGGAAGAACTCCTCCTGCGTGCGTTCCTTCTGCGAGATGAACTGGATGTCGTCGATCAGCAGCAGATCGACGGAGCGAAACTTGTCGCGGAAGCCGGTCATGCGGTCGTTGCGCACCGAGTTGATCATCTCGTTGGTGAACTTCTCCGCGGAGACGTAGCTGATGGAAAGGTTCGGCTGGCGCAGCTTTACTTCGTGCCCAATCGCGTGCATCAGGTGCGTCTTGCCCATGCCAGCGCCGCCGTAAAGGAACAGAGGGTTATAGGCCTTCGACGGGCGTTCAGCCACAGCTTCGGCAGCGGCGCGGGCGAACTGGTTTCCCGAGCCGATGACGAAAGCGTCGAACGTATAGCGTGGATTGAGCTGCGCGGCGGCGGACCAGTCGAAGTGGGCTTGCTGTGGCACTCCGGTGGGCTGGACGGGCCGCCCAGTTATGCTGCGCGCACCGTTGCCCGGAGCATTGGGGGCGTGAGTAGGAACCGGCGCAAAGCCACCGTCCTCGCGCACGCGGGCCAACGTCGGATCTTCTTCCGGAGTGATGAAGGTCACGTCGTCGAACTCGAGCTGGAGCTTGTCGATCGCCTCCTGAATCAGATCGGTATAGCGCTCGCCGATGTGTTGAAATTCCGGCGTGGGAATCCGCACAAACAGCATGCGCTCTTTCACATGGCTGAAGCGCGTGGGCTTGAGCCATGTGTCGAACGACTGGCGGTTGATCTTCTTTTCCAAGGCGCCGAGGATTCGCACCCAGGGGTTGAGCACGGTGGCGGAGGTTGCGACAAAAGACATGCGGCTTCCTTGCTGACGCTCGCGGGGGAGGCCGGTTTCGGGCAAGTCCGAATACCCGGGATACGCCTGCCCTGAGCGGGAAGCGCGGAGGTATGGGGGTTGGCCTGAAAAGGTGTTCCGGACGGAAACGAGTCCGAAGCATCAGTCAATCGGCTGACGGCCGCGAGGCGTCAGAAAATTCTCTACTGAACGTTGCCGATACTAGCACAACCGCAGGACAGTTCAAGCGTGGTTTCTTCAGCAATTTTTTTCTTCGCGAGTAGTTGCACCAAAGACTGTGAAAAAACGGTCCGTGCGTAGACTTTTTGTGGGTCCGGCGCCGAGTAAGATATACTTAATCGTCATCTGGAAGTGGCATTTTTCTCTGTGTCTGCCGGACAATTCATATTGACAAGATAAAAGTTCAGGAGCGCAGTTCCATGCCGAAGCGCACGTTTCAACCCAATCGCCGACACCGTTCCAAGGTACACGGCTTTCGTACCCGCATGAAGACCAAGAGCGGCGCTGCCGTCCTTTCGCGCCGTCGCGCCAAGGGCCGCAAGCGCGTTTCCGTGAGCGCAGGTTATCGCGACTAGGTTCTTCCATTCCCGAGGCGCGTCTCGTGCCTTTGATTTCCAACTCCGAAACGAGTTTTGCTCTATGACCAGCGGCAGTCAGGCGATCTGTGCCGCCGCGGTTTCTTCTGCCCGCGTCTTCCTCGTGCCGCGCGGGACGAGGGCTGCACGCGAAATGGATATGGTCGACGGCGCACCCAACTCGCAGCTCGGCTGGCCGCAATCCCGGTTGCGCAAGCACGCTGATTATCAGCGCGTCTACCAGAGCAGCCGCAAGCAGTTTTCGCCATCGATGACCTACTTTTTCCGGCTGCGCGCGGAAGACGAGTTGACGCCTCCCTATTCCGGGCCGCGCGTAGGCCTGACGGCCGGACGCGTGCTGGGCAAAGCGGTCGACCGCAATCGCATCAAGCGGCGTATGCGCGAGGCGGCGAGGACGAACCTGGCTCTGCTGCCGCGGTTTGCCGACGTGGTGCTGCATCCGCGCAAACTGGTGCTTGACATCGAATTTTCAAAGCTGGAGCGGGAAGTGGCGAAGGTATTCTCCACCGTCTCCGCGCAGGCGGAGAAAGCGGGAGCACAGGCATGAGAGCCGGCGAGCGAACCATCTCCGTGCTGTATCGCGCCTACAAATACGCGGTGTCGCCCGTACTGCACGCCGCAGGCGGGGTCACGGGGGCGTGCCGCTTCCAGCCTACCTGCTCGGAGTATGCGGCCATTGCCGTGAGCGAATATGGCATTGGGCGGGGCGGATGGATGTCCTTTTGCCGACTGCTGCGCTGCCAACCCTTCTGCAAGGGAGGCTTTGACCCCGTTCGGCCCAATCCGCACAGGCGTCACGACAATTCCCCCGAGTTGGGGCCGCGCCCGTTACGATAGGGAGACGGAACTTTTCAAGAACGTTGGAACAGGAACCGATTTTTGGCAGAGATAAAAAATCCCAATCAGCAGGGCGGCGGTGGTGGCGGACAGGACTCGAAAACGATCCTGATGTTCACCGCGCTCTTCATCGTGATCCTTTTCGGAATGCAATATTTCCGGGAGAAGAAGGCTCCGCAGCAGACCACGACCGCGCATCAGCAGACGGAGACCGCGAAGAACGCTCCAGCCCGGCAGGCCGCAGTGCCCGCGACGCCTGCGATCTCCGCGAATGCTCCCTCCACATCGCCGCAGCACGCCGCGCCCAAGCCCGTGCCGCAGGCCAGCGACGTTGTCGCGAAGACCGAGACCACCACGGTCGTAGAAAACGAACTCTACCGCATCACCTTCACCAATCGCGGCGCGCAGGTCAAGTCGTGGGTGCTGAAGAAGTACAAGGACAACAACGGAAAGCCGCTCGACATGGTGAACCAGAAGGCTGCGGCCAAGTACGGCTATCCGCTCTCGCTCTATACCTACAACACGGGGATGCGCAGCACGCTGGCCGACGCGCTCTATGTGCCGTCGGCGACCGGGGACATGAACGCCCCCGGAGCTTTGAGCTTTGAGTATTCGGCTGGTGGCCTTACGGTACACAAGACCTTCAGCTTCGATTCGAGCTACGTGATCCACGCCAAGGTCACGGTGACGGAGAACGGCGTGCCCGTGCAGGCGATGCTCGCGTGGCCGGCGGGTTTTGGCGATCAGGTCGCGCTGCCCGATTATGCCAACAGCGCCAGCGCTATCGATGTTTCGCAGAGCGGGAAGAACGACGAGACTTCCTACAAGAAAATCTCGAATGGAAACACGATGCACGGCCCGTTTGACTGGGCCGGTGTGAGCGATCTGTATTTTGCAGCGGTCTTTCTTCCCGATAAGCCGGAAGACGCGTCCCTGGTAACGCTGCACGACACAATCGACATCCCCAAGAACGCGAAGCACCCCAACCCGGACGAGGTCGATCACGCCTCCGTGCTCGGCGCGGCCATTGGAAGCAACGCTGGCTCGTTGAACACGCGCGTGTTCGTTGGCCCCAAGGCGCTTGACGTGCTTGAGTCGATTCACGCCGTGAGCGGCCCTAGTCTTGAGCCTGTGGTGAACTTCGGCTGGTTTGGCATCATCGCCAAGCCGCTGTTCATCATGATGCGGTTCCTTTACAGTCATGTGGTTGCGAACTGGGGCTGGTCCATCCTGCTGCTCACCCTGGTGCTGAACCTGGCCATGCTGCCGACGCGCTTCCAGATGATGAAGTCATCGGTGAAGATGCAGCGCATCCAGCCGCAGATGGACGCCATCAAGGCCAAATATGCGAAGTACAAGGCGACCGATCCGCGCAAGCAGGAAATGCAGAAGGAGATGTTTGCGCTGCAGAAGTCGGAGGGCGTGAACATGTTCGGCGGCTGTCTGCCGATGCTCATCTCCTACCCCTTGCTGTACGGCTTCTACCGCGTGCTGGAGAACGTAATTGAACTGCGCCAGGCGCACTGGCTCTGGCTCAAAGACCTCTCGGCGCCGGACCCGCTCTACCTGCTGCCGATTTTCGTGATCGTGTCCATGTTCCTGATGCAGTACATGACGCCGTCGCCCGGTATGGATCCGAAACAGCAAAAGCTGATGGCGTTCGCCATGCCGGCAGTCTTCGGTTTTATGATGCTGCACTATGGTGCTGGTTTGTCGCTCTACTGGGCGGGCAGCAACTTCATCAGCGTGGGCCAGCAGTTCGTCATCAACCGCACCAAGATGGGCCGCGAAATGCACGAGCTGGCCCTGAAGCGCGCCGCAAGGAAAAAGGCGAAGGGCGCCGTGGTCCACGCCCGAAGATAGAGCGCGAAACGGCGACGGCCCACTCTCGCCTTGGCCGCCTGTCGCTTTGTCCGCAAAACGTTCGGGTGAGATACTAAATACGATGCCTATCGAGGATTACTCTGCCGCCGCCCAGAAGATCGCCGGGCTGCTAAAAACCATCACCACCATTGGCGGTCTCCGGCTGAAATACCGCATCACCGCCGGCGAAGGGGCAGCCGATCCTGACAAGCTGGAAGCGCGGGAAATCTACGTGGAGCTGGCAGGTCCCGATGCGCCCCTGCTCACGCAACGCGGCGGAGAGTTGCTACGGGCGCTCGAACACGTCGCGGCTAAAATCATCCGGCTGGAAAACGAAGAACACGACAAGGTCTCCTTCGACACCAACAACTTCAAGGCGCTGCGCGCGCGCGAGCTCTGAAGATGCAGGCCGAAACAGCCGCGGAGAAGGTCCGCCGCACCGGCCAGCCTTACAGCTTCGCTCCCATGAGCTCTCGCGAACGGCGCATGCTGCATCTGGCTTTCCGCTCCTACGACGATATTGAGACTTCTTCGACCGGCGAAGGGTTGCACCGCTTCGTAGTGGCTCATGCCAAGGGCTATGACAAGGCCAAGCTGGCCGCGCTCGCAAACCAGTCCTACGCCGGTGAACGCGGCGGACGCCGCTGAAGCCTGTCGCGCGCTGCGAGCCGACGACCGTGCAGCCTAATCCTCAGCTTGCCGAACAGCAATCGCCAGCCAACGAAACTATCGTGGCCGTCTCCACGCCGCCCGGACGCGGCGGCATCGGCATTGTGCGCCTTTCCGGCACGCACGCGCTCGAGATTGCCAAGGCGCTGCTCACTCTGCGAAACCCTCTGACGCATGCGCAGGCCCGCTTCGCCGAGATCTACGATCCTGAAGCAGTGGGGGATCCCGAAACAAAGGCCAAGCTCGACGAGGCCGTCGCGACCTACTTCGCCGCGCCGAACTCCTATACCGGAGAAGACCTGGTGGAGATTGCAGCGCACGGCTCGCCGGTCATTCTTGAGTTGCTGGTTCGCTCAGCTCTGCAACGCGGAGCGCGGCTGGCAACGCCGGGCGAATTCACCGAGCGCGCCTTTCTCTGCGGGCGTATCGACCTGACCGAGGCCGAAGCCGTGCGCGATCTCATCGAATCGCAGACGCTTTATCAGGCTCGCGTGGCCGCCGGACAGATGGGCGGCGCGATTTCGCGGCGAATCCAGCCGGCCAAGCAGGAGTTAGTCGAGCTCATCGCCGTACTCGAAGCCGGAATCGATTTCGCTGAGGATGATGTGGACGTCACGCCCGAGGCCGAAATCATCGCGCGCATTCACGGCGTCTCCGATGCACTCGAAAAGCTGGAGCAATCGTTCGAGCGCGGGCGCATTGTCCATTCCGGCCTTACGCTGGCGATTGTCGGCAGGCCGAACGTAGGCAAATCCTCGCTCTTCAACCGCCTTGTCGAGCGTGAGCGCGCCATTGTGACATCGATGCCCGGGACCACGCGCGATCTCGTGACGGAAACCGTCTCACTCGGCGGAATCCCGCTGCAGTTGGTCGATACCGCGGGCCTGCGCGAAGCGCTCAACGAGGCAGAATCGATCGGCATACAAAAATCTCGCGAGGCGCTTGCCGACGCTGACGTCGTGCTGGTGGTGCTTGAAGCAGGACTGCCGTTGCGCGACGACGAATCCTCGCTGATTGCATCGCTCAAAGGCCGCCGCGCCCTCATCGCCCGCAACAAAACCGACTTGGACCTGGTCAGTGGTCCGCCTCCTGATCTGCCGCTGCCCTTCGTGAATACATCGGCAATCACCGGTCAGGGCATGGAACAGCTTCGGGAAGAACTGCTGAAGCTGGTCAGCCACCCAGCGGGAGAAGCCGAAAGCGGAATGCTCACCAGCCTCCGGCATCACGAAGCAGTGACGGCCGCTCTGACAGCTCTCACAAAGGGCGCGGAAGCAGTGGGCCAGAAGACGCCGCACGAGATGCTGCTGCTCGACCTCTACGCGGCACTAAGGCAACTCGACAGCCTGACCGGAGAAACCACCGCCGACGATATCCTGAATCGGATATTTTCCACGTTCTGCATTGGAAAATAGACTAGCTTCCAGCACCGTCTAATAGAATGTAGAGATCAGTACTATTTCCTTGATAACTCCGTGTTTAGTGTCCTACAATATCCATCTGGCGACATTAAGAGCCGAACGGTTATATGTTGCTGGCATGTCGCCAAGTGGTGATATGTCGCGGGAAGTGACCCGGCGACATACGGAAGGGCAGAATGGCACTCACAGACACAGCAATCAAGGCACTGAAGCCAAGAGCAGCAAGGTACATGGTCAGTGATGGCCGGGGGCTTTCCCTGGATGTGCTCCCGAGCGGCAAAATGTCCTGGCTGTATCGGTATCTCTTGGAAGGCAAGTACGGAAGGGTGACTCTTGGCCCTTATCCGGATCTCTCCCTCAAGGCGGCGCGGGTGAAGCGGGACGAGCTGGCCGCGAAGGTGGCAAGCGGCAAGTCTCCCGCCCTGGAAGCGAAGCAAAAACGCGCGGGCCAGTCCAACGATCCTACCGTCAGAGGGTTTGGGGAACGCTACTACAAAGAACAAGTGGTGAAGAATTGGAAAGACCCCAAAACCGTTCGGCGCTATCTCGATGGTGAGATTTTCCCCACCCTCGGAAACAAGGCGCTCAAAGAAGTGAACGCCCTGGACGTGCAAGGGCTGGTGTATCGCAAGCGGGACAATGGGCGCGTTGCGGCGGCAATCCAGCTTCGCCAAGTGATAAAGCAGATATTCGACTATGCGATTGAAACGCGGCTGGTGACGGTCAATCCTGCCGCGATGGTGGCAACCCGGTACATTGGCAAGGCCCGCAAGCGTTCCCGAGTGCTCACCCCGAACGAGATTCGCCTGTACCTCCGCACCGTCTACCAGTCGAACATCCGGCGGCAATTCAAGTTGGCGCTCCATATCATCCTGCTCACGCTCTCCCGCAAGTCAGAGCTATTACTGGCCCGGTGCAAGGATCTAGACCTGGACGCGGGCGAGTGGCTCATCCCGGAAGAGAACGCAAAGACTGGCAAGCCGCATCTTGTTTACCTGTCAACGCAGTGCGTCGCGATGTTCCAAGAGTTGAAGGCGCTTGCTGGTGACTCCGAGCTGGTGCTACCGGGCCGGAGCAGTATCAAGAGGCCCTTTGCCGCGAACGCACTCAACAAGGCCCTGGAGGGGCTCACGTTCGATATGGACCCGCTCACAATTCACGATCTGCGCAGAACGGGCGCAACGCTGCTCACGGAACGCGGCTTCAATCGGGATGTGATCGAAAAGGCCCTAAGCCATGAGGCCGGGGGGATTCGTGCCGTCTATATCGTTGCCGAGTTCGCAGAGCAGAGAAAGAAGATGCTGCAATGGTGGGCTGATTATGTGGATTCAATCGTGAACGAATCTAAGGTGATCGTAGGCAATTTCGGCGGCGGCGCGGCCTAGTGCGCCACCCGGAAGTAACTGCTTGGACAATGTTGTAATCGGCAAAACGAACCCCGCCGATTTGAACGACTGACGAATTGTGCTCACCTCGTCTGAACGTTTACGCCTGCGTCTCGGAGCCTCTTGAACAATTCGGCTGCAATTTCATCGGCATCCGACTTCGGGACGCGTTCTGGTGTTGCCAGGCCCCGGATAATCTCGCCCTGCCGGTCAGCCGCCACAGTTCCATAGCTCATCAACGTAGTCATAACGTGTTCATGCCCAAGGTTCTGGCTCCATGCCTTCATTTCTTCCGCTGACTTGCAGAGTTGCTGGCCAAGTCGAGTCAACGTCTTTCTCAGACTGTGCGGATGGAAATAAGGCAGGCCCGCACGCTCGAACGCTTCGCGGAAGATCAACCGAATTGGCGTGGCCGTGCTCCAGTGCTTCCGCTCCAATCCTGCCGCTTCAAACTGGCGCGTTGCCCCCAGCGCGATGCGCGTAGCCGGAAACAGCGGATCGTCATTGCTCCACAGCTTCTCTTCCCGCAGGAATCGCACCCACTCTGCCATGATCTCGATGACCCCATCTCCAATGGGAAGGAAGTAGGTCGTAATGGCCTTGCTGAACTTCGTCTTCACCTCGCGGGGGTCCTGGTGGACGCAGTTTTCCATCATGTCCACGTGTTTGAGTTTCATCGAAGCAATGGCGCTATCCCGCGCCCCGGTCATCAGCGCGAAAGCCACCAGTGCCCGGTTGCGCCGCTCAGTCTCGCTCCCGGTAGGCATCGTCTCAATCACACGTCTGACCTGCTCCAGCGTTGGCGATTTCTGCTCCCGTTGAGCCGTGGCGATGCGCGTGTCTTTCCCTGACAGGTTGAAATAGTCTGCATCGGAATACTGAAGTCGAGCTTTATATCCCGGCTGTCCCGCCAGCCAGAAGAAGAATGCCCTCAATTGCTTCAGAGTCGCGTACAAGGTTGCCTTGCTCAGTTTTTCCCCGGACCTCTCGCCGGTCTGCTCCGCCAGATGGCGCTTAAATGCGGTTGCTTGCTCATAGTGAAATCTCTTGAAGTCACGGTATCGGGTGTACTCTTCAAACCGGCTCAGCGACTTTGCAACGGCGTCAACCGTCGCCTCGCTGAGCCGCTTGGCTTCCTTCAGATAGGCAAAGTATTTGCGCTTGATTCGCTCGTTTTCTGGGTTGTGTTTCGTCATGGTTCCTCACCCTTGTTTGAAGTCACTGTTTACGGAAGGACACTCACTCTCACTTACTTGTCGCTCCGCCTCCGTAAACGTGACGCTCAATTTCACCTGAATCGCTGGCAGTTTCGCCATGCTAGAGCGCCGGTAGATCATCGCGTCACAGTCCGGGCAGATTCCGATTAAGTTCCCCAGAGTCGCTGTGTTCGCTCGGTATTCTGCCATGTCTCCGGCAGGCCGCTTTGGCGCACGACATCGCATACAGTAGATTTCTCCCGGCTGGCAGGGGCGCTTGTTCTTTGCCCGGCGAACCTGAAGAAATGCGGCCAGGTCGCGCCCGAGAATGAGCGTTGGTCGCCTGCAATCGCTGGTCGGCAGTCCCGCCTTCACCCAAGCCCGCACGGTATTCTTGTGCGTACCAAAGAGACGAGAAACATCCTCCACCGTGTAGCTCCGGTGGGTTTTCACGAGCCGGTAGTTGGGGCGGCGCTTGCGCATGAGACTATCCCGTCTCTATGCCGTCGCCTTGCGGGCCGACTCCAGAGTCTCCACCAGCTTGCGAATCTCTGCGTCTGCTTTACTGGCAATCCGGGCTGCGTTCAACGCCGCCACTTCATTGGCAGGCCAACCCACGGCGCGCCCGCCCAAGCTTACCGGGTGGGGAAATTCACCTTGCGCAATGCGCAGGTAAAGGGTGCTGCGGGACAGGCCGGTTGCTACTTTTACGGCAGGAAGCCGCAAGATAGTTTGAGTCATTGTCGATTCTCCCTGAGCGATTCACGACCGCTCAGGAATCAGCGTGACTGTGCGCATTGGGCGATAAAACCCCGACGGGCGCTCTGAGCCGGTCGGAAATCTCCAATGTTTTCGTGTGGTTTTGCGAATTGAAAGGACGCACTGCAGCACCAGCAGCCCAGCGCTGCACCGGTGGAAGGCCATGCAATACAAGGGTTTGCAGGAGTGGCGCGTTGGGCGAAAAAATCCCGCCCAACTTTTTTATCGCTTCATGTGTTTGCGAATTGTGTCGGCGCTGCGGTCATTGGCAATGTCCATCTTGGCAATTTGCTGCGAGCACCACACGTCGGACATACCAGAGCGGCGCTTCTTCAGCGCCCGGTACTCTTTCTGCCAGCTTTCGTACAGGGCTTGCGTATCCAGTTTGCGTGCCTCGCGACGGGCGTTGCTGGGGGTATAGCGGGGATCGCCCGTATTCACCGCATCCACCAGTTGCCGGATAGCTTCACCGTCTACGGAATAGCCTTCTGCCGAGAATCGCACCAT
The DNA here is from genome assembly GCA_049280995.1 of Acidobacteriaceae bacterium. Classification (GTDB taxonomy): domain Bacteria; phylum Acidobacteriota; class Terriglobia; order Terriglobales; family Acidobacteriaceae; genus Silvibacterium. Next base: position 94,348 of record JBAPRH010000055.1, read on the forward strand.
TTCAGATAACGGAACGGCATTCTGGCCCGCCACCACTTGCAAAGCCTCGCTCGCTCGCAGGCACACCATCTGGCGGAGCTTCTTGCCCATAACGAGGCCAAGCTCCCACAGCCCGGTATCGGCCTTCCGCTGACTCTCAGACCGCAGCCCCAGACTTTGCGCAACAAATGCTCCTACGGCTTCCGCGCCGCAGCGCCACTGGTTCAGCAACTCCACAGACACTTCCACGCGGTTGATGTCATCCCGCTTGTCACAGACTGTAAACGAAGCTGCCTTGCCCATCCCGGCAGACACCGTATACACCGGCATCGTGCATGCCTGCTCGCAGCCGGGACATACCACGCTGACTGCTGGACTCGCCTTTACGAGCAGCTTTTGCAATTTCAGTTGCCGCACAGCCTCTGCGGGCCACCGGCTCAATTCCGCTTCGCTCACCAGCATTGCCGCACCGTCACTGGCTCCCACGCGCTCCAGCAGCTCCAGCAGCGCCTCAAGCGGCGTCATGCCTCAGCGGTCTCCGCGTTGGCCAGTTCCATGCTTTCAGTTGGCTCTCTGGGTTCAATCCCTGAAGCCACCAGCATGTCGCGCAGCCTCAGGTCCACATCGTCATACTTCAGCGAGCACGAATTCGGATAGGTAATTCGCACCGTCACCGATTTTGCTTTCTCGCCGGGCCTTGTTGCCACCTTCACCGCCAGCTCCACCAGCGTCACGTTATAGAAATTCAGCGGAACCGAGCGGCCCACCTTGTCCAACAGATCGTAGATGGCTTCACGCCTGGTGGCCGCGTCCGCTTCCAGCGTGATGCGGTCCCCCTTCACAAACTTTGACGACAACCGGAGTTTCTTCACTGCAACGCCTTCAATGCCGCTGTCCGGATCATAGTCAAACTGAAAGCCGTGCTCCCGCAGCGGATTTAAGTCATAAATGCGAGTATCGTCCGGGTCGGGTGGCAACTCCGGCAACCCTAAAATTGCAGCCGCAAACATTCCTTGCAGCGGCTCGTCTGCCTTGTGTGCGCCGCGGCAGTTCAGGTCCAGCGTCCCATCCTTCTCCGAGTACACATAAATAACTTCAAAAGCGGGATTGTGCGGTCTGCGGCCAAACTCTCCATTCACCCATTCCACACTCTGCTGCGAGTAGTCTTCCGGGTAGGCGAAAAAGTAATCCAGTTCACCCCGGCGGAACGTATCCACCACACAATTCTTTCCGCGCCCCTCCGTCCGGTGGAAGTAATTGCGGATGCCATCGGCCAGTGCCTTCCGGCCATCGTCATGCACAGATGCGGGCTGGTGCGGCAATCCCTTCCGCTTGCGCCAGTAAGACAATGTATCCGCGTGATAGAAGAGCGTTGCGCCCTGCCAGTATTCCCGGTGGTCAAGGAATGTAACCATCGCTCGCGCAGAATGGCTGGCCAGTCCAGACAACTTCTCCATAAACTCGGCGAATAGCTCCGGCGTCTCCCCCAAATGCCATTCCGCCTCGTCGCGAATCGCGCACCAGCCCTTTTCGCAACTTATGGCGTGAATCTCGCTCAACTCCGCATCCATTGCCTTGCGCTGGATCTCCGGCAACTCCAGCCATGCGCTAAACAGTTCCTTCGGTTGGGTTTCTTTCATGGTGGCAAAGTCCAGTTGCGCCAGCGCGCCATGCGCCTCAAAGAAGCGGGCCAGCAAAGGGTTTGGCATCTGCCGGAAAAGGTCGCGCACGGAATAGTGACTCCCCATATCCCCCGCCTTCCAGTGCAAACCCCATGCACTCTTAGACATAGTAGGATGTTCCTGTACTTAACAATACTGCATCTTTTCTCCAGGGTAATTTTTTGGTAAGGGGAAAGGGCGCGGATTTGATTCCAGACAATATCGTCCTTGATCTTCGCCGTGAGATTGTTCTCAAAGACGATACGCTCAGCGACTTCTACCGCTGGCTGGACATCTTTTTGTTGCGCGCTAATCAGCTTGAGCCAACCTCAGAGACTATACGAGAGGACTTCGGCTCTGAAAGTCACTTATTCCGCGAAGGCCTGGCGACTTTGTGCCGCGCCGTGCCCGCTCTGCCTCGCTTGGTGCCTTGCGGTGTACTGATGCGCAGAGACGTTTCTGCGCCTTTGGCATAAATTCCGACCTCGCGAGTGTTTGTGAAAGGGAATTCCCAGTTCCAACCGCGTGTTCGAGGACGTTCCCAGACTTGACTATCTGATTTGTCATTACCTGTGTCGGCCATGAACATATCAACGATCTCGCGATTATTTTTTGTCCAGCACAAATACTCCGGATCGTGAGAAAAACTCATGAATCTTTGATTTTGCAACGGAAAAACCCACCACAGAATTCCAGGAGACTAAACGAAAACGCTACGGCGCAAGTAATGCAGCACCCGCGTAAAAGACCTGACGACGCAAACAGACACTGCGCAATCTTTCAGGGTGCGAGAAACTGGCAGCCGACAAATTACCGGTCAGGCAAACATGGGCAGATTTCCAAGAACGGTTGATTTCTGGTTCTGTGAACCGTGCCATTTTTATTGGCCGGTTAGACGCGAACAAAGGCCGGACTAGCAATCGCGACCTGTGAATGATGCTCCAGGAAGCATCCCGTCGGGAAGCCGTGCACGCTCTCGATCGAAGATGTTTACAGACGTGAGATGTTGACGATTGAGACGGGTACATCGCATCGCTGCGGGCGCTGCGCGCGGCCGCCGTGGCCTCGCCGACCTCATAGTGGAGCACCGTGGGCCGAAGGCCTATTTAAACAAGGGAGTTACGAATCAGCGTGTTGCTTCGTCCGGCTTTTTGGATTTGGCGAATCGATCATAAGACAAGCTGAAGCAACTGCGCGGAAATGGTAAAGTTCCACTATTGCACCGAGACGCTGGGAGGGAGATCGTGCCCATCACAAAGTGCTCGAAGGATCGCCCTGTATACGCTCTTGTTGCAGTGTTTCTATTTCTTCTTTTGGTGGCGGGCTGCGGAGGCGGGAACAGCGGTAGCCTCGTGGCTCCTGCATCGTCGACTATTCTCGCGGTTTCGCCCGCCTGCACTCCCTCTGCGGTCACGGTAAATGCGACATCGGAGTGCAATGCCACAATCCAGGGTACGGGAACTTACAGTCCCACCGTGACCTGGTCCGCCAGCGCGGGGACCATCGATCCCAGCGGTCTTTTCACCGCGCCAGCCTCGGCTGGAACTGTGATTGTGACCGCCACCAGCACGCAGGACACATCAAAATCAGGCACAGCGATGGTCACCGTGCAATCCACCTCGCCGACGACCACGATCACCTCGGTTTCAGTAACCTGCAATCCCTCTTCTCTTGCAACCGGCGCGACATCGCAGTGCAGTGCCACAATCGAGGGCACGGGAACTTACAGTTCCACCGTGACCTGGTACGCCAGTGCGGGGACCATCGATCCCAGCGGTCTTTTCACCGCGCCAGCCTCGGCTGGAACTGTGATTGTGACCGCCACCAGCACGCAGGACACATCACAGTCGGGCACAGCAACGGTCACCGTACAGCTACAGGTACCGCAGAGTACCCACGTAGTCCTCGTGATGGAAGAAAACCAGAGTTATTCCGCCGTGGTCGGGCAAACCAGCGTTTGGCCAAATCTAAACCGCTTGATAAGCGTCGGCGCATTGCCGACGCACTATTACGCGAATTCGCATCCGTCAATCGGCAACTATTTCATGTTAACGACTGGGCAGCTGCTGACGACCGATGACAATTCCACCACAGTCTGGAACGTAGACAATCTGGCGCGGAGAATGCTGGTTTCCGGCGTCTCGTTCCGTATTTACGCGGAGGGCATACCGCGGGGATATCTTGGCGGAAATACCGGACTATACGTAATCCGGCACGATCCGTTCGCCATGCTTTCGGATATTGCTGACAACGCGGCCGTGGCGAACCAAACCATCTGGCCCTTCTCGCAGTTTGCCATCGACCTGGCCAATGGCACGTTGCCGGAATTCTCTTACATTGTTCCAGATGTGGACGACGATGCCCACAATGGAACGCCGCACCAGGCGGACGCATGGTTGCAGAGTGACGTGATCGGCCCCCTGTCCAACTACTCCGCATTCGAGCCTGGAGGGGACGGCCTTCTCATCGTGGACTTCGACGAGGCGGCAACCACCGACGCAGCACATGGTGGCGGCCACATTGCTCCCGTCCTCTGGGGACCGGACGTAAAAGTTGGGTATATGCAAACGTCGGCCACCGTATATCAGCATCAGAGCATGCTGCGGACGACGATGGAAGCTCTCCATCTCTCGAATCCTCCGCGGGCTGCAGCCACTGCGCCTTCCATGGCGGAGTTCTTCGAGCAGAGATAGCGCGGGTAAATCAGATCCAAGCTGGAGGAACTAGCAGATTCCACGAAAGCGGACGGGCAAGGGAATCGTTTCGACGAGTTCCTAAACCCTTTCGAGCACCGGCTGGGCACGGCGGCGGGTGAGGAAGTAATACACAGCCGGGGTTACGATCAGTGAGAGGACCATCGAGATCAGGATACCTCCGATGACCGCGATGGCCAGCGGCTGCAGCATCTGGGAGCCGGAGCCGAGCGCGAAGGCCAGCGGCAGCATGCCCATCATTGCCGCGAGTGCGGTCATCAAAATCGGCCGCAAGCGGCGCTGCGCGGCCTGCAGCATGGAGTCGTAAGGCTGTAGCCCGGAGCTGCGATATTTCTCATCGGCGTCGAGGAGCAGGATTCCGTTTTTCGCGACGATGCCGATGACCATGATGAGCCCCATGAACGAGGCGACGTTGAAGGTAACGCCGGTGATGAGCAGCGCGAAGACCACCCCCGCCGTCGAAAGAACGGACGAAGCCAGAATGGCGACGGGAGCGGAGAAGTTCTGGAACTCGGCCAGCAGCACGCCGAAGACCAGGCAAAGCGCCAGCAGCAGCACCCGCAGCAGGTCGTGGAAAGACTTCTGCTGCTCCTGATAGGTCCCTCCATACACCACGCGCACGGTGGGCGGCAGATGAAGCCCCTGCACAATCCGCTTCACTCCCTTGACCGCCGTGCCCAGGTCGGAGCCTTCGAGGTCTCCCGTTACCACCACTTCGCGCTGGAGGTTTTGTTCGTGAATTTCGTTCTGCGGGGGCAGCTGCCGGATGGTGGTCAGCGCACCGAGGGTCGCCGTCTTGCCGGTAGCGCTGTTGAGCAGCGTATTTTCGATGGCCTCCGGCGAGCTGCGATGCCGCTCGTCGTAGCGCACCCGCACGGTATAGGGCCGCCCGTTCTCAATCACAGGCTCCGCCGCCGGGACGCCCTGAATGACCGCGGTCGTGTCGGTCGCCACTTCTTCGGGCGTGAAGCCGAGCCGCGCGGCCACCGCCGGGTTCACCTGGAAGAGCGTGGCGGGCCCGCTGATGGTGTTTTCCACTCCATCGAGCACGTCGACCACGCCGGGCTGCTTCTGGATGGCCGCGCCGACCTCGGGGCCGAGCTTGTTCAGCAGCGCCGCGTCGTCCGAGAACAGCTCAATCCGGATGGGCTCCGGCGCGTTGGACAGATCCCCGATGTTGTCCTGGAGGATCTGCGTCAGTTCAATATTCAGCTCCGGTTCCGCGTGGTCGACTTTTTCGCGGACGTCGTCCATCACCTCATTAACGCCGCGGCTGCGGCGGGACTTGAGCTTGACGGTGAAATCGCCCTCGTTGGCTTCGGTGACGGCGGCGGCGCCGAGTTGGAGGCCGGTCCGGCGGGTGATGTTTTCGACCTCCGGCGTGCTTAGGAGGATTTGGCCCACATGATGCAGCACACGGTCGGTTTCCGCGAGAGAAGTTCCAGCCGGCATGTGGTAGTCGAGGATGAAACCACCCTCGTCCATATAAGGCAGCAAATTGGAACCCAGGCCCTGAAACGCGAAGTAGGTGCCGGCGACCAGGACGAGGCAGGCCGCCGCCAGCCACAGAGGTCGCGCCAGCGCCAGCTTGAGACCGCGTTCGTGCCATCGGAGCGCATGGCCCATGATCCTGCCCGCCGAGTCACGCCGCGTCCCGACTGCTTCAACCCCCACTGCTTCAACCCCGACCGCTTCAACCCCGGCCGCTCCAACCCCGGTCCGCGCCCCATCAACGTTGTCCGCTTTCAGTGGCTGCAAGGCCGCGCGGTCTTTTCGCTTGCCGCGCAGCAGATAAAAACTCAGGCTGGGGGTCCAGGTGAGCGCCAGCGCCAGAGAGGTCAGCAACGCGACCGTCATGGTGATGGCCAGCGCGCGGAAAAAGCTGCCGGTAACGCCGGTGACCGCAACCAGGGGGAGGAAAACCACGATGGGCGTAATGGTTGAGCCCAGCAGGGGCTTCGTCAGCTCGCGCAGTGCGCGCCGCACGGCTTCTACCCGGTTTTCTCCCAGTTCGCGGTGCAGTGCGATGTTTTCAACGACCACAATGGCGTCGTCAATGATCAGCCCTACCGCCGCCGCCAGCCCGCCCAGTGTCATCAGGTCAAAACTTTGTCCGAGGATCTTCAGGAATACGAACGTAATCAGGATGGTGACCGGAATCACCAGTCCCGCCACGAGCGACGATCCCCAGTCGCGCAGAAAAATGACCAGAATAATGGACGCCAGCACCAGGCCGATCAGGATCGCATCACGAACGCTCGAAATACTGGCCCGCACCAGTTCCGATTGGTCATAGAACGGCTTCAGCTCCACTCCGGGAGGCAGAGTCTTTTGGAGCTGCGCAATTTCCGCCGCTACCTCGTTGGCCACGGCCACCGTGTTGCTGGATCTCTGCCGCGTGATGCTCAGCAGCACCGCCGGCTTGCCGTCCGCCGTCACAATCGTGTAGACGGGCTCGGCCGCGGCCTTGACCTCGGCCACGTCGCCAATGCGTACCGGCACGCCCGCAGCGGTGTTCTTCACCACAATCTGGGCCAGCTCAGCGGCGTTGTGCACCTGGCCGCCGACCAGCCCCAGCACGAGTTGATGGTGCGCCGTGTAAAGGCCGGGCGAACGGATGATGTTGGTGGTGCGGACGGCGTTCAGCAGGTCAGTGGGGGTCACGCCGGCGGCCAGCATTTTGGCGGGGCTGGGAACGATGTGAAACTCCGCCACCTGGCCGCCCTGAATCTGAACCTCACGCACCCCTGCGAGCCGGTTCAGCGGAGGCCGCAGATCGTAGGTGGCCATCTCCCAGAGCGCCGTCTGCGGAACCGTGCTCGACGTGAGGCTGTAGCCGAGAATCGGGAAAGTCGCAAAGCTCAATCGCCGCGTGGTAATCTTCGCCGTCGTCGGAAGCGCCTGCTGCACCTCCGCCAACGCCGCATTAACCCGTTGCAGCGTTTGAAACATGTCCACGTTCCAGTTGAAGAACAGGCTCACTCCGGCAGAACCGCGGCTGGTATTCGAGCGGATCATCGCCAGCCCCGGCACCTTCTCGACCGCCAGCTCAATGGGCCGCGTGATTGTCACCTGCATCTGTTCGACAGGCATCACGCCGTTATCGACCGCGATGATCACCCGCGGAAAATTCGTCTCCGGGAAAACCGAGATGGGAATCTGCGTGGCCAGATAAACGCCCGCGATGGCGAGCGCAATGGTGAAGAACAGAATGGTTCGGGCGTGGCGCAGCAACCAGAAGGGCCGTTCCGCCGTGTCAGTCCCGGCCGGTTGCGGCGAAAACGAGGACATCAATCGCCCTCGCCGGGCTGGCTGGCATCTTGCTTTCCGGCGCCCGCATTCGCAGCCGGAACAATCTTGACTCTGGTGCCGTCGGCCATGGCGTACGCGCCGCTGGTCACTATGCGCTCGCCAGCCTTCAGCCCGCTCACCACCTGCACCCGCTCGCCATCGGTGATTCCGGTCTTCACCTTACGCTGATGCGCGATGCCACCCTCGACCACCATCACCATGTGCCCGCCCGCCGGGTCAGTCAACACCGCTTCTTTCGGCACTACGAGCGCGTCCTTCACCGTCCGGCTCTCAATCGAGACGCGTGCCGGCGCGCCCGCCTTCAGTTGACCGGACTTGTTCGGCACCTTCACCCAGACCTCAATGGTCGTGCTTCCGGGATCGAGCGCGGGGCTCACCAGCGATACCGTTCCGGCGAACAACCGCGGGTTTCCTTCAACCGTCACGCTGGCCGGCTGCCCCACCTTCAGCAGTTGGACCTGGGCCTCGGGCAGGTGCGTCTTCGCCAGCAGCGTGGACACATCCATCACGGTAATCAGCGGCGTTCCCGCCGGGGCCGTCTCTCCGGCATACAAGGGACGTTCCGTAACCACGCCGTCGATGGGACTGCGAATCTCGGAAAACGCAAGCTGCGCCTCGGCGTCTTCATATTTCCCTTGGGCCGAAGCCAATTGTCCCGCTGCGGCCTTCAACGCGTCGGCATGGCTCACGGATTGGAAGGCGGCGAAGTGCGCTTTTGCGATGTCATCCGCGCTCTGCGCCTGCACCAGGCTGGCCTTGGCCGTGTCCACCTCGCGGCCCGGAATAGCGCCCTGCTGAAACAGGGAGTGGCGGCTGTCATACACCTGTTGCGCAACGTTGAGGTTGGCTTTGGCCTGCTCGACGTTCAGCTTCGCTGTCTGCAAATCCGCGGGGATCAATGCTTTCACCGCCGTGTTGTACGCAGCCTGAGCCTGTTCGTAGCTACCTTTGGCGTCGAGCGCGGCCGCCTGCAGATCGGCGTTGTCCAGCACCGCCAACAACTGGCCCTTCCTGACCTTGCTGCCGCGCATCACGTAGAACTTCCGCACCGGAGCGGTGACTTTGGGAGAAATCGCCGCCTGGGCCACAGGAGCCAGCACTGCGTCTCCGGTAACGTGCTGCGTAATGGACTGCGGAGTAACAGTGACCACCTGAACCTGCACCACCGGCGTCGGGACCGCTTCCTGTTTGGAGCAGCCGCTGGCCAAAGCGGCCAGCACCATCAGAGGGACCATCCCTCGCAGCCTCTTCTTCCCCCGCCGCAGCGTTCCCATCATCGTTCCTTCGTCCTCTGATATGGCCTCACGGCAGCACGCCTGTGAGTGTTTGCAGGTTTGCCAACGCCACGCGATAGCGAACTGAGCCGTCGGCGGAAGACTGCTCCGCCTGGTCCAGCGTGTTTTCCGCGTCCACAACTTCGAGCGCCGTCGCCTCGCCCGATTGGTAGCGCAAGTTGGTCAGCCGCAACGACTCCTTCGCGGTCTTCACGCTCAGATCGAGCGACGCCAGTTGCTTTTCGGCGACTTCAGCGTCATTGTAAAACTCATCCAGCTCGGCTAGCAGGCGTTTCTGCGCCTCCGCCAACGCGACCCTGGCAGCGCTTTTTTTCGCCTGGCTCTGTTTCACGCGGTCGTGTGTTGCGAACCAGTCCCACACCGGAATGTCCAGCGTCGCCGAAGCCGAGTAGCCCAGGTTCCTAGGCCGGGTCGCCGGGCTGATGGTGGTGTCGAGAGGGCCGTTGGTCGCGAATTCCGGAGCATCGATGCCGTAGCTCCAGTTCAGTGAAAGATCCGGAAAGTAGCCCGCGCGCGCAATCGATACATCCTCACTCGCAGCATGTAGAGCCGCCATCGCCGCCCGCACGTCGGGATTATTCTTCCGCGCCGCAGCATTCACCGTCTCTTGGTCCGGAACCTCCGGGGCAGGCCCGTTGTCCGCCAGGGTATAGCTGGTGCGCGGATCAGCAAAGAGCAAAATCCCCAACTCCAGCCGGGTATTTTCTGCGAGCAGTTGCGCGTTCTGCTGGTCCCGCTGTCGCTGTTGCAACTCCAACTCGGCCTTCAATACGTCGGCATGCGCCACCTCGCGCCCGCGTTCGAGCTTTTGCGTCAGATCAACAAAGCGGCCGGCTTCGTCCTCGGCCATCGCCGTCACGTGGAGCTTGCGTTCCGCCGCCAGAACGCCAAAATATTGCTGCACGACCGTGAAGACCAGCCCCCGCCGCGCAACCTCGGCCAAGGCAGCGGCCTGGGAGGCTGCCGCGTTGGCCCGCTTCACCTGAGCAAACCCGGCGAGGCCCAGCGTTTCCGTCACAGTGGCCTGACTTGCATACTCATGGATGGCATTATTCGCGATAAATACAAAGCCCGCGGTGTTGCCCGGTCGCTCCCCACCCAATGCAGACGCGTTTTGCGTTCCGTCCGACTGCGTAAACAGATATTGGTTGTGGTAGCGCACATTTGGCAGCAGATTGGAGCGCGCGATGGAGCGGTCGAGCACGGCGGCTTTTTGCGCGGCGACCGCGTTGGCGAAGGCGGCCTCGTTCTTTTCCGCACGGCGAATGGCTTCGTCGAGCGTAATCACCACTGGCGCAGCCGAAGCGGTCGCGACGGCTGGAGAACTCCGCTCCTGCTGCATCACCGCGACTGCGTCCTGAGCAAAACCACAGCAGACGAGCACCGCAAGCAGCGCGACGAAAAGCGCGAGTCCTGAAAATCGGCCCATCTCGAATCGAACTTGGCTCAAGCCTTGATCCTTGCCTCCACCGAGGATAGCAATATTCCTGCTCAACTGGCTTGGCAACGGCTGAACGCGATCGCCTGTTTAAGTTGACTTCCCAATTCGGCTCTACGAGTCGAACTCAACAAACGGTCAGGGCGACATTTTCAGACTATCTTAAGCCATCGCCACTAAGATATTGATAGCGCGAAGTGCATTGGATTCACCGTGGAGGAACGTGTGAACAAAACCCTTACGATTCGATGGCTAGGCATGCTGGCGGCGTGTGCCGCTGTTTTTATGATTGTCAACGATGTCATGGCCAAGGCACAAGGCCCCTATCACGTGGCCGCGCAATGGAAGATCGGCGGTGACAGCTGGTGGGATTATATGGCCGTTGACCCTGCGAGCCATCTTCTCTACGTCACGCATGGCGACCACGTAGTCGTGATCGACACTGCTACCGGCAAGGTGAAGACGAATATTACAGGCCTCAGAGGCATTCATGGCGTAGCCTTTGACACCAGCGGCCGATTTGGATACATCAGCGATGGCACTGCCGACGAGGTTGTAGTCTTCAATCGCAAGACGGACGCGATTGTGGCGCGTGTGCCCGCTGGCAGCAACCCTGATGGCATTACTTTTGAGCCGGTGACGCAGACGGTCTGGGCATTCAACGGACGCAGCAACAGTGCGACTGTGATCAGCGACCGGACGCATAAAGTTGTCGCGACGGTTTCGCTGCCGGGCAGGCCGGAGTTTCCAGTTGCCGACGGCAAAGGATCGGTCTACGACAATATAGCGAGCTTGAGCGAAATCGTGCGTATCGATGCCAGGACCCATACGATTCTCGCGGCGTGGCCGATCGCTCCGTGCCATCGACCGTCAGGCCTGGCCATCGACAAGAAGCATGATCGCCTTTTTGCGGTATGCGACGGTGTCATGGCGGTTGTGGACGCCAAAACAGGAAAAATTGTCGCAACACCGAAGATCGGCGACGGTCCGGACGCCGCACGTTTCGACGCAAGGCATCAGTTGGCCTTCAGCTCCAATGGAGAGGGCACGCTGACCGTAATTCATGAAGTTTCTCCGAACTCGTATGCCGTGCTGCAGACGCTGCCGACCAAGCGGGGAGCACGGACGATGGCGCTGGACCAGGCCACGGGCACGATCTATACGGTGACCGGGGACTTTGGTCCGCGTCCGGCAGCCACGGCTGAACACCCGCATCCGCGCCCCAGCCTGGTACCAGGCAGCTTCGTTGTTTTGGTAGTCAAGCGATAAGGGAGTCTGACAGCAGATCGGGACACCCTTGCCGTTTGCATAATGGGCAGAAGCATCGAGGTTCCGATCGGGGCACAGGAGCGAGGCAGCTTTAGCATTCCAATCGGTGTGCTCTCCAAGATGACGAATCAACGGGACCTATGACGACCCGAGTTTTCGCATTCGAGTTTCGGAGGGCAGATTCCGTTTGCAAGGCATGACAACTTCGCATCCCGAAATTGCGGCACGACTCGTTGCCCGCCGGATCATTGACATCCCCGAAGATGCCCTCCCACGATATTCTTTCGCTCCCGCTGATTTTCAGCGTGGATGAAATTGAAGACTGAGGACTACATGTGAAACTGCTGGAGGCGCAAAAGAGAATGGCAGAGGACATGAACCGTACCTATGAACTGCTTCTCCGTTCGGCTTTGATCGAAACGAAGTCAGCGCAATGGCACAACGCAAGATCAAAGCCCATGCAGAAGCGATGAAGCATGCTCTCTTCGCAAATGAGTGAGGCCCGTCATTTCATCGGCGCAGTAGATCAACTCTTCAAACGCCCCACCGGATTGTATTGCCGTCAAATTGTGCCACAGCCATTTCGATGGCCATGACCGGACAACTAACTCGACTGCCACTTTCTGCCAACATCACAGAATGAAAAATTGCTGTTTGCGCTGGTGGACTCCCGTGGCGCGCGTCGAAGGCCACCCCACCCCCCTTTGCAGAGCAATTTTCCGGCGCGCAAGGTCTGCGCCTTTTCTGCAAATCCAGTGAGAATCCGACCGGAAAAAAAGGCGTCGATGCCTTTCTGGACTCTCGACCCCGGACAACTTCCAACGGTTTCCACCGGGCCGGAGGCTTGCATGCAGGCGCTATACCAAACGGGAACATAGAGGGCGACCCTTACAGGAACCTGCCCCCGCCCTGCCACCAGCAAAACATTGGGCATGAAGGGAGTTTATGTCGCCAGTATGTCGCCCGAAAGCGTGTGATTTCTGAGAGCCGCGTCATCATTGGAGATTCGGCATCTTTCCACCTTCTGCATTGGAAAGTAGAAACAGAAAAGGCGCTGGCCCACGAGCGCCAAGGAGTTCGTGCGGTCTACATCCTGGCTGAGTATGCCGATCAGCGCTAGAGGGTGCTACAGTGGTGGGCTGATTACACGGACAGTGTTGTGAAAGAGTCGAATGTCATCATGGGCAACTTCAAATCTGCATAGATGGGGATTTATTTGACTCCAGCGATAGCGACTCCTCACGGCTGTCCAGATCCGGCCTCTCGTCGCGATCCGCCTTGATCGCCACAAGATGCTCGGTTAGCTCATCGCTGCCTGGATTGAGCTGGTACGAAACGGCGTCTGGCGTAGCCGCACGCCAATCGCGTCGAACACGGCGTTGCTGATGACAGCGGCGGTCGGATTTGTCGAAGGCTCACCGCCGCCGGTGGAGGGGTACTCAGCCGAGTTATTCACCAGCACGATGTCAATGCGGTCCGGGATCTCCTCGAAACGCAGGATCGGATATCCCCGCCAGTCGCGACTGGTGACGTGGGCGGTGTCGAAGGTGACTTCCTCGTGCAGCGTGCGGCTGAGCGATTGAGTCACATTACCTTCAATCTGGTTTTTCAGGCCATCGGGATTGATGACCAGGCCGCAGTCATGCGCCACGACAACGCGACCGACCTTGATCCGGCCGCTGCTCGGATCGACCGTCAGGTCCGCAATCGTCGCCACGCGGGTGTCGTCGCGATTGACCCAGGCGATACCGCGGCCATGGGCGGGCTTGCCGCTGCGATCGGCCTTGGCGCCGGCCGGTCGGCTCTCCCATCCATAGGCCTGCGCGGCGGCCTTCAACACGCCGATGGCGCGCGGATCCTGGAGATGCGCGAGGCGAAAGGCGAGCGGGTCTTGCTTCGCCGCCGCCGCCAGCTCGTCGATGAACGACTCCATGGCGAAAGTCGTCTCGAATTGTCCGGGTGAGCGCAGCCACGCGGTCAGCAGCGCCACGCGGCCTTCGTCGTGGACAGCGACATCGGCGTTGTCGAAGGTGTAGGCATAGCTGATGGGAACCCCGGCCATGCCGGTACTCCCGGTGACGTCCGGGCGTCCGATCAGAGCGGCGGCAACCAGATGCGTATCGCTAGTAGTGGGAATCCACATGTGGTGCTGCCAGGCAATCACATGTCCGGCATCATCCAGCGCGCCCTGCAGATCCTGCACAATTGGCGGTTCTTTCGGCTCCCAACCATGCGAGTCCCAGCGCATCCACTGCACGCGCACCGGCCTGCCCACCGCCTGCGACATGACCGCTGCGTCAGCGACCACATGCTCGAGGCCGTTGCGGCCGTAAGCGCCCGATGCCTCAAACCAACGCACCTCGATGCCCTCAAGGGGAATGCCAAGCAGCTTTGCCATGTCGCGTCTCGTCTCGTGCGGCATCTGCGTGCCTGACCAGAAAGTGGCGCGATCGTGCTTTACATCGGCGATGGCACACTCGGGACCGATTGATCCGTGCATTTGGAAGGGAGTCTTATAGGTCGCCTTCAAGGTCCGGCTGGCATGGGCAAACGCCATCGCCGTGGATCCCTTGCTGGCCGGAGCGATGTCGCGAACCACGGGCGTCTTACGCACCGTCTCCCAGATCTCGTCCATGTTGGGCAAACCATTCCAATTCGACCATTTGGCTTGGCCGGCATCCGGACCCGAGGGATTCAGCGTCGAACCAAGCTTCGCGGCTGCCTGGATCGAGCCCCACTCGGTCTCGGCCACCACGCCCAGGAAATTGTGCCGCCGCACCACCTGCACGAAACCAGGAATATTCTTGAGACCCGTCTCGTCGACGCTTTCCAGCGTGGCCTCTACGCCGTAGGGACGCACGACGCGGCCGTGCAACATGCCTTCCACCTGGACGTCCTGAACGTAGGTGAACCGGCCCATGATCTTATCGGGGATGTCTTTGCGCGCGATTGGCCGGCCGACCACGGTGTAGGTGGACGGATCCTTAGTGTGCACCTTGGGTGCGATTTTCATGCCGAAGCGTTCACCGCTGGCACCGATCTCGATGTTGAGGCGCTTTCCGTCCACCAGCTTGCCGTATGTGATGGTGCGACTGGGAGATCTCAGCACAGAGATCGTACCTTCCTTTGCGGCGAGCTGATTGGCTGGTACGTTGAAATGTTCGGCGGCGAGATCGAGCAGCGCCTGCCGCCCAGCCGCCGCGGCACTGCGAATCTGCGGGCCAGCATAGCGGACAGTCATGCTGCCGTACGTCGGGCCCTGGTCCACAGTCTCCGACGTTGTTCCCATCACGACATTGAGTCGGTCGAACGGGAAATCCAGCTCCTCAGCGGCAATCTGCGCGAGCGCCGTCTGCACTCCGGTGCCTGTTTCCACTTTGCCGGTAAAGAGCGTGGCCGAATTGTCCGGGTGCACAGCCAGCCACGCATAAAGCTTTCCTGCTGGCGGTGGCGCCAGCGATGGTGGTGCTTCATCAGCCGGCGGCGGCGCCAGCGATTTTGACGCTGCTTCAGCCGGCGTTTTCGGACCGAAGAGGCTGAAAGTGACGACCAGGCCGCCTGCTACTCGCAGGAAGTCCCGCCGGCTCAGCGCGAGCTCAGCCATGGATTGCACGTCGTTGGGCTTCGCGTTCATTCGTTTACTCTCCCGGCAACGGCAGCCCGCTCGACCGCGCGCACGATCCGCATGTGGGTGCCGCAGCGGCAGAGATTGCCGTTCAGCGACTGCTTGATGTCGTTCCGGGTAGGGTGTGGGTTTCTTTCAAGCAAAGATGCGGCATGCATGATCATCCCGTTGATGCAATAGCCGCATTGCGCGGCTTGTTCCGCAATGAAGGCTTTTTGTAGCGGATGCGGGTGCTCAGCCGTGCCGAGCCCCTCCAGCGTGATGATTTTGGCATTGCGCACCGCGGAAACTGGCGTGATGCAGGAGTGGATGGCGTTCCCATTCATGAGGACGGTGCAGGCGCCGCATTCAGAGAGCCCGCATCCGAACTTGGGGCCGCGCAATCCGAGATTATCGCGCAGAGCGTACAGCAGAGGGCTGTCAGGTTCTACCTTGACGACGTGACCCTCTCCGTTCACATTGAGGGTGATTTCCTGGGGCATCACAGTCTCCTTGCTGAGTACATCCTCGCGTGAGCGAGCACTCGGCGAAGCAAGGCAGAAAGAGCAAGCTGATGACGAGCAACAGGGTTCATTTGCTCTCTCTGTTTTGCAGATCGACTCCAGCGGGCGCTTTGCGAAAAGTCAATTGTACCTTTTGGAGCACTGCCCGCGTCGAAACGCGACGCGGGCGCTTCCTGATGGCCTGCGTGTCAACAGTAGCGCCGCCCGCCTCGGCGCCGTAAGTGTTGACGCGGAAGACGGGAAGCCTTGCGCTGGCAGCGAGAGCAGTCATGGCTGGCTCCGGCGCAGTAACGTGATGTTGCCGAGCAGCCCTGAGGGAATTGCGTGAATGAGATTCCTTTGCTGCGGTACGAAGCGACGTCCAAAGCGCGCCCATAAGAGACGGTAATCCGGCAGCGACTTGCCTGCCATTTCGTTCATGGCCGTGTTGGCTACTCGAACTTCAATACGATTGACGCCGGGGTTGAGCAGACGGGTTACATCCAGTTGGTACGGCGGATGCCACAGGTTCCCGGCGTGCTTGCCGTTGATATAGACAACAGCGGCCACGTGGATCGGCGGGTTGTACCAGGCCTGCGTGCCCATGTGACGGGGATGGGCCGGTTTTGGAATCGGCTTGCCGTGGCCAAAGCTGAGAAGGATTTGGCCATGGTTGAGACCGCCGCTGCTGACGTTGAACGTGCGGTGGTAGATGGCGACGCCCGAGTAATGGAGGGTTTTCGGGTCGTTCGTCCACGAAGCGAGAGATTGCATAGTGTGCTGCAGGTGTAGCGATGGGAAGCTGACCTGCCAGTTGCTGCTCAGGTTTGCAATCTGTTGCTCACTGCTTTGCGGGAGCGAGCGAGTGTGCGATAGGCCGCTGTGCAAAAGCAGGATCGCAGATCCGTAGGGAGGCAGATGGAGTGGCCATGCCCCGTCATGACTGAAGGCATCCGTAGCTTTGCCATTATAGGGGTTAAGCCATGTGCCGGAGTGGTATTTGGAGCGAAGGCGGGCCATTGCATCGACCGTGACGTTGCTGGTATTCGCGATGTAGTAGACGTCCGCATCGGGCAGCTTGCGTCGGATGAAGCTGACGAGAGGCGCGGCCGTCGAGAGTTGCATACCGGGAGCCACCATCGCGTGCAGCGTTTGTCCGAGATCGTCGGCGCCGGAGATGTACTGGACGCGCGCATCGGGATGGTCAAAGAAGGCACGCGAGGACTGCGATACCTCAGCTGAGATTTGCTCGTAGTGCAGGAAGCCCGGAGCGTGCTCAGGGATGCGTCCCACGGCGATGACTTTGCCGCTGGATTTGGTGTACTGCTCGATACGCGACAGCGTTGCCGGAGAGATGCGATCGACATTGGGCAGGATGAGAACCGGGTAGTGAATACCCCGCGCCTTGATGGCTGCGGCGTCGATGTAGTCGAAGTTGTAGCCGGCGTTTTCGACGGCCTGGGTGAGAGCCGGTGTGATCCAGCGGCCCATGATGCCGGTGAGCGTGGCGGTGCCGGGTTTGAATGCGGCCCAAGCATCGTCCTCGGGAAGATAGATGGCGACGCGATTGGCGGGCTGGCCCTGGCGCAGAATCCAACTGACGCGCTGCAGATAGCTGGTGACGTCAGGCATGACGATCCACCAGGGATTGTGCGCATTGAAGACGGCGGCTGCGTAGAAGCTCCAACCAGGTTCACCGGCGGACGGTGGCGAATACGGCCAGCCGTGGCAGTAAATCTGGTTGCTGCCTTCGAGGAAGAAGCGGTTTGCTTCCTCTTCTACATCGAGCGGTGTAGCGCGGAAGGCTGGGGAGTGCAGCCACGTGAATGTTTCTGAGGAAATGATGGGGCGGCCGTAGATATGACCCGCGGATGTGGCCCAGCGTGTGAACGAAAATTGCCGCCACTGCGGGCCTTCTCCCTCGGGTAGATCGACAAGGTTGTTGCTCGACATGGAGACGGCTGGGATGCCGTAGGTTTGCGAGCGGAAGCGTGTGTGGTGGGCGTTAGCCCAGTTGTCGACTTGCGTGAGGTAGTTCTTATCGATGAGTTGGGTGAGGGTTACGCCCCAGTCGTGACGCACGGCGAGTGCCTTGGCATCTGGGTGAGGAGTAAACAAGTCGGGCAGATAGGGAATGATGCTGTAACCGCGAAGTGCGCGGAATTCCGCGGCAAGGTTCGGGGTCCAGTCCGAGCCGAAAACTTCAAGAGAATCGCTGAAGACGGAATCGGGTGGCTGGTTCCCGAAGGCGGCGATGAGCTTGTCGGCAACCTTGTCGAGGTCGTTTTCGACGGCGGCATGCGAGAAGTGATCAATCACAAAGCCGCTGGCATCGAGCGCGGCGCGTTTGACCTGCTGGCCGGTGCGGCTCTGGATGTACCAGTAAATGGCGCCATCTCCATTGGGGACATGATCGGGAAGCGTGAGGCGCGCTACGCCAGCGGGCGGAGTGGGCAGCATGGTTTGCGCCGGCGCAGGCTCACCTTGCTGTGAAGTTGGGCCAAGGAATGCGGCGATAAGACTTTCGCCGTGCTCGAGTGCCGGGATAGCGACAGACGCTTCGCCGGGTTGGATCAGAGTCTTCTTCTGGCGAATGTCAGCGGCAGCCTGCGTGACGGGAGTGTTCGGGCCGCCAAAGGGCCAGCCACTGGCGAGCGCGAGGCCAGCGCGCAGTCCAAGACGATGCGCCTGCTGATTGGCGTAGCTGATGTCATCAAGAAACTCCGGCGAGAGGAACGGCAGGTTGAGGAACCCGGTCTGCGGATCGTCCAGCGCCATGGGATAGACGTAGTGGATGACGAAGCCGCCAAATCCGCCAGCCTTCATTTGCTGTTCTTCACGCAGTATCTCTGGCTTGTTGACGGCCGGACCGAACCACCACCAGCGCACCATGGGACGCGCGCTGTCGGGCGGAGACTGGAAGGTCTTTTCAAGATGCGCGAGCGGTGTCTGCGCCTGTGCCACGAGGGCTGAGCCGAGCAGAAGCGCGATGCAGGTTTTGGAGCGAAGATGAGAGAACAACGGCGTCTCCTTTAGACGGGCACGGGTACAGCGAGCTGCCCTGCATTGCTGGTCATTCAATTGGTTCGATGGCATCGTGGTTTGTCCTCAGGGGTGGCGTCAGCCAGCCACATTCAGCTAATTAATAAAGACAATGGAATCAGCTCTGGTTGAGTCTTCCAAAATCTACGCCTTGCGTTGAGTTTCCGGCGAGTCTCGAACCGTGAGCAACAGGCAGAAAGCATCAGAAAAGGTCAAGGAGCGCGATTCAGTCATCCAAGTCAAGAGGCAATTTTCGCTCGCAACGCCGCACGCCATCAAAGTCCACCACGGTCTCTAACACTATGACTCAACGAGAAATCAACGAGGTCCAATCCCGGAAGCGGAAGCGACGTTCCTGGCTGGTCGCGCTCGGCCTGCTGGTGGTGGCGATTGTTGTCGCAGGGATCGTCTGGTTTCTTCAGCGGCCGAAGGCCGTCTCTGTCGTGAATCCGTCGCCGGTCACAATGGTGGAGACGATTGCCAGCAGTGCGAGGGTCGGCGGGGTAAAAGAGGCGGGGGTTGGCTCGCAGTTCGCCGGAACGGTTGAGAAGCTGTTCGTGAGAGACGGAGACCACGTGAAGGCGGGGCAGCCGCTGGCCATTCTGAAAAACGACGTTACCGAGCAGCAGAAGGTCCGGGCGGAGAAAGAGGTGCAAACCGCCCAATCGCAGCTTGCGCTGTCATCGCGAGGCCCGACCAGCACGGAGCTGGAAGAAGCCGAGCACCAGGTGACGGAAGCACATGCGAAGGCGCGCCAGGCGCGCGCGGACCTGGAGCTTGCGCGAAGGGATTTCTCCCGCGATCAGCAATTGACGGAGGCTGGGATCATTTCAAAAGCTGCGTACGATGCGGCTGAAGCCAAGGTCGTGAGCGCGACGGCCCTGGCCCACTCGGCCGAGGCAACAGCGAAGGCCAGGGAGGCGCGCCTGCAGACCCTGAAAGAAACCCCGACGCCGGAGGACCTGCAGGTTGCCCGCGATCGCCTAGCGGAGGCCCACCAGGCGCTGCTGGTTGCCCAGGAGCAGGTGAAAGACGCAACCGTGAGAGCGCCGTTCGCGGGAGTGGTGACGGCGGTGAACGCGGAACAGGGCCAGACGGTTGGAGCCAATGGGGTAGTGGACCTGGTGAGCGACGACCTTGAAATCCGCGTTTCGCTGGACGAAAACAATCTTGCCGAACTTGCGGTTGGGCAACCGGCCGTCATCTCATCGAGCGCGTTCGGCGGCAAGAGTTTTCGAGGGCATTTGGCGGAGATTGGGGCCGCAGTCAACCAGGAGAGGGGCACCATCATGGTGAAGATCACCTCCGACCATCCTCCCGATTGGCTGCGGCCCGGACAAACGGTGAACGTGAATCTGATTACGAATGAACATGCGGAGCGCTTGATGATCCCGGCCAGCGCTGTCCTCAAGCAGGGAGAACGCTCCGTCGTTTTGGTGGCGGAGAATGGCCATGCGGTCGAAAAGCCGGTCCTGACCCGCCCTGCGAACGCTCAAGGCGTTCCCATCGCGGCCGGCCTCACGACCGCCGATCAGGTGATTGTCCAGCCCGCCGGAATTGCCGCCGGCGACGCAGTCCGCGTGCGGAGATAGCAGGATGGATGCGCTCGCGCTGGTTCCGCGGAAACTGCGATTTGAGGTGATGCTTGCGGCTCGCCATCTGCGCACGGGCGGCGGACAGACCATCCTGACGGTGGGAGCGGTGGCCTCCGGCGTGATTGTGATTATTTTCATCACCTCGCTGATTTTCGGACTGCAAAAGAAGCTGACCATCACGCTCACCGAATCGCTGCCGCATGTGACGGTTCGAGTGCGCGAACCGAAGCCGGCTCCGCTGTCGGAGATCACCGGGCTGGAGTCCTCAATGAGTAGTACCCACATCGAGCAGCAGGCTCCGCAGTTGAAATACATCGACGATTGGCAGCACGTCGTGAAGGTGGTGCGGACTATTCCGAATGTGCGGATCGCGGTGCCTGCCGTGCAGGGGCAAGGATTCGCTTCGAAGGGCGGCAATCCAGTCGGAGTGTCTGTCGTCGGCGCGGACCCGTCACAACAGGACGAGGTGACTCCGGTAACAAAGAACCTGATCTCGGGCAAATATATCGGTCTGGCCAGCGATGCGGTGGTCATCGACTACGAGCTGGCGAAGGAGCTGAATGTTTCAACCGGAGATCGCATCCGCATCTCCTCAAGCACAGGCGCCTCGGATTCGCTGACGATCGCCGGCATTTATAGCCCGGGGCGCGGGCGGGGTTCCGCCTAAGTCACGCTGCGCACGGGGCAGAGTCTTTTCGGCGTCGGCAACTCCGTCAACGTCATCCTGGTGAAGGTCTATCAGCTGTTCGGGTCCGATGAAGTCGCCGATCGGATCGAGAGCCTTGTGCCCTATGAGGCACGCTCCTGGTCGAGAGAGTACCCGAGCTTTGTCTCCTCGCTCAAAGTACAAAGCGCGTCGGCGTATCTGATCTCGATCTTCAGCCTGATCGCATCGTCGTTCGCCATCTCTTCGATCCTTATAGTCTCCGTGCTGCGGAAATCCCGGCAGATAGGGATTTTGAAGAGCATCGGCGCGAAACGACGCCAGATCCTTGCGATCTTTTGCCTTGAGGGTTTGGGCATCGCGCTGATGGGAAGCGCTACGGGCGCGGTTCTGGAAAAGACGTATTTCGGGAAGATCCCGACACCGGTTCTGCATGGGATTGACATTGAGATCCGCGCGGGTGAATTTGTCGCCATCATGGGCCAGTCGGGCAGCGGCAAATCAACCTTGCTCAATATCCTGGGCGCATTGGACGTGCCGACCGGAGGCAGCGTTCGTATCGACGGAGTCGATATCGCCACGCTCTCTGAAGACAGGCTGGCGGAGCTGCGCAACCGGGTGGTTGGCTTTGTCTTTCAGTCGCATTACCTGTTGGATGAGCTGACATGCCTTGAAAATGTTCTGGTACCGGTCGCGCTGCGCAGCGGGGACGTGACCGATGAGGAGCGCAACCACGCCATCCGCCTGCTTGAACGAGTCGGGCTCGGCGACCAGCTGAACAAGCATCCGGACGCGATGAGCGGCGGACAGAACCAACGGTGCGCGATCATTCGCGCCCTCACCAATCGGCCGAAGATTGTGCTTGCCGATGAGCCGACCGGCAATCTCGACAGCCGGTCCGGAGGCGAGGTCTTCAAGATGATGCGCGAGATGAATCGCGAGAGCGGGGTCGCGTTCATCATGGTGACCCATGACGAGCGCCTGGCCCAGGAGGCGGACCGCATCCTGATGATCGAGGACGGGTTCGTGCACCAACTGGATAAAAGCGGCTGATTCAACAGGGAATAATTTTTATTGGTGCCGAAGAAGGGACTCGAACCCCCACACCCTTGCGAGTACATGGACCTGAACCATGCGCGTCTGCCAATTCCGCCACTCCGGCACGCCTTCAGATCCAGCTCGAGAGGGCTGGACTGGCAGTTCTTCTAGTGTTGCAAAGGGGCTGGGTTGTGTCAAACTTTTTGGGGCACGTTCGGGGGCAGGTTACAGAGTAGGTTCAGGGTGTGGATTTGGCGGCCGCGGCGAGTAACGGCTGCGGTCTTCTTAGCATCACACCTACCCTACAGTTGCAAACAAAAAAGGACCTTTCCAACGGCATGATCGATTCGCGGCTGAACAAGTCTGATTCCACTTCCGAAACCAACGAGTCCAAACTGGCTCCTGCCTTGGCGCTGGAGATCCGTCGGCTTTCGCACGACCTTAGCAATGCGCTGGAAGTCATCATGCAGACCAACTACCTGCTGGGCATGACCAAGGACTCCAGCACGGAAGACGTGGAAAAATGGCGCGAAATGCTGGACCGCGGCGTGGCGCAGGCGACGCAGGTCAATCGGGAGCTTCGCGACTATATCCGGGCAAATAGCTGAGTGCAGGGCGTCTTGGCCCCGCTCACTCAACCGCGGACGGCTAAAACGCGGGCAGCTAAAGAAGCGGGCGGCTCAGAAATTGGCGGGAGCCGCGCTTTCCGGCTCCAGACTTGCTTCGATTGCGGCCCGGACCCGTTCCGCGTAGCCCTCGTCGTACTGGTACATCTTGTCTATTTGGAGAAAAGTATCCACGGATTTCAATCTTCGCGCCTCTTGAGCCTCGAGGTCCGTGTTCTGTTGCCTGACTGCTGATTGTTGATCGCTGTGTTCCCC
>JBAPRH010000056.1:0-2700 GCA_049280995.1 Acidobacteriaceae bacterium
CAGAATCGCCGACAGTCTCCTATGAAATCTCCAGCGACAAATGAGTCCGCGTGCCGAACAATGATTTATCGAGTTTCACCCACGAGCCATTGACTGCGCCCATCGACGCACGGCTCAGCGGTTTGCCGTCCGGCGGGTGTATGTGCAGCAGCACGTCGCCAGAGAAGCCCTTTGCCGCGTCGATCGAAACCTTCCACTCGCGATCGTTGATGGCTTCTGTCGTCCATCCAATGTGGCCGAAGCGCGTGGGACAGTTTTTCACCGAGATGCGCTCACCCTTGGCGAACCAGTGTTTCGGTGCGGCCTTTTGCAGGTGACACACCTCACTGTCGCTTTCTTCATAACACAGCATCCAGCGCAGCCCCAGTGTAGGTTGCAGGGTGCTGTTGACCACCGCCGCCCAACCGTAGCGGCTCTGCTCGCCGGGATGACCGCCCGGAATGTAAGCGTCCTCCGGCGCAAAGCGGTTGCCGGAGTCCGCCGCGTAACACACCAGAGCATAAAGCGTCAGCAGAAACGGACGGTAATCCTCCTGGCGGATCTTTACCGCCAGGGTTCCATGTGACATAAAGTTGCTGGTGCGCGCGACGTCGCCATCGGTGTTGAGCCCGCAGATTTGTTCGCCCGCGATGATGCGGTGCTTCAAATGGCCAAGGTCGAGTGCCTTATCTCCCCAGTCGGCTAGAAACCAATCCATCATGAAGCGGTGATTCTCGTAGCTGGATAGCTGGGTGGGCCGCCGTTTTGTGTCGTTCGGCTCAAACGGAGTGATGCCAGACCGCTTCATCGCCGGATTGCAGGCGGCCAGTGTCTCTTCAAGTGAGCGCTGGGTGTTGCCGCGCATCTCCTTGGCAAGTGCGTCGTAACGCGCGGCGTCTGTGCTGTACTGCACCTTGCCGGCGTCCGCGGCCACCCGCTTCAGGACGCGCGCATGTTCTCGCAATCCGCGCCAGGTACAAGTGGCGTTCTGGAAATAATACGGATGCGAATCGGGAAAATCGTTGTTGACCTCGCCCAGATCCGCCTCGGGCGAGCCCCAGATGAGCCCATAGCGGCGGTCTGTTTTCGGAAAACGCTGCTTGGAGTAGGCATAACGCGCCAGCACGTAATCCAACATGCGCGTGAGAATCGGCAGGTGCCGCTCGAAGCTCTCGACATCTCGCGTGTAGTCGTAAGCGCGCGCGGAGTTCCAGAGGAAAAGGCCCACATTGAGCGGCGCTTCTACCTGGTCCTGCGTGTTGTAGAGGAAGTTGCCGTCAGGCAGGATGTAATTGTCGAGATAGTGTTGAAAGTAGGGATCACTCTCGCTGGTCTGGTTCCAAAGCTGCTGCGCCCAGATAAATTCGTAATGCGCAACCGGGAACAGCGCATGGCTGCGTTCCGGAATCTTGGTGTAGGCGCCTTCGCCGATCTGATACGTGGGATTGAGCCCGCGATAGCTGCACCGGCAAAGCGTGATCCCGGCGCGCGCCGCATCGAGCAACCACTCGTCAGGGATCTCAACCGGCATGGCCTCTTCGTGCAAAAGGCTCCAGCGGTTCCAGATGCCTGCGAGAGAGGCAAAGAACTGCTCCGGCGAGCTATGCCAATAGCTCTCGCGGTACCATTTCCCGTCGGACTCCAGAACTAGGTCGCCGCGGTCGCCTTCCGGCGGCAACTCATTGGCTGGAACCAGCAGCCTCACGCGCGCCATCGGCTGGGCGTCCACGCCGGGAGGTAGCAGCATCATGACTTCGTAGCCCGCCTGATACTCCTCGTTCCAGACTCCCGTGTCCGCAACCGGCAAATAGCCGCCCAGCAGGGTGCGCTTGCTCCAACCGTGTTTGTAGGCATAACTCTGCGGAGAATCAAAGGGGAAAAAGTCTTCCGGATCAAAAATAGTGCCGGTCTGATCCGGCGCCCAGGTGGCCTGAAGATTGCGCGGTAACTCGCGGGACTTGCCGTCGGCTTCCAGATAAATAGACCCGAGCGGTCCGGCTTCCTCATTCGCCACCAGCGACCAGCCAACGTATTCCGGTCCCAGCGCCGCAACGTTTTCATAATGGGGATCGTCTTCGGAATGCAGAATATAATCGCCGGTCGCGTCGGGGCCGGGAACATAGCGCGGCGCGCGTTCCAGTTTGATGCCGTGCGGATTGTTCGTAGCGCGCGGGCGGATTTTTGACAAATCTCCAATATGCTTTGGGATCACCGCGATGGGGCCCCCGCGCTCGGTGACATAGGCAACGGCGCCGCGATGCGTGACGTGCTTTTCGAAGACCGCGGTCTCCACACCGTTCATTTCGGCGATGGCGAGCAGCCGCCAGCCGCCGATGCTCTCCCCTGCACGAAGGCGCTTCGATATAGGACCAGACTTCGCCGCAAGAACGCCCTCACCGAACTCGCTGACCGCGGGAGGCGTGGACAGCGCATCTTTTTCGCCATGCAGGTAGAGCGAGTACTCATTCGCGATACGCCCCGGAAGATAGCTGCCGTGCAGCAGCGCGGGAGCGTCCTCGGCAAAAGCATGGAGGGGTTTAACCGCCTCAGCGGCCCCGGCGGCGGCCAACAGGCTCAGAAAAGTGCGACGGCTCAAATTCCAAATTGGAAGGTCGTAAGTAGGCATTTGGTCTCCGTGATTAGCTTCGGACGATCTGCAACAAACAGGTTTCAAGTTTTATGCTTTCAGCGCACAATTGTGATGAGTATCGCTTCTCCTGC
>JBAPRH010000057.1:0-32329 GCA_049280995.1 Acidobacteriaceae bacterium
CGGCAGCGCTCATCAAGCTGCGCTTGAAGCGCGCCACACCGCGCGGCTTTCCCCGGCGCCGCATCGCGATCCGCGCACGATCGCGCTCTACGTCGCGCACGCCGCACCCAATGCGCGGGAAGGCTCCGCAACATGGGCTGCAGCCATGCAGTACTACTCCGCTGGTCATTATCCGGAAACCGTTGCCGCTCTCAAGACGTGGGTTGAGCAGAACCCCGGCGACGGGACTGCATGGGCGGTGATGGGCCTGTCGGAGTTCGCGTTGAAGGATTACGACAACGCCCGCATCCATCTTCAGCGCGGCATCAACCTCGGACTCAAGGGCAGCCCCGAGTCGCTCCAGCTCGCCAGTGACCGGCTCGCGCTGCTGCTCATCCGCGATAGCCAGTTCGACGCCGCAACCTCGCTGCTCCGGCCGCTCGCCGGACACCCTCCCATGGCCGCGCAGATTCAGCTCACCCTCGGCCTCGCGCTGCTCCGCATCCCCGCGCTGCCTGACAGCCTCAATGCGAGCCGCCGCAGCCTCGCGCACTCCGCCGGAGCCATCGTCGAGCTGCTGTTTGAAAGCCGGTACAGTGAGGCTTTTCCCAAGTTTCAAAAGCTGCTCGCGGAGCACCCTGAGACACCATGGCTGCACTACGCCTACGGCGATGCGCTCGACTCACTTTCGCACTACGACGACGCCAAGGCGCAGATGCGGGCTGAGCTGAAGATCTCGCCGCACAGCGCGCTGCCTTGGGTCCGCCTTGCGTCCATTTCGCTGCGCCAGCACCTGCCAGCAGACGCGCTCAAGCAAGCGCAGACCGCGGTTGCCGCGGCTCCCCGCTCGCCGGAAGCCCATTACCAGCTAGGCCGGGCGTGGCTCGAAAACGGAGATCCGCAAAACGCGATTGCCGAACTGGAAAAGGCAAGTTTCCTCAAACCGAATACACCGGAGATTCACTTCGCGCTTGCCCGCGCCTACTCCAAAGCCAACCGGCCGCAGAAAGCGGCTGCCGAGCGGGCCGAGTTCATGCAACTGAAAGCAATGGCCGCCCAAAGCTCGCAACAGGGCGGGCAGGGCCAATCCATTCTGAAAACTGATACGCAATAGCCCGTCGCTGCTAACCCTTCATCCGGTTCTGAATCTTTTTGGCCAGCTTTTCAATTCGATTCGCTTCATGAATCAGGACCAGCGGCAGCGTTGACGACAAATTGGTCGCGTCAACCCGCTTATTGAAATCCGCGGCCATGTCGAGCAGCTTCCGGGCATCCTTCCTGATCTCCAACCAGGTCGCCGGTGGAACAACATTCCGCCCATTGTTCACCGGGATATTTGCGCCGTCCAGCCCCGCTGGAACATTCTGGTTCGTTGGAGCATTCGGCGAAGGCATGGGCTGCGGAGAGGCTGCTCTCGATTGTCCTCCGGAAAGCCGCGCTACCGCCAAGGCTGCCGCCGCACCGGTCATTGCCGTCACCATCCGCCTACGCGTCACCTGCATCGCGCCTCCTCCATCCGGCTGTCGGATGACGACCATACTACCGCTCTCAGCCGTCAAAATCGACATCGAGAATTTGACAACTTCTCCACACGAAATGAACGACAGCTCTCTTTTTCCGAGCCTGCTGTCCTTTTCGTAAGGAGAAAACGCCATGAGAAACATCATCCAATCCGCCGTTATCGCCACAGCAATGCATTGCACGACGGCTGTCTTCGCCGCCAACAGGGCCGTGGTGAATATTCCCTTCAGCTGTGAAGGCAACGGGCACATCTATCCCGCCGGGCAGTACATCGCGACCGTTGGATGCATATACAGCCACGAACGTAGAGGTAATAGAAGGCACGAGCCGGTATTTCGAAGGACCATATGGGGGCGCACTGAAAGTCCCAGTTAAAAGTAGTGACAACCCGCTTCGCATTATTCGGAGAGGCCGCAGCTTCGATATTCGCAGACTCAGCTTTGCACTACTCGATGCGCAGTTCTCGCCGCACTCCGTTTGTTTATCTGAAGCATCTGGGCCCCGTACGTTGCATAAATAGCAACGATGGAAAGCTGCTATGGATGTATGATCCCGGTGACCATAGTCACGTCGTGCGCCTGCACTATTCCCCTAAACTGGAAGTGCTTTTCGGCATCTTGCGCCACCTCGTTAAAGGTGGCTCAAGCGATCTCGTCAGATTTCCAGCCAGAAGCGAAGGACGTGCTGAACGAGCGTGTTCGTTTGAGTCGTGGGCGGAGGCCTTTGTGGGGACAACGGGTCAGCTGTGACCTCAGGAGGTGAGATTAGAGATTTATCGAGTGGAACGCTCGTCGGACAGCTTGACTTCCCAGTTAGAGAATATCCGAACGATTGGTGCGATTTCGGTGGTGGCCAGGTGTGAGTACCCCCCAAAATGTCAACCCCTCCGCCCCTCAACACCAACATTTTAAAGGCCTTCGCCGATGCACCTGAATTTCCTCCACCTGCTACACTATAAGTAGAGCAAATTCACTTTCCGCGAAGTGCAGCCTTGAGCTGCACTTTTCGCTTTTGGGGGGTAGCCAGAGCTAAGTCTTTTGTTCTCAGGATCAATTTTTGTAAGCCCTTTGTTTTCAGGACCAATGAATATTTTTTTAACCAGCCCGCTATGGGCAGGGGCGGTTTCTTCGAGGCGCACTAAACCTCACACGTTCCACAAATGCCAAGTGGCAGCGGGTGCGGGTCGCCCTGAGTTAACCCCTTTGTTTTCAGGATCAATTTTCATAACCTGTTTGTTTTCAGGATCAGCTTTAACTAAGTCTTTTGTTTTCAGGATCAACGCCATTTTTTTGAATAGCCTGTCGCGTTTCTGGAACCCTGGGGTTAGCTAGGCCCGCCGCGCGCACGCAACTCTCGAAATTCCATGCAGGTCGGGGACAAACTCGACCTCGCTCCATCCCGTGAGCAGCCCCGCAAGGGCATCACGCTGGTCGTGACCTATTTCCATCAGGAGCCAGCCCTGCGGTCGCAGGACCTGCCACGCCTGCGGAATGAACCGGCGGTAAATGTCGAGCCCGGACGGTCCGGCGAAGAGCGCTCCGCGCGGCTCGTGGTCGCGGACCTGCTCTTCCAGAGTTTCGCCCTCAGGGACGTAGGGCGGATTGGAGACAACGACATCGAATTGCTCTTCTGCAACGGCGGCGAGCAGGTCGGACTTCAGGAACCGGATGCGGTCAGCCAGGTTGTGACGCTCGGCGTTCTGCCGCGCGATTTTGAGCGCCGGCTCCGACAACTCAAGCGCGGTGATGGTCGCCTGCGGGAGCGAGTGCGCGAGCGCGATGGCGATGGCCCCGCTGCCTGTCCCCACGTCCGCAATTTGAAGCTCGGCGTTGCGGCCAGTGCGGCTTAGCGTGGCTTCAACAAGGTGCTCGGTTTCCGGGCGGGGAATCAGTACATCGGGCGTGACCCGGAGCGACAAGCCGTAGAATTCCTGCTCGCCAAGAATGTATTGGACAGGTTCGTGCTTTGCCCGGCGGGCCAGCCATTGTTCGTAGATTGTCCGCTGGTCGGAGGCAAGCTCAGCTTCGGGGTGCGTGAGGAGAAAGGCGCGGTCTCGTCCGGTGGCGCGGAGGAGCAACAGTTCCGCGTCTCGTCGTCCGCTGGGTAAATGTGCGAGGCAGGCGGCTCCGACGGATATTGCCTTACAGAACGTCATGATTAACGGTGCCGGGTGCTACAGGATGTATCGCGACAG
Source organism: Acidobacteriaceae bacterium (assembly GCA_049280995.1). Classification (GTDB taxonomy): domain Bacteria; phylum Acidobacteriota; class Terriglobia; order Terriglobales; family Acidobacteriaceae; genus Silvibacterium. The sequence continues at coordinate 3,695 of JBAPRH010000057.1, forward strand.
GTCCTGGTCCTTCACGATGGACGCGACCATCTGGCGAACATATTCAGGATCGATGACCGCTACTTTCTGTTTGCCGTCGGCTGTTTCGCGCTCGCTGATGGGGAGCGGGACAGTGGCTCCGAAGTCGGTCGAGGCGGCTAGCTGGAGCCCTCCTTCTTCGTCCTTCGGCCACGCCTTGGTGAGGTCCGGCGCAAGGAAGCTAATCTCATCCAGCACGCGCTCCATGATGGTGTGCAAACGGCGAGCTCCAATATTCTCTGTCGTCTCGTTGACCCGGAAGGCAAACTCCGCCATTTCCTGCAGCGACTCCTGCGTAAACTCCAGCTTGAGCCCTTCGGTCTCGAGCAGCGCGGTGTACTGGCGGGTAAGCGACGACTTGGGCTCGGTAAGAATGCGCACAAAATCTTCGACCGTCAGCGATTTCAGCTCAACCCGAATAGGGAACCGCCCCTGCAATTCCGGAATGAGGTCGCTGGGCTTGGAAACGTGAAAAGCCCCGGCGGCGATGAACAGGATGAAGTCGGTGCGGACCATTCCGTAGCGAGTGTTGACGGTGGTGCCTTCCACAATGGGCAGGATGTCGCGCTGCACGCCTTCGCGCGAAACGTCGGGCCCGTGCCCGCCCTCGCGTCCGGCGATTTTGTCGATCTCATCGAGGAAGACGATACCGGAGTTTTCCACGCGCTCGACCGCGGTGCGCGTCACCTGATCCATGTCGATCAGCCGGCCCTCTTCTTCCTGAATGAGGTACTCGAAGGCCTCGGAGACCTTCATTTTGCGCTTCTTCGTGCGCTGTCCAAAGATGTTCGGCAGAACGTCCTTGAGGTTGATGTCCATCTCCTCGACGCCCTGGTTGGAGATGACTTCGAATGACGGTGAGTTGCGCTCGCGCACGTCAAGTTCGACGATGCGGTCGTCCAGCTTGCCCTCCCGGAACTGCTGCCGGAGCTTTTCGCGGGTTCGCTGGTGCGACTCATTGGCGGCGCCTGCCGGAAAAGCGAGCGTATTGCCTTCGATCACCTGCGGGCCGAATCCGCTGGCGGGAACGGCGGGAGCGGGCGACGGAGTCGGCGGCGGCAGCAGCAGGTCAAGAATGCGGTCTTCTGCATTGAGCTCGGCCTTGTCCTCCACTTCTTCCAGCTTTTCTTCGCGCACCATGTCGATGGCGATCTCGACCAGGTCGCGGACGATCGATTCGACATCCCGGCCCACGTAGCCAACCTCGGTGAACTTCGAGGCTTCGACCTTGAGGAAGGGAGAGCCCGTGAGCTTGGCCAGCCGCCGCGCAATTTCGGTTTTACCCACACCGGTGGGGCCGATCATGATGATGTTCTTCGGCATGATCTCGTCAGCCATCTCGGAAGGGAGTTTCTGCCGGCGCATGCGGTTGCGGAGCGCGATGGCGACGGCGCGCTTGGCGGCGTTCTGGCCGACGACATATTTGTCCAGCTCCGCAACGATTTCGCGCGGCGTGAGTTGATCGAGTGCGAGTTCCTGGTCTTCCGCGGTTCCGGGTAGGTAAATTGCCATTAAATGCCTGCCTCCTTCGGGCTGGCGTGCGGCTGCGCCGCTATTGCTTATTCGGCGTGCAGCTCTTCGATCGTGATCTGGTCATTGGTGTAGATGCAGATTTGCCCGGCAATGCGGATTGACTTCTCTGCGATATCGTGGGCAGACAGGTCAGTATTCTGCAGCAATGCGCGCGCCGCGGCCAGCGCATAGGAGCCTCCGCTGCCGATCGTAGCGATGCCTTCGTCGGGCTCAATTACGTCTCCCGAGCCGCTCAGCAGAAACGTCTGGTGCGGATCGGCGACGATCAGCAGCGCTTCAAGATTGCGCAGCATTTTGTCGGTGCGCCAGTCCTTGGCGAGTTCAACCGCCGCCCGGCCAAGGTTCCCCGCGTACTGTTCCAGCTTGCCCTCGAAGCGGCTGAAGAGCGAGAAAGCGTCGGCGGTCGAACCGGCGAACCCGGCGAGAATTTTGTCCTGGTAAAGGCGGCGGATTTTGCGCGCGGAATGCTTGATCACCGACTCGCCAAGCGTCACTTGGCCGTCGGCCGCCATGACGACGCTGTCATTGCGCCGGACGCAGATAACGGTAGTCGCGCGGATGCGCGGGGATCGAGTGGATGATCCAGAATCGTGGGGGAAATGGTCGCCGAAAACGGCGTCGAAAGGAGCCTTGCGCTTCGACATGTCTGCTTCAAGTATATCGCGGCGGCGGGCTCCTCCCTGGTTTCCGAATTGCGCTGTCCGGCTAGACGGCCGCCTGTTTCGCGGCAAATGCCCCGATAAAGGGCAGCTTGAAATAGTCGCCTTTGCTGGCCTTGATGATCGCCATCAGCCAGGCGACGAAGAAGACGGCCCCGACCGCGAAGTCCAAAAAGAGGAAAAGGAGTCCTCCGATGACAGGAATGACTATTCCAAGGATGGCGCTGAGGATGGCCAAAACGATGAAGGTGGCGACCATCACGACAGTCAGCGCGATGTTTTGGATGGAGTGGAACTTGACCAGCTTCATGTCCTTATACGGCTCAATGACCAGGAAGATGATCGACGGAATAATGGTGAGATACGAGATGGCAGCGGCGGCATTGGGGGAAAGGCCGGTTCCGGCTGACGTGGACGGGATCGAGGGTGCGCCAGTGCCGGCGGGGGCGGCTGCGAGCGTTGCTCCACAGAAATTACAGAAGGCTCCAGAGGATTCCTGGCGGCAGGACGGGCATTGCATAGCTTGTTCTCCTATGGCTTGAGTTCTTTCCGGGTTGAACAAGGGAGTGGCCCGGAATTGCAAAACAGCATACGCCCCGAAGATGACGGTTGTGGGAAATTTCGACAATTTAAGAGCAAAAAAGTGAGATAGCTGAGCAGACCGAATCCCGATGGCGTATGCTGCATCCATCCAGCAGAGAATAAGATGGAAACAGAATTATGAGTGCCCTTTCATTGCGTGATCCCGAGGTACTTGGAGCGCTCACTGTTGCCGGCTTGTGCATCGGCGGAGTGGTTGCGTGGGTCAGGATGCGGAAGCATCCGACCGAGGAGGAGCTGGAACGGCAACGCCGCCAGTACCTCGTAAAAACCGGGCGCATTATGGACGGCACCATACTCGACATTTCCGACGTTGACGCCCTCGAGAGCGGGCGCGCCGAGGGAATGCATCTGATTCTTTATAAGTACGAAATCGCGGGCGTGGTTTACGAATGCTCGCAGGACGTAACGCAACTGAAGGAGTATGTGAACATTTACGAGTGCCGGCTGTCATTTCCGTGCTCGGTTCGATACGATCCACACTGCCCGACCAACAGCATCATCGTGGCCGAGAACTGGAGCGGGCTGAGGGAGACGGCCAACTCTGTTCCGGTTCGCGCCTTGCCGAGGACGCCTCGCGCGCAGGGTGCGCCGGCGGCTTCGGTCCCGCATTGATGGTTTGGAAGCCACCCGGCCTCGATTGACGAATATGCATTTACACGCACCTTCAACCGCCAGAATGCAGCGCGTGCTGCGATTTTCGCTGGTGACCACGCTTGCTTATGTGGTCATTACGCTGCTGGCGGGGCTGCATGCGCACTCGCTCGCGCTGGTTTCAGAGGCCGGACATAACGCCTCGGACGCCTTGGCCCTGCTGCTGTCGTTTGTCGCCGTGCACTTCCAGGGGCTTCCCGCAACCGAGAAAAAGACCTTCGGCTATCAGCGCGCGGGGGTGCTGGCCGCTTTTCTGAACGCGATTACGCTGATCGTGATCAGCGGATGGATTGCCTATACCGCGGTGCACCGCTTTGTTGAGCCGGTGCATTCGCGGCCGCTCGTGATGATGATTGTGGCGGCGGCGGGCGTGGTGATGAACGGCGCAATCGCTGCATTGCTCTGGCGGGTGAGTCGCGACCTGAATATGCGCAGCGTGTTCATCCACATGCTGGGCGACACGCTTTCAACCGCGGCGGTCATCGTTGGTGGCGCTGCGATTTACTTCACCGGAAGCGCCTGGATTGATCCTGCGCTGTCGCTGGGCATCGCCGCTCTGATTTTATGGTCGTCGATTGCGATTGTGCGGGAGACGCTGAATATTCTGCTCGAAGGCACGCCGCGCGGCCTGTCGCTCGGCGAAATACGAACGAAGCTCGAAGGCATCGAGGGCGTCGCCGATGTCCACGACCTGCATGTATGGAGCCTCGGATCGCAGACCCACGCACTGGCCAGCCACGTGACGATTGCCGACATTCCACCATCGGAGAGCGCGCGGATTCTGGTGGAGATTAACAGCCTGCTGCTGCGGAGCTTCCACATTCACCACACCACGATTCAGTTCGAGCATGTGGATTGCCCGGTGGCGCATGGCTGCGTGATGCCGGTCGAAGAACTGACCGCCCACGCGCATCACCACTGAGGGGGTTTTGCTGAGCCCGCCGGATGCTTGTTGTCCGGTCCGCACGGCGGGGAGTAGGCTTGCTGGTTGCGGAAGTTGCTGGAGGGCGCGATGCTTCGGCGATTCTTTCTTACATCTGGTCGACCGTTTCGGACGGCTGCTGGTGCAGCGGCGTTTCTGGCTGTCGCGACAGTGGGAGCCTTGGCGCAGCGCGCGCCGGGCATTTTTGTTACGCCGATTCCGAATGCGCCGTTCACGGGCACGGTCTTGGTGCAGCGCTCATTTATTCAGCATAACGGCACGTTCAGCGTCTTCAAGTCGATGCGCGTGATCGCGCGGGACAGCCATGGGCGCATCCACAATGAAGCACGAGAGTTGGTGCCGTTGTCGTCCACAGTGACGCCGCAGGTCCTGCGCATTCATCTTTATGATCCTCAGACGCGGGTGTCCACGATGCTCTATCCGCAGCAACGAATGTTCCGGACGGGCATGGTGAGTCATCCTCCGGAGACGGAGCCGCCGGGGCTGCAGTACGCATCGCCTGCGGGCAGCAACCTGCCGCTGAGCCAGTACACAAAGGAAGAAGACCTAGGCACGCACGAGATGGACGGCTTGCAGGTGCACGGGGTGCGGGAGACGCAGAAGATTCCGGCTGCGGGCGGCACGGGCAAGGCGGTGGTGGTCACGGACGAATACTGGTATTCGGATTATCTCCACATCAACGTGGTGATCAAGCACATCGACCCGCGCGCAGGCAGCAGGATCGAGACTGTGACACAGATTTCGCAGGATGAGCCGGACCCCTCGCTGTTCGCGATTCCGGCAGGCTACAAGCAGGTTGGTGTTGTGCAGTAAATTTTTCTTTAGAACATTTTGATGCGGGACGCGGGATTTCTTCTGCCGCTTCAGACGCGCGGCAACCACGCGGTTGCCACGTCGCTCCCAATTTCGGGCATGCGCCTGCATCCGGCGGGTGCTTTTGCCTGTCGTATGTCTTATAGTCAGCCTTATGCTCCTGCTTCGCTGACAAAGCTAAAGATTCGTTCTTTCCTGCCGGAATGTGTGTGGTTATCTCTCTTTGACTTTAACTCTCGTAAATTTTTTTGGATTGCTGGGCGGCTTGCTGGTTCTCGCGTTTGTGGCGAACCGGCTTTCGCGGCGGACGCGCGTTCCGGATGTGATTGTGCTGCTTGTAAGCGGCATTGTGCTCGGCCCCGTATTGCATGTGATTCAGGCCGCGCGCTTCCCGCACGTAATTCGCGGCGTAGGCACGCTCGCGCTCATTCTCATCCTCTTTGCCGCGGGGCTCGAGCTTGATCTTCGCCGCGCATGGCGGCAGTTTATTTCAGGGACAGTGCTGGCCGTCCTCAGCTATGGCCTCACCATGGCTGGTGTCGAGCTTTTCTGTTCGCACGTGCTGGGAATGCCCAGAATGGCGTCCCTGCTGGTGGCGGCGTCGCTGGCCTGCATGAGCGGATCCATTGTGCTGCCGATTCTCGACCAGCTCGATCTGGGGCACGACCTCAAAACCACTCTGGTGATTGAAGCGTCGTTCGGGGATGGTCTGGGTGCGCTGGTCGTAGGCGTACTGCTGGGCCTGTTGGGCGGGGGCACGGCCGCCACCACCAGCGGCGGAGCCATTTTCGGTGGCATGGTCGCGTCTTTTGCCTTCCGGTTCGTGCTGGCGTCCGTCATCGCGATTGTGGCCGGATTCCTCTGGGCGCGCCTGCTGCCGCATATCTCCAACAAGCAGTTCTGGCACGTACTGACCTTTGCGGCGGTGCTGATTGTTTACTCGGGCACGCACGCAGCCGGCGGCAGCGATCTGTTTGCCGTGATAGTGTTCGGCGCGACGCTGGCCAGCCTGCTGGGCCCGCAGAGTTTTATGCAGGATTTCGGCTTTGAAGTCCGGGCGACGGACCAGAGCAGCCAAATCCACTCCTTCCACTCGGAACTGGCATTTCTGGTGCGAAGCTTCTTTTTCGTCCTGCTCGGCGCGATGATCCAGTTCAAAGGGCTGCGCGTCCAGCTTTTGCCCAGCCTCGGAATTCTCTGTGTCTTCCTCGTCGCGCGCTACCTGGCCGTGTCCGGCAGCCGCATTGTCTGGCGAGGCACCTCGGCGCGCGCACGCGAACTTGCCTCCCTGCTGATTCCGCGCGGGCTAATTACAGCCGTGCTGGCCCTCGAAGTGATTGAGGCGATGCCGAAGGACTTGGAATTTCTGCCCTCGCTGACCTTCGCGCTCATCCTGTTCACGAACATCCTGGTGCTGGTGGCGTCGATCCGAGCCAAAGCGCTCGCGGTGGATTCGAAAGCGCAAGTCGAAGCCGAAGCCGCGCCGCACCCTTAAGGCGAAGGCTACGTCATCAGTGGTCCAACTTTGTCCGGGCCCAGAGTTCCGGCCCGCGAAGCGAACCGGCGCGTGATGAGCGCGATCGTAACCCCCACAAACAACACATGAGAGAGGATATCCGCGATCAGCCAAGCCACCGTGGGATTCGAGTGCGGCTCGGCGGAGTAGGGGACCACGATGTCCTGCATGACGGCGAAGACCGCGAGGCCGTAAACAATTCCGCTAAGAATGGGCTGATGGTTCAGGAGCTTGATGGTCCGGCTCAGCAGGAAGTAGACGGCGGCGACGATGAGAGCGATAAAGTATTGCAGCGCGACTCCCAACCACGCGGTTGGCGCGCCTCCGCGGAAGGCCCTGGCGCCGAGCAGACCGCCGGCAATGGCGTGCGGCACGGCGGTGAGCGGAGCTCCCTGCACCGCGAAAAAAATGATGGCGAGCGCAAGGTCGAGGGTCCCGGCAACGAGTCCGGCAGTCAGGATGGTTTTGGCGGCGATCATTTTCTTGTTCTTGCCGTTCAGAATTAGCGTTCATCATACGGCATTTTCCGCTCCTGAGCTGCCGGCTTATGACCAGATACCCATTAAAAGTTCAGCGTCAACCCGGCGGTGTAGGCCCTTGGGGGAACGAAATGAGTTCCGCTGAACGTGGAGAGGAAGTTGTACAGCGCAACCTTGTTCGTCAGATTGGTTACGGAGAAGGTTGCATTGGTCTTGAAGTGCTCGGTGTCGAAGTGGAAGAGGTTGTCCCATCCGCTGGTCATGTCGAAGACGTTGCGGGGGGCGATGCGCTGGGGGTTGCGGTCGGGGTCGAAGGTTCCGGGGGCCGGGATTTTCAGCAGCGGTGAGGAGAGCTCGTTGGGCGCGCAGCTGGTGAGCGGCGCATTGAGGGTGGCGCGGACTCCACCGCAGGTCAGGTCGATCTGCTGTTGCTGGTCGGGGGTTAGGTAGGTGAGACTTACGGGCGTGGTGTCGTTGACGGCGTAAGGCGCGTTGCCGGCTACCAGGCCGCTTTCGTAGGTCCAGGTGAATCCGTACCAGGGGCCGTTAACTTTGGGCTGATAGTTAAGGTGGGTGTTCTGCTCGAAGTTCTGGTCGTGGTCGATGCGGAAGGGGGCGGAGGAGTCGAGTCCGTTGGGGTTGTTGAAGAGGATGCCGCCGCGCTCGGGGCCGAAGAAGCGGGAGCGGGAGTGTCCCATGACGGAGTAGGCGGTGATGCCGTAGTAGAGCGGCATGGTCAGGCGCAGGTCGAAGCCGTCGATTTTGGATTTGCGCCATTGGATGGGAAACGTGAGCGGCGTATTGAGTAGAACGTCGAAGTCGTAGTCGCCCTTGGTCTCTTTCCAGAAGTACTCGCCGTCAACGAGCAGATGTTTGGTGATGGACTGCTCGAAGCCGGCGTCGTATTGGTTGCGGGTGGCGGGGTCGAGCGGATGATCGCCGAAGCTTCCGGTAGCGCGAGCGAGGCCGCCTGCTCCGGTGGAGCTGGAGAGGATGAGGTTCTCGTTGTAGGGCGTGGGCATCAGGCGTGAGTAGCCTACGCGGAGGACCGTCGCGGTTTTGGCGAGGTTGTAGGTGATGCCGGCGCGCGGCTCCAGCATGTACTTGCGGGTGAGTCCGTTGTAGTTGTCGCCACGGACTCCGGCGAGGAACTTCCAGTTCTTGACGGATATTTGGTCCTGGCCGTAGAGGGCTTCTTCCTTGATGTCGGTGTGGCCGTGGAACTGGAAGAGGGAGCCTCCGCGAGTGAGGTCGAGGGGCAGCAGGCCGGGCTGGAAGTTGGGGTTGGCGCTGTAGCCTGCGGCGGCGCACTCGGAAGGTTTCGTCACGCCGGGGGCGACGACAGGGTTGCCATCGGAGTCGACGCAGACGGCATTGTAGGTGGGGCTGGTGATGCCCACCCCGAAGCCTTCATCAAGGAAGGTGTGGTTGATGTCGAAGCCGAACTTGGCGTTGTTGATGCCTTTGGCGTAGGAGTAATCGACTTTGAAGCCGAGATTGCGAAGGCTGCGGTTCTGCGAGAGCGTCGCCGGGGTGTCGTCGAAGATGTCGTCGCTGGGATAGTAGTGGACATTATCCTGGCGCAGGTAGGGGTTCACTTCAAGGACGCCGGTCTGGCCGAAGATGCGGGTCCAGAAAGGCGCGATGTTGTAGCTGAAGATCTGCGAGCGCTGGTCCTGTCCGGCGGCCTGCTGGTCGTACTGGTTGGGAACCTGAAACCAGGAGCGCGAGGCGGTCAGGTTGAGGTGATAGGTATCAATGGCGTTGGGCGCATAGTCAACGCGGTCGAAGAGGGATTCGCTGTTGCCGTGGTCGTGAAGAGGCACGAACTCGGGCGAGTCTAGATAGCGCCCGCTGTTGTTGATGTCCCCGGTGAGGAAGTTGCCGAACCGCGCGCCTCCGATGCCGAGCGATGCGTTGACGTCGCTGGTTCCGAAGCTGCCGTAGGTGGCCTGTGCGCTGCCAGCGGGGCGAAGGTCGTCGAGGCCGGATTTGGTAGTGGTGCGGGCGACCAACGAGGCTTTGTCTCCGTACTCGGCCGGGATGACACCTTCGATGACCTGCATGGACTGGATGGCGTTGAGGGAAACCTGGTTGGCGAAGGTTTTGCTTTGCTGGTCGCTGATGGGTTGGCCGTCGATGGAGTAAGTCGTGTCGGAATGCTCGCCGAGCGGGTGGAACATGCCGTTGGAATCCGCGGCGACGCCGGGGCTGGCGAGAGTAATGGCGGAGCTCACGCCGGTGGAACTGCTGATGAGCGGGAGTTTGTCGGTGAGGTTGCTTTCAATGTCGGTCTGGTCGCTGATAGCCTTCTGCAGCTCGTCATTGGCGCTGGCGGCTACGGTGACGGTCTGCGTGGCGGTGGCAATCGGGAGAGCGATGGTCTTCGAGATGGGCACCGCGGACTGGACGGAGAGGTTCCGCCCGGTGATCTGGAAGCCCTTCTGCCGCACGGTGATGGTGTAGCTGCCGAAGGGGAGGTTGGCGAACTGGAAACTGCCGTCGGCACTGGCGTGAGTGGTGCGGTCGTATCCGGTGATCGGGTTGTGGATGTTGACGGAGGCCCCGGGGATGACCGCTCCGGAGGAGTCGGTTACCGAGCCGGTGACCAGGCCGGAGGTTCCGGTCTGGGCGCGGGCGTGGTGGGGCACGAAAAGAAACGCGGAAACGAAAACGAGCGCGCCGAGGCGTCGTAGTGTGTACATGGGGGATTCTCCTGATCGCTTGGGTCCTGATCGCATGGGTCCAGCACGGAGCAGGTCGCCGAGGGCGGCGTTTTGAGGTGCGCCCCCCTCAGCGGCGTGAAGCCGCGTTGGACAATAAACAATGAACGAGGGACATTGCGGACGTGCTGAAGCCCGTCCTCGTCTTTAGCTCTGGAATCCAGACGAGGCAGGCGGGGCGCGATCGGAGAGGGTTGCTACGCGAACAACTGCGGGAGACTTGGGGACGGGAGTAACAACAGGCTCGGGCGCGGCGTGGAGCACAAACTGTACTGGTACGGCCGCAACCGGCGTGGCGGTGTGGATGGAGGAGCAAATCGGGCAGTGGCCGGATTCCCGCTCGGCGGCGGTATGGTTGTGCGCCAGGAGCAGGGTCGCGGCGAACAGAACCATAGAGGCACAGAAAACAGCGAGAACGGGCCGCCCCCGCCGGCGCGCTCCGCGCAAAAAGGCCAGAGCGCGGGAAGGCTGCCGTTTCTTGCCGGATTTGTGCGGACGTTCCCTCATGGCTTGCCTGTTGGTTAGGATAACAGCGGGAGACGCCGGGTCCTCTTCGGCGTCTATCAGATTGTGAGACGTGCGATGAGGCGTTTTTGTAGCACCGGGGTTGTATTTGTTTTTTTGATGGCGCTATTGCCCCTGGCTCGCGCTCAGGCCGCCGGCGAGCGCCTGATTATGAAGGACGGCAGCTACCAGATCATCACGAAATACGAGATCAAGGGCAACCGCGTCCGCTTCTTCAGCGCGGAACGCGATGATTGGGAAGACGTTCCCAAGAGCCAGGTGGACTGGGTGGCTACCGCCAGGTGGGAAATGGACCACGGACCGGAACACAAGGGCCCAGTGGTGGTCACGAATCCCAATGACCCCGGCCAGGTCGAGGCTGCGAAGATTGATGCCGAAGAGCGCGCCGCGCGGCAGGCGGAGTTAGAGAGAATGCCCTTCGTGATGCCGGGCCTCCAGCTTCCGAACGAAAGCGGCGTCTGGGCACTCGATACCTTCAACGGCCAGCCGGAACTGGCGCACATGACGCAGTCCAACGGCGACCTGAACCGCGCCTATCAGCATAGCGTGCTGCCCTACGAGGTCGGGTCAAAGCACGGATCGGATGAGTTGATCCGGATTAACCGTTACTCGGCGAAGGTAGAGCTGCACGTCAACCAGCCGGTATTTTACGTAAGCCTCACTCCGCCGAAACCCGCGAAGGGAGCGCCGGAGCCCGCGTCTCTCAGCAAGCCTTTCACCGTCGATACGCATGGAACGACTTCCGCCCCCGATGACAAGCATGCCTACAGCTCGCCGGACAGCCGGTACGTGATTCTCGCCCTGAAGGTAGGCAGGAACGTGCGCACGGCCAGTGCGGAAGACCTGGACGCGATTGCCAGTGGAGGCCCGCCTCCGGTGAGCATGATCGCAACAGAGAAGCAGATTCTGCCCGGCGGCTACTGGATGAAAATCACACCCAAGTCGCCGCTACTGATCGGCCAATATGCTCTGGTCGAGGTGCTCTCGCCCAAGGACCTGAATACAGACGTGTGGGCCTTCGGAGTCAATCCCGCGGCAAACGAAAACGCGGATGTGGTCGGGGTGATCGACAGCCGTTAGAGAACAGTCACCAGACGAATAGCCAACTGCGCGCTGGGCCAGGTGGTGTGGGCCTTATACTTAAAGGACGCGGGTCCGGATGATTTCCAGCCACGGTCTCCTGATTTTCGCGGAGACACTCCGCGCCCTTGACGGGCAGAAATGAGTTTCTTTGACATCCGAACAGCTCCAGAGTACGCGCGCTGAACGATGGCGTCAGGCGTCGAATCCGATTCTTACCGCTGAGGACGCAAAAGCGTGGGTAGAACGCGTTGGCTTTTGTCTTTTTCTTCCCCGGCGGCCGCATTTCTACACTCCCGCGCCCTCATTTGTGGAAGCTGTGACGGGTGTTCCGAGCGAGGCTCCGGGGCGCGAAGCGATTGAGAATGCTTCGTCGCTGCTGCATCGGCTCGCTGCGGACGGCGCGGTTGTTCCCCTGAATCTTTTTGGTGCGGCGGGCGGGACTGTTTCCGACCAGCCTGATTTTTTGGCGACCGGTGAGACGCTTCCCTATGTCTTCAGTCTGATTGGCGGCCGCAACTGGAAGAGCGGTCCCGGCGCGAAGGCTTCTCCTCTGATGACGGAAATATGGACGCTGCTGAACGCCGGCGAGGCCCGGACGGCACAGGAGATTCAGAATACGCTGGGGCGCGAGCTTACCGAGGGCGCGGTGCTGCGCGGGCTGGTGGAGTTGTGGAACGGGCTGCGGGTGATTCCCGTCTATGATGGCGCCGTGACGCGGTGGGAGTTGACCCAGGCGCACTTCGCGGCTGAAATGACGGCCTCGCAGAAGGTGGCGCAGACGACTGCCCTGTCGGCCCTGGTGTCGCTCTATCTGGAGTCGGTGGTGGCCGCTTCCAGTGAGGAGATTGAAACCTTCCTCTCGCCGCTGGCCAGCCGGTCGCGGGTGCGCGAGGTGGTCAACGGCCTCTCGGCCACGCGGCAATTAGGGCTGATTTCGGTGGGCGCGCAGCCGCTGATGCATGTGGCCGGGTCACTGCCGGAGTTTGCCGAACCAGAACCGGAGGCGAAACCTCAGGCTGGAGACGAGCGGAATCCTCCCTTTGCGCACAGGCCCCGCACGGCTGAGGGCGACGCGGCACGGAAGCCTTTTGAGCGTAGGGATCGTCCGCAGCATCTCCATGAGCGAAGTGGCCTTAATCGCGGCGCGCGTCGCGAGAGAAAGGGGCCTCCGCGTGAGAGGCGTGAATCGGCGCGTCCAGGTTCTGTGCGTCCAGGTTCTGCACCTCCAGGTTCTGCACCTCCAGGTTCTGCACGTCCAGGCTCTGCACGTCCAGGCTCTAGTGGCCCAGGTTCTCGGGGCGAGAATCGATTCAGGCCTGAGCGCCGGCCCGCGGGAGGCGAGCGCAAGCCATACGGAAAAAAGCCGTTTGAAAAATCGGCGCGGCCCTTTGGCACGCGGCCGTTGAATCGCGAGCGACCGTCAGGCAGAGGCGGAGAATTTCCTCCCAGGAAATTCGGCAAGAGCGGGCCCAAACCGTGGCAGGATCGCAGCGAGCGCCCGGTGGGGGAGGGCGAGCGCCCGTTCCGTCCCCGGCGCGAGGAAGAGCGCGGCGGCGAGCGGCGCCCAGGTAAATTCGGAGGCGCGGGAAAAGCTGGCGAGAAGAGGTTTGGAGGTTCCGGAAAGTCTGGTAGCCGGCAGTTTGGAGCGGCAAAGAAGTTTGGTTCGCGCAGCGGCCCAGGGGAGCGCCCGGGTTCACGTCCTTCGCGGCCACGTCCGTCGGGGTCGCGCTCGTCAGATTCGCGCCCCTCAGGACCACGTTCCGCTGGCTTGGAGCGTCGCTCGTTTTCTGGAGGATTCAAGCGAGAGAAGCCGGGCGAGAAGCGCCCCTTCTTCCGCGAACGTCCGGCAAAAGCCGGAGACCAGGGGGCGCCCCAGGAGTCCCCCCGTGAGTCGAGCACTGGGGAACGCCGGAGGCCGGCAACCCGCGTGCGGGGATGGAAGCCTAAATCCTCTGGTAGGGGATTCGCGAAAAGCAGCGGTCAAGGTTTCGGCAAATCCGGCAAGCCGGGATTCAAGCGCGGCGGCAAACCTGCATTCAAAAGCGGCAAGCCTGGTTTCAAGAACGAAGGCGGATCGGGCTTCAAGAAAACCGGATTCGGGAAATCGGCCAGGCCATTGGGTAAATCGGCGAAGCCCTTTGGAAAAACCGGCAAGCCGGCCCCGGGCAGAGGCAAGCCCGGCGGATTCAAGCCGCCGTTTCGCAAGCGCAGGAAAGAGGGAGGCGAGAACGCGGAATGACGGGGCGCGCCTGCATTATCGCTATTGACGGCCCGGCGGGAGCGGGCAAGAGCACGGTTGCCAGGCATCTGGCGAAACACTTCGGCTTTCTGAACCTTGAGACGGGCGCGATGTACCGCGCCTTTGCGCTGAAGGCCATGGAAAGTGAGGTCGACCTGGACGATGCGCCGGCACTCCAGAGGCTGGCCGCCGAAACGTCCATTACGCTGGAGGCGACGGACGCGGGCAACCGGGTGCTGCTGGATGGCGTGGAAGTCACGGCCCGGATTCGCTCAGCAGCAGTGACCCAGGCCGCATCGCGGGTGAGCGTGCATCCGGCCATTCGAGCGTGGATGGTCGGCTTGCAGCGCGCGCTGGGCCGGAAGCGCCAAGTGGTGATGGAAGGGCGCGACATCGGAACGGTTGTTTTCCCCAACGCGGACCTGAAGTTTTTTCTCGATGCCTCGCCCGAGGCGCGCAGCCAGCGACGCTTCGAGCAGGTGACAGCCGTGGGCGGTTCCAGAGCCGACGGCGCTTCGACGCAGGCGCGCGCGGCACTGGCCAAGCAGTTGCGCGACCGCGATGAGCGCGACCGCAACCGGGCGGACTCTCCGCTGAAGGCCGCTCCCGACGCGATTCGCATTGACTCAACGGAGATGACGCTGGACGAGGTTCTCATTTTCATTGAGTCACAGGTGCGCGCCCATCTCAGCCTGCCGGTGGTGAGCGAAGAACTCTGACCTGGCTGCGTATGACTTGTAAGGCGGCCGATCCATCAGACACGACGGAATTGGATGGAGGGCGGGCTCCCTGAACAGTACAATAGAGTATGCAGGCGGGCTGGACGGCCGCTGCCGGATGGGCGCAAGCTCAGCCGGGAGAGGAAAGTCCGAACTCCGCAGGGCAGTGTGCCGGATAACGTCCGGGATCGCGGCGTCAAGGCCGCGAGACGGCCAGTGCCACAGAAAACATACCGCCCGCGCCCCTCGGGATGCGGGTAAGGGTGAAAAGGTGCGGTAAGAGCGCACCGCTCCGGCGGTAACGGCGGAGGCATGGTAAACCCCACACGGAGCAAGACCAAATAGGGAGGAAATTTCGCAGCCCGGCCCGAATGGCTGCGAATGCGTGCCGGCCCGGCGCGCCAACGCGGGCTATCCTTCGCGGCGCAAGCCGCGGCGGAGCGGAAACCTCCGGGTAGGTCGCTGGAGCGCGTCAGCAATGGCGCGCCTAGAGGAATGGTCGTCCTCGACAAAATTCGGCTTACAGGCCCGCCTGCGTATGGCCCCGGTTTTCCTTTAAGGAGAGCCGGGGCTTTCACTTTTGGACGTGACACCTTGACGGCGCGCAGAACCAAGCTAGGTTTGCGGCTCCGACTGTCGCGCGCCAGCCTGAATTTGGATATACACATTCACGAGCGTGAGCGCCGCGGGCGTCACCCCCGGAATGCGGCTGGCCTGGCCGATGGTGGCGGGGCGCACGCGGGTGAGCTTTTCCTGCATCTCGCGCGAGAGCCCGCTGACGGCCTTGTAGTCGAACCATTCGGGGATGGATCGCTGCTCAGCTCTCTTTAGCCTTTCAATCGACTTCTTCTGTTGGTCGAGATACCCGGCGTACTTGATCTCCGTCTCCACCGCTTTCAACTCGTTCCTGCGCGCTGAACGCCCGACGACGCTATCGCCTGCGCCGGATTCAAGCCAATCCTGGAAAAGAACCGCATCTTCCAGCACCGCCAGTTCTTCACGGATCAACGGATAGAGGGCCTCAATCGTGACCTCAGGGCGCTTCAGAATCTGCGCGTAGGTCTGTCCCTGCAAGCTGCCCAGCGCGGTCGCTTCAGGCAGCAACGCGGCGAGCTTTTCCGGATTCACTCTGCGCGTCGCCAGCAACTTTTCGAGCGCAACAGCACGCGCCTGCTTCGCTTCGTAATCCGCCCACGCCTCATCGCCGATGAGCCCCAGGCGGTATCCGTGAGGCGTAAGCCGCCGGTCGGCGTTATCGATCCGCAGATGCAGGCGAAACTCCGCGCGCGAGGTGAACATGCGGTACGGCTCGTTGGTGCCCTTGCTGATGAGGTCGTCGATCAGGATGCCGGTATAGGCTTCGGTGCGGTCAAGCGTGAACGGCCCGCGTCCCTGCACGAACAACGCAGCATTGATGCCCGCCATCAGTCCCTGGCAAGCGGCCTCTTCATAACCCGACGTCCCGTTGATCTGCCCCGCAAGGTAAAGCCCGGTGAATTGCTTCACGCGCAGTGCGCGGTCAAGCTCCGTCGGGTCAATCGCATCGTACTCAATGGCATAGCCGGGTCGCAGCATCTCCGCGTTCTCAAGGCCGGGAATAGAGCGCACAATCTCAGCCTGCACCTCCATCGGCAGCGAGGTGGACATCCCGTTGACATACACCTCATGCGTGTTGAGGCCCTCGGGTTCCAGGAAGAACTGGTGCTGCGACTTATCGGGAAACTTGACCACCTTGTCCTCAATGGACGGGCAGTAGCGCGGGCCGACGGACTGAATCTGCCCCGAATACATGGGCGAGCGATGAACATTCTCACGAATAATACGCAGCGTCTCGGGCGTGGTGAAGGCGATATGGCAGGAGACCTGACGCTGCGGAATCTGCTTCGTTCGAAAGCTGAACGGAGTTGGGTCGGCATCGCCCGGCTGTTCCTCGAAGCGGCTCCAGTCGATCGTGCGGCCGTCGAGACGCGGCGGGGTTCCCGTCTTCAGCCGGCAGTTGCGCAGGCCCAGCCGCTTCAGCGCCTCGCCCAGCAGAATGGCGGGCGGCTCGCCGCTGCGTCCGGCGGGGTAATGCTCCTCGCCGCAATGGATGAGGCCGTTGAGGAAGGTGCCCGTCGTGATGATGGTGGCGCGCGCGTGGATCATGCGTCCGTCCCGGAGCTTGACGCCCGTGATGCGGCCATCCTCGAAGATTACGTCAATGACCTCAGCCTGCTTGATGTAGAGGTTCGCCTGCGACTCAAGGACTTCGCGCATTTTCACGCGATACTGCTGCTTGTCACACTGCGCGCGAGGCGACCAGACGGCCGGGCCGCGCGAGGTGTTGAGCAGCCGAAACTGAATGCCGACCGCATCGGCAACTTCGCCCATCACTCCGCCAAGGGCATCAACTTCGCGAACCAGGTGCCCCTTGGCAATGCCCCCAATGGCCGGGTTGCAGGACATCTGAGCAATGAGGTCGAGGTTGAGCGTAAACAGCGCCGTGCGCAGGCCCATCCGCGCTGAAGCCATCGCGGCCTCGCAACCGGCGTGTCCGGCTCCCACGATGACCACATCATATTGTTCGGTGAAAGGCATTGCTCTTATTTTAGCCGCATGGTCCGCTTCCTTTTCGGCGATTCGCTCCGGCTGTGACTTGCGGATTTCTCCCACCCGCGCGGACACGCTGCAATAAATTCGTGCGACGAATCGGCTTCGTGGGCGTCACCATCCAAAAAACGGTAAAATAAAGCTATGCGGTATCAGCGCCTACTTCGCGCCCTCCTTTAGCGGCCCTCGCCGCCTTTCGCTATTTTTCCACTCCATTTCAAAGTGAAGCCGCCAATGCGGCGTGAAGGATTCCGATGTTTGATCGTCTGGAACAGATTGAAGCTCGATACGAAGACCTGGGCCGGCAGTTGGCCGACCCGGAGTTGCTCGCCGATCAGCAGAAGTATCAGAAAGTCGCGAAGCAGCATCGCGACCTGAAGGCCGTGGTAGACAAGTTTCGAGAGTACTGCCAGGTGAGGAACGGCATTGCCGACGCGCGCGAGATGCTTCAAGAAAGTGACGCCGAGATTCGTGGAATGGCCGCGCAGGAGATCGCCGAGCTTGAGGCGCGGCAGCCGACGATCGAGGAAGACCTGAAGCTGCTGCTGCTTCCGAAAGACCCGAACGACGAAAAGAACGTGGTGATTGAAATTCGCGCTGGAACAGGCGGCGACGAGGCCTCGCTGTTCGCGGCGGAAGTTTTCCGGATGTACTCGCGGTATGCCGAACTGCAGCGCTGGAAGGTGGAAGTGCTTTCAAGCTCCGAGTCCTCTGTCGGCGGGCTGAAGGAAGTGATCGCGATTATCGAAGGCGACCGCGTCTACTCCCAGCTCAAGTACGAGAGCGGCGTGCATCGCGTGCAGCGCGTTCCGGCAACGGAGACGCAGGGCCGCGTGCATACCTCTGCGGTGACAGTGGCGGTGCTGCCGGAGGCCGAAGACGTGGATGTGAAGATTGAGGCGAAAGACCTGCGCATCGATACTTTCTGCTCATCCGGACCGGGCGGCCAGTCGGTCAACACAACCTATTCGGCGGTTCGCATCACCCACCTGCCGACCAACACGGTGGTGAGCTGCCAGGATGAGAAGTCACAAATCAAAAACCGCGAGAAGGGCATGCGGGTTCTCCGCTCGCGGCTCTACGAAATGGAAATGGAGCGGCAGCAGCAGGCGCAGGCCAAGGAGCGCAAGCAGCAGGTGGGCTCAGGCGACCGGAGCGAGAAGATTCGGACCTACAACTTCCCGCAAAACCGGCTGACGGATCACCGGATCGGACTGACGCTGCACCAGCTTGCCGAAGTGATGGATGGCAAGCTTCAGCCGGTGGTCGACGCGCTGATTACCCACTTCAACTCCGAGCGCCTCAAAGCCGAAGCCGAAACTACAGCCTGACGCTCAGCCAACTGTCTTCTGCCATAGCATCGCGTCGAAGTCGTGGGTCACCTGAAAATCGGTCCGATGATACAAGGAGACGGCATTCTCATTTCCCGCCGTTACCGTCAGCGTGAGAGCGCGAAATCCCTGTGTCTTAAGATCGGCTGCGCAGTGCTCGATCAGCAGGCGACCGAGCCCGCGGCCGCGCTCTTCCTTGGCGATGCAGATTTGAGTGACGTGCGCAACATCCTCGCGGACCCGCGAACAGAGGACCAGCCCCGCAAATTCATTCGAGCCCTTGCGGATGAGCAGGCGCGAGGCGGCCGCGTCGAAGTATCCGCAGCCGGGGAAGCGCACGATATTGTGCAGAAAACGGAGCGATCCAGCCACCGAGCGGTACTGGTCGTTGATGTGGCTGTCGAGATGTCCGCTGTACGCTGCGGAGATAAGGCGCGCAGCCGGGTTGAAGTCGTCTTCGCGCCATGAGCGCATCTCCAGATCGGCAGGCAGCGCGACGGAAGGAGCCGGAACATTCCCCAGCAGATCGTGGCGCATAAAGAGTCGCCGATGGACCTTGAAGCCGGCCACCAGGAACGGCCGTTCCAGTTCGCCGTGCGGGTGCAGGAGAAGCTGCGATTCAATGCGATCGACTCCGGGAGAGTGCTGGAGCAGCTCGATGAGGCATTCCAACAGTTTGGTTCCCACGTCTGTGCTGGTCGATCCGCCGTGCTGCGGCAGGATGGCGAACACGTCGCCGATCACTGCCTTGCGATCTTCGTAGACGCAGAAGACATAGCCCGAGACGCGGCCGTTTTCGACGGCGACGTAGCCGGGCAGAATGCGCGAATCAAGATACTGCAACAGAAGATTGGCAGACGGCCTATAGTCCCATTCCAGACGCTGGCTCCAGACGCGAGCTTCCGTTTCCAGCAGCGGGCGCAGGCTGGCTGCGGAAAAATGCCGAAGGTCGAGAATCTCAAGCTGGAGTGGTACGGAGGTCATGGATGTTCTTCTGCTTCGTGCGCGCAGCCGCCGAGGCTCCTGCTTTGGCGAGTGCTCCTCTATGCTTCAGACGTTGTTGGGGCAGTGAACGGTCCACGCGTCATCGTTAGCGTGCGGCGACCGAGTAGACTACCAAGTCCTGAGCAGGATACGCGAAAAGCGGCTCGTATGTCCTGCCCTTGAGTATTTGACTCAACTTGCCAATCGAAGACTCACGGACGACGAGGATGTGCTTGGCTGCGGGAACCCCGTCGCGGTCGTAGTCGTCGACACGCTTGTCGCGGTAAAAAGATAAGCCGTATTCCATGTCGCGGCGCACCTCATAAACGGCAACCGGCTCGCCCGGAGTGCTGATTTTGCCGAGGATCCGAGACAGCGGGCGGGCCGAGTAGGTCATGTCTATAAGCGTGATGTTTCGCTTCGTTCCAGCCGCCGCCGGAATCCCGAAGAACGGACCGATACCGAAAAGAAACAGCAGCATGATGATCATTGGAGTCATGGTCGCGATGCGCAGCCGCTTCAGCCCGAAGCGATAAACCACGATAAGGATGAAAATGGTGGCGGCAAATCCGGTCATGCCTCCAGCAATAATTGCATTGGTCGGCGGAATCGCCTCCGGATGCTGCAAATGTAGCGGTAGCAGAACAACAAACATGATGAGAATGCCGGTCAAAACCGCGTGCAGAATGAGCAACCATATTTTGAGGCTGCGATCGCGCTCGCGCAGACGATTCAGGTAGTCGCCGGCGAGGATCGTGAGCGGTGGAACGGACGGCAGAATGTAGCCCGGAAGCTTGGATTGGGAGAGGGAAAAGAAAACGATGGGAATAATTGCCCATAGGACGAGAAATTCCGGAAAGGCGTCCCCTGGGCGAAAGGTTCCGACATAGAGGTACTTGGCGCGGCGCACACTCCACTCGGCGACCGATTGCTTAATCGCGTCCACGAACGCGGCAATCGCGATCACCGCCCACGGTGTGATTGCCAGGAGCACAATGGGCAGGTAATACCAGAAGTCCTGCTCGTGGCGGAAGCGGTCGGTCGCAAATCGCTCCAGATTGTGCTGAAGGAAAAATATCTTCAGGAAGCTCGGGTTGCGGATCTGCACTTCGACGAACCACGGCAGGACCATAGCGAGATAAAGCCCGATTCCGGGCCACCAGATGGTTCGTCGCAGGATCGACCACTCGCGACGCAGCGCGGCGAAGACAACCAGAATAAACAGTGCGAGAAACGGCGCAACCGGCCCTTTGGCCAGCGTAGCCGCGCCTCCGAAGAAATACAGATCAAAGAGCCAGAACTTGCTGTCCGTCTCGTACCACGCGTACCAGCCCAACATGCCGATGCAGAAGGGCGCGGCAAGCTGCATGTCGGTGGATGCGCCGCGGGCAAAGGCGATAATTCCAGCACAGGACGCGGTGATGAGCGCGGCATCGAGTTGCCCTCCGCGGCGAAAGCGGCGGATGTGTAGATAAATCATCACCACCAGGACAAATGCGAAGCTCGCGGACGGCAGGCGCGCAGACCAGTCGTGGATCCCGAACTCTTTGAAGGAGAACATCGCGCGCCAATAGTAGAGCGCCGGCTTTTCAAGCCAGGGTCTGCCCCATAACACTGGTGTAATGAAGTCGTGGCGCTGGAGCATTTCGCGCGCCACCTGAGCATAGCGAGGCTCGTCCGCGCCGACCAGTCCCAGGCCCGCTCCGCCAAAGAAGGGGACCAGTCCGTAAAACAGAAAGAAAGCAGTGAGTATGGAGAGAGTGACAGCTTCCAACGCGGTTCCCAGTGCCGGAAAGCGCGTCGATAGCGTGGTTGGGTGGTTGTAGCGCAGCGCTCTGATTCTGGAAGGAATGCCCACGTCGTAAAATAGTTCCGCGTCCTAGGCTAACAGATTGAGCGGATGCGGAGTGGACATCGGTCAGGGTTCGCTTAGCGCGGCATCATGCGGAAGAAGAGCGCCTGTTTTGCGATCGGCTCGGTCTTCGCTTCCAATTCGGCCATTTGCTGCTGGTTGAGCGGAGTAAATCCCCGCGCCAGTTGCACGCATTCCTCTACCTGCTGAACGTTGTCGCAGCCGATAATCGCAGTGCTGATGGGCAGCGAGAGGTTATAGAAGAAAGTCTCGTGCTTGGTTAGCGTGCCGGGTGTGGTGGCAATCGCTCCCCGGCCTTCCCACGAATGCTTCTGCGCCTCAATCGACGGCGGAGTCCAACTCGAGAGAATGCGGCCGCGTGCCATTACTTTCATCGCAATGATGCCCAATTGCTTTTCGACCGCGAGCGGCAACAGCTTCGGCTCAAACGGATAGTGATATTTATCGGCGGCGTTGACGGCCATCAAAACAGTATCAAAGGGAAAGCGGTTGATGCACTCGATCAGCGCATCAGGCCGAAATCGCCCCGTAACTCCAAGATGGCGCACCATCTTCTGCTCTTTTGCCTGAATGAGAGCTTCAATGGCTCCACCCTTCGCGAAAATCTGGTCCACATCCTCCTGAATGCCGACGTCGTGAAGCTGCCATGTATCCACGTGGTCGGTATTGAGCAGCTTCAGCGATACTTCAATGTTCTTGAAAGCCGCGTCGCGAGTGCGCTCCTTGGTTTTGGTGGCGAGATAAACCTGGTCTCGGTGGCCCTTGAGGCCTTTCCCAAGGTATCTCTCGCTCCAGCGATCCGGCCCGCCATAAATGGCCGATGTGTCGAAGTAATTTACGCCCAGCTCAAGCGCCTTTTCAATGATTGGAAGCGCGCCAGCTTCGTCGTTCACTTTTTCGAGCCCGCCCTGTCCTCCCAACCCGAAGATGCCCACGCGGAAGCCGGTCCTGCCAAGATTGCGGGTCGGCATCATGTCCTGTATGGCGCGGGCGTCAGCGGGGTTCGTCGGGGCCGGGGTGAGCGTGTCGGCGCGCGCGCTCGAAGGCAGCGCAGCCTGGGTGAGACTAAGCGCAAGCGATGCGCCTCCGACCTTGAGGAAGTCGCGGCGGCCTCGATCGGTTTTGGGGGGTGGAATTTTCCGGCGGTTTCATAAGGCCATCAGAATACTACAGCGGTCAGCGATGAAGGGGTGAGCTGAGGAGCGGCCGCCGAGCTGACCGTACTCTAGCTGACCGCTTCGCCAGCTAGCTCCTCGTCAGCTGGCCGCACTTTTCGCTGAACTGTTGAAGACACTCGCGCAAAACGCTGAGGATTCGGTCTGTGGCCGCAGGCAGCGGGCCATCAAGAGTGCAGCCGCTGGCGTGGCTGTGACCGCCTCCGCCAAATCCTTCAGCCACGCGCGCCACGTTGATGATGCCCTTGCTGCGCAGCGACAGCCGGACGCGGTGATTGCTCAACTCGCGCAGGAAGACCGCGACATCCACTCCGGCAATCCCGATGGCGTAGTTCACCAGCCCTTCGCAGTCCTCCTCGGCGGCGGAGGCAAGAAGAACATCTTCGTAGGTAATCCACATCCACGCAATCCGTCCCTTGCGACGCAGGTTGGAGAGCGCTGCGCCCAGAATGCGCATCTTCGACGTGGGATTGGAAAAATACGTATGCTGCGCGATGGTGGCGGGGTCGGCTCCGTGCCGGGCAAGGCTGGCGGCGATCTCAAAGGTGCGGGCATCCGTGCCCGCGTAGCAGAACGAGCCGGTATCGGTAAGAACCGCGGCGTAGAGGCAAGTCGCCATTTCCGGAGTAATGCTGACCCCTGCCACCATCGCCAGCTCATACACCATCGCAGCAACCGCACAGGCGTCGTTCTCAATCCAGTTAATGTTGGCGAACGTCTTGCCGCTGAAATGATGGTCGATATTGATTACGAAGCGGACTTCCAGCCCCGCCAGGCCGGTGCGCTCAATGCTATCGCACTCGAGCAGAATGACCGTGTCATAGTGCCCGTCGACGCGCTCCGTCTGGCGAATGTCTTCTACGCCGGGAAGGCTGCGGTAGATGAGCGGAACCGAGTCGCGGGAGACCATGTCCGCGTGCTTGCCGAGTTGTCGTAGCATCATCCCGCAAGCCAGAATGGAGCCGACCGCGTCCCCGTCGGGCCGGGCGTGCGCGGCCACAAGAAACCTCTGGCCACGTTCAATGGCTTCCATCACGGTGCGGATATCGTTCGGCTTTTGCATCGGTTCAGGTGCAGTTCACACCGGAGCTTCCTTTTGGTGCTTGCGCTGCCGGCCCAGCAGATCGTCAATGCGGGCCTTCATTTTCTCTGAGCGGTCGATGTGAAACACGATGTCAGGAACATGGCGCACGCCCATCCGCTCATGCAATTCATGGCGGATGTAGCCGCGCGCGGCCATCAGTCCTTCCAGCGTGTCGATCTCCTCTTCCTCTTCGCCGTCGACCGCGACGTAGATAGCGGCGGATTTCCCGCCGGGGTTAAGCACGACCTGCGTGACGTAGGCAAAGCTGATGCGAGGATCGGAAAGCTCACCCTCGATCATGGTGCTGATTTCCTCGCGCAGCGCTTCCACAACGCGATCTCGATGATACTGACGTGCCCTGGGTTCCGGCATCTGAATTTTCCTTGTGATTGAACTTTAGAGGATATCAGAAAGCGGCTAAAAAGCGGACCCCCTGATGAAGCGGGTGGCCCAGGACCGGAGGCTGACGAAGCGAGTCACGAGATAGTCTGCGACCCACTTTTTTCAGCCACCCGCTACCAGCTATCCGTCACACTAGCCTTCCTCCACAAACTCCCACCAGACATCCTTGATCTCCGCTCCGAAGTCGTTCACGATGCGGTTGGCGGCCCGCTCCACCTGCTGCATCTGCCCGGAGAGGTAGTCTCGCGACGCGGAGACGGCCGCAATGCCGATGGTGGCCGACTGCCACGTTACTGTTTCGTCCATTTCCGCAATGGAAATGTTGAACCCGTGCGCCAGCTTCTCCTTCAGGCTACGGACCACCTGGCGGCGGTCCTTCAGCGAGTGCGCGTGCTCGATGCGCAGCTCGATGGTCATGGAGGCGATGGGCATTCCCTTATGGTATTCAGCCGTGCAGGTGAACTCCAGGCCCAAAGACGACAATGAAGATCACCGCCAGCACCGCCGCCGCTACAATCCACGCATAACTGCGTCCGATTATCGCAGGCTCGCCGGGCTGAACCCGCCTGGGAATGTAGTAACGAAGCCACAGCAGCCCGCAGTTGCCTCCCGCAGTCGCGGCCAGCGCGGATAAGAATACATACTGCCACCCGATCGGATTCAACAATCCGGCAACGCCATCGATCACCAGCGCGGCAAAATAGGGCAGCCACGTCAGGAGTCGAAAGCGGCGCGCATCGTTGGCCGCGACGCCCATGTATCGGACGAGGCTGCTGCCCACAAGCACGATGGCGCCGTAGTAGGAAACAACGCCGACGGCCACCAGCCCGGCGCGCAGCAGCCCATGCGGATTCAGCCCCTCGATGACTCCGGCCCAATCGCCAAAGTTGCTCACCCCGGAAAAAAAGAAGTAGCCGGTGCCGGCCAGCAGGTTAAAGGTCATGGTCATGAGAAAGAAGAATCGCAGCGTCGGCCGCGCATGTCTCGCCGCGCGCAGCAGCAGCCAGAAAACCAGCGCCGCAACCAGATTGACGAGCGTGCCGCCGGCGAGCACAAGACGGCTGTCCTGCGCGCTGACCCAGGCGAGCGAAGTCAGCGTACCCGAGGCGTGCAGCGTGGCAATGGCAACCGCGGCGTGGCCCAGCCCTTCGTGCAGCATGGTGGACAGGATGATAGCGATGGCACTGATGGCGCAGATGGTTAAAGTGTCGTCAAGCGCGGCCTTTGTCGCTCCCGGTTGCACTATGGTGGATTGCCCTGCCTCACTCATGCCGTCCAGTATCGGCAACCGCAGCGCCCGATACAAGTGAGAAATGTCACCTCTTTCAGGTGAAAAATCCGCATCTTCCTTGCTATACTTCCGCGACGTGCGTTGATGGTATCTCGATGACGACTGATGCGCTGACCTTACCTCCCGAAGAATTGAAAGCGCCCCGCACCGCTGGCCTGAAATGGAGTCTCACCAAACGCGTCGGCTTCCGTTTTGCCTGCTGCTATTGGCTGCTCTACTGCCTTCCGGAAAAGGGACGCCAGTCGCTGACTGGGCTTATCCCCGGCGCATACTACTTGAATCGCCCCTATGTAGGGTTGTGGCACAAGTTCACGCCATGGGTAGCGCAGCACTTCTTTCATCTGAGCGGAACTCGAATCACGTATTTCCCTACCGGAAGCGGCGATACGACACTTGACTACATCCAGAACTTTTTATTTATAGTAATTGCTCTTTTGGGGACGTTGGTCTGGTCGTTGCTGGATAGGAAGCGTGAGCAGTATGGCACGCTTTATGTGTGGTTGCGCATTCTTCTGCGGTTCACGCTTGCGATTACGCTCCTTCAATATGGACTTGCAAAGATTGTCCCTCTGCAATTTCGCCCCCCAAATCTGTCACAACTCGTGGAAGGCTACGGTGAATCCTCGCCGATGCACCTGCTCTGGACTTTCATGGGGGAGTCGATGCCGTATACGATCTTCGCCGGCCTGGCGGAGACGACTGCCGCGATACTGCTGCTTTTTCGCCGAACTGCGCTGTTGGGCACACTGGTCGCGGCGGGCGTACTGCTCAACGTGGTGATGCTGAACTTCTCCTATGACGTTCCGGTCAAGCTGTACTCCGCCAACCTGCTGCTGATGGCTCTCTTCCTGCTGCTGCCGGATATTTCGCGGCTGGCGAATGTTTTTGTCTTCAACAGGACGGCGCCTCCAGCGGAGCTGACGAGGCCGCATTTATCAAAGAGGTGGATGCGCGTTAGCGCCAAAGCCGTGACGCTTGCTCTCTTCGCCTATTTCGTCGCATCTGCGACGTGGGGCGGATGGCAGTACTTTCAGCGCCTGAAGGCAGACGGCACGCCGCTCATTTATGGAATTTACGATGTCGATGCGTTGAGCCTGAACGGTAAGCCGGCTTTGCTCACCGATGCAGCGAAACCGGCCTGGAAACAGGTGATCGCGGATTATGGCTCATGGGTAATCCAGAGCACGGATGGAGCACAGCCTGTTTTCGCGCCGCACTTTGAGAAAGGGAACACGGTGTATTTGTATTCGTGGAAGACTCGGTCGTACCTCAAGCTGAATTATGCGCAACCTGACGCGCAGCATCTCGTACTTACTGGTCATTTCGGCGGCGACAACCTTGAAGTGCGTCTGCACCAAACCACTCAGAAGCAATTCTTGCTGACCAGCCGTGGATTTCACTGGATCAGCGAGTATCCGTTGAACAAATAGGCGGCTTTACCGGATCAAAAGCAGAAAAGCGGCCAGCACTTGCTGACCGCTTTTTAGCCGACCGGATTTTAGCTGGCCGCTTCTTTAGCTGGCCGTCAACTCCGCCGCGACTTTCTCCGTTACGAAAGCCTCGACCGTGTCGCCCACCTTGATGTCGCTGAAGTTGAGCCCAACGCCGCACTCCATTCCGTTGGTGACTTCTTTGGCGTCGTCCTTGAAGCGCTTGAGCGAGGTGAGCTTGCCTTTGAAGACCTGCTCGCCGTCGCGCGTGAGGCGCACTTCCGCATCGCGCCGCAGGACCCCATCCGTAACGCGGCATCCGGCAATGGTGCCCACCTTCGGAATCTTGAACACGTTGAGCACCTCGGCGCGGCCCAGGTAGTTCTCCTTGAAGACCGGCTCCAGCAGTCCCAGCATGGCTTTGTGAATCTCGTCCTGCAACTCATAGATGATCGAGTGCAGGCGAATTTCCACGTTGTCCTGCTCGGCCAGGTCGGCTGCCTTGCGCTCCGGCCGCACGTTGAAGCCGATGACGATGGCGTTCGAGGCCGAGGCCAGCAGCACGTCGCTCTCGGTAATGGCTCCCACGCTGGAGTGGATGACCTTGATGCGCACCTTTTCGGTGGACATCTTCTGGAGCGAGTCGGCCAGCACCTGCACCGAGCCCTGCACGTCGCCCTTGAGGATGAGCGGCAGTTCTTTGACCCCGGCCTGCTTGATCTGCTCGGCGAGCCCCTCGAGCGAGACGCGGGAGGACTTGGCAAGCTGCGACTCGCGCTCCTTCATCTTGCGGTACTGCGCGATGTTCTTGGCCTTGTCGCGGTCAGCCGTAACCAGCAGCGTGTCGCCGGCATCGGGCATGCTTTCGAGGCCCAATATCTCAACCGGCGTTGACGGTCCCGCCTCTTCGATAGTTCGTCCACGGTCGTCGAACATGGCGCGAATCTTCCCGAACGTATTGCCGACAATAAAGGTGTCCTGGTTGTGCAGCGTTCCGTTCTGCACCAGGACTGAAGCGACTGCGCCGCGTCCGCGGTCGAGCCGCGCTTCGATAACTGTACCCACGGCGGAGCGTTCCGGCGTGGCCTTCAGGTTACCGATATCTGCAACCAGGCAAACCATTTCGAGCAGCAGATCGAGGTTGGTGCGTTGCTTGGCGGAGACGTCCACAAACACGGTATTGCCGCCCCACGCTTCCGGCACAAGTCCGCGGTCGCCAAGCTGCTGCTTCACGCGGTCAGGCTGGGCGTCGGGCTTGTCGATCTTGTTCACCGCCACGATGATCGGCACATTCGCCGCGCGCGCGTGGTCGATGGCCTCAATCGTTTGCGGCATCACTCCGTCATCCGCTGCGACAACAACGATCACGATATCCGTGACCTTTGCTCCGCGCGCTCTCATGCGGGTAAAGGCTTCGTGGCCCGGCGTGTCGAGGAAGACGATCTCGCGGCCAAACGCCGGCGAGTCGAGCTTGCTGATCCGGACCTTGTACGCGCCGATGTGCTGCGTGATGCCTCCAGCCTCGCCCCCCGCAACATCGGTTTCCCGGATGGCGTCGAGCAGCGAGGTCTTGCCGTGATCGACGTGGCCCATCACCGTGACGACCGGTGGCCGAGTGACCTCGTGCTCGTCGGGGTTTTCCTGCAAAAGCAGGTTTTCAATGGCCTCGTTGGCCATCTGATCCTCAAATGTCACGACCTGGGTATCGGCCCCGAACTGGCGTGCGACGTCCTTCACCAGTTCGGTATCAAGCGACTGGTTGACGGTGACGAGCACGCCGCGCATGAGCAGGCTGGCAATCAGGTCCTTGCCGCGCACTTCGAGCTTTTCAGCAAGGTCCTTCACGCTGATGCCTTCCGTCACCGTGATGGTGCGGGTAATGGGTAGCGGTTCAGATGGAACCTGCGCTCCGCCGAAACGTGACGGCGGCGCAAAGCCCTTCATCGGGCCTTCTTTAGTCCTGGGATATTGC
>JBAPRH010000058.1:0-1850 GCA_049280995.1 Acidobacteriaceae bacterium
AAAGTCAAGTGGATTTAAGGGCGTGGCATTGTGACGCGCCAAGAGATGGGCCGCTTTCAGGGGACCGTTCCAGCGGTTCATTCGCAGTTTGGATCACTCCAGGACTGAACTCGCCAGTCTCACCAGATTGTTGAAATCGGCTCTCCAAACTGGACCCCTGCTTCGATAGACGCCCGAGATCTCAGGAGGAGTGGGAAGACTCGACAAGTCGACGATCCCGGCGTTTCACTCCCCGAGCGTGATGCCCATCGTCCCTACGAACTCATTTCGGTCTAGCCAATGGTCTAGCCATGATGTCAACGCTGAGAGCATCTCTGCGCACAACTGCAGACCATCTTTCTCGCCCGACCAACAAATTTGGATAGAGAAGTACGGACGGGTCCCTTTTCGAAACACTCCCAAGGTTTCGAGATCAAGACCCGGGCAGCCCACGATTCTCTGCGTGTGATGCAAGAGATTCACTTTGCTTCAACACAATGGTCGCTCGTGCGCCAACTATCAAGCGGCATAAATCACCGTCGAGGCAGTTTTGGGTAGACCGCGACGGTAATTCCAGAGCCATCCAAGATTCCCACGCCGAAACATGCTGTAACCAACTCGCGACTTGCGTGGATCCTCTTTGTGATGACTTGTGCGTGCCGTTCAATTTAAGTACTATTCTACTAATAGGTTAGTTGAACTAGCAACTCGTTGAAGGGGTCTTCGTGATTGAATTTCAACTCGATACGGCGTCTGGTGTGGCTACATATTTGCAGTTGGTCCAGCAGGTGCACCAGGCGCTGCAGCTCGGCATTCTCGAGCCCGGCGATCAGTTGCCAACGGCTCAACAGGTTGTCGCCAAACTTGCGATCAACCCGAATACGGTGCTCAAGGCATACCGAGACCTTGAGCGTGAAGGCCTGGTCCGACCGCGACCGGGCTTGGGAACGTTCGTCGTTGGAACGCTCCTTCGGAGCGACCCGGTCGCCCAAGGACGCTTCCTCGATTCGATGACTGCCTGGTTGCGAAAGGCACGGGCCGCGGGCCTTGGTGCAGAGGACATCGAAGCGATCTACCGAATCGCGCTCCGTAACTCTTTCGTCGAGCGTGTGGCGTGACCGCCGTTATTGAGACCGAGTCGCTTGGGAAACAATATGGACAAAGATGGGCGCTCCAAGAGTGCACCTTGTCTATTCCCGACGGCAAGGTCGTCGGTCTCGTCGGTCCGAACGGGGCCGGAAAAACGACCCTGCTGCAACTGGCCGTCGGACTTCTCAATCCAACCGCTGGGTCGATCACAGTCCTAGGGGGACGTCCGGACGACGGTCCAGCACAATTGGCGAAAGTTGGTTTCGTGGCCCAGGACACGCCGACTTATCCCGGGCTCACGGTCATCCAACATCTACGCACCGGCGCCTACCTGAATAAGAACTGGGACCGCGAACTGGCCAAGAGCCGAATGGACCAACTCAATGTTGACCCGCGTCAGAAGGCGGGTTCGCTTTCTGGTGGCCAAAGAGCGCAGTTGGCACTAACGCTGGCGGTGGCCAAATGTCCAGAGTTGCTTCTTCTCGATGAGCCGGTCGCGAGTTTGGACCCTCTGGCTCGACGTGAGTTTCTGCGCAGTCTCATGGAAATCGTGGCTCGTGATGGGGTCAGCGTTATCCTCTCCTCGCACGTGATCGCCGACCTCGAGCGGGTCTGTGACTACCTGGTTATTCTGGATAGCTCTCACGTCCAGCTCTCAGGTGACGTGAGCGAACTCCTGACATCGCATTGGCGGCTCTCCGGTCCTCGCCGCGCTCGGAACACTTTGCCCTCAAGCCAGGAAGTCATCGAAGAGAGTCATACCGACAAGCAGAGCACGTATC
>JBAPRH010000059.1:0-26826 GCA_049280995.1 Acidobacteriaceae bacterium
ATGCAAATCCGCCTCCGATTACACGTCAACCTCTTGTAGGAAGCTATACCTACGTGTCGAATGACCCTGCAAGCAACCCGACAGGTCACAATCTTAATCACTTGGTCTTGCGAGCAGATGGAACATACGACCTCATTGAAGGAGGAACGACGAAAGCCGTATCAGAAAAGAAGGGCACTTGGCAGATAGAGCCTGGGAGTCCCTTGGGCGTTGTCGATGTTGTTCTCGACCACGCAGGCTACCCGATTGAGATCAAGGGGCACGAAGTGCGGCTCTTGATCGACCTAGATACTGGCATATGGTGGTTCAAAACTAAATGACGGGAAGCATACTCTCCGAGGCGTTCTGCCAGTGTCTATCCTTAGCATTGCTTTATATCCGAAGGACGGGAATATACATCACTGACAAACGATATCTGAAGTCCTTCTAGCTGCCGTCAGCTCACCGCCTCCATTAACTCTTCCCACTCGGTAGTAAGCGTCGTGTGCCGCGCCCGCAAATCATCCAGTTCCGCCGTCACCCGAGCCGTCTCCTCTACACTGACAAACACGCCCAGCGACTGTTCCGCATCGCCAATCAACCCCTCAACCCGAGGAATCTCCTCCTCCACAAACTTGAGCCGCTTCTGCATCTGCTTCAGCTTGATCGGATTCACCCGCCGAGACTCTTTCCCATTCCCGGAAGCCCCGTCAGCCTCCACAGCCTCCGGAACCAGAACCGGCTCGGCGGATGGAGCCACCGAAGCCGCGGCGGTGGCAGCCGCCAACTCCGCCGCCCCGCCTTCCTTGCGCCACAAGTAATCCTCGTAGTTACCTGGGTAAACATGGACCTTCCCGCCCTCCACCTCGAAGACGCGCGTCGGCAGGCGGTCCAAAAAGTAGCGGTCGTGCGAAACGAAAATCACCGTGCCGCTGAAGCTGTTGATTGCCTCCAGCAGCACGTCTTTGGCCCGCAGATCGAGATGGTTCGTCGGCTCATCGAGCAGCAAAAAGTTCGCCGGGCTCACCAGAATCCGCGCCAGCGCGTAGCGGTTGCGCTCTCCGCCGGAGAGCACGCCGAGCGGCTTGTAAACGTCCTCGCCCGAAAACAGAAAGCACCCCAGCAGGCTGCGCAGCTCCGTCTCCGCCACCTTGGGAGCCGTCCTTCCAATGTCGTCCAGCATCCGCGCCTGCGGATCCAGCGCCTTGTACTGGTCCTGCGCAAAATATTCCGCCAGCACGTTGTGCCCCAGCTTCAGAATCCCGCTCGATGGCGCGTCCTCGCCCGACAGCAGCCGCACCAGCGTCGATTTTCCCGCGCCGTTCAGCCCCACCAGCGCAATCCGGTCGCCGCGCTCGATGGTAAAGCTCACGTCGTCCAGAACCAGTTTGTCCCCGTAGCTCTTGGACAGCCCCGCAACCTCCACCACGGTTCGCCCCGATGCCGGAGGCTGCGGAAACGTGAAGTGAATCTCCGCCTCTTCATCCGGAATCTCGATGCGCTCTATCTTTTCGAGTTCCTTGATGCGGCTCTGCACCTGCCTGGCCTTCGTCGCCGTGTAGCGAAAGCGGTTGATGAACGCCTCCAGCCGTTCGATCTGGTCTTTCTGGTTCTTGTACGCCGCCTCAAGCAGCGTCCGCCGCTCCGCCTTCTGCAGCAAGTGCTTTTCGTAGTTGCCGTGGTAGACGTGCAGCCGCTTGTTCCATATCTCGACGACTTTATCCACCGTCACATCGAGAAAATACCGATCGTGCGAAGTCAAAATATAACCGTGCGGATAAGTCCGCAGATACGCCTCAAACCAATTCCGCGCCTCAATGTCCAGATGGTTCGTCGGCTCATCCAGCAGCAGCAGGTTCGGCTTCTGCAACAGCAGCTTGGCCAGCGCAATCCGCATTTGCCAACCGCCGGAAAATTCCTCGGTCCGCCGCTCCCAGTCCGTCTTTGAGAAGCCCAGCCCGGTCAGGACCGTGCCCACCTGCGCGTCCAGCGCATAGCCGTCATTCGCGCGAAAACGCTGGTCGATATACGAAAACCGGTCCGCCGCCGCAGCATACTCCGGGCCCTCCGGATCCAGCTCCGACAGCGCCGCCGACAGCGTCTCCATCTCTCTTTCGAGGCCCAGCAACTCCTCAAACACCGAAAGGCATTCGTCAAACACCGAGCGCCCCTTCAACTCCAGCCCCTCCTGCGGCAAATACCCGACCGTCATGCCGCGCGTGCGCAGCGCCTCGCCGTAATCGAGCCCGTCCAGCCCCGTCAGCACCCGCAGCAGGCTGGTTTTGCCCGTGCCGTTCGCGCCAACCAGGGCCGTCCGCTCATCCGCAGTAATCAGCCAGTCCACATTTTCAAAAAGAAGCTTGGAGCCAAACCGCTTGCCGGCCCCGGAAAGTTGCAGCATGGCTCTATTTTAGCGGCTAAGAAGCGGTTATCTGAGGACCGGCCAGCCTTCGAAACCAACGCAAACCCGCCACACGGCTTCTAACCACCGAAGCAGGAAACAAGGACCGCCCACGCTAACCGCATTTTAGCGAACCGGATTTTAGCTATCCGCTTTCTAGCGAGAAAGAAGAACACGTGGCAGACAACCCGAACTCCGCCGAACACGTCACCGGGAAAACCCGGCGTCCCCGCTGGGTCCGCATCACCGCGTGGATCGGCTTCGTCGTCTTCTTGCTCTTCGCCGCGGTGTTCATCTTCTTTGCCATCTACTTCCATCGAGCCCAGCCTATGCTCAAGCAGCGCGTCACCCAGACCCTGGCCTCGCGCTACGACAGCCGAGTCGAGCTGGCCACCTTCACCGTCTCCGTCTGGCGCGGTTTTGAGGTCACCGGAACCGGCCTCAAGCTCTACCCCAACCATCTCCAGATGCAGCAGCCGCTCTTCGCCGTGAAGAAATTCACCTTCCGCACGAATTGGTACGACCTGCTTCGCAGCCCCATGCACGTCCATCTCGTTCGGATTACCGGTCTCGACATTCATCTGCCGCCCAAGCAGCAGCGCGCCAACATCCCCAACCCCAAAGGCGCGAAGCAATCCAACGGCTCCCAGAACGCCAAAATGTCGATCGTCGTGGACCGCCTGGTAATCGACCGCGCTTCGCTGGTTCTCGGAACGGACAAGCCCGGCAAGGTTCCCCTTGATTTTGAAATCGGGCAGATCGAGCTCCACGCCCTCGGCGCGGGGCACGCCATGCGCTTTCACGCGACGCTGATCAATCCCAAGCCCATTGGTGACATTGATTCGAGCGGCTACTTCGGTCCCTTCAGCGAACACAGCCCCGGCGACACCCCGGTGAAAGGAACCTACAAGTTCAGCCACGCTGATCTCAACCCGCTCAAGGGCATCGGTGGCATTCTTTCGTCAACCGGACGCTACCAGGGCACGCTTAACAACATCACCGTCGATGGGGAAACCGACACGCCCAACTTCACCCTCGACACCGCCGGCCACCCCGTGCCGCTCCACACAAAGTTCCATGCCATCGTCGACGGGACCAACGGCGACACCCATCTCGAACCCGTTGATGCCATGCTGCTCAACTCCCACATCATCGCCCGCGGTGACGTCGTCTCCGTCCCCGGACAGGGCCACGATATCAACCTCGACGTGACCGTGCAGCCCGGCCATCTCGAAGACATCCTCGCTCTCGCGGCAAATGCCGAGCCCCCCGTCATGACCGGCGACCTCACCCTCCATGCAAAACTCAGCATTCCTCCCGGCAAGCAGTCCGTGACCCGGAAAATGCGCCTCAAGGGAAATTTCGATGTCACCAACGTCCACTTCACCGACCCCAAAGTGCAGGACAAAATCGACCAGCTAAGCCTGCGCGGACAGGGCAAGCCCGAAAAAGCCAAGCAGGACGCCGCCCACACCATCAACGTCAACATCGCCTCGGAGATGAAGGGCAACTTCACCCTCGGCAACCGCCGCATCACCATCACCGGCCTGCGCTACAACGTTCCCGGAGCCGACATCGCCATGAGCGGCACCTATACTCTCGACAGCAGCCAGGTCGATTTCCACGGAACCGCCAGCCTCCAGGCCAAACTTTCGCAAATGGTCACGGGATGGAAGTCCCTGCTGCTGAAGCCGGTCAGTCCCTTCTTCTCAAAAAACGGAGCCGGAACCCAGGTTCCGATCTCCATCACCGGGACCCGCAAGGATCTGCATTTCGGTCTCGACTTCTTCCACGACGACGACAAGGATAAGAAGAAGGATCAAAAATAAGCGCACGCAGTCAGCTGATCGCTGAACCTTAGACCCTTGCTCCGCAGTGTCCGCAGTAGTTCGAGCCCGCCAGCAAAACCGATCCGCACCGCGAGCAGCTCCGAACCGGCCCCGAAGCCAGCATCACATTCGTCACGGAAGCCGGTCCCAGGGTCGACGCAAAGTACGCCGCCAGCGCCAGGTTGTACTGCCGCACCCGCCCCGGCATAAAGAAGCATTCGATGAAGCTGACCACGGTAGGAATCCCTGTCCACGAAAACACGCAGTACAAAATCCCCAGCCCCGGCCTCCGCATATAAAAATGGTGTGCGCCAAACGTGCCCAGAAACAGCGCCAGCAGGACGCCCACCACTTCGTCCTTCTGCCAGGCGGACATGTGCGCGTAATAGAGCGCCCTCTGCTCGTCGGTCCACGCAAAAGCGGACGGTGGTAAGGCAGTAATCATCAGAAACCCCTCCGGCGAATCGAACGGCCCAGACGGCTATCCTCGCGCCCTGCAACAGAATACGCAATCCCGCCCGCGCCGGTTCCCCAATGCCTTCGGGCTCCCGTCACGCCAACCTTCCGGCCAGCCAGGTCGCAGCTATACTCAAGATAAAGCGGGGCGGGATTGCCACCGTTGAAGACGACGCGGGTCAATTCCGCAGCAGCATCAAACCTTGTTGGGCAGCGTCATCGCAGTTCGCCTGCCGTCGTTGTCATTCCAGAGGGCAGCCATGAAGCGCGTTCGCTACACAAAATATACCGGCGATCTGGCGTCCGAGATCGATCTTGAGGATCTGCTCCAGGCGCTCTCTGACTACCTGCTCTCGTCCGGTTTCGACGATCCGTTTTCGCCCTTTCAGTCCACCGACCAGACACTGGACGAGCTGCGCGAGGCCCTCCGGCAGGCACTTGAATCGGGCGAGTTCCTCGACCAGAAAATGCAGGAGTCCATCGACGCGCTCTCGGAAGAAGGCAAGCTGGACGAGCTGATCGACAAGCTGCTCGACCGCCTCCAGCAGGAGAATTTCATCTCCAGCGAAGCCCCCCAAAGCGGAAGCAGCATTGCCGAAGGCCCCGGCGACATCGGCCAGCCTCAGGGAGAGGCGCGCTTTGAAGTCACCGACAAAAGCCTCGACTTCCTCGGCTACAAGGCGCTGCGCGAACTGCTCGGCTCCCTGGGAAAAGCCAACAGCGGACGTCACGACGCGCACCATTGGGCCACCGGCATCGAGTCCGACGGCGCCACGCGCGTCTACGAATTCGGCGATGTGCTCAATCTCGACGCGACGGCCACACTGGCCTCGGCCATCGCACGCGAAGGGCTCACGCTGCCGCTTAATATCGAATACCGAGACCTGCATGTGCACCAGTGCGAATATCAAAGTTCCTGCGCGACCGTCGTCATGCTCGACTGCTCGCACTCCATGATCCTTTACGGCGAAGACCGCTTCACGCCGGCCAAAAAAGTGGCCATGGCGCTCTCGCATCTCATCCGCACGCAGTATCCGGGCGACTCGCTCTCGCTCGTGCTCTTTCACGACTCCGCAGAGGAAATTCCCCTCTCGCAACTCGCGCGCGTCAAGGTCGGGCCGT
This sequence comes from Acidobacteriaceae bacterium, assembly GCA_049280995.1. GTDB lineage: Bacteria > Acidobacteriota > Terriglobia > Terriglobales > Acidobacteriaceae > Silvibacterium. The sequence goes on from JBAPRH010000059.1 coordinate 5,788, forward strand.
ATTACACCAACACCCGCGAGGGCCTGCGCGTGGCCCAGCGCATCCTGCGGGCGCAACGCAAAGACATGAAGCAGATCGTGATGATCACCGACGGCAAGCCCTCCGCGCTCACCCTCGAAGACGGACGCATCTACCGCAACGCCTTCGGCCTCGACCCGCTGGTCGTCAGCGAAACGCTCGAAGAAGTCGCCCGCTGCAAGCGGTCGAACGTGATGATCAACACCTTCATGCTCGCCTCCGATCCCAGCCTGGTGCAGTTCGTCCACCAGGTTTCGCAAATGTGCCGCGGCAAAGCCTACTTCACCCGACCGGAAACACTCGGCGAATATCTGCTCATGGATTACATGCAGCGCCGCTCCCGCACAATCCACTAGCCAGTCCCACGACCAGCGGGAGTGTCCACAAAGGCCGGCACCCGGATGGCGCCGAAGGCGCGTGTGCCTGGACGGCGCAGTCCATGGTGCCGAAGGCGCATGTGCCTGGACGGCGCGGTCCATGGCGCCGAAGGCGCGTGTGCCTGGACGGCGCGGTCCTTAGACGCCTTTCTTCAGCGGCTCCCAGATGTACTTATGAATCTGCAAACTCAGCCGCGCATTCAGCCCATCCGCCAGCATCCACTCAACCAGCTCGCGCGGATCCAGCAGGCAATTCTCCGACGTGCGCTCGGGCGAGGGTGTTTTTGAAAACGCGGGAGAAAGCAGAATCCCGCCCACACGTCCTTCAAGCGCGTTGTTACGAATAAAATCGCGCGCGTAGTCATAATCATCGCGATTGGTAATAACGAACTTCACCTCATCGCGGTCCGTCAGCGAAGCGAGGTTGGTCACGCGAAAGCGTCCCACCTCGCCCGATCCCGGGCACTTCACGTCGATGATCTTATGCACGGCTTTCGGAACAGTCTCAACCGGGCGCTCGCCGCTGGTCTCAACCATCAGCTCGTAGCCCGCACTCAGCAGCCGCTCCATCAGCGGAACAACCTCACGTTCCTGCAAAAGTGGCTCGCCGCCCGTAAACTCGATCAGCTTTACCGGAGCAAGCTTGGCGACCTCGGCAACGACCTCGTCTTCCGACAATTTGTAACCGCCGGTGAAGGTATATTCCGAGTCGCACCAGGAGCAGCGCAGGTTGCACCCGGCCAGCCGTACAAAAATACAAGGCCGTCCCGCAAAGCTCGATTCGCCCTGAATGGATTTATAAATTTCGATCAGATACACGGATTATTCTCAAAGATGATTCGTAAAACGTCTCAAGAGATTATTCGTAATAGGTTGCCGTCGTGGTGTCGGTCTCGTAGATCGTGCAGTCCTTCACGCGCACGCGGCCCTCGGTCAGCGAAGCAAGTTGCTGATTGGTCTGGTCATAAAAATACCGCGCCAGGTTTTCCGCCGACGGATTGATCTCAGTGAACGGCTCCAGTTCATTCAGCATCTGGTGATCCAGCCGCTCAATCACCGGACGCATTACGTGTTTCAGGTCCTTGAAATCCAGCAGAAGGCCGGACGCGTCCAGCGCCTCGCCCCTCAGCGTGACACGGACTTTATAGTTGTGCCCATGCGGATTTTCGCACTTGCCGCGATAGTTCCTCAGATAGTGCCCGGAGGAAAATTCGCGCTCCACGGTAACTTCATACATAGGTGTTCAGCTTTCCACGGGCGAACACGCCCTGCCTCATTGTAGCGTCCACCGCGCTTACTTCCGCCGGCGCCGCGACCGCGCCTGCCGCTCGCGTGAGCGGCGGTCCACCTGCTCAAACATCGCGGTCATCACGCCCAGCAGCGCCACAATCAGGCCCACCAGAGCGAGAAACAGCGCAGTCGTCTTCCATAGCGAGCCGTTGCCCGGCAACCCCTGCTGAAATCCGTTCCCCACAAACGTCATACCAAAGGAAAACAGCGCAAACAGCAGCAATGTCCCGGCCAGGATGTACAGATTGCGAGCCATTTCCAATTCCATGCTAGCAGTTAGCGATTGGCTAGTGGCTAGTGGCTAAAAGCTAATAGCGAATGGACGGTGGCCCACTCAAGCCCGCCTCTGGCTTGAGTGGGGAACAGCTTTTGGCCGCACCAAAAAACGCCTCCACCGCCGCAATATCCTGCGTCATCCGATACGGCGGCAGGCTCTCCAGAAAAACGCGCCCGTAGCGCTGCCGCTGGATCCGGGGATCAAGCAGCATCAGCACGCCGCGGTCTTCGAGCGAGCGAATCAGCCGCCCAAATCCCTGCTTCAGCGTAATCACCGCCGACGGAACCTGGTACTCAAAAAACGCGTTCCCGCCGTCTTCTTCAATGGCCCTCATCCGGGCCTGCACCACCGGATCGCTGGGCACGGCAAACGGCAGCCGGTCAATAATCACGCAGCTCAGCGCCTCGCCCTGCACATCCACTCCCTGCCAAAAGCTCGACGTGCCAAACAGCACCGCGTTCGGCGTCGCGCGAAACTCCTCAAGCAGCGCCTTCCGCGGAGCAGTCCCCTGCAACAGCAGCGGATACCCAACCTCCATCGTCAGCCGATCATAGAGATCGTGCATCTGCTGATAGCTCGTGAACAGGCAGAAGGCGCGCCCGCGCGTAATCTCCAGAACGCGCCGCATGCGCTCCGCCGCCGCCTGCGGAAACCCCGGGTCGCGCGGGTCCGGCATCTCCAGAGGCAGATACAGAATGGCCTGCTCACTGTAGCGGAAATGCGAAGGCACCACCAGCTCGCGCGCATCCTTCATGCCCAGTCGCTTGCGAATATGCGCGAAGCCTCCCTGCACGGTCAGCGTGGCCGAGGTCAGCACCACGCTCGGAAAATTCTCAAACAGCAGCTCGCTCAATAGCTCCGACACATCAATCGGAGTCGCCTGCAGGTGCGTCGTCGTGCTTCCCTGCCGCCCGCCGCGCCGCTCCAGCCAGAACACGGTGTTTTTGTCCTCGGCCTCCAGCAGAAACTTCAACTGCTCGCGAATGTCCGCTACGCGCTTCCTCAAGGGCGCTGCTTCCTCGGCGCCGCGCGCCCGCTCCAGCTCGCCTTCCAGCCGATGCATCGCATTCAGCAGGCCTAGATAAATGTCACCCTGCGCCTCCAGAAATTCGTCGCGCGCGGAAAACTGCATCCGCCCTTCCATCGCCGATCCGCGAGGCAGCACGCTGAAGAACATCCGCGCCCGTTCTCGCACCAGTTGCGCCGCGCCGGTAATGCCCGTATTCAAGGCGCCCTTCGCGCGCAGCATCGTCTCCACGTCGCGCGCCAATTCCTCAAAGCGCAAATTGCTCAGGCTGATGCCGAAATAGTTCGAAGCCACGTCCTCAAGCTCGTGCGCCTCGTCAAGAATCACAATCCCGGCCTCCGGCAAAACCCCGGCGTCGGGGGCCGCCTTGGCCTGCTGCTTGATGGCAAGATCGGCGAAGAAGAGATGGTGATTCACAATAATCACATCGCTCTCCGCCGCCCTTCGCCGCATCGCCGTAATGAAGCATCGCTCATAATCAGGGCACGACTGCCCCAGACAAGCCTCGGCACGCGCGTCCAGCTTCGCCCACAAGGGGCTGGCCTCGGGCAGGTCGGCAATTTCCACGCGGTCGCCCGTTTCGGTCGTCTTCTCCCACTCGGCAATCGACTGGTATTGCGAAATTTCTTCCAGACCCGACAGAATCGGCTGGTTCTTGAGCGCGTATAGCTTGTGGCGGCACAGATAATTCGCGCGACCCTTCATGTAGCACACGCGCAGCGGCCCCAGCAGCGACTCCAGAATCGGGACGTCCTTGAAAAAAAGCTGCTCCTGCAAATTTTTCGTGCCGGTCGATATAATCACGCGCCGCCCCGAGCGCAGCGCCGGCAGCAGATACGCCAGTGTCTTCCCTGTCCCCGTCCCCGCCTCCACAATCAGGTGGCGATTCTCTTCAAGCGCCCGTTCCACCGCCTGCGCCATTTCAAGCTGCCCCTTGCGAAACTCATAGGGGAGTTCCGAGCGCGCCAGCATCCCGCCCGGCGCAAAAAAATCATAAAGCGACGGCAGCGAAGCAGCGGTCTGGGTGGTCGGGGACATCTTCTTTAGAGCATATTCGCACCTGCCTTCAACTGCGTCTTTCGCGCCTTAATAAAAGGCGACCGAGAGCGCTGAGCAGCACCAAAGACCACACCCTGAACCCGCAAGATAGAATTGGAGAAGATTCGAATCCAGGAACAAGCGGGAATCCCGCAGGTCGAAAACACCTTGAAGAAGTCCCGTTTCAAACAATCGCGCATCCGGCGGAGTGCGCCCAGCGGAGCGCCCACCTTCGCCATCGTCGGACGTCCCAACGTCGGCAAGTCCACGCTCTTCAACCGCCTCACGCGCTCGCGTCGTTCAATCGTAGGAGACGAATCCGGCATCACCCGCGACCGCATCTACGGCGAGGTCGAGTGGGCCGGACGCACCGCGCGGCTGGTCGATACCGGCGGCATCGTCCCCGATGACGAAGCGCTGATTCCTGCCGAAATCTATCGCCAGGCGCAGACCGCGCTCGACGAAGCCGACGCCATCGTGATGGTGGTCGATGGCCGGACCGAGCTGGCCTCGTCCGACATCGATCTGGCACGGCTGTTGCATCGCTCCGCCAAGCCCATCTTTCTCGCCGTCAACAAAATTGACGTCGACGCGCTCATCGTGGGAGCCGAAAACTTCCGCCGCCTCGGCATCAAAAATGTCCTTCCCATCTCCGCCGAGCACGGACGCGGCATCAACAACCTGCTCGACGAAGTCTTCGCCGTCCTGCCGGAGCCGAAGAAAGATATGGAGCCGCAACCGGAAGCGCAGTTGCCGGAAGACCTGAAGCCGGAATTGTTGGAGCCGGAGCCGACCGAGCTCGCCGCCAAACCATCTGCAGCCGAACCATCCGAAACCGAACCGTCCCAGGCCCATCTCCACCGCACCCACGGCGAATTCCAGCAGCACGAAACACGCCTCGCCATCATCGGACGCCCCAACGTCGGCAAGTCCACCCTGCTCAACGCGCTCACCGGGAGCGCCCGCGCCATCGTCTCGCCCACCGCCGGCACCACCCGCGACGCCGTCGATGAGCTGATCGAATACCAGGGCCGGCCGCTTCGCATCATCGACACGGCGGGTATTCGCCGCAAGGGCAAAACCACTCTGATGGCCGAGAAGCTTTCGGTCATCATGGCGCGCCGCCATCTTGAGGCCGCCGACGTTTCGCTGCTCATCATCGACGCGACAGAGGGAGTCACCGCCTCCGACGCCACCATCGGCGGGTACGCGCACGAGAGCGGCCGCTCCGTCGTCATCGTCGTCAACAAGTGGGACCTCGTGACCACTGGCCGCACCGACGGCAAGCCTCCCGCCGACCGCAAAATCTTTGAGGAGCAGCTGCGTCAGCATTTGAAATATCTCAACTACGCGCCTGTCGTCTTCCTCTCCGCTGCACACGCCACGCGGGACAGCCACAGCCTCAACCGCCTGCTCGACACCGCCATCCGCGTGGCTGAGGAGCGGCGAAAGCGCGTCTCCACCGGCCAGATGAACCGCTTCCTCGAACGCGTCGACTTCCAGCGCGCGGGCGTGCCCATGTCCAAACGAATGCGGATTTTCTACATGACCCAGGCCGCGGTCGCGCCGCCTACCTTCGTGCTCTTCACCGACCGCGACGTGAAGCTGCACTTTTCCTTCGAGCGATTTCTCGAAAATCAAATCCGCGAATCGTTCGGCTTTGAGGGCTCGCCCATCTGGTTCAAGGTGAAGCCCCGCAACAAAAAGAACGTGGAGAAATAACCAGATGGTCCACATTCGTAAAGCCACGCCCTCTGACGTTCCGCTCATCCTCACCCTCATCCGCCATCTGGCCGAGTACGAGCGCGAGCCGCACTCCGTCATAATGACCGAAGAGCAACTGCTCCGCGACGGCTTCGGCAGCGAGCGCTATTACGAATGCCTCATCGCCGAGTCCGACGGTGCGCCCGCCGCATTCGCGCTTTTTTTCCCCGTCTACTCCACATGGCAGGGCCGCAGCCTGCATCTTGAGGACCTGTTCGTGCTGCCGGAATTTCGCAAGCTCGGCATCGCGAAGGCGCTGCTGCGCCGCGTGGCCGCCATCGCTGTCGAGCGCGGTTGCGCGCGCCTTCAGTGGGATGTGCTCGAGTGGAACACGTTGGCCCTCGACTTCTATCGCAGCCTCGGCGCCGCCACCCTCGACGAATGGCGCATCATGCGCCTCAGCGGAGCGGCCCTGAAAGCTCTGGCCGCAGTCGAACCCGGAACCAGGCCCGGAACCAGGCCCGGAACCAAAGCCGGAACCAAGCCATGAAAATTGGTACCCTCGGAGACGAAACGAAGCGAGAAGCAAATCTCGCGAAATGCCATACTGGATGCTAGCGACATGGGCTTGAAAACCAGACGAAAGTTTCTACAATATTGCGCCGCCTCCATCCCCGCACTGGCCTCGGCGCATGGGCTGGGGCGGATCGTCGCGTCGCAAAATCCCTACCGGACGCCTGAAACTCTGGACCGCTACATCGACCCGCTTCGCCGCCTGAACGTGATCCATCCGTCCAGCAGGACCAAAGCAGGCGAGGAATATCACGTGCGCATGCGGCAGTTTGAGCGTCCCCTGCATTCGCAGCTCCCGCCCACACGGCTGTGGGGATTTGAATGCCAGTATCCGGGGCCGGTGTTTGAAGCGCGCCAGGGAAAACCCATCGTAGTGCATTGGGAAAACCAACTGCCCGTCCGCCACCTGTTCAAGATTGATCCTCATATTCACGGAGCCATACCGCCGGCGCCGGCGGTTCGAACCGTGCCTCACCTCCACGGCGCGCGTACCCCTTCGGCAAGCGACGGCCTGCCCGAAAAGTGGTTCACACCCGGCAATTCGGCCCGGTATTTCTATCCGAACGATCAACAGGCGGCCACGCTCTGGTACCACGACCACGCGCTCGGCATCACGCGGCTGAACGTGTACGCCGGTTTGTCCGGCTTCTATCTGCTGCGCGACGAAAACGAATCCCGGATGCAGTTGCCGACCGGCGATTTTGAGGTCCCCCTGTTGCTGCAGGATCGCGCGCTCGATGACGGAGGGCAACTGATCTACACGCCGACGTTTGACACCGGAGAGGTCGCCGCGCCCGGCGTCTGGGCGCCGGAATTTTTCGGCAGCCTCCCGGTCGTCAACGGTGGCATCTATCCTTATCTCGACGTGGAGCCCTGCCGCTATCGACTCCGCGTACTCAATAGCTGCAATTCGCGGTTCCTCCACATTTACTTCAATCTGGCAAAGAATTCCAGCGACATTCCCCGCCTTGCTCCCTGCTGGCAGATCGGAACCGACGGCGGCTTTCTGGGCCAGCCGGTCAAAGTCGGTAAAGTGCTGCTGGGACCAGCCGAGCGTGCCGACCTGATGATCGACTTTACGGGACTGGAGGGTCAGACCGTAACGCTGATGAATGACGCCGAGTCCCCGTATCCCGGCTGGGCGTTACTCAAGAACATGTATCCGCAGCTCAATGAATGGATGCAATTCCGCGTGAAGCTTCCAGCTTCCGCAAGGAGCAAAGCGTTCAGTTTCCCGCCCGTGAAACCGCTGCCTGTTCCGGATCCCAAAACCGCCACGGTCACGCGGAATTTCGACCTGACCGAGAACATCGATGCCCACGGGCGCTCCCTGGGCATGCACATCAACTCCAAAGGCTATGACAACCCGGTATCGGTCAAGCCGAAGCTCGGGGCCACGGAAATCTGGCGCTTTATCAACAACACTGAGGACGCCCACCCCATGCATCTGCACCTGGTGCAGTTCCGCATCCTCGCGCGACAGGGATTCAACGGTCCCGCCTACAGCAAAGGCAGGCTCGAGCTTCTCGGCCGTCCCCGCCCTCCACTTCCGAACGAGGCCGGATGGAAAGACACGGCAGTCGTCGCTCCCGGCGAGACGCTTACCATCCTCGTCCAATTCCTGGGATTTACCGGCAGATATGTTTTCCACTGCCACATGCTCGAGCATGAAGATAACGACATGATGCGGCCCTATGAAGTCGTCGAAGCAAGCTCGTAGACAGGAAGCGGGGCAGCAGGAATGAAGGTTCGCGTCATCGGCGGTGGACTCGCCGGGCCGGAAGCCGCGCTTACCCTCGCGCGACGCGGCTGCGAAGTCGATCTCTACGAGATGCGCCCCGTCCGCACGACGCCCGCGCACGAGACAGAAAATTTCGGCGAGCTGGTCTGCTCCAACTCCCTCAAATCCGAAAGCGAAAACACCGCGCCCTGGCTCCTGAAGCAGGAAATGCGCCGCGCCGGCTCCCCGCTGCTCCAGTGCGCCGACGCGAGTGCGGTCCCCGCCGGTCATGCGTTGGCCGTCGACCGCGTCGAGTTTTCGCGCCTCATCCGGGAAGCGATTGAATCCGATCCCCGCATCCGCGTCCATCGCGAAGAAGTCACGCAACTCGATCCCGAAGACGGCATTACCATCCTCGCCAGCGGCCCGCTGACTTCCGCCGCGTTATCCGCCGAAATCGCGCGGCTCACCGGCAGCGAGCATCTCGCGTTCTACGACTCCATCAGCCCCATCGTCGAGGCCGACTCCATCAATAAGGAGCGCGTCTACTTCGCCGCGCGCTACGACAAAGGAACTGCCGACTACATCAATTGCCCCATGACGCCGGAGGAGTACGACCGCTTTTACGACGCGCTCGTCTCCGCCGAACAGGTCAAGGAAAAGGACTGGGAGAAGCTCGATTATTTCGAGGGCTGCCTGCCCATCGAAGAGCTGGCCCGTCGCGGACGCGACACCCTCCGCTTCGGCCCCATGAAGCCCGTCGGCCTGCGCGACCCGCGCACCGGTAAAATTCCCTGGGCCGTTGTGCAGTTGCGCTGCGAAAACCTGCGTGCCGACTCCTACAACCTCGTCGGCTTTCAGAACCACCTCAAGTACGGCGAACAGGCCCGCATCCTGCGCCTCATCCCGGGGCTCGAAGAAGCAAAGTTCCTGCGCTTCGGCCAGATTCACCGCAACACCTACATCAACGCGCCGCGCGTCCTCACGCCCACCCTCCAGATGCGCGACCACCCCAACATTTTTTTCGCCGGCCAACTCTCCGGAGTCGAAGGCTACACCGAATCAATCGCCACCGGAATGCTCGCCGGGCTCTACGCCGCAGCCCACGCGCGCGGCACTCAGCCCACGCCCGCACCACGCCCGACCGCGCTCGGCTCGCTCGTCCACTACATCACGCACGCCGAAGGCAAGCGCTTCGACCCCGCCAACATCACCTTCGATCTGCTGGTTCCCCTCGACGAAGAAACCCGCCGCAAAATCCGCGACAAGCGCGAGCGCCACCGCCTCCAGTGTGAGCGCGCCTTAGCCGCCTTCGACCAATGGTGGTCGGGGAAATAAAGGGTATAAATATACTTGACTAACCCAAGGTTTAAATCGGCCACTTCTTGGATTGCTCAGCTACCTCTAATTTCTCTGCCTCTGCAATCAACTCATCAGCTTTACACATAAGCCGATCTGCTTGGCCCTTGAGCCTCAGGGCTTCAGCCCGCAGCCTATCAGGTTCTGGCACTGGACGGCGCACTACGGTAGTGTTCCAACCTGTCATGAAGCCATCCTCTCAGGCCATCATCAGGCGAGGCGCAAGTGGAATAGCATACCACCATGGAAGAAAAGTCTAATCCGCCGAAGCATTCTGCTTAGCTGGCTAGCTTAATACGTTTTCACCAAATAAAGTTGTCATCCTGAGCGCAGCGAAGGACCTGCGGTTTGCTCGTTCAACGAGAATGTGGGTTGGTAACTCCTTGATCCCTGGCCCTTGGTCCCTGGCCCCTTTTCCTCAGAATCACCCGCCGCCGCTTCCGCCAATCCTCGTTCAGCCCAATCACCTCCCACGGAACCTCCGCCGAAAAATGCCGCAGTATCGTGTCCGTTGAAGGATGAATCCGCAAACTCGGTGCGACCAGATACAGCAGCGGCGTCTGGTCCGACAGCTCAATCCCCGGAAAATATCCGTGCTTCTCAAACGCGCGCTCGCGATGAAGCTGCCGCACCCGCGCCCAGTAATCCAGCGCCTGAAACGGCAAATGCAGATCATCGTCGGCCTTCAACTCCAGCACCGCCAGCCGGCCCGTATGGGTCACCCCCAGCAGGTCCAGCATCGCGCGATCGCCGGCAGCAAACGCCGGAACCTGCGAATACACGGGCTCCACGCGAATCGCCGGCTCAATTTCAGCCAGGTCACGACGCAGCTCGCACTCCAGCCAGCGCTCCGGCTGCAGGCGATAGAGCGGATCGCGAACCGTCCCTCCCGCGTGGCGATGCTCAAACAGCCGCTGCGTAAGCTCGCGGAACATCGCCTCATTTTCCTCTGTCAGCGGAGTCTCATTCGCCCCCGCGCCAAAGCTGATTGCGTCCTCTCGCGCAAACGACCCACGCGCAAACCCGCTCCTCACGCGCGCAAACTCCAGCCCATGCAGCAGAAACCCAATCTCCGCAGCCGACCGCGCGCGAACCTCCGTCGCCGCGCGAAGCCCCGGCCCGAGCAGAGCGAGCACGCGATCCACCGCCGCCCGACTGCGCCCCAGCGTCGCTTCCGGATGAAAAGCATGGACCAGAGTCGCCTGCAGATTCCCGCCGTCGCACTCATCCCCGCGCTCCAACTGCTCCGTCCGCTCGTCCAGCTCGTAGAGTTCCCACTTGGCGACACGCTCATTCAGCCACGCCATCCGCGCGCGCGCCGTCTGCGATGCGCCCGCCGGAACCACCACCTTCAGCCCTTCGTACAGCCGCCGCCCATCGCCATGCTCGCGGCAATACGCCAGCCACAGAACACCCAGCGTAAGAACACCGTCAATCGTGCTCTGCGGCTCGTCCGCATTCACGCCGATCACCGCCCACGCCGCCGCGCCTTTCAGCAGAGTCCCGCGCGCATACTCCGGCCCAAAGCTGTGCTCGAGATCAGCAGCCGTGCGCAGCCCATCACTCGTCCACTCCGGAAACACCCGCCCCAGCGCGCGGTCGAGCAGGCGAAGGTATTTCGCCCGTCCCGACTCGCGGGTCGAAGGCGCGCGCCGGTCGCGATTCGCCTCAAGCTCCAGTACCTGCGGCTTCGCCTGCCCAAACCGCCGCACCTCCACCCGCAGCGAGTCCCTGCGCGCCTTCACGCCGCAGACGGTGCGGACAAGATTGCGCTCCTCTGACCACAGGTGCAGCAGGCACCGGCCCTGTTCGGTTGATATGGAAAAATGCGCCGCAGCCATGTCGAACAGCGCATGGCCGCTTTCGGCAATCGTCGCCCGCGGATACTCCGCAAAAAACTCCTCCAGCGCGCGAGCCAGCTCACCGGCGGCGTCGATACCAGCGGCGGAGCGGACAGAGGTGGAAGATGCAACAGAGGCGAGGGGCATCGCCCTTCATCATGCGCAGCGCAACGCCCGGCCCGCAACAGGAATCGCTACCAGCCCTTACTCTTTCGTAACTCCATGATGTGGGCCACATGGTGTCGCGAGTGCCACTCGTAAGTAGCGACCGCCTGCAGTAGGGTGACGCGCCCCCGCTCGGGATGCTCGTAGCCCCGCTCCCAGTCCGCCACAGGCAGCGACTTCAGCAGCGCCGTCCACCGCCGGTGCAGCGGAGCCAGAATCTCCAGCGAAACCTCCACCGGAAGCGTGCGGCAGTCGACCAGCTCCGCCCACGTTTCCTGGTTGTATGGCTTGATCACCGGCCAGACTTCGGTCAGCGCCAGCCGCATGCGCAGATAAGCATTCATGTGGCTGTCGGCCAGGTGATGCACCACCTGGCGCACCGTCCATCCGCCTTCGCGATACCGCGTGTCCAGTTGCGTGTCGTCCAGCCCGTCCACCGCCGAGCGCAGGTTCTCAGGCAGAGCGGCCAGTCCCGCAATGTAGCTGGAAAGATGCGCCATATTCGCAGACTCAGCCGGAGGAGCCGAACCGATAGGATACCGAGGGTCAGTCAAGGGATTTGCCATGTCTTGAGAAATAGCACGACAAGCTGTGCGCGCGCCACGTCCCGGCACTTCACGACCCGCCCCCCGCCCAACTCCAGCTCATGCTCCGTGATTGCGGCTCACGCTCCATGATTCCGTGGATATCGAAATAAGCGCCGGCGATTTCCGTCAATTTCCGCTTCCGATTTATTCATGGCCGATCCAAACTATACTTCCCAAGAGGCCCATCTCGACCCTATGCGCTTCCATCGTCTTCCTTCTGCCCTGATTCTGCTCCTCGCGTGTTCTTTGGCGCATCCGCAAACCCCGGCGCACCCGTCCATATCAAGCCATCCAGTTCCACCCACGCGCGATCCTCACAGTCCCGGCTTTCCCGCCGCCACCCAGCTTGCCGACGGCGCTGTGCCGCCCAGCAATCAGGACGGGAACTTTATTCTTGGACCAACCCATCGACCTGCGCCCGAAGCGCTCCCGAATCCGAATATCCCTCACGGGGATATCGTCACGCTTGTCATGAAATCCGCCGACAGCAAGTTTTATCCGGGCATCGCGCGCACTCCCGGAACCTTCGGCACGCCCGACCCGCACGATCCTGCCAAACTGATCGTCACCACCAGCCATCCCGCGCCCTACACACGCCGCGTTACCGTGTATGTTCCCAGGCAGTATCGCCCAGGCACGGCTGCGCCTTTCATCGTGGACGCCGATGGGCCGGATCCGCTGCTCTTTACCACGCTCGATGCGCTCATCGCGGAGCACCGCGTTCCCGTCATGATCGCCATTTCCATCTCGAATGGCGGCGGCGACGCCCAGGGCAGCGAGCGCGGCCTCGAATACGACACCATGTCCGGACGCTATGCGGAGTTCGTGGAACACGAGGTGCTGCCGCTGGTTGAGTCGCGCCTTCACGTCCGGCTCACCCACAACCCCGACGGCCGCGCCACCATGGGAGGAAGCTCCGGCGGCGCATGCGCGCTCATTATGGCCTGGTATCACCCGGAGCTGTATCACCGTGTCCTCGCTTATTCCGGCACCTTCGTCAATCAGCAGTGGCCCAGCAATCCAAAAACGCCTCACGGAGCATGGGAGTTCCACGAGCATCTCATTCCGGAATCTCCTCGCAAGCCGCTGCGCCTGTGGTTGGAAGTCGGCGACCGCGATCTGTTCAACCCCAATGTCATGCGCGATCACATGCACGACTGGGTGGTCGCCAATGAAAACATGGCGCGGGTCCTCAAGGCCAGGGGCTACCACTACCAATTTGTCTTTGCCCGCAACGCAGGACATGTGGATCGAGCAACGAAGCAGCGAACCCTGGCCGAGGCGCTCGAATATCTATGGCAGGGGTATTCCAGTGGCTCCGCGAAAACGATCGCAGCCAAAGACCGGCGCTGAAGCTGGAGCAAAGCAGTCTCATCTGAAAGCTTAAGACTCCTTCGCCCGCCAGCGCACAGAACCACAAGAAATACGTCTTCGACAAATTCGGCATCACCGAGCGCCTGCTTGGGTGCTGCCTCAGCGAAGCGCTCTCAGCCGGAGGAGCCGAACCGATCGGATAGCGAGGATCAATCGAGGAATTCCCATGCTTTGAGAAATAGCAAGACAAGCCGTGCCCGCGCCACGTCCAGGCATTTCTCGGTGGTGGCACAGTTTGAATTTCCGCAGGCCTGAGTCCGGCAGTAAACTGGGGTCATGGGAAACAAAAACACAGGCAAGCGCGAAACGAAGAAGAAGCCGCAACCCAAACCAAAACCTGCACCAGGGCGCAAGCGCGGAGACGCGAACTAGGCCGCTGCGCGGATCGTCAAGGGACCGGCTGGAAGCTGGCCTTTCAATATTTCCTCAAGCTCTTCGACCACGGCAATCTCCGTAGCACAGCTTGCGGCGACAGATTTCATGCTGGATTGCGCTTCAAGGAGCGCAGGCAAGCGGGGAGATCACGGGGCAAGCCGCAGATTACGACAGACGGGCACAAAGCCCTACCTCAAAGCTATAGAAGAGGCGTTTAGTGGAGACGCTGCCTGTTTCTCTGCGCCCTCTGTGGCGAATCCCACTCCGCAGACGCGCCGCACCCTTCGCTCTGAGCCTAAAATCACAGCAGCTTCATCTAAAACTCATGACCAATCCACCGGACAGTGCCCAGGACCACAAGAAATACTTCTTCGACAAATTCGGCATCACCGAGCGCCTGCTTGAGCGCTGCCTCGGCGAAGCGCTCTCCGCCGGGGGCGACTACGCCGACCTCTATTTCGAGTCCATCGCCTCGACCTCGATCGGCATCGACGAATCCATCGTCAAGTCCGCCAGCCAGGGCGTCAGCGCCGGATGCGGCATCCGCGTCCTCAGCGGCGAGCGCACCGGCTACGCCTACACCGACGATCTTTCCTCCGACCGCCTGCTCCGGGCCGCGCGCACCGCCGCCCTCATCGCCAGCGGCCCGGCCAAACAGCCCGTCGCCGGATTCACCGAGACCAAAACGCCCAGCCTTTACCCCGCGCCCGCCGTCGACCTCGACACCGATTTGGCCTCAAAGTTGGCCCTCGTCATGCGCGCCGACCGCACCGCCCGCGCCTACGATCCGCGCATCACTCAGGTGCGCGCCAACTACTCCGACGAGCTGCGCCGCATCCTCATCGCCGCCTCCGACGGCGCGTTCGCCAGCGACACTCAGCCCCTCGCGCGCCTCAGCGTCTTCGTCCTCGCCAAAGATGCCGACAAGACCGCCCGCGGAACCTCCGGCGGCGGCGGGCGCGTCGAAATCGATTTCTTCCAGACCGAAAAAACCCCCGAGCACTTCGCCACCGAGGCCGCGCGTCAGGCCATCCTCCAGCTCGGAGCCGTCGCCGCCCCCGCTGGCGAAATGGAAGTTGTCCTCGGCCCCGGATGGCCCGGTGTCCTGATCCATGAAGCCGTCGGCCACGGCCTCGAAGCCGACTTCAACCGCCGCAAAACCTCAGCTTTTTCCGGCCTCATCGGACGCCAGGTCGCCAGCCCCAAAGTCACCATCGTCGACAACGGAACCATGCCCAACCGCCGAGGCTCGCTCAACGTGGACGACGAAGGCTCCGCCACCCAGGAGACCGTGCTCATTGAAAACGGCATCCTCAAAACCTACCTCAGCGACAAGCTCTCCTCGCGCCTCATGAACATGCCCCACACCGGCAACGGACGCCGCGAGAGCTACCAGCAAATCCCCATGCCGCGCATGACCAACACCTACATGCTGGCAGGCGACGACGCTCCCGAGGACATTCTCCGCAGCGTCAAGCGCGGCCTCTACGCCGTCAACTTCGGCGGAGGCCAGGTCGATATCGTCAGCGGCAAGTTCGTCTTCTCCGCCAGCGAAGCTTACCTCATCGAAGACGGCAAAGTAACCGCCCCGGTGCGCGACGCCACGCTGATAGGCAACGGCCCCGAAGCCCTCAAATACGTCTCCATGGTAGGCAACGACCTGGAACTCGACGAAGGCATAGGAACCTGCGGCAAAGACGGCCAAAGCGTCCCCGTAGGCGTAGGCATGCCCACCATCAAACTAGATCGCATGACCGTCGGTGGTACTGGACGATAAATTGGATCGCCGCTGTGACTCTTCCACAGCAGACTATTACTAACGTTTATATTCCCGCTGCTGAAAATACTTTCAATCGGCTACCGGATTGATGGTATAGTTGACGCCAACCAAATGGGAGAACACAGAGATGAGAAGGGCTTTGATATTGTTTGCTCTGCTTTTATCGACAGCCGCCTTACTAAAAGCAGACTGTGCGCCAGTGCGATGCCTTAATGGATATCATAGCGTTTGCGAAGAGCAATGTGACCCGAATGTACCTACATGTGTAAAGATCTGCAAATGCCACTGCGAAAAGGACGACCCTTCCACGCAGCCTCAAGGGGCCAGTAAATTGACGAACTCATGCCGTCGAGTTATGACCTTTGACGAATCTATGGACGCAGCTATTTTTTCCACTTCAATGCAAACTGCACCGACTCAGCAGGTCCCGCTGCAAACCCGCGATGATGTTGCACCCTCGGCTTTACAGCAATCCGGAAGAATGCCAACGAAGCAGCCAGATGTATCGTATACGCCTCGGCAGCAAAGCGAGCAACCTGCAACCCGTTAGGATTGGATCCCTCGTTTGTCAACCGTATTTTTGGGGGGTAGGTAGTGGTTCAGTTTGAATCCAGCATGGAAAAGAAGCCTGAGCTAGTGAAGCTCGACGGAAACGAATATGGCTGCTCACTTGGCGATTGGAAAGTTCAATCGATTAAGCGGAATAAATTGACGCAAGCACAGTGGGAAAAGCGGAGACAAGCACAGTTCAAGGAGCATGTTCGTCAATGCCATTCTCAAACTGCATAACTGCCCCCTCCGGAACACGGGAAAAGACACCTGAGTCGAAATAAAGCCGAGGCCACTCCCCGCCCTTTCACTTTATCTATAACCCACTCTCGAGAACTTTAAAAAACGAGCGCTTTGGGGAATCGTAGCTCTACTCGCTGTGGTGGTGCAGAGGCTTAAGCAGAAGCTAAGGGTTACAACATGAGTCAAACCAAACAGCTGGCCACCTCTCTCACTTCCCTAGCCTCCGACATCGTCTCCCGCGCCCAACACGCCGGAGCCAGCGACGCCGAAGTCACCATCCGCGAAGGCGACGAATTCTCCACCACCGTCCGCATGGGCCAGGTCGAAACCCTCAAGGAATCCGGCTCGCGCGGCATGGGCCTCCGCGTCCTCGTCGCCGGGGCCAACGGCTACCGGACGGCCAGCACCACCACCAGCGACTTCAGCGAGGAAGGCATAGCCCACCTCGTCACGGGAGCCATCGCCCTGGCCCGAGTCACCTCCGAAGACCCCTTCGCCGGGCTCGCCGCACCAGAAGAATTCGGCAGCATCGTAGGCGAAAATGGGGTCGCCGACCTGGCCCTCTACTACGACGACGTCTACTCCCTCCCGACCGCCGACCGCATCGACTACGCCCGCCGAGCCGAAGCCGCCGCCCTCGCCCCCAGCAGTTCCACAATGGCCACCCGCATCACCAACAGCGACGGA
This sequence comes from Acidobacteriaceae bacterium, assembly GCA_049280995.1. Classification (GTDB taxonomy): domain Bacteria; phylum Acidobacteriota; class Terriglobia; order Terriglobales; family Acidobacteriaceae; genus Silvibacterium. Next base: position 22,772 of record JBAPRH010000059.1, read on the forward strand.
GGCAGCTTCGACGCCGCCACCGGCCGCAAAATCTTCGCCAACTCGCGCGGATTCTCCGGCCAGTACCGCGCCTCGTCCTGCTCCATTTCCGCCAGCCCCATCGCGCTCGGCAAGAGCGGAGAAATGCAGCGCGACTACTGGTACACCTACGCGCGCACGCTCGCCAAACTCGACCCCCCCGAATCCGTCGGAGCCGAAGCCGCCCGCCGCACCCTTCGCCGCCTCGACGCCCGCCGCGTCAAAACCCAGCAGGTCCCGCTCGTCTTCGACCGCGAAATTGCCCGCTCGCTCGTCGGAGCCATCTTCAGCGCCGCCACCGGAGACAGCATCTATCGCGAAGCCTCCTTCTTCACCGGCAAGCTCGGCCAGCAGGTCGCCGATGCCTCGGTCACCGTCATCGACGACGGAACCATCCCCGGCGGCTTTGGCACCTCGCCCTTTGACGGCGAAGGCCTCCCCTCGCGCCGCACCGTCATCGTTGAAAACGGCGTCCTCGCCAACTACCTGCTCAACACCTACACTGCCCGCAAGCTCGGCATGAAAAGCACCGGCAACGCCTCCCGAGGCCTCGCCGGCAACCCCGGCACCGGAGCCGGCAACCTCTACCTCGCCCCCGGAACCCAATCGCTCGAAGCGATCCTCCGCGCCGTCCCCTCCGGCCTCTACGTCACCGAGCTGATGGGCCAGGGCGTCAACATGGTCACCGGCGACTACTCCCGCGGAGCCTCCGGCCTCTGGATCGAAAACGGCGAGCTGACCTACCCCGTCCAGGAAATCACCATCGCCGGCAACCTCAAAGAAATGTTCCGCAACATAACCGCCATCGCCAACGACCTAGAGTTCCGAGGCAGCACAGCCTCCCCCACCCTCCGCATCGACGGCATGACCATCGCCGGGGAATAACACCCGGCTACTTTCGCATTGCGGGTGATCCATCCATTCTCCCCAAAGCGTGCACTCATCTGTCATTGATTAGAAAAATCGGAACAGTGACCCATGCCTTTGTTCTATTGTGAAATGGATATGCCTGCTCAGTCACACCGCTCCGATCCTCGCTTCCTTGGGTGGCGAACTCTCGAACAAGATCACCGCTGCCTCGCTGAACTTTTACGGCCGGGATTTTCTGTGCTTGACGTTGGCTGCGGCACCGGCGCAATTACCGCAGGCGTTGCACGGGCCGTGAACCCCGAGGGGTACGTCATCGGCCTTGATCGGGACGAGGTGCTTCTCGAGATGGCACGGACTGAGCACGCCGAAATCGAGAACCTGCAATTTGAGTGTGGAGATGCAACGGCTTTGAAGTTTCGTGCGCGATTCGATATTGTGACGTGTGCGCGAGCGCTGCAATGGATTGCTGAACCCCGTTTGGTGATCGAGAACATGAAGCAAGCTGCCAAACACGGCGGCGTGGTCATAGCTCTCGACTACAACCACGCTCAAAACCAGTGGGACCCGGAACCTCCGCCAGAGTTCAGGGTGTGCTACGACGCATTCCTCGCATGGCGGCGGGCAAACGGGTGGGATAACGAAATGGCAGACCATCTTCCTGGATTATTCCGATCAGCAGGACTGGCCAGAATAAGTAGCCGTGCACAGGATGAGGTTGTGAAGCGTGGCGCGCCGGAGTTTGCATGGCAAAGCTTTTTGTGGGCCGGAACGCTTGAGCACATGGCCAAGCAGATTGTAACGGCTGGGTTCTGCACCGAGGCACAGTTGAAAGAAGCGCTCGAAAGATACAATTCATGGATCAAGACAGACCTCGTCAAACAAACTTTGGCAGTGCGAGTCGCAATTGGGATTGTGCCATAAGTGCTCCCACCCAGTAACAAGTGGCGGGTGCCCCATGTCTCGCTTTTGAGACATGGGAATAACACTCCACGGCCATGCCGGGTGCCCCCATGTCTCGCGTTTGAGACATGGGAGAACACAACCCCGGTCCTCCGCGTTCACCCCTCACAGATGTCAAGTCCCTGTGCGCCTTACCCATTTAGGCGTTTGGCTTCAGCAGGCAAAGCTGAGTCATCCTGAGACAGCAAAGCGCCTGCCGAGCAAAGTTCCTGGTGCGCTCCTGGGAGTTCGCTGTTTACAGCCCATGCGAGATAAGATATTGTCCAAACCACCGAGAAACCTCGTTAGAAAGGTCGATATTGACGTGCTCGATAACCTATTCACGCCTACTCATCTGTTAATTGCTCTTCCCGTGCTTTTCGCTTACCTTCTTGCTTCACTTGCAATTTATGTCTTACCCACGATCATTGCTGTTTATCGTCAGCACGATAGTCGAGTACCTATCATCCTCGTCGACATTCTGTTGGGTTGGACCGCCATCGGCTGGGTCGTTGCGCTGGTTTGGTCGTTTACCCCGCCAGTACCCGTCCCGCGCAGCCAGTCGATTTCGTAACCTCCCTGCGCTCCTCCAGCTGCCGGGTGCCCCATGTCTCGCTTTTGAAACATGGGAAGAACACTCCACGGCCGATGGCCCACTCAAGCCCACCTTTGCCTTGAGTGGGTAATTGACCTCCTTCAACACGAGGTGCTACCTTTGCTTCCTTCCCCCGATTTCCTGAGAGGGGGCAATCTATGCCCAGTTACTTAGTGCAGGTGTCCTATAGGCAGTCGGCGCTCTCCGCCATGGTGCAGCACCCGGAGAACCGCGCCGACGCAATCCGCAAACCCATCGAACGCCTCGGCGGCAAAATAGGGCCCTTCTGGTTCTCTTTTGGCGACTACGACGTCGTCGGCATAACGGAAATGCCCAACAACGTCAGCGCCGCGGCCTTCGCGCTCGCCATTGGCGCAGGAGGAGCCTGCAAAAACGTGAAAACTACTCCCCTGCTCAGCACCGAAGAAGCAGTGGAAGCCATGAAGAGCGCAGCCACCTGCGGCTACAAACCCGTCGGGGCGAAATAACTCGATCACCAGCAGTTCCGCCCGGCGTCGGGTGCCGGGTGCCGGCTGTCCATGTCTCGCTTTTGAGACATGGAAAGAACACGAGTTAATGCGAAGCGGCGGCCTCAGCTACAACTTTCGTGTTGAATCCGGACAGAAAATGGGCATCCTTCGCGCTTACCTCAATTGGAAGCCCGGCGGAATTCTCAAGCATCGCAGCCACCTGTTTGTAGTCATGCTTGTCAGCCTGAATTGCAAGCACCTTACCATCTTTGAGGTCCACGGAAAAGAAGTGTTGATGATGGGGCATGAAACCCACGATCGCTCCTACTCCGAGCGAAAAAACGCCAGTTACAATGCCGCTGACCCAGTGGTGGTAGGCATTCTGGCCATAGTGCAACTCCTTAATTTGGGCCACTGGAATGGCCACTGTGTGGATTGGGCTGCACTTCTGGCAGTCAAGCGTAAGCACACTGGCGGACGCACTCAGCGTGTTATGCCAATCCTTCAGGTCTGACTGTGTGACGCCGGGGGCGCCAAGTACACGAAGTTTTGTGATCTGAGCACCAGCGGCGATTGAAATCCCGAAAACAGCGAGCAACACCAAGGCATATCTGCGCAAGTCAATTACCTCCGGCGCGATTGTACGGCAATGCGGTGTCTTCATCCGATAGCTATCTTGATCAGTAACACCGCAGTAACTGATCCCGCCGGCTGCCCCCCCGGTCTCGCTTTTGAGACATGGGAGAACACAACCCCGGTCAGTGTTTCAGCTCAAAAGATGTCAAGTCCCTATGCCCCTAACTCTTGAATTGACATTGACTTACAAATGCATCTGAATTCCCCCAACCTGCTAAACTAAAAGAGTAGAAGAAAGTCACGACCCGAAGGCGCAGCCACAAGCTGCGCCTTTCGCTCTTTAGGGGAAAATTTGAGCTAAGCTCTTTGTTCTCAGGATCGATCTCGTAAGTCCTTTGTTTTCATGATCAACGTTTTCTAAGTCCTTTGTTTTCATGATCAATATCCACTTTTTTAACTAAACTCACAGGCGCGGCGAAGCCGCCGTTGCCTGGACGGCCAGTCCTAAGTCCATTGTTTGTAGGATCAACGTTTGCTAAGTCCTTTGTTTTCAGGATCAAGATATATTTTTTGGAGGCACTATGCCC